>JAYYQI010000021.1:0-72313 GCA_036128475.1 Verrucomicrobiota bacterium
TAGAGCGGTCGGTAGTATTGTACATCGTCTCGAATGCCGTCGCGATAGAAATCCTGAGTGGTTCGCATACCACGAATTACGGCAGCATCACGATGCCCCTCACCTTGAGAATTATTAACACCTGGAGTGTAGTCGATGATATCGCCGACACTCTTCAATCCCTGTGCTTTAATTTGATCGTCAGTTACAACTGAGATACTTTTTGGAATGTCTTTGACTAGGCCAGAAGACTTTAAACCAGAAGACAATGCTGGTGCATCTGCTTGGGAGCCAACGACATTAAGTGGATTTAGCTCAGTAGTGGCTTCACCGCCATCATCTTGAGCCGTTAGGTTAAAGTTTGCCAAGGCGATAGCCAGAGCAACAACACCATGTTTACGAGTGATGATTTTTTTCATTTGTTGTTTGAGTTTGTTTTGGGGCAATGAGATTGAGACTCAGTCTCACTGATATTGAGACTCAATCTCAATTAGCTGATCTCGTCAAGGCTTTTTTCAAATTTTTATCCAAAAGTATACTATTTAAGCTAAACCAAGCTTAACTGACTCCTTCTAAAGAGAGTTTTTTAATGAATTTGACCGAATCAAGGTTTCAATATTTTATCAAATAGTATGCTCCTGTAGTTCAATGGATAGAACATTGGTCTCCGGAACCGAAGATCTGGGTTCGACTCCCAGCGGGAGTGCCAGATCAAAAATTATCAAATTAATTTTGGCTAAACATGTTGAAATTTAAAAGTACTCCAATTATTTTAATATGATGAATTACTTCCAATGTTTTACTTTCTTTATTATTTCCATTTTTGTATCCACATATGTTTTGGCGAATGATGACAAAGAGGAGGCTACAGTTGAAGTTAGGTTGTTAAGTGCAAAGAAAGTTCTTTTGGAACAAGTAAACATTGCTTTAGTTTATGTTAAAGGTTTAGTCTGTCCTTCCTGTGCAATTGGAATAAGGAAAAATCTTTCCAAAATGAAAGGCGTGGATAAATCGCGTTTTCGTGACGGTATTGATATGGATCCTGATACTCAACTTGTTACGATTGCCTTTAAGGAAAAAGAGTTTTTGCTAAACGACAAAGAGGTAATTGAACGAGTTGAAGATGCTGGTTATATTGCTGTTGAAAAATATCACTTGCATGACGGACACTTAGATGCCCTTAGATATAAACATGATGCGTCTGTTGAAGTAGTTCATCACGAACAGCACTGATTTTATACTAACTATATAATGCGAATATTACTTTGGGTCCTCGCTCTGACCCTGAAAGTTTCTTGTAATTTTTTATATGGTGATGAGCCAATCATGAATATGATGCCTCGCTGGTCTGGTGGTTGGGGTTATCAGTTTCATTATGAATACAGAACTGAGGATGATTTGCTCCAAGGAAGCAAAAAGCTTCATCGGGGTTTCTCAGAAGAAGTTAATATCTTTCATCTAGAAGGCGTTTATACATGGAAGAAAGAAATTCGCCTTTCTGCTAAATTACCATATGTATTGGATGCAGAGCGAGATATGCCAAATGGGTCTGGTGGCAAAATTGTTCAAAAGGATGACGGATGGGGAGATCTAACATTAGCTTTACCAATCAAACGATACTTCAATTTGGATGGTAAAAGTGGATCATGGACTTTCAAACCAATGCTCCGAATTCCTTTGGAAAAGAAGGATGATTTTGACATTTATTATAAAGAGTTGGGTACAGGTTTGGGTGCAGGTTATGAAGCAGAGACATCAAAATTCTTTTATGGCATTGGTGCAGGTTGGTGGATTTTTCACGGTGATCGACCAGCAGAATTAGTTTCTTCAATTGATTTAGGTTACAATTTTGAAACGAAGAAATCCAACGGATCGATATTCTGGGAGTCGGACTTGCATTATGAAGATGATGAATCCAAGACATTAACGACCGGACCTGCATTCTATTTCAACCACAATGATACTATTCATAGTAGAATTGAGTGGAAACATGACCTTTTTGACCATCAGGGTACTCTTGATCATGGAAATGGGGATACATTTAAGATCGGAATAGGTTGGGTTTTTTAAAAATCTCCCGCTGATTTTTGTTAGATCCCTAATAGGGAATATTATGATCTTATGAACTTAAAGTCGCTTACTCCATTAAAAGAGAAACTCGAAAACCATAGTATTTTTTCTAGTATAAATACGGTCGAGCAGTTGAAAGTGTTTATGGAGCACCATGTATTTGCTGTGTGGGATTTTATGTCTCTGCTGAAAAAACTGCAGATGGATTTGGTTCCAATGGGTTCTCCATGGATTCCCAATCCAAATGGTAACATGGTACGTTTTATAAATGAGATAGTGATGGAAGAAGAATCAGATCTAGCTTTTGCCCAAGATGGAGATGAAAACTACAAGAGCCACTTCGAATTATATCTTGAGGCGATGAAAGAAGTTGGAGCATCTACCGAAACGATTAGCTATTTTTTGGAAAGTGTACAAAAACAAGGAATAACCAGCTCGTTGCAAATGGTTAGTATTCCTTCGCCATCGCAGTCTTTTATGAAAAATACTTTCGAACTAATCCAAAATGGCAAGTTACACCAAATAGCATCTTCCTTTGCCATAGGCAGAGAAGACATTGTCCCATTGATGTTTCAGAGAATTTTGGATCATTCAAAATTGGGAAAAGATGAAGTGCCTGTTTTTCGATATTACTTAGAAAGACATGCAGAGCTCGACGGTGATCATCATGGACCGATGGCCCAAAAGCTTTTGGTGGGCATGTGTGCCGGCAATCCTTTGATCGAAGAAGAGATTCTCTGTCAGGCAGAATTAAGTATTAAGCAAAGAATTACTTTCTGGGATGGTGTTTTGCATGCTTTGCCAGACTCAAGCTAATTCTATTTCGATGGTGAACTCATCTCGAGCAGCTGGGGCAACCATTCGGGTCGTTTGATTTCCAGGTGAGTTGGGTGGGGACATCCAAGGTTCTATACAGTAAAAGGGTAAGTCAGGTTGTGTCCATGTTACGAAGGTTAAGCGAGAGCCAACGGAAGCTCCTCCAACTTCCGAAATCTTTATCGTTTCCTCACCGTTAAGAAGGGAAACTTCGGCGTATGGGTTTTCCAGTTCGTAAAAAATAGAATTAATTAATTCCGGATCTTCCAAAGTTTGCGGATTAGGAGCAGAATTTCTCTGGGTTAATACCCCACCCTCTCGATAGAGAAACTTTTTTTTAGCAGAAATTTGAAGGGAATGTTCAGATAGAGAAAGATTTTTTCGCCAAGGTATTTGAAAGTAGGGGTGAAGTCCTGCTGACCATGGAATGGGCGTTCTTCCTTCATTTTCAAGAACTAAGCTAATTTGAAGGGTTAGCTCATGAAAGTGGTATATTATAGTAAAAGTGTAATCAAATGGGTATAGAGACTTCATTTCTGAAGTCTGGAGCATTTCAACCTCAAAGCCGGATTGATCGATCGACCGGATTGCAAAAGATGCATCTTTGGCAAATCCATGCATAGGCATAGATTTTTCTTCCCCATTAGGAGTTCTCCAACGGTCTTCATGTCCCTCAGAATATGATCTGCCAGCAAACGGAAAGAGAATGGGTATTCCACCATGTGTGCCATTTAATTCGGAACCAGATGGTTCTTCAGGCCAGTGAATAATATCTCTTACGGAACCATCGCTCATATTCAAGTGCCAATTCAATAAAAGGGCACCTTTTTCTGGGGCCGCCAAAAATGTAGATGGGCCAACATCCCAACGCCGGATATCGTGTTCCTGATAGCGAATCAATTCCATTCTATTGAATTGCCTGTTCTTTCCTGTTTGCGCAATTACAATAATTAAACATAATGTTTTTTTTGGTAATCAATGCGTCTCAAATTACTTCAATCTACCCTTCTCATATTATTTTCATTCATTTGGGGTTTGCTTTGCGTCAATGGAGAAAAGAATTCTTCGAATGCTGTGTCCAAGGCCATATTGGATCTTAATGAAACTCTGTCCAAAAAGTCTTTGGCCTATGTTATTCCAATTCGTGAACAAATTGGTCCCCCAATACTAGATATCACAAGAAGAGGATTGAAAAACGCTATATCTAAAAGTGCAGATATTGTAATTCTCGATATGGATACTCCTGGAGGTGAATTAGGAGTGACTCTCGAAATTATGGAAGAAATTATCGAGAACATCGAGAGGTTCGAAGGAAGGATTTTTACTTATGTTAATGACGAGGCGATATCAGCTGGAGCATACATAGCGATTGCTACGAGCGAAATAGCCTTCTCGCCAAAATCTCAAATTGGCGCTGCCGAAGCGGTTAGTGGTGGAGGTGGTAACATTGATTCGTCTATGAAGAGAAAGATAAATTCTTATCTTAAGGCAAAGATTCGAAATTATGCAGGTGACTATCCTTATCGTTCGCAAGTGATGTCTGCGATGATGGATGCAAACGAAAGTCTTGTCATTGATGGTGAACCAATCAGGACTGCAGAAGGTAATTTGATTAAGAAAAAAGGAGAGCTTCTTACACTTACTGGGACTGAAGCTTGCGAGCTTTATGGCAATCCTCCTACTCCTCTGCTTGGGTTTGGTGTTTTTGAGAGTGTGGAAGACCTTTTGGACGATCGTGTGGGTGAGAATAATTGGACGTTAGAGAAAATGGAGATAAATTGGGCTGAGGAAATTGGTCTTTGGTTAAATGGAATTGCCCCCTTAATCCTAAGCATTGGTTTGGTCTGTATTTTCGTAGAATTCAAGACTCCGGGGTTTGGCATATTTGGTGTGGCAGGACTTCTTTTGCTACTAGTATTTTTTGGATCGAAATATATTGCTGGCCTTGCAGGTCAGGAAGAGCTTTTAATTTTTCTATTAGGAACTTGTCTGGTCTTAGTTGAAATATTTCTTGTTCCTGGAATGATTATTCCGGGTTTGTTGGGCATGATTTTAATGGTAGGCGGTCTCTTTTGGGCAATGGTAGATATTTGGCCAACACCGGATTTCTCCTGGAGTATGGAGGTTTTGCGACCACCTCTATTGGAAATGCTTCAAACCATGGGGCTTACAATATGTTTTGGTTTTCTTGCAGCGAAAATACTTCCCAAGACTTCAATTTGGCAAAAGCTTATTTTAAACACTTCTATCACGGGTTCTGTTCGTAACCAAAAGGAATCCGAGCAAGCATACTCTGAAATTATTGGTAAACTAGGAACTGCAACTACAGAATTATTTCCAAGTGGGCAGATAGAAGTTGAAGGTAATCGATATGATGCTCGATCCACCCTTGGTAAAATATCCAAGGGGGAACGGGTAGAAGTAATCAGAGCTTCTGAATTCGATATAGTCGTAAAAGTTGTCTAAAAATGACCGAGGTACTAGGTATTCTGATTTTATGCTATTTTTTGATTGGCATGGAAGCAATCGTTCCTGGTGGCATTCTTGGAGTATTAGGTTTTTTGGGGATGTTTGGAGCAGCATACTTTGCTCATGTTGAGTTTGGTGGATGGTTTGCTCCAGCCATCACATTGCTTGTTGGCGGACTTGGCGGAATTGTTGTCGTCTTTGCCCAGTTTAAATGGCTATCCAGAAGCCCTTTGGGTAAAAAACTTTTCCTCCAAGATGCCATTGATGGATTAAGTAATAAACTGCTTATCCCTTGCGAAATTATCGGTGAGCGTGGAGAAGCTCTTACTGACATGCACCCTGAAGGACTTGTTAAGATTGGTAAAGAAGAATTTGATGCCGTAAGCGAAGACAAACTAATTCCAAAGGGTTCGAATGTTGAAGTCAGAGCTGTGGAGAACTTTAGAATTCGTGTTCGTGAACTTTAATTTTGCATGGAATTGCCAATTCTACTAAACACTAAACAAATCTTAAAATAAAACTATGATTGAATGGATCATTATTGGACTATTGCTAGTTGTCGGACTGGTTATTTCACTTGTTATCATCTCTTTCTTCAACACTTGGTTGAAGGCTTTTCTCGCTCGTGCTCCAGTTAGCTTTACGACCCTATTGGCTATGAGGCTACGGGGTGTGCCGGTAGGTATGATCGTAGATGCTCGAATTACAGCTGTTAAGGCTAGTATTCCATTAGAAACGGATCAACTCGAAGCTCATTATTTGGCTGAAGGAAATGTAGTTCAAACTGTTCAAGCTTTGATTGCAGCAGCCAAGGCGAATATAGAACTTGCATGGGACCGTGCTTGTGCGATTGATCTTGCGACACGCGGAACGAGTAAATCTGTTCTGGAAGCTGTTCGTACATCGATTAACCCCAAAGTGATCGATTGTATGATCGAGGGCAGAGAAACCATTGACGGTGTTGCGAAGGATGGTATCCAAGTTAAGGTTCGAGCTCGTGTAACCGTTCGAAGTAACCTCGACCGTTATGTTGGTAGTGCACAAGAAGAGACGGTGATTGCTCGGGTTGGAGAAAGTATTGTTTCAACCATAGGTTCTTCCGAAAACTACAAGGTTGTCTTAGAGAATCCCAATTCCATCACCGAAAAAGTCTTGGATCGTGGATTGGATCAAGGAACTGCTTTTGAAATTCTTTCTATTGATATTGCTGATGTCGATCTTGGTGAAAATCGTGGTGCCGCTCTTCGGTCTTCACAAGCCGCCGCCGATAAGGAAGTGGCTCAAGCTCAAGCCGAAATTAGAAGGGCTGCCGCTGTTGCCCTAGAGCAAGAGAACAAAGCGAAGGTACAAGAGATGCAGGCAAAATTGGTTGAAGCTGAGGCCCAAATCCCCTTAGCCATGGCAGAGGCTTTCAGGAGCGGAAATCTTGGAGTTATGGATTATTATCGCTTGAGAAATGTTGAAGCAGACACCGATATGCGGGAGAGCATTTCAAAAGGAGTAGAATAAATTCCTGTCTAAAAAATTTTAAACAAATTTTCACGGAATGACCGAGCTCCCTCTGGATACGCTGCTTATTATCGGCTTAGTTATTGCATCTTTTGTTGGGAAGTTTTTTCAAAAGAAAGAAGGAACTCCTTCTTCTAAACCAAAGCCTATAGAAAAAGAGGTTTCTGCTGAAGGCGAAAGCCTGGAAGATGTTCTCAAAGAAGCCTGGAAACGAGCTACTCAACCAGAGGATGCAGATCGGGAGGTGGCATCCCCACCCGTGCCAGTTGAAATTGAGGAGGAGGAAGAATTCGCCCCACCACCTATTGTTTCATCACAAGAAGATAAAGATCACTATAGTCTGCCTGTTTCCAAAGTCTCAATAGACGAAGCATGGGCTCAAACTAAATCTAAGCAAAATGTAGGGATCAGTGATGAGAATTTCTCTAATAGTAGCACTTATTGGTTAAAGGATTCACTTTCTGGAGGTTCGCAAAATCTCAAAAAAGCTTTCGTGCTTAAAGAGATTCTGGATAAACCTAAATCCTTAAAGTCTTTTACCTCTTAGTTTTGCATTCTTGCTTCTCCTCCTTTGATGAAGAGAGAGTTTTTTTTGAAGCAATACTAAGCTCCAACCCTTGTATCATACACATTTGATTCCATTTACATGTTTGTGGAAATTTGCATGCCTTTTTCGCACAGGTTATGGTCTGGGTTTTTGTTTTGGCAGTTTCTTTCACAATAGCTTGATAATTTTGTGTCATTAGTGTCAAAATTTGGCAATGCTCAAGCTTCTGCACAATAATTCAATCATTAGTGACCAGACTCGGGTCAGATATGCGGATGATTCGATCAGTTTAACTCTTTGGTTTGATGAAAAAGGAAGCATTCTGGCATTTGAAATAATCTTCGGATTACTAGTCGATGAATGGGCCTTTCTTTATCACCGCAATGGTTCTGAAAGATACTGTAGAGTGGACCAAGGAGAAAATCGGATTGGAAGACCACAGAAGCAGATATTAACTGGAAGTTCTACTCTTCCACAAGAAAGAGTGCTAGAGTTTGAAAAGTCTTCTCAGTCAATATTCGGCCAACACAGAGAATTTGTCTTGAACATTTTGAAGAAAAGCAATGTCCAATAGTTTATTGACCAAATCCTTAGGCTATTTAATTGTCCATAATTTTCACTAGATCCCTCAAATCAAAGCTATCCTACATATCTGCCTTGCACTGTTGTTTGTATACGAGATTGCGTATGCATCCGAAATTTCGATAACCAAGGATAATGGCAAACTTATTGTAAGAGCAGGCACCGAACTTTTTACTCAGTACATTTACGATGATCCGAATCGCTTTAAGCCAGTACTATATCCTGTAATTGGACCTCGAGGGATAGCCAGAACCAGGCAATATCCACTTGAGGGTGCCAAGGATGGAGAAGCTGAGGATCATCCTCATCACGCCTCGCTTTGGTATTCACATGGGGAAGTTAATGGAATTGATTTTTGGGCTGCAGGAAAAGGAAAAATTCAACATAATGAAATCTTAGAAATTACTGAAAATTCTTTCACGGTAAGTAATTTATGGAAAGACCCGAAAGGAAAGACCATCTGCGAGGATATTAGAACGCTTTCCTTTTATGCGCCGGATATCAATCACCGAGCAATTGATTTCGAGATTACCCTGATTGCATCAGCCGACGATTTGATTTTTGGAGATACAAAGGAGGGTACTATGGGTATTCGAATGGCACCTGAATTTCGACTTCAAGGCAAGGTTGCACGAGGAAATTCAATTAATAGTGAAGGAATTGTTGGAAAATCCGTATGGGGAAAAAGGGCTTCATGGATTTCTTATTGGGCAAAATTTCAAGATTACGATTTATGTATCTCAATTTTTGACCACCCATCCAATCCGAGGCATCCGACTTGGTGGCATGCAAGGGACTACGGTTTGGTGGCCGCAAACCCTTTTGGTATTCACCATTTTGAGGGGAAACCTCAAGGTGAAGGTAACCTAGTACTCAAAAAAGAAGAAAAAAAGAATTTTAAATATCGTTTTCTGTTTCATGTTGGCGATCCTAACCAAGCAGATGTTTCCAAGCAGTACATTGAATGGTCGAAGGAAGAGTAATACTGCTTTACTATACTCTTCATTTAAAATCCTTGTTCTCTTGTCACCAATCCTCTCTTGACTGAATAATTTTTCAAAATTTTATGAATAATTCCAGACGTTCTTTTTTGTCTTCGACTGGTAGTTTTGCACTAGGCTTCATGGGGTTGAAAACCTTATCTCTAAGTGGCAAGCAAGAGTCCAATCATCTTGGCTATGGAAAACTTGTGAAGGATGAGAAAGGCATATTGGATTTACCTCCAAATTTTAGATATCGCATTATTGGCAAAGTGGGAGATCAAATGTCTGATGGATTTTTCCTGCCAGACAAACCGGACGGGATGGCTACCTTTAAATCCTCCAAAGCAAACGAAGTAATTCTTATTCGGAATCATGAGATTAATCCAGGCACACCGTCTAAAGATGGTCCTTTCGGGAACAAGAATATAAAATTGAAGGAAGTTCGTGAAGATCTCATCTATGATATGGGCAAGTCATCACCTTGCATGGGTGGAACTACCACAGTGGTTTATGATGTCAAAAAACAGGAAGTTGTAAGACAGTTCCTGAGTTTAACCGGGACTGTAAGGAATTGTGCGGGGGGACCAACTCCTTGGGGCACATGGATTACTTGCGAGGAAACGGTTGCCGGTGCTGGAGGACCATGCCTGCAGGATCACGGATGGTGTTTTGAGGTGCCTGCCACGGAGAACCCCCAATTAAATAAGCCTATCCCTCTGAAAGAAATGGGAAGATTTAATCATGAGGCTATTGCTGTAGACCCAAAAAGCGGAGATGTCTATCTTACAGAAGACAGGCATGAAGGTCTGCTTTATAAATATATTCCCAAAGTTAAGGGTAAGCTATCAAAAGGTGGAAAACTTTATTCCTTGAAGGTTAAAAATTCTCCAAGTTTGGATACAAGAAATTGGAAGGATCAAAATGTCAGAGTTGGGCAGGAATTGGAACTAGAATGGATTGAAATGAAAGATGTTCATTCACCAAAAGATGATTTGCGCTTTCGAGGGTTTGATCAAGGTGCAGCTTGTTTTGCCCGAGGCGAAGGCATGTGGTATTCAAAAGAGTCTATTTATTTTGCATGTACGAATGGAGGCAAAAAGCAGTATGGTCAAATTTGGCAAATTTCAGGCGGAAAACTCTTTTTATTTGCCGAGCCTAACGATTCTGACTTGGTAGATAATTGTGATAACATAACGGTGGCTCCATGGGGAGACTTAATTCTCTGTGAGGATGGAGGAGGAAAACAATATTTGGATGTAATTACCCCACAAGGGAAAATATTTAAATTAGCCAAAAATGCCAAAAGTACTGGGGAATTTGCTGGAGCTACATTCTCACCAGATGGCTCAACCCTTTTTGTTAATATGCAACACGACGGTTTAACTCTTGCGATAACAGGACCATGGAATGCAAAGCAAAGCTAATCAACTAACTGACCGGATGTATCTTTTCTGAAAGACAATGATTTCAATTCCAGTTTTACCGGCTTGAGAGCCTTTTCGTTCAGTCGGTCTTTGTTTCTGGCTATATCAAACCATTCTTTCGACATACGATTAACTTTTTGAGGATATTTTTCGGATAGGTCGTTTAATTCGGTACGATCCTTATCAAGATCATAAAGTTCCCATTTCCCTCCTTTTGCAGAAACCAGTTTCCACTTTCCCTTTCTAAGAGCTCTGTCGGTGCCGAAGTGGAAGTACAAGGAATCATGTCCATCTCTTTTTTCATTATTAAAGATTGGAGTAAGTGACTTTCCTTCTAGGGGATCAATTTGACGGTTTCCTATTTTTTTGGGGTAAGTAGCTTTACCTAATTCAATGAAGGTTGCCATGAAATCAATGAGGTGAGCCGGTTGACGTGTAATACTGCCGGGTTTTGCTTTTATCCCCTTGGGCCAGTGAGCAATTAGCGGAGATGAAATTCCACCTTCGTGCTGATTTTGTTTATATAGCCGAAAAGGGGTATTGCTGACTTGTGCCCATGAAGCATCGTAGGTCCAATATGATTGTGGGTCCCATGGCACTAAATTTCTTCCCCTAGTTCGTTCAAAAGGACAGCCACCATTATCTGCACAAAAAAGTAAAAGCGTGTTGTCTAATACACCGCGACTTTCTAATTCGTTTAGCAAGCGTCCTATATTTTGATCAATAACATCAATCATAGCAGCAAAAACTTCCATTCGATTTGCTTCCCATTGCTTCTCGGTTTGCTTAATGTCATTCCATGCTGGTGTATGAGAAGCCCGATGTGAAAGTTTATATTTGTTAGGGATTAAACCTGATTTAATTTGTTTTTGATAGCGTTGATTTCGGATAAAATCCCAGCCCCTGTCATAAATACCATTGTATTTCAAAACATCTTTTTTTGGTGCATGTAGTGGATAGTGAGGTGCATTATAAGCAATATACAAAAAGAACGGATCAGAGTCATTGTTGACTTTACCTTCTGATAAAAACTGTAAGGCAAAATCAGTGATTGCATGAGTAGTGTAGAAAGGTTTGCCATTTAGCACTTTGGGAACATTCCATTCTTTCCCATTTAGTCTAAATGAATTGTCTCCTGTAAAAAAGTTTGTGGCACCTGATAGATGACCCCAGTACTTTTGAAAACCGAAATCAGTCGGTTGTTTGCTTAGGTGCCATTTTCCAGTCATCCAGGTTGAATACCCTGCAGGTTTAAGAACTTCGGCAATAGTTGCTCCTCTTGATAGTGATGAACTACCTGCTTGATCACAATACAGGCCAGTTAAAAGTGAAACGCGCGAGGAATGACATTTTGAAGTGTTGTAAAATTGGGTAAACTTGATTCCGTTGTTGGCAAGACGATCCAAATGGGGGGTTTGGATTTCTGAGCCATAGCACCCTAGGTCTGAAAACCCTAGGTCATCTGCCATAATTAAAACGATATTAGGCCGATCACTAAGAAGACTTGTAGCAGAAAAAAGAAAAAAAAGAAAAGAAGAGATTTCTACGTAAAATTTAATTAAATATTTAATTCGCATTTGATTCACCTGTTGTTTAACCGTTTGTATTCGGGACGTTTTTTCCAGTCTTTAAAATATTTCTCATAGTCTTTTACTTCTGTCCAAAATATTCTTGGAGGTTGTTCTGCAACTTTACCTTCAATGTAGTCCATCCCTATTACGCTGTTCTGTATCGAGATCATACTAGAGTTTATAAGTTTATTTAAATTTCTAAAAATTCTTCTCTCTTTATCTTTCAAATTGGTGGTTTCAGCCATATCTTTTGACAGGTCATAGAGTTCAAGCTTTGGACTATTTTTGCCCGGTAAACTTAGTAGCTTCCAATGATTATCAATGACTGCCATTCGGTTATTACTGCTAAAAATTAAAGGTTTTTTTCTAGGAGGTAATTCCTGCTTAAATAGCTTTAAAATACTTTCTCCATCTTGTGGGTAGATACATGATTCTTTTGGTAAACCAACGATTTCTGAAATAGTTGGAAAAATATCAACAGCTCCAGCTGGGTAATCAGTGTTTCTCGGTACACTTATGACATTGGGCCACTCAATCACGCAAGGCACTCTGATACCGCCTTCGTAAAGGCTTCCCTTAAAGTCTCTCAAGCCACCTGTTGTGGATGGATTGATCTTTGGTAAACCACCGTTATCACTCATAAACCAAACAATGGTATTTTTTTCCACAGATAATTTACGGAGACCACTTCTTAAGGATCCAATACTTCGATCCATTGCTGTGAGTTCTGCGTAATGATCTCTAGAAGCATCATTGAGACCGACAAAATCGTCCCGATCCTTTTCTAGAGCCATGAATGGACTATGAGGCGTACCATACCATATGACGCAGAAGAAATGCTTTTCTCTTTTGTTTTGTTCAGTGATAAAAGACAAAGCTTCATCAATGATGATTTCGGATGAATCACCGGAAAATTCTTTAAAGTTGCCATTTCGACTCATTACTGGATTTAGGTCAAAAAAATTGGTGACAGATACCCATTTTTGAAAACCAAAGTCCTTTGGTCCATTAGGGTAACTCTTAAGGATGGGGACCCCTGGACCCCTTAGGCCATTTAAATGCCATTTACCGAAGTGGCCAGTCGCGTAACCTGCTTTTAATAATGCCTGTGAAATAGTTTTCTCCTGCAATCTGAGTGCATTTCCGTGATTGAATACACCTGTACGATCATGAGTACGTCCAGTGAGCACGGTAGCCCTTGTTGGTGAGCAGACGGGCCCACCTGCATAAAAGCGTTTTAAACAAAGACCACTTTCCGCCATTTTATCAAGATTCGGTGTCTTAAGAACAGGGTGATTCATGTAACCTGTTTGGCCCCAGCCCTGATCATCAGTCATGACCAGAATAATATTTGGTTTTGAATAGAGACTTAGATTGCTAAGTAAGAATAGCGATAAAAACTTAAGTAGTTTCATTTATTTAACAATTAATACACCCTTCATAATTGTCCAATGACCAGGAAAAGTACACATGTAAGGATATTCTCCGGGTTTTTTGGGTGCATTAAAACGCAGAATCTCCTTTTCTTCTTGCTTGAGCATTTTAGTATGCATAATTATTTTTTTTGAATTAGGAATAAACTGACCTGTTTTTGCAGCAACGGGATCGGTGGCCATCAGGTTTGCAGCCTTTCCTATTTCTTCGAGAGAACCCGGTTCTACGAGTACAAAATTATGCGGAGTCGCATCGGGGTTGTAAAATTCAAGCCTAATGGGTTGGCCTTTTTTTGCTGAAATAGTTTCAAGATCAAAAAGCATTCTTTCTTTTAAGCATTTAATTTTTACATTTAATAAATTACGCTGGCGGTCAAATTTAGAATTCTTTTTCGATATCTCAGCTTCCTTTTCTTTACGCTTATTCTTATTCAAAATAGTGGCTATTTCCGGATAATCCACCTCAACTGTTTTTGGATCCCAAAAATTTCTTATTTTATGGGAACCAAGTGCTGTGATGATTGCATAATTTAAATGTTTTTCATTCGGTAATTCATTCATTTGTCTTAGAATATTAAATGCTTCCTTGGTGCCTATATAACTACAGGCAATGGCAGCTTCCATTCTTACCAATCCGTTTGGGTCTTTGGCAGCTTGTCCCAGCAATTTATTTCCATCTTTAGTTTTTCCATGCCAGTATCTCAGTTGTTTTGCAGCAGCAGCTCTGGCATGATGATTATCGGAGTTGAGCAATTCCTTCAAAAGAGGAATGTTTGTTAGATCAAGATTCCTGTAGGCCCAAATAGCTTCTAGTTGATGATTTATGTATCTTGGATCTTTAGGATCTAGTTTTTCAACCCATTGATCAATTACTCTTTTAGCAATCTTGGGATCTTTTTCCCTGAGTTCTCTTTTTGCCCAGTAACGATATCGATATTCTTTTCTTTTGAGTATCTCTAAGAGTTCTTCAATACTTGTATTCTGAATCTTTGGTGGTGAAACAGGTTTAGCCTGTTTTGGCATAATTCTCCAGATTCTTCCAGATACTCGGTCCCGTCTTTCATCCCTGAGGGAATATTGGGCATGTCCCTTAACCGGGTTATACCAGTCACAAACATACATCGCTCCCAACGGGCCATACCGCAAATCAACCGGAATAAAACTTAAGTTTTTCGAAAAGATGATATCTGACACATATTTTTCTTCATAACCATACTCATATTCATTCCATTCCAATAGCTCCACACGATTGGTGGGTTTGTACCTTACTTTAACCATCATACCTTGTAGTTCATCTGGCCAATTTGGAAAATCTATGAATTCTTGACCACAAACTCCTGAATATGCCTGCATCCCGTTAGGTCTAGGATGTTGTTCGGGATATGGAGGGTCTAATGCGTGGTGAGCAGCGGCAAATATTGGATAACTAGCTACATGATTGCCCCATTTGTCGAATGTAACTCCCCATGGATTGGTACTGGGGTGGCTGCCAAACGACGTTAATCGATGTTTTTTGGGTTCCCATGCAAACCATCCACTGTTTTTTTGTCTTACTGGTCCATATGGGGTTTCGACTTGTGAATGATGGAAGATCGATTCTCGGAAGATTAGGTCGCCATCCGGTGTCCATGCGAAATCATGAAGAGCATGGTGCGAATCTTCGCATCCAAATCCGGTCAGTGGAATTTCTCTTAGATCAGCTTTACCATCTCCATTCGTATCTTTTAGGAAAGTCATGTGTGGCTCTTCAGAGACATATACGCCACCATTCCCAAATTCAAAAGATAAGGGAACATTGAGTCCTTCAGCCCAGACTGAACATTTATCAGCCTTTCCATCTTTATCTAAATCCTCAAGGATAACAATTTTGTCATTTGGTGACTGACCTGGATACACATGGGGATATGTTGTTGAGCAACTCACCCACATCCGACCTTTTGAATCCCAACGCATTTGTATTGGGCAAGCAATGTCCGGGAATTCTTCTTCACTTGCAAAAAGCGATACTTCAAAACGGGGGTCTATTTCAAAAGCTTCTAATTCCTCCTTTGGAGTCATCCATTTATTGGCCCCTCTGCTCTGCTCGGTAATGGGCAGCATAGGGACATTGGAATCGTCAATAATTGGGCTAGGATTATCTCCTTTAACGAGTCGGTGTATTCTTAGATCGCGGTTGGAAGTCATCAGGTCAAAGTTTTTCATCGCAGGTAAAAAATCTAGGTACCCATACTTTCCTCGCCTCCCACCTGTGTAGTAGAAAGTGTTGAGAGGTCGGTAACGATAAAAATGCTGGGTATTTTTTTCGATTACTGCTGCCCGGACATCCTGATTAAGCGGTGGAGGAGAATGACCAGTGAGACCTTCAAATAGAATTTTGGCAAGTTGCTGATAACCAAATTCATTTAAGTGGCATCCATTGATGGTTAGTTTTCTTTGCGAGCTTTCGATTGATTTCGAAATAGGTGAGTAGCAATCAATGAAGCCAACTTCTTCTTTAGCACATACATCACTCAATGCGTTGGTGTAGGCAAGAAGACGGTTGTTATTCATGGTGCCAGCATCCACACCATCAACATTTTCATTGGCAATTGGTGAAACCATTACAATTTGCGGCGCAGAATCGCCATTATAAGCTGCAGCTTTTAAGGTGGATAAATATGCTTGTAGGCGAATTTTGAAGTCAGGAATTTTTTTAATTCCTGAAAATGATTCGTTGAACCCAAATGCTGCAATAATCAGATCTGCTTTCATTGCCGTCAGATGCTGATTGGTGTCGGCGAAATTATCTGGCCTGGGTTGCAGATCAATTTCATCGGCTGACCATGCAAGATTTCGAATTATTAACTCATGATTAGGGTGACCCTGCTGAAGAAGAGCTTCAAAATGTCCAAAATTCCGAAGTCGGTCAAAGAGGGTATTTCCAATGAGGGCAATACGCGTATTTTTGGTTAGCTTTAGTGGCAGCTCAGTTTTTATGGGCTGAGTAGCTTTTGCTCTTTCAGCATTTTGGGCAAACATGGCATACTTTTGGTAATCTTCATTTTCACCAAAGGCGCCGATGTATATTAAAAAAAATGTGAAAGAGAATTTGAGAAATTTCATCTTTAATTAGAATGGGGCAAAATAGTTTATGTGATTACAAATCTTCATTCTTGAGAAGAACATGACAAGTTTGGCGAGGTAAAAATAAAATATGTTCCAAGATTTTATGATTACCAATCCATCAATTTGTAGAGTGATTGGAAGAAAAAGTTTTAGTTATTCCCATTTTCGGGTTCTAATTTTTCTAAAGATTTTATCAACTACTGGAATGAACCTATTAAAGTTATTACTATTAATGGCACCGGTCCTATTTGCTGATGGACTTAACGCCCTCCCTTTCGGAAAGAAGCCAAATATCATTTTAGTTATCACTGACGACCAAGGCTATGGTCCTATCGGCAAACATGGTAATCCTTGGATCAAAACGCCTAATCTAGATAAACTGCATGGACAAAGCACTCGTTTCGAGAGATTTTTAGTTAGCCCGACTTGTTCACCTACAAGGGCTGCTCTTATGTCAGGTCGTCATCCAATGAAAAACGGAATAACCCACACGATATTAGAGCGTGAAAGAATGGCCTTAAGCACGATTACCCTGCCTCAGATTTTAAAAAAAGCCGGATATACCTCTGGGATTTTTGGTAAATGGCACCTTGGAGATGAAGAAGATTATCAACCCCATAAGCGTGGCTTTGATGAAGCCTTTATCCATGGAGCTGGAGGCATAGGACAAAAATTCAACTGTTCATGTGCGGATGTCCCCGGCAATAAATATTTTGACCCGGTTATTAGACACAACGGTTCATTTGTTAAAACCAAAGGATATTGTACCGATTTATTTTTTACCGCTGGACTGGGTTGGATGAAACAAATGAGCGAAGAGAAAAAGCCTTTCTTTGCCTATATAACAACAAATGCCCCTCATGGTCCTTTCATTGCCCCATCCCAAAATGCGAAGCGTTTCACAGATCTTGGTTTCTCCGAAAGAGATGCCGGCTTTTATGGAATGATCGAGAACATCGACGAGAACATGGGAAGGCTAATGAAGAAGCTCGATCAATGGGATCTTAGCAAAGATACCATCCTTATATTTATGTCCGATAATGGTTCGGTTGGGGGAATGGTTAGGCAAGGTTCTAAACTTGGTACAAGTACCGATGGAAAAGCCATGGAAGGATTTAATGCAGGGATGAAAGGTGCCAAAGGTTCAGCAGATGAAGGGGGTGTTCGTGTGCCATTCTTCGTTCGCTGGCAGGGTAAATTTGGACCGGGCAGAGAAATCGAAAAACTTTCTGCGCACATTGATCTTTTGCCAACACTTGCGGATATTGCGGGAATTAGCAAATTGCCGAAAGGCCAAATCGATGGACGAAGCCTCGTTCCTCTACTTAAGAACGCCAAGGCAGAGTGGACGGATCGCTATCTATTTACCCATAAAGGACGTTGGAAAACAGGCACTGAACCAACAGAGCGAAAGTGGAAAGGTTTTGCTGTCAGGAATGAACGTTTTCGTCTGGTCGAAAATAGCCTCTACGATATGAAAGTAGATCCTGGTCAAACCACAAATGTTGCTGACAAGTATCCGAAGATAGTAATTTCAATGCGCAAAGCTTACGAGAAGTTTTGGGAAGAAACGCGCCCGTTGATGGTGAACGAGGATGTCCCCATGTCTCCCATTCGTCCATTCCATGTGCTTTATGAAAAACAATTGCAAAATGAAGGGATTCCCAACTGGAAAGAACCCAAGCTCTAAAGTATGAAATCTTTAATCGTCCTAGTAATTTTGGTGTTTTTCTCTTTTGGTTCAACATATGCCGAAAGGTTAGTCCTCGTATCCGCCTCCTATGGCAAAAACATATTGGCGATTACGGATGCGAATGGAAAGGTACTTTGGAAGTTTAAGACGAATGGTCCGCAAAAAGGGCATGCGGGTCACCATGATGTGCATGTGCTTAAGAATGGTAACATTTTATACCATGATGACTGGACTCGAATTAAGGAAATTTCTTTAAATCTTGAAAAGAAGTGGCAATATGATTCTGGAAAGAGCAATGGGAATAATGGCAAGCGAGTTGATGTACATGCGTTTGCCAGACTAGAAAATGGCAACACTCGGATTGTCGAAAGTAAAATTGGACGTGTGATTGAGGTAAACACCAAAGGAGATTTAATTCACTCCTTCCCCTTAAAACCTGGAGGCACAACAAGCACTCGATGGGCTAGGTCTACGGATTCTGGAACAATTTTGATTTGTTCTGAACAACCAGGAGTTGTGACGGAATATGATTTGAGTACAGGGAAAGTTGTATGGGACTTCTTGGTAGGGACTAGAGTTTATGGAGCCATTCGCTTGAAAAACGGAAATACCCTAATTGCATCTGGCAGTGGGAAAAGCGTATTGGAAGTCACGCCAGAAAAGAAAGTTGTTTGGGAGATAAGTAAAAGAGTGCCAGGTACGAAAATTGAGCTTGGATGGATGACTTGTTTACAGGAGTTGGGAAATGGAAATTTCATGATCGGAAATTGTCACGCTGGTTCAAGTAATCCACAGATCTTTGAAATCAACCGACAAAAGGAAGTAGTTTGGCAATTTAACCAATGGGATTTGGTAGGAAATGGATTGGCATGTTGGCATATTCTAGAAGGTCAAAGAGCAATTGAGGTATTGGCGTGGATTAATGACGCCAAAAGTAAGAATTGATTCTTGCATCATTTCTAGTTTGATCACGGAGTTAGATTTTCTATTGTAAATAGCTTGCAAGGGTATGAGAGAATCTCTATTTTCTAACCTTTTTACTCCAATTAATCATGTCTGAATTAAGTGACCTCACTCTTAAGATTTTCGACCGCAAGCAAACTGGTAGAAATGCTAATAATAAAATACGCTCTGCAGGAAGAATCCCCGTTATTTTATACGGTAAAGAAATTAACAAACGCTTCTCAGTAGAAGACAGCGAATTACGTACGCTGCTTCGTAAATCAGGAGGGACTACATCGCTATTTCGCCTACTTGGCGAAAGTGGTGAAGATGAGCTTGTTTTGATCAAAGAATTGCAAAGAGATCAAATCAAGGATCGTATTTTGCATATTGATTTCATTCAAGTTACACGAGGGGAGGATTTACAAACAAAAGTACCATTAGTTCTCAAAGGTGAGGCTGAAGGAGTAAAAACAAGTAACGGAATCTTGGAAGTTTTGGCAAATGACATTGAAATACGTTGTAGGCCAAGTAAACTTCCTTCCTCGGTAGAACTAGACATCTCGGATTTGCTCTTGGGCGAAAATTTACAGGTTAAGGATTTACCTGCCCTCGATGGAGTTGCTTATGTTGCAACCGAAGATATGATTTTAGTATCTTGTGTTGGAAGTGCAAGCGGTAGGTCTGATGCTGAAGAAACTCTAGGTAATGAGGATGAAGATACTGTAGAAACAGGTGCGGAAAAGAGCGAGGATTCATCTGCGGAATCCGATTCTGAGTAAAGTTCATTTCTTGATATGAGAATTTACTGTGGCAGAAATTGCGATCATTGGACTTGGTAATCCTGGACAGCGTTATGTTGACACTCGCCACAATCTCGGTTTTTGGCTGCTTGACCAGTTTTGTCTCCAATTGGGTTCAAAATTCGTTTACAAGTCAAAGTTTGAGACTGAAGTTGTTCATTTGCAGATAGGCACGAAGAACTGTCTGCTTCTTAAACCGATGTCATATATGAATGAGAGTGGTCTTCACTTAAAAAAGCTACTTGCATATGCAAATTGTCCCTTAGATGGGGCGATTTTGATACATGATGACATTACCCTTCCTTTTGCCGCCTTAAAGATTTCTCGAGGGAAAGGGCATGGAGGACATAATGGCGTAAAAAGCGTTTTAAATTCACTGGGTCAAACGATGGTAAGGCTTAGATTGGGAATTGGAAAAAAAGCTGATGATACATCTTTGACACGTCATGTTTTATCATCATTTACCCCTGTTGAAAAAGAATATCTTAACTCAAGAAAACCTCATTTCTTCGATGCTTTGCTAAAGATTGTTGACGAAGGAGTTTATTCAGCCATGAATTTATTTAATCAATCAAAAGAAACCCCCCATGAGTAAAAACACATATTTAGCTACTATTGTCTTTGATCCCCGTGGTGCTGACGGCTCCGCGGATGAAATTATCCCAAAGCTTAGTGAGATTATAAGAGATACGGATGGAGATGTTACGAAAGTTGAGAATGTGGGTACACATGACTTTGCCTATCCGCAAAAAAAAATGATTAGGGGAACTTACCTCCAATTTGAAATTGCGGGGTCCTCTAATTTTCCTGACTCTTTAAAAGAAAGATTGAAGTTGGAAAAAAAAGTTGATCGTGTGCTTATTGAGAGAAGATAAAATTTCGGCTAAATACCTATGGCATCATTAAATAAAGTATTGCTTATCGGGAACCTAACGAGAGATCCCGAGGTACGTATGATGTCAAATGGTCGCCCCGTTTGTAATTTTGGACTCGCTCTCAATCGATCATACAAGGATTCCGATGGAAATCGAAAAGAGGAAGTTACTTTTGTCGATGTGGAGTGCTTTGGGCCAAGAGCGGAAGCTGTTGGCAGGTTTTTTTCCAAGGGAAGAGCAATATTTGTCGAGGGGCGACTGAAATTAGATCAATGGGAATCTAAAGAAGGGGAAAAACGAAGTGCTTTACGGGTCGTTTTGGATAATTTTGAGTTCGTCGACTCAAAACAAGAAGGATCTCCCGGCCCAGGTAAAGCTTACGAAGCCGCTAAGGAAACAACCAATTCTGATAAACCTAATTTTACAACTCCACCCGCACCAACTTCATCTTCTGATCCAGACTTGGATGAAGATATTCCATTTTAATTCTGCCCCATAATCATGCCAAATACTGAAATACTACTCATTGAACCTGTCCAGAATCTTGGATCTGAAGGAGACATCGTAAAAGTGCGTCCGGGTTTTGCCCGCAATTATCTTTTTCCTCGAAAAAAAGCCGTGCCAATGAATTTGGCGAATCGCAAAAGACTCGACTCCCTTAAGTCAGCTAAGGCAGCGCGTGAAGCAGAGGATTTACAAAAAGCACAAGAGTTTGCCGGTAAGCTCTCGAATGAATCGATTGCAGTTGCGGTAAAAACGGGCACAGGAGGGAAGTTATTTGGTTCTGTTACTGCTGCCCAAGTTTTGGAAAAACTTGAAGAAAAAGGCTACAAACTGGAGAAAAAGCACCTTGTCAAATTTTCTCCCATCAAAACTTTAGGGCAAACTAAGATTGCGGTAAAGTTGCATAGCGAGGTTGAGACCGAGATTAATGTGGAAGTCTTATCGGAAAATCCAATCGAAGATAAATGAGTAGGGAGCTTTGAAGAGATCGTTTCCCAATGTCTGCTTCCACCTCTTTAGATAATAAATCGTCATTATCATCCTTCCGCAGAGGAGATTCATCTTTTAAAACTTCCGACGGGGGAAGTTTCATAGAAGGAAAGCCACTCCCAAGAAATTTAGACGCTGAACAAGGATTACTCGCTGCATGCATTTTAGATACTACAGGCGAAGTCATTGGAAGATGTTTGGAGCAGTCTATTGGAGCTGATCATTTCTTTCAGCACAATCACCAAATTATCTACGAGGCATTACTGGATCTACACAACGAAAATATTGAAGTAGATGAGATTGTCCTTTCCGAAAAATTATCCAGTAGTGGCAACCTAGAAACAGTTGGAGGACAAGATTCCCTTCTAGAACTTACTTCACGAATAGACACAACTGCACACGCTCCTTTCTGGTTGGATATTGTAAAACAGAAAGCCTTGTTAAGGAAGTGTATTTATATTGCATACGAAATTATTGATGGAGCGAATCATGTACATGGTAATGCCGATGATTTTCTCGCGGGTTTGGAGCAGAAAGTTTGTTCTCTTGGAGACGAACATAATGAAAGATCATCGATTCCATTCCGTGAGCCAATCAATCATGCCATGGAGCAAATTCAGCGCATGCTTTCAAGGGAAGAGATGGATGGCCTTCTTACAGGATACAGTGATTTGGATAACCTTACGAATGGCTTTAAGCCAGGCGAAATGATTATACTGGCAGCTCGACCCTCGGTTGGGAAAACGAGTCTGGCGATGAATTTCGTGGAAAACATAGCGTTTTCCCCAAAGTATGAATCTTCTCCTAAAAATACTTTAGTCTTTAGTTTGGAAATGAGTGCAACTTCTCTGGCCATGAGATTGATTTGTGGTCGTGCACGGGTGAACATGAATGATCTTAGAAGAGGTTTTGTTCCCAAAAAGCATGCAGAAAAATTAAATCAAATAAGTCGCGAGTTCCAATCTGCACATATTTGGGTCGATGATACTAGTGGTTTAAGTATCAATCAAATTAGGGCAAAAGCAAGAAGGCTTAAAAGCAGAAAAAAACTCCATTTGATTGTTGTGGATTATCTACAGCTTATTTCAGGAGATTCTCGAGTGCAAAATAGAGAAAATCAAATATCTGAAATTTCTCGAGGGCTTAAGTCTATGGCCAAAGAATTGGATGTACCTGTAATCGTATTAAGTCAATTGAATCGGGATTCTGAAAAAGAAAGACGAGATCCGCGTTTATCAGATTTGCGTGAATCTGGTTCCATCGAGCAAGACGCTGATATAGTTATGCTTCTTGGTAAACAGAGAAAAGGCGAAGATATTAGGGAGGTGGACCAAGGAGCAGAGATTGATTCGGAAGAAGAAGACTACGAACCAATTCAACTTCTTCTTGCAAAGCAAAGAAATGGTCCGACCGGTAGGGTTAATCTTGCATTTAGGAGAAAATACACAAGGTTCGAGAGCGTGCAACCTGAACCTCGCTTAAATTGATTTATATGAAGATAATATCTTTAATCTTCATTTGCTTGCTTGCAGGTTGCCTTGTAGGCTTTTCTCAAGTTACTCATGAGGGGAAAACGATAGATTCAATTGACATAGATCTAGATGGACCTCGAACTTTGGGTACATCCTTCATTCTCCAAAATCTTCAAGTTGAAACTGGTCTTCCATATAATCCCACTCTAGTTGATAAATCCATAAGAAACCTCATGTCTACCGACGCGGTAGAGGATGTTAGGGTGTATATCGACGAGGATAAAACAAACGAAGAGAAAGTATCTCTTATTTTTCAAGTTCGGGGAAAACCTAGAATTGAAAAAATTCTTTTCAAGGGAAACAATAAGTATTCCGATAAAAAGTTACTAAAAGCTATTGATTCTGGTGTTGGGGAGTTATTGAGTTCTTACAAATTAAGAGGCGATCAAAAGAAGATTGAAAATTATTATTTGGAAAGAGGATATTGGAATTCATCAGTAGATGTTCAAGTTCTTGGTAGACCTAACGATGAGAAAGTTTCCATTCTGTACAATATAATCGAGAATGAAAAAAGAAAAATTTCTAAAATCCTGTTTGTAGGAAATAAAAGTATTTCTAGCAGGAAGTTACTGAAGGAAATGGAGACAGCTCCTTGGCGATTTTGGCGATTCTGGTCAAAGCGATCGAAATACAGGCCATCCGTGTTAGAAGAAGATTTGTTAAAATTGCGTGAAGTTTATCGTAATGAAGGATTTCTTAATGTTGAAATTAAGCAAAGTGATATAAAGATTAGAGCTGAAGGAAGTGGAAAATTAATTCTTCAGATTGGCGTAGTTGAGGGAGCAAGATCTTTTTTCGGAAAAAGCAATCTTGTTGGAAATGTTGTTTTGAGCACCGAAGTACTTTTAGAAGACCGCATAAAACTTGAACCCGGAGACCCATATTCCCCTGAGCTTCTTAACAAGGAAAGAATAAGACTCCAAAAAAAGTACGGCGAAAATGGCTATCTTGACGCAAGAGTAAAATCTATTCGCATTCCGAATCTCGTAACCAAGCAAATAGATGTTAGGTTTGAAATCATTGAAAATAATAAATTTACGGTAAATAGTATTTTTGTTAGGGGTAACGATAAAACCAAAACGATTGCAATCGTCCGAGAACTTGCTTTAGCCCCTGGAGAGACTTTCGATTTAAGAAGACTGGAAACAAGCGAAGCACGGCTGAAAAATACTAGATTTTTTGAAAAAGTCTCACTTGATGATGAACCGCTTGCATCAGATGACCCAGAATTACAAAATACTCGTCGTAATCTTGTTGTGGATGTTGAGGAAGGGCGGACAGGTCATGTTTCCTTTGGCATTGGATTTAGCACCCTTGAAAAAGCGATGATGTTTGCCGAATTCCGTCAAGGCAACTTCGATCTTTTTAGGTGGCGGAGTCCGCATCGACTACAAGGGGATGGGCAGAAATTTCGTTTAAGACTTAAACTTGGAGCAAGGAGTAATGAGGCAAGACTGGCCATTGAGGAGCCTTGGTTCTTGAATCGCAGAGTAGCAGCAGGTTTTGAGCTCTTTAGAGAACAAGCTGATTATTACAGCTCATATTATGACGAAATGAGGACTGGGTTTGAGATTTACTTCAGAAAAAGACTTTTCGAGTTGGTGGAGGGGAGAATCTTTTACAGGTTTGAAGATATTTTAATTGATGATGTTAGTACCTCTTCGGCTACCACTTTTATTACCGATCCAAATTTTGGTGATCCTCACTATGATGCTGTAAAAAATGAAGTAAAAAGAACGATTTCCAAGGTTGGTCTTACCTTGAGTCGAGACACAAGAGACTCTATCCTTTTTCCTAACGAAGGAAGTATCCTTTCCCTCCGTAAGGAATTTGCTGGAGGGATTTTTGGCGGAGATTCCGATTATGGGAGGTTGGAATTGCAGGGTGCTCGCTTTTTCAAAACCTTCGAACCCATGGATCAAGTACTTTCTTTAGTTGGAAGAACCGGCACACTTGGAAAATTTAATGGAGAGGATGCTGATGTTCCTTTTTTCGATAAGTTTTTCCTTGGCGGTCCTTATAATTTAAGAGGTTGGGATTATCGAGAAGCTGGTCCAATGGTCGGAGGAGAGCCCGTTGGCGGAAATTCTTATTCCTACTTTGGATTGGAATACACCTTTAAAGTTGCGGACCCACTTCGTTTTGCTCTTTTTTATGATGGAGGATTTCTAAGGAATGAAGATTTTAAATTCACCCCTGGTAACAACGAACAAGGGTGGCATGATAATTGGGGGCTCGGGGTACGAATTATGGTAATGGGTATGCCTTTGCGGTTGGACTTAGGTTTTCCAATTACGGATCCAACGAACACCGGCTCTTCGACGCAATTTCATTTTTCGGGTGGTTCTAGATTCTAGCCTCCCTAAAATAACAATAAAAACTAAATCATGATCATTCGTATAATTCTCGCTTTCTCAATTCTTCCATTTTTTTGCTGCTTTGCTCAAAAAGTTGCTGTTGTCGATGTACAGAAGGTTTTCGATGGGTACCAAAAAGTAAAGGATGCTCGGGAGAGATTGGACAAATCAAAGAAAATAGCTAATGAAGAGCTCGAAATCTTTAAAGATGAACTTGGTAAAATCGTTAAAGAGCTTAAGGAGATGGAGGAAAAACTAAAAAACCCGAACCTAGAAAGCTCAGCTTTAAAATCTCAATATCAGGAGAAGGTCAAGAATGCAAAGGAGAAGCAAGATGATATGATTGCTTACGACAAAAGAGTTAAGGCAACAATCGCTCAGCGCCAAAGAAATTTATTGGTAGAGCACTTAGAAGATATTCGGAGTGCAGTTCGTAAGGTGGCCGAGAAAAAAGGGTTGGAATTGATTATAAATTCCTCAGAAACGCAATTGGGGGTTTTTTATGTAAGTGATTCTTTGGAAGTAACAAATGATGTAATTACAACCCTTAATGCTGCTATATCGAAAGAGAAAAACAATTAATTGATGGGGGTATCCCAGTCATCGGATACAATGACAGAAAAGTTTTCCTTGGAAGAAATTCTGGATTTGTTTCCTAATAGTGAAACTAAGGGCAATATATCTCTTAAATATATTAGCGGGATAGCATCGCTGGAATCAGCAGATCGAGGTGACCTAACATTTCTTTCCAATCTAAAATATAAAAAGCAAATCCATCTAACAAAAGCCTCTGTAATTCTTCTCCCTACTGGAGTGGAGTTCGAACCAAGAGACGAACAGTTTAGCATATGGATAGAAAACCCATCATTAGCAATAACCAAGCTGTGTAGTTTTTTGGAAAGTAGGTTATTACCAAAAGCAAAAGCAGGAATTCATCCTACTGCCTTTATAGAGGATACCGCATTTGTGGATGAAAGTGCTCATATTGGGCCGTTTTGTTATATTGGAGTAGGTGCACATGTTGGTAAAAATACAATTATTGAAAGCCACTGTCATATTGGCAAAGACGTAATCATTAAACAAAATTGCAGATTATTTCCTAGCGTAAAGATACTTTCATTATGTTTAATTGAAGACCGGGTTGTCATTAATTCAGGAGTTGTCGTTGGCTCCGATGGTTATGGTTTTGATCAAGTGGATGTAGGGGTGCACAGAAAGATTCCGCATTTGGGGAAAGTAATAATAGAAAATGATGTCGAAATTGGTGCAAATACAACGATCGATAGAGCCCGAATAGAGGAGACTCGGATTGGAGAGGGTACAAAGATAGACAATCTTGTGCAAATTGGCCATAATGTTAGGATCGGTAAAGGTTGTCTAATAGTTGCTCAAGTTGGAATTGCAGGAAGTGTTCACATGGAAGATTTTGTAATTGTAGGAGGGCAAGCAGGATTTTCTGGGCATTTAAATATTGGCAAAGGAGCAAGAATTGCAGGGCAATCTGGTATAACAAAAGATGTTCAACCAGGTGCATATTTGAAGGGAAACCCAGCTTTGCCTGTGCAATTATCACAACGCATATCAGTTTTACAAAGAAAACTCCCCGAGTTATTTAAAAGGTTTGCTCAAACCCCCGACAATAAGTAGGTCTCCAAAATGCAAAATGGAACGAGTCTAAAAGTTTTTAGCGGAACCTCCAATGAGCCATTGGCTCAAGAAATATGCAATTATTTAGAGATTCCACTTGGAGATGTGCTGGTAACCTCATTTCCCGACAACGAAAGCTTTGTCAGATACAATGAAAACATCCGTGGTGCTGATGTATTTTTAGTTCAGTCAACCTCTAGCCCTGCAAATCACAATGTTATGGAGCTACTAATTATGATAGATGCAGCTAAAAGAGCTTCTGCAGCTAGAGTGACGGTTGTTCTGCCTTTTTTTGGCTATGCCCGGCAAGACCGGAAGGATCAACCGAGAGTCCCCATCACTTCTAAACTGGTGGCAAATTTATTGGTTGCTGCTGGTGTAAACAGGGTGTTGACGATGGATTTGCATGCTCAGCAAATTCAAGGTTTCTTTGATATTCCAGTTGATCACCTTTATGCCTCTCCAGTGTTTTTTGAATATTTGAGTCAACGAAATACAAATGAATTGACTATCTTCTCTCCTGATGTTGGTGGAATGAAAATGGCCAATGCATATGCTGAGGTTCTTGGTTGCCCACTGGGTTTTGTTGCTAAGAGAAGAACAGGAGCTTCAACCGTTGAAGCGATGAATCTCGTTGGTGAAGTTGAAGGCAGAGAAATACTTCTCGTTGATGACATGACAGAAACTGCAGGAACTTTAACTGCAGCAGCAAAATTATTAAAAGAAAGAGGGGCAAAAAAAGTAAGTGCTATTGTCAGTCATTGTGTACTTAACGAAACGGGGAAAGAAAGATTAGCGAGTGGAATGCTCGATGAACTTATAACGACGAATTCAGTTTCTGGCAAAACGGAAGGACTCCCAATAATTCAGTTAAGTGTCGCTAATCTTTTAGGAGAGGCGATCAAACGCACACACACCGACAGCAGTATATCGAGCTTGTTTCAAATCAAGGGATTTTAACACGATTTGTCTTTATGTTCTTAAGCTCATAGACAAATGAACATAATAAAATCGCTTAAGAATGTATGAAGATTCCCTTGCCTTTAATCAATTTGGTCTTGCTGATGGGTCTGTTTTCTTTTGCTTTGGGAAGCCCTCCAAAGGGATTCTCCCTAAAGGTAGATGAGACAGATTTACAACGCGATCAAACAAGTCCATTGCAGAGTTACTCATCAATTCTTGACAAAGCTACACCAGCTGTAGTCTCTGTAACAACTCAACAAGTGGTGAACAAACTTGTTCCTGGTGTTGGTAATCCGATGGAGGATTTTTTGAGAAGGTATTATGGTTTTCCTCGAATTAATGAGCCCAGAATTGAACAAGAAAAGGTTCTTTCAGGAATTGGTTCTGGTGTAATCGTCACGCCCGAAGGACATACTGTCACTAATGCCCATGTGATAACCGATCCTCGTTCAGGAGAATTAGTTGAGGAAGTTAATGTTCAGCTTGGAGAGAATAAAGAATATAAAGCCCAAATTTTGGGTATAGATCGATCAACAGATATAGCAGTAATCAAAATTGAGTCAAAAAATCCGTTACCTTTCGTCACTCTTGCCAATAGTGACTTTCTGAGAGTCGGTGATATTGTTTTTGCCACAGGGAATCCTCTGGGTATTGGGAAGACAGTTACAATGGGTATCGTTTCTGCAACGAGAAAATCAGAATTAAATGTGCTCGAAACCGAAGGTTCCTATGAAAACTTCATACAAACGGACGCATCAATTAACAGAGGTAACTCCGGAGGTGCCTTGTTAGATGCCAGAGGCAGACTAGTTGGAATCAATACTGCAATAATTTCACAAACTGGTGGTAGCGTCGGTATCGGTTTGGCAATTCCAGTTAATATGGTTCGAAAAGTATTAACGGACTTAGTTACAGATGGAACTTTAAGACGGGGTTTTCTTGGCGTTGAATTACAGTTGGAAGGAAAAACAAGTCTGGGGGTTTTGATAGAAAGTGTTATACCTAATAGTGCTGCAGATAAATCTGGGTTAAGGGCTGGTGACAAGGTTTTGTCAGTAAATGAACAATCTGTTTCCTCTCCGAATCAATTAAGGTTAGCCATTTCTCAAACCAATCCCGGAACTCGTATTCCGATTGAAATTTTGAGAGATGGCAAAAAACTTACTATTTCTGTGACTCTGGATTTGTATGGAGAACCTTCTTCCAACCCTCTACCGGGGGTATTCCTTGAGCCACTATCTTCAGATGTTCGCGAAAAATATGACATTCCGCCTCAAACCCGTGGACTGGTTGTCACTAGATCATCTGGTGAAGGAGAAACTTTCAAGGAAGGGGTTGTTATTGTAGAAATAAACGGATACCAAGTAAGCAATCTTAATGAGGTCCGTGAGCAATTAGAAAAAGGAATCAATCGTTTTTATGTCTGGTATAGAGGCAAGTATCATTTTCTTGCATATCGTGTTCCCTAAAACGGTATTGAAAATTTAAGTAATTAACCTTATCACTCAGACATATTCGGATTAACAATAATTTATCTTTATTCATCCCATCCAAGGTTTATCTCAGGACCCATAGCTGCGAGTTTACCTGATATTTCCCTAAGCTTTTCTCCTGAATTTTGAACTTTTTGATCCATTGCTTTTTTGGCTTCCAATAAAGCGGAAGATTTGGATTGGTAATTTTCGGATGGGGAGAAATTAGTAATTTTGGATCTAAAGGAAGACGAGTCTTTATCGAACTTACCTTTACAATTTTTACAACAGAATCCAACGAGTCTACCTTCGAAAACGGATGTCATTTCCTTGTCCAATGCCTTGTTGGAAACGGGACATTTGTCATTTATTGGTTCATTGTCTTTCGTCTGTGCTCCAATTTCAATGAGCAGGTTTTGCAAACTTGTAATTTTTTTAGATTCTGACTCCGAAATACGCTCAATTTCCTTTGATGCTTTTTCGTGCTGGACCTTTAGTGATTCATAGATTTTTACATCGACAAACGCTTTTCTGAGATTCGCGGCGCCTGCCTGCGTCACCTTCGTTTGCCAAAGAAAGATTTTCTCTAGAGTTTTAAGTTTCTGCAGATTAGTGAGAGATTCGTCAGATATGCTTGTACCGTACAGATTTAGATACTTCAAATTAACCAGTTTACTCAAATGACCGGAAAATGAATCTCCCACGGTTGTATTTTCCAAGTGTAACCTTGTAAGGAGAGTAAATTCTTCAATTATTGCCCCAGCTTTACCAGAAATGTTTGTTCTAGCTAAGTTAAGCCACACAAGCTGTTTAGCCAAAGGTTTGAGTAATAATAGCTTCTCGTCATCAAAATCCTTTCCTAGGTAAGATGCATTAACATACAAAGCGTTGGTATTTTGTGCGATTGGCATAATCAAAATACCAGCATCTTTAACTTTACGAACAAATGCTGGATTTGCTTTTTCTACTTCAGGTAGGACGGGAATCTTTGCAGCAGTAGCAGAGAGAATTTTTTTTGGTAGATTCTTCAGCACATGCTCTGCTGCCTCTTTCGCTGTTCCTTCAAGGTCAGAAATCATAGCATCGAAAGATGCCCCAAGTTGAATCCAGGATTTGAGTACACTTAATTCTTGCGGAGTAACTGGATTGTAATGTGCTTCATCTTCCATCGGAGGCATAGCCTCTTCATCTTCCTTAGATAATGTTATACGAAAAACAATTTCACTGCCATTGGGATCTCCTTTTATTATTATATCTTCCCCAGCTCCTCTGCCCCCCTTGATGAGAGCTTCCTTGTTGTGCATTCGAAGTTTACCCTTATCTTTTTCAGCTCCATGACAACTTACACACTTGGCCTCTAGCACAGGAAAGATAATTGAATCATATACTTTTAAAGAAGATAATTCTTTACCAAAAGATAGAAAAGTACTGATAAGATAGAGCGAACAGGTTAGAGTTACTTTTTTATTCATCAAAGATTTGGGATTTAAGTATTTTGAAATATCCTAGAAGATCCTTCAACTAATGCAAGTGAGCACTCATCAAAACAATAAAAATTCTGACAGAACAAAGGAGCTATGGTTCTTTCTGTTGTTTAACTGTATAGGCTTCACGGTTTGGCCATTAATGATCTATTACCTCAGTCGGACATTGAACATTCCCTATTTTATAAATCTTAATTTAAGAACTTGGGCTGAAGATATTGTCTATGGCCCCCTTGGCGGTATTTCATTAGGAACCTTTACAAGCTTATTACTTCTGTTCTTTCCCTATTTGTTCTTCTTGGCGATCCGTGTCTTGCTACATCGTGCAACTTAAAAATTAACCGGGACTAAATTCTCCTGATATAAACAAAACTTGGAGTACTTACCATTCGAGCTAACTAGCTCGGAGTGATTTCCCTGTTCAATTAACTTTCCATCCTCCAAAAAAATAATTTGGTCAGCATTTCTAATCGTACTCAATCGATGTGCAATAATCAGAGTTGTACGGCCCTTAATAAGTTTTTCCAAAGCTTCTTGAATATATTTTTCCGTTTCAACGTCAACGCTGGCAGTTGCTTCGTCCAAAACGAGAATGGGTGGGTCCTTTAAGAGAGCTCGGGCAAGAGTGAGTCTTTGTTTCTCTCCCATACTTAATCTGATTCCACGCTCCCCTATCATTGTATTTTCCTGATCAGGTAATGCTTGCACGAAATTTTTGGCACATGCTATTTCGAGAGCATTCCAAATCTCATCATCTTTAGCATTTGGATTTGCTAAAAGCAGATTATCCTTAACAGTCGCATCGAAAAGAAAAGGATCTTGTGAAACTAAGCCTATGTTTTGTCTTAAAGAAGTGAGCTCAATCTGCTCAAGATTTTCGTTTCCTATCTTGATGTGTCCTTTTGTGTGGTTGTAATATCTGAGTAGCAAATTTGCGGTTGTGCTCTTGCCGGCACCTGTCGCTCCAACAAGCGCAGTCGTAGAACCTTCAGGTATGGAAAAAGATAAATCTTCAATAATTGCATTTCGCTCATCGTAAGAGAAAGAAACATTTTTAAACTCAATATTAGTTACTTTTTGCGGAAAATTTACGGGTTCCTTGTGATTTTCAATTTCATTTGGTGTATCCAGAACCTCGAAAACTCTTTCACCTGAAGCTTTTCCTGCAGCGATTAGATTATTTATGGATACAAGTTGCCTAACTGGCTCATAGAACATATTGGCGTATAGGAGGAAAGCAAAGAACTTTCCAGAAGTGAAAGTTGGTTCAGTTTGTAAAAGATGGGCTCCCATACCAACTACTGCCAGTATTCCTAATGATGACAAAAAGCTTGCCCCGGGGCCTTGGAGTGACCAACGGTACATTGCTTCCAATGAACGCTTCTGGAGAACTTTCCCAATTTTATCAAATCGCCTTTTTTCTCTGGATTTGAGAGCAAATGCTTGGATCAATCGATTCCCCTGAATGTCTTCCACTAATAATGAATTGAGATCGCCAGATGCTTCGCGAACGGCCTTCCAATTCTTTTTGGAAACCTTGGCATAGTGAAAGCCAAGGATGACTAGAATAGGAAGCGGTAAAAAAACCAGAAATGCAAGTCGAGGCTCTTGTAAAAACATCATGGTGGTAACCCCACCGAGAGTCAGTATGGCGATAACTCCTTGCTCAGTTCCGTCCAAGATCGCTCTTTCAACATTTTGTACATCCTCTACAACCCTGGAAGCTATTTCACCACTTTTTCGGCGGTCATAAAAGCTGATAGGTAAGTCGAGTAGTTTATCGTGCAAATCTTTTCTAATTTGAAAAATCACTTTTTGCTCAAGTTTATTATTAACTCTAATCCTTAGGCAGTTAAGGACCTCCTTTATCAGAAACATTAAACCAATTAAAAGAATACCTTGAATGAGAATTTCATTTCCAAAGGATTCAGAGTCGAAAATTCTGTCGAGTACTTCCTGTATTACAGTTGGCACAAAAACTGATAACGCTGTCATAAAGCATGCCAAAAGTAATGTGGTTGCAAAAAGAATCTTATGCTCAAATAAATACTTTGAGATTCTTCGTATAACTTGCTTTTTTTTAACCTGCTTCATTTAAAGACATCTCTCTATCAAACTATAAACGAGAATTTTTTCAAACATGGATAAGAACATTGTAGATGGCCCAACGGGTGAAACCTGCTTAGATCTACCTTCTCCATACCAGGCACACCCCTGCGGATTACTTCATTTACCAAGATTCTTAGCTAAAATCAAAAAGCATCTAAAAGGAAAATTACCCGCAAGTTACCAAAGAAATTTCACCAAAGGATTTGATGGTTTCTTATGCCTCCACCTTGGGCTAGACCCCAATCAAATTATAGACTGTGTTAAAAGCTCCACCAATGATTCGGAGTTGGATGATAAATTACTAAAAATATTTCCCGAAGATTTAAAGCCACATGTTTGGAACAGAAAAGTAGTTCAAATGGGAACAGCGGATATGGCAAAGGATAAACTTAAAGAAGTGAGGCATAATTTAGGGGCCGCGAATAGAGAAGACTTAATATCTTTCGCTGATGTAATTGACTTTGACGAACGTAAGATTACTTAAATTCGTTTTACTGAAAGAAGAGTAATATCGTCCTTGTCCGATTCCACAAATCTGAACTCTTCCAGTTTTGATAGTAGTTTATTATTGAAATCTTTGGCTGATAAGTTCGAAGAGGCAAATAAACAGTGGCTTAAGCGATCAAGCCCAAATTCCTCACGATCCTCATTCACCGCTTCCGTTACTCCATCCGTGTAAAGAACCAGTATATCCTTTGGGGTGAATTTGGTTTCGCAGTCTTCAATTATTTGATCAAATATTTCAGATGGAACCATTCCAATGGCCATCCCATCTCCATGAAGTTTTTTGATACCCAGCTCTCCATCAGCACTTTCATTGAGTAAGAGTGCAGGTTCATGTCCTGCTCGCGCAAATGTAATTATGTCTTTCTGTGTATCAATAAAAGCAAGAAAGAGTGTGATAAACATATCCTCTCTTATCCTTTGCTCTAGTTCTTTGTTTAGCTTCTTCAAAACTTCAGCAGGCGATCGGTTTTTTGTTACAAGATGACGTAAGTTTGTCTGACACAAGGCCATGAGTAGAGATGCTGGTACTCCTTTTCCTGAAACATCTGCAATTGAAACAGCGAACTTGGTTGAACTAAGCTTGTAAAAATCGTAAAAATCGCCCCCAACCTGCGAGGACGGCCGATACAATGCATCAGCCTCAATCTCTTTGGAGTTGGGGAATCTATGCTGGAGAAATAATTCTTGAACATCATGAGCCAAGCGTAGGTCCGAATCCATTCGACTCTTTTCTAATCTTAAGTTCATCGCATCCGAGTTATTTATTGCAAGAGCGGCTTGTTCTGCCAGAGAATTAACCAGAGACAAGTCAGTCTCTGAAAAGGGTAATTCATTGGTGGGGTTTGCCACCACAAGTACACCAATAATTTTATCGTTATGAGCCATTGGAGAGTAAATCATTGATTTCACTTGTAAGGAAGAATCCTGGTGTTTGATAATTCTCGGGTCATTCTTGGCATCAGCCACGAAAACTGACTTGCCGGTCTTGGCAACTTCACCCACAATACCCTCACCGCTCTCCAGAATTTCAGAAGATAAGACTTTTTCTAAAAAAAGAGCTCTCGTTATTTTTGTTCCATCAATCCCTTTTTTTATTTCTCGTTGAGGGGGAAACAGGCCCTCCACAGCCATACCTTGAAGCCGTCCATTAGGAAGCTTTTCATACACGCAAGAACTCATTGCACCTGTCGTTAGTACTGCCGTATGAGCTACACGTTGGTATAAATCCTTTTTGGCCACACCCTCTCCGATTGCTACAGCTAAATTGTGCATGAATTCAACGGCAATTTCCTTTTCCTGCTCTAAGCGAAGGTTTTTGTCATGTAATAAGGAAAGTGATTTTCGTTCTTTCTTGATTACCAAAACAAGAAAAACGAGGCCAAGGAGAAGTCCCAAACAAAAGTAAAGGATAGTCATAGTTACTATATGCTAATTTCCATTTTCGGGATTTTGCTCCAAATAGCTAACCACATCAGAAAACATCTTAAGATTCTTGTCATTTAATTCCATGAGGAATTTGTGAGCTTGATATATGGTTTCTTGAGAAGCTTTCTTATCACCTTTTAGGGTTTTCAATTCCTCCAAGGAAGTATTATCAGTTATTTTGTTTGAACAAATCTCGGCAATCTTATGAATGCCCAGATTTTTAACAGTCTCGAGGTTGCGTCCCCTTAGGTTAACCAAGGCTAATTTGCCGGGAGGGCTTTGCTTACCTAACTTAATTGCCAAACCGACAAGAATACCTAGAAATGTACTATCTACGCTTACGCAATGCTCAAAATCTATTATAAATGAATTTTGGCCTTGTTCGAGTCGTTGCTCGAAAAGCCTTCTTACGGGATCGCAAGTTAGATAGGATACTTTGTCGAAAACACGCAGAAAATCGGCATCGGTGCTGGTGTGAACTTGGAATTGAGTCTCTTTGTTCACGATTCCATACAGATTTATTAAGATGTTAAGGTTTACGCCGTTTGACCGAATAATTGCTTCAGCAGGTAATAACCGATAGGATTGATCCTGTAGTTGTAGTATTCAACTTTAAGGCAACCATAATATGTGGAACATTTAAGAATCTGGCTCAGCACAGGTGTTATTCTCCATGTTTTGGAAAAATTAAGTTGTTTTACACTTCGTCTGGAGAAATCGATTGGATAAATGAGTTCAGCTTATGGATGCCTTAATGGCACTGAAATCAGGCAGTTGCTTGGGGTCGTCAGAAGACCATGCGTAAAGAATGATTCCTTCTTTTGAAATGACAAATGCAGAGCGTTTGGATACACCAGCAAAGCCAATAAAATCCTCATACAGGACTCCGTAGGATTTAGATACGTCTTTATTGAAGTCGCTAAGAAGTGGAAAATTTAAATTTTCCTTTTGCGACATAATTTCTTGGGCGAAAGGACTGTCTACGCTTATGCCATAAACTTTTGCATCGAGTTGGGTGTAAGACGTTAGGTCGTCTCTTACCGAACAGGTCTCCTCGGTACATACGCCAGTAAAGGCAAATGGAAAAAATAAAAGAACTACATTTTCCTTATTGATATGTTCGCTTAAGGTAACATCTTCGAGACCTTCAGATGTTTTTGTCTTTAGAGTGAAATCGGGGGCTTTTTCGCCAATGGATAAGGTCATAATAATATAATTTTTTTAGAGGGGGGTGATTTTATAATATTTGGTAATGTACAAATCATTGAAAGCAAGCGGAATCATATACTTTTGAACAATAATTTTAATTCTTCGCTCGTACAGCTAAGCTCGAAGATGTATTTGTATCTCAAACATGGAAAAGACGAAATTATTTTTTGGAGTTGAGAATTTAATTGGTGAGGAAGAATTGTTAGATAAACTCGCTCAAAATAAAAAATTGAAGGTAAAATTTGGAGTAGATCCAACTAGGCCAGACTTGACCTTTGGCCATATGGTTGTGTTCAATAAACTACGCCAATTTCAAGAAATGGGTCATGAGGCAATACTATTGATAGGGGATTATACCGCTAGAATTGGGGACCCAAGCGGAAGATCAGAATTACGCCCTGAATTGACAGAGGATGAAGTAAATGCGAATGCATCCACATATTTGGATCAAGCTTTTCAAATTCTGGATCCCGAAAAAACGACGGTTCGAAAAAACAGTGAATGGTTTTCTGGAATGGGTTTTGCGGAAGCATTGAACCTGACTCGAAAAATGACTGTTGCCCGAATGCTTGAACGTGACGACTTTGCAAAGAGATTCGGTTCTAATCAACCAATCTCAATGGTCGAATTTATGTACCCATTGATTCAGGGTTATGATTCAGTGGTTTTGCAGTCGGATGTTGAGATTGGCGGAAGTGACCAACTCTTCAATATGCTAGTTGGGCGTACCTTGCAAAAGGACGCGGGTATGAATGAGCAAGCGGTTCTAACCATGCCGCTACTTGTGGGTTTGGATGGTGTTAGGAAAATGTCAAAGAGTTATGACAACTACATTGCTTTCAATGATTCCTCCAAGGATATTTTTGGGAAAACAATGTCCATCTCTGATGATGTCATGTGGGATTACTTTAAGCTTTTACTGAATTTTGATGAAGATGCTATTGATGAGCTAAAGAAAGTCCATCCGATGGACGCAAAGAAAAACTTAGCTAAAGAATTAACCGCCAAGTTCTTTGATGAGACGGTTGCAGCACGTGAGATGAAAGAGTTTTTCAGCGTTTTTTCCAAAGGGAAAATGCCTGAGGAAATGCCCGTTTTTTCAATTTCTGAATTAAATTTATCCAAAAGTTCCCTGATTAACCTCTTATATGAAACCAACCAATTTGAATCGAAGGGGCAGATTCGAAGATTATTTAAACAAGGAGGAGTAAAGATGGACGGGATTGTGCAGAATGAGCCGGAAGAAATTATTTCATTTAAAGAAAATCAGGAAGAAGTAATTCTAAGAGCGGGAAAGAAAAATTTCTTTAAGTTTATACCCTAGAGTAGAAATTTCTTTAAATATGGAGCCGTATTGCTTTTCGGGCATGTAATTAAATCGCGGGGGATGCCCTGAAAGATTTTATTTCCACCCTGGATTCCACCTTTTGGACCCATCTCAATTACATAATCTGCTGAAGAAATAAGTTCTGTATCATGTTCGATCACTACTACAGTGTGACCTTCATTTACTAATCTTCGAAGTAGTGATAAAAGTTTGGCACGATCTTTTCGGTGTAAGCCAATCGTGGGCTCTTCCAAGACATAAAAATTGGGTTTCGAATTGGGTCTGGAGGAATACTTGCCCTTATCTATTCCAGTTGCAACTTCGGATACGAGTTTAAGTCTTTGGGCTTCTCCACCCGAAAGAGTCGAAGAAGATTGCCCTAGTTTTAAGTAACCCAGTCCTGTCTCTACCATCATTTGAAAAGTTGATGTAAGAAGATAATCAAATTCAAAGAAATGGACGGCTTCCTTAAAAGTTAAGTCTAAGATTTGAGCAATATTCTTATCATTCCATTTAATTTCGAGAATCTCTTCCTTGTAACGCATTCCTTGGCAGGAGGAGCAATCGATGTAGGAGTCGGGAAGGAAAGTCATTTCTAATTTTATGTTTCCATTACCTTTGCATTGATCACATCTTCCACCCTTAACATTAAAGGAGAATGAACTAGAGGATAAACCCTTCACTTTGGATTCTTGTAATTGAGAAAAAAGTGTTCTTATTCGATCCCAAATTCCGAGATAAGTAGCAGGCGTGGATCTAGGCGTTTTGCCGATCGGTTTTTGATCAACTTCTATTGATTTCCCAAAGATGTTTCCGTTATAAATAATTCCCTTCTCCGACTGAACCTTGCGGGACGATTTAGCAATTGCGTTTTTCACTCCATCCAGCAAAACACCACGAGCTAAGCTAGACTTTCCGGAACCGGAGACTCCGCAAATTACATTTAGTCGGTTTATGGGCATATCAATAGAAACCTGTTTAATGTTTCGAAAGCAGGCATCTCTTATTCTCAACCAATTTAAACTTCTTAAATTTTTGAGCCCTGATGGAAGAGATTGTGAGGATTCACTAGAATTAAGAAGAATGGCATCTGAGAATTCCATTACTTTATTGCTCATTTCACCCATAGAAACGATTTGCCCTCCCCCATCTCCAGCCTCAGGTCCCATATCAATCAAAAAATCAGCTTGATTCATCGTTTCCTCATCATGCTCTACTACAAGAAGTGAGTTTCCCTTGGAGCGCAGAGACTTGAGGGAATCTAACAATCTTTGGTTATCGCTTGGGTGTAATCCTATCGATGGCTCATCTAAAACGTAAAGAACACCTGAGAGGTTTGAACCCAATTGTCCCGAAATTCGTATACGCTGTGACTCTCCACCAGAAAGAGAAGAGGTTTCGCGATTCAAATTAAGGTAGCTTAATCCGATTTGCTTCATAAAATTTAATCTTTCCGCAATCTCAGGAAGAATGCTATTGGCAATGAGACTTTGGCTTTGAGAAATTTTCAAAGAACTTAAAAACTTGAGAATATGATCAGGCGCAAATGAAAGCAGCTCGGGTAGTGAATACGAATTTCCCCAAGTATCGCTCAAAATGACATTCATGCCAATTGAACCAAGCCGGTGTCCTTGGCATTTAGGACAAGTTTCACCATCCTTCATGCACCACCAGTCATCACTTGCGGGCAAGTCATCCTTCATCCAATCAAAAATTCTTCCATAGCCTTTGCAGAAAGAGCACTGTCCCTTGACGGAGTTCCAGGAAAAGTGAGCTGGTTCCAGTAATGGATAAGAGATTCCAGTTTCCGGATCAACACGATCGGTCGAAAGCCAAATTTCTTCCGAACTATCTTTGTTAAACAGAAGACATCGGTTATTTCCTATTTCGAGTGAGTATCGAACGGCATCCTTGATTTCCTTGTCGGTTGGAATTTTATCCCAATGAGTGATTACAGCTTCTATATCGTGTTGACGGTATCGGTCTAGACCGGGAAAGTTTTCTGTCTGGTAATACATTCCGTCACATCGAATTTCCCGAAACCCTTTTTCAAAAGCCCAATTAATTATAGGCTTATGATGTCCTTTACGATTTGAAATAAGGGGAGCAAGTAATGACCAAGTTTTTCTTTTCTTTGGCTTCCTTGTATTCAGTCTTGCTCGTATAGTTTCTTCGATTTGCGTAGTGCTAAATTGAGAGAGAGGTTTTTTGGAAGAAAAACTCAGTTGAGTGCCGATTTTCGCATATAATAAACGTAGATACTGAGCAACTTCGGTTATTGATCCGACGGTAGACTTTTTTGAGCCACGAACAACTCTTTGCCGAATAGCCACCGTTGGGGGCATTCCATGAATGTGATCGACTTCAGGTTTACGCATTTGGTGAACAAATTGACGAGCATACGAAGACATCGACTCCATAAACCTTCTCTGGCCTTCGGCAAATATGACCTCAAAAGCAAGAGATGACTTTCCCGAGCCAGATGGGCCTGTAACTACGACGAACTGCTGATGAGGTATCTTTAAGTTGATGTTCTTCAGGTTGTTTTCTCTGGCACCATTGATTTCCAAAAATTTATTGGCGTTGCGTTTTTTTTCGAAGTCTTTTTTTGGTCTTTCAGAATCGGACTTAGTCACCGTGCTGGGGAAAAGAAATCTTGAAGTATGTGTTTTCTTTCTTCGAAATGATTTTGGGGTACCTTGGGCGACAACTTTGCCACCATCCGTTCCGGCACCTGGGCCGAGTTCCAAAATCCAATCCGAGTGCCTAAGTACTTGAGCATTGTGTTCGATAACCAAGAGCGTATGACCTTGACTTGTCACTTGGTCGAAGACATTGAGCAATTGCTCGATGTCACTCATGTGTAAGCCTGTAGTTGGTTCATCTACAAGAAGGATAGATGGATTTTGTCTGTTTTTTATGGCACCCATGTACTTCACGAGCTTGAGCCTTTGTGATTCACCTCCAGAGAGAGTGTTAAGGGGTTGCCCTAAAGGTAGATATCCTAGTCCAACATCTTGTAAAAGTGAGAGGTTTTTTCGAGTTTTGGGATAGTTTGCAAGATTAATGATCGCTTCGTTGACCGACATCTTAAGGATATCGGAGACAGAAAACCCACAGAGATTGACGGTTAAGAGATCATCTTTAAAACGCATACCCGCACAAAAACTACAAGGAATTTGAATGTCCGAAAGAAATTGCATCTCCACGATTTCAAATCCCAATCCATTGCAATTTTCACAACGTCCATTCCCCGCATTGAATGAAAAATCGGAAGCGCAATAACCAAGTTTTTTGGCACGATCGGTTCTCCCAAGTGCTTCCTTAATGGGATTCCATCCATCAACGAAGATAATCGCATTTGATCTAGGCGTTTTGGAAATGGATTTTTGATCGATTAAAACAATCTGCTCAAAAGGTAAGTTCGCATTAACAATTTCGGAAAAACCTGACTTGGAAAGCTCGTTGTAGATAATCTCATTTACCAAAGTGGATTTTCCAGAGCCAGAAACCCCGGCGATACAGCTAAATCTGCCCATTGGCAAGTTAGCCGAAAAGTTTTTGAGATTGTGCAGGTTGGCGTTGGAAATGCTGATTTCACCTCTTGCTTTGCCTCGTTTAATAGAACGGTTATTTGTATTTTCTTCTCTAAGATATCGACCTGTGCAGGATGACTTGCTGGCGACTAATCCTTTAACCGTACCGGAAAAGGTAATGAATCCTCCACTTGATCCAGGTTTGGGTCCAATCTCTATAACCTGATCTGCGGCACGTATAACTTGATCATCATGCTCGACAACGCAGACACAATTTCCAGCCCTTGCGAGCTTCTTCATAATTCCAACCAGTTTGCCAACATCCTTTCCGTGAAGGCCTATAGTGGGTTCGTCGAGTGCGAATAAAGCGTCTGTTAGAGCGGATCCCAAGCATGCAGTAAGGTTGACCCTTTGAGTTTCTCCCCCGCTAAGTGTCATGGATGGCCGGCCTAGGCTTAAATAACCAAGTCCGACATCTTGTAGGTATGTCAATCTCTTCCGAATCGCAAGTAAGGCAGAATCTTTGATTTGATTTCCCCCGTTATTAGTCTCTGGAAGAATATCCAGAAGCCGATTGACGCTTAATGAGTAAAGTTCTGATAGATCATAATGCCCCCATTTCCAATTGAGTGCTTCAGCAGAGAGTCTTTTACCATTACATTCTGGGCATGGAAAATAATTCCTGTATTTGGCTAGAAATACTCGTACATGCATCTTGTAGGTCTTTTTTTCTAACCATTTGAAAAAGCGATTGATCCCATACCACCCTGAACCCTGAGTTTCATAACTTGGATCACCTTCCCATAAAAAAGTACTCTCCTGCTTGCTAAACTTGTTTAGGGGTTTGTTTGGATCTATACCCAAATTTTCACAAGAATTTAAGAGATCAACTTTACAATGACCGTAAACTTTGCCTGTAAAGGATTTTATCGCATCTTCATTCAAGGATAATTTTCCGTTGGCAATTACTTTGTCTGGGTCTATAGAAATTACGCTTCCAAACCCCTTACATTTTGAGCAAGCTCCTTCTGCAGAATTGAAACTAAAGAGACTTGGTCTAGCAGGCAAATGGAGTTGACCGTTGGAAGCCGACCGTAAACCAAGAAAGAGCTTTTTGACAATCTTTCCTTCTGCAGATTTGACCATCGCGAATCCTTTTCCGGAATCGAGTGCAGTCGATATCGAGTTTACTAATCTAGAAAATGAAGTTGTGCCAGGTATAACCCTATCGATGACGACAAAAATGTTTTTTTCGCCTCTAATATCTTTCTCGCTCTTAATGCGGATAAGTTGATTTCCTTTTAATTTACGATCGTAGCCAGACTGAAGAAGAAAAGATAAAAATTGATCGTCGGAGAGTGTCTTTGGTTTTGTACAATTAAACCCTACGAGTAGTTTCTCTCCTAAGTAGTTTTCACTAATCTCTTTCGCTTGCGTTTCTGGAGTTAAGCAAATTATTTCCTTTCCATCTTCAGGATCGATCAGAGATGCGACCATTGAAAACCAGACCTTGAAGTAATCACAAAGTTCGGTCATTGTGCCCACTGTGGAGCGAGAATTACGAACTGTATTTTTCTGTTCAACCGCAATGGATGGTCTTGCATTGACAATCTCTTCAACATGGGGCTTTGGCAGAGAATCTAAGAATTGACGGACATATGGGCTAAAAGTTTCTACATATCTTCTTTGACCTTCGGCATGAAGTACGTCGAAAAGCAGGGTTGATTTGCCCGTTCCGCTCAAACCGGTGATTACAGTGAGTTTACCGGGAGATATTTTGGCATTTATATTTTTGAGATTATTTTGCCTAGCACCTCTTACTATTATATCAGGAGACTTTCTGGTCATGAAAAGCACGGTTTAGCTTTCAATAGACTAAAGTCAAATGAATGGCGTCCCGTAGGGGATTCGAACCCCTGTTGCCGGGATGAAAACCCGGTGTCCTGGACCTGACTAGACGAACGGGACAAAGCAAACTTATTATGGTAAGTATTTCATCTTTCGCAAGTTCAATCTAAAATTTGATTAAGCGGTGTATGTTTGACTTTGTTGGATGGTTCTATACTTTTAATCCTTTTTCATGAAACCATCCTACAACCCCTCTAAAATAAGAAGAGCTCGGAAGTTTGGATTTCGTAAGCGAAATCAAACTAGTGCCGGGCGAAAAGTCCTCAAAAATCGACGACGAAAAGGTCGTGCTAAACTAACCGCCTCCGTTGCCAGGAGATTCAGGTAGGTTTTTCGTTGAAATCAGTTGGAATTAATCTGTCAACCGAAGAATGGAGACACAAAATTACTGAAGCATTGTGAATTTCTTGAGGTTAAGACAAGAGGTTCAAGGTATAGAAGTAAATTTTTTTGGATCCAATCTCTAAAGTCCGATCGAGAAGAACCATCGAGACTTGGCATTATTGTATCTAGAAAGTTTGGAAATGCAGTGAAGAGAAACTGGGCCAAAAGAAAAGTTCGAGAGTTTTTTAGACACAATCTGCCGTTGTTTTGTTCGGGAAGCCGATATGTCATTCTTCCTAGAACACCTTGCTTGGACCTGACTCACATTGAATTCGATCAAAAGTTAGCCTTTGCGATCCAAAAGGCAAATTCCATCCAATGAGAAATTATATTGTAGGGATTATATTACTGGTTTGTGCATTCTTGCTTCTTTGGGAACAAGGTAGTCAACAACAAGAATGGGCGACTCAAAAAAAATCTGCGGACTCTAATGCGTCTTTGAGCTTTGACGGCCAGTCTTCCTCAAACAAAACAAAAAGCGTTCAATTAATCCAAGGTTCGAGGGAAGTAAATTCTTCAACGGTTTTTCCCGAGATCGAAAAGCAAAACTTCTCTGAGGAAAAATTGGATTCTGAGATCGAAAATGAATTCTCCCGTTTGGTATTTTCCAATCATACAGGTTCAATTAGAAACATTCTGCTTAAAAAAAATGGAAGATTAAACAAGGGAATTGAGCTTCCTCAAAATAGGAACGCATTTTTGGAATTAAGCTTCGAGGATGCCAATGGCGTAGTTATAAAAGGAGCAATTCCTGACCCCCGTGCTTTTTCCAAAGAAATACTCGATGGCAACCTTACCTATAAATGGATTTCCGACCAGAACCTGAATATTCAGCGCAATTACTGGAGGAGTAATGATAGTAAGTATTTAATCAACCACCGGATTACCATTTCCAATTTAAGTGAGATCCCCTTGGGTATTGACCGACTTCGACTGAGCCTTGGGTCCATTCGGCAAATCCCCAGAAAATATAACCCATTTGATAATGCCTCCACTTATTTGAATGTTGGTTATTACAATTCGGGTCCAGCACTTCCAGAAGGTTGTTCATGTGCGACTTGTAGTGGAAGGATTGACGGAGAAAAAGATGAATTCGTTCAAGTTAATGAAATGGGGGCTGGAGGCAAAATGAATGCCCGTTTGCTTTCTCTCGGAAAGTGGGCGTGTGTGAACAATCAATTTTTTGTGAATCTGGTAAGACCTAAAAAGGACTTAGCGGATTTACGAATTACAGGAGGTTCATTTGATTCTGATTCTGATCAAAACTTGGGAGTAGAAGGGGCAATTTCATTTCCTGTTGGCATTCTGCAACCGGGGGCTTCCAAATCCTACGATTTTGAAATCTATGCAGGCCCGAAAGACTATATGGGCTTGAAGGAATTAGGGGCTGAGCAAAAGAAAATAATGCAATTCGGGATTTTTTGGTGGATATCCGAGCCATTGAGTTGGGCTCTTAATGTATTGAGCGATTTGCTTTGGGATAGTTATGGATTGGGGATCATAGTTTTGACCATAATCGTAAAGCTTATTCTCTGGCCTTTGACAGCGCAAGCTACGCGCTCGCAGAAAAAGATGCAAGCCTTGCAAGCGCCGATGTCTAAACTTCGTGAAAAGCATAAGGGGAATCCCCAAAAACTTAATCAGGAAATGATGAAGTTTTATAAGCAACATAAGGTTAATCCTTTTGCTGGTTGTTGGCCAATCATGATTCAAATCCCTATTTTTCTTGGGATGTTCTGGATGTTGCGATCTGCCGCAGAATTATATGGTCAGGAATTTCTCTGGGCCATTGATCTATCCGAACAAGATAGTATTACCTCGTTGAGTGGATTTTCGATTAATCTTCTTCCAATTCTAATGGTTGCCACGCAGTGGTATCAGATGAAACTGAATCCGATGCAAATGGGTCCAGAGATGTCTGAAGCACAAAGAATAAATGCCAAGATGATGAGGATAATGCCGTTCATGTTCTTGGTTTTTCTGTATTTCTTTTCTTCTGCGTTAGTTCTTTATTGGACTGTTCAGAATATCATGACAATTTTCCAGACGCTTATTACAAAAAAAGAGCCTATTGTTGATGAGAAGGGAAAAAGAATCGAATCTGTTGATCTTGAAGATGATTCTGATCTAGAAAAACCTAGGGACAGTAAAATCCTCAGCGAAGAGGAAAAAAAATATAGAGTTTTATTGGGGATTCGTTTCAAAGATAAAATTGAATCCAAAGACTTGGAAAGACGCTTTAAGGAAAGACTTGCCAACTATTCTGATCATAAGCTATCTCAAATGGCAGCAAACAAGCGAAGAGTTGCTGGCGAAAAAAAGGAGAGACTAGAAAAGGCATATGCTTTTTTGAAAGATAAAATCGATTAGTACACTTGACAAATTTTAAAAACGACCCTCCCTTAATAAGCACAATATCATGTCTGGTCATAGCAAATGGGCTACTACGAAACGCCACAAGGCGGCAGTTGATGCGAAGCGAGGAAAAATCTTTAGTGTTATAAGCAAAGAAATAACTCTTGCAGCACGAGACGGAGGAAAAGATCCTGAGTTCAATCCAAGGCTAAGGACACTTATTGTCAAAGCCAAGCAAGCAAACATGCCTGCTGACAACATTGATCGAGCAATCAAGAAGGGCACTGGCGAACTACCAGGAATGACGATCGAGGAGTTACTATATGAAGGGTATGCTCCTGGTGGTGTTGGATTAATTGTTGAGGTCACTACGGATAACAAGAATCGTTCAGCTTCTGAAATAAGAAGTACTTTTTCGAAGGGTGGAGGCAATCTTGCAGGAGCAGGAGCACTGGCCTTTAACTTCAAAAGAAAAGGGCAATTTTTATTGTCCCGAGAAAAGATTCAAGAGGAGGTACTAACAGAGCTTGCTTTGGACAACGACGCGGATGATGTCATTGTTGAAGAGGACCACTATGAAATCATTTGCGAAACCCATCAATATGACCGTATAGCTGATGCATTTGAAAAATTGGGGATTGAATTGGATTCATCCGAGCTAGCTTATCTTCCGGAAAATCTTGTAACTGTTGATGATGAAGGACTAGCTCGAAAGATTACTTCATTGATTGAGGCTCTGGAGTCGCTTGATGATGTCAAGGCAGTCCATGCAAATTATGAAATGGAGCCGGCTTTGCGAGAGAAAATTTCCCATTAAAGTGTACTTAAATCCTTTTGGGTTTATCGAAAATGGAATCAAAAGACCGTAATTTGAAAAATATACAGTTTGTTGGCGAAGAAAACTTTGTTTCTCCGCAACAATTTAGTTTTGACGAGGATTTTGAGGTGCTTGGAGGGACACTGAAAAGCTTCACATTGGCTTATGAAACATATGGGGAGCTTAACGATACACGAGATAATGTGATATTAATTTGTCACGCACTGACAGGTGATCATCACGCAGCTGGTTATCATGAATGCCCCCATGGGAAAAACAAAGAAGCAACGCCAGGTTGGTGGAATCATGTTATAGGCCCGGGTAAGGCAATTGATACAAATAAATTTTTTGTCGTTTGCTCAAATGTCTTAGGGGCTTGTCAGGGGTCTACTGGCCCTACCAGCTTGAAAGCAGATGGCTCTGGAGAAAAGTATGGTGCTGATTTTCCTGATTTTAGTATTGGAGATATGGTTAGGGCTCAGAAAAAACTTCTCGATGAGCTAAGCGTCAAAACTTTATTAGCTGTTGTTGGAGGAAGTATGGGTGGCATGCAGGCATTGCAATGGATTGTAGATTATCCTCTCTTTGTTCAGAAGTCTTTGATTATTGCCGCAACCCCCCGCCATAGTGCACAGACAATTGCCTTTAATGAAGTAGGTAGACAGGCAATTCAAAAAGATCACAATTGGACACAAGGAGCATATACGAATAACCAGAGACCAGAAGACGGTTTAGGTGTCGCAAGAATGATGGCCCATATAACATATCTGTCTGATTTAGGGATGGAGGAAAAGTTTCGTAATAAAACCAACTGCAAAACCAATAGAAATCTTGTCGATGAGGTAAGGGGCTATCTATCCTATCAGGCAGAAAAATTCATTAATCGATTTGATGCAAATACTTATCTAAAGTTGACGAGGGCTTTGGATAATTTTGATTTGATTGGCGAAAATGGTTTGGATGAAACTTTCAAAGCAGTTAAATCAAAAGTAATGGTTGTAGCATTTTCGAGTGACTGGCTTTACACACCTAAGCAAAATCAATTAATTGTGGAATCCTTACAAAGATTAGGGAAGGAGGCTTCCTATATAGAAATTGATCATATGCACGGTCACGACTCCTTCTTAATAAATTCAAAGGACTTTCTTAGTGCGGTGAAGGCTTTCTTTTCCTGTGCAGACTCTATTGATCATGGTCAAATCGAAAAGCATAATGAGGGTACCCGAAAAAACCTTACGATTTATGATGTAAAGAAGGAGTCTGATTTCAAGGTTATCGATGAATGGGTACCTGCAAATGCACGGGTTTTAGATCTAGGATGTGGTAGTGGTTTGCTACTCGAGTATCTAAAGAAGACGAAACAGGTAAGCGGCTTGGGAATTGATTTCGACTTGGCAAAGGCAATTTCTTGTATCGCACGAGATGTACCTGTGTATCAGCAAGATATTCGACACGCACTAGCAAATCAAGCGGATCAATCATACGATTGGGTTATTTTTTCTCGAATGGTTGAAGAGCTATCGGAACCAGGTGAAGTCATTCTAGAAGCATTGCGAGTGGGAAGAAGAGTTGCCGTTAGTTTCGTGAATTATGGATACTGGGGAAACCGAATTCATTTTATGAAAAAAGGTAGGCGAATAAGAAATGATGTTTTTCCAAATCGGTGGGAAGAAAGTTCATTGAGAAATCATTTCTCAATTAATGAATTTGAACAATTTTGCCTAAATTCTAAGGAAGCAGGATATCCGATTGAAATTGGTCGTAAGGTTTTCCATCAAGGGGATTGGAAAAAACAATGTTGTGTATTACCAAACCTAAGAGCTGGTTTGGCAATATACGAATTAATTAGTCATTAATGATACGATTCGGAACAACCTAGCGTTATTTATTGCTACCCCAATTCCATTTTAAAGCTGATAAATAACCCCAACCTAAACCGATTATTAAACCACTTGCGTGTGCCCAATTTGCAATAGACCCCATGCTTCCGGTTAAGCATAGAAAAAACCAGCCAAAAACAAACATTGAAGAAAAGGAATCAATGTAAAATCCATCACCTGGATCAAGTTTAGATTTTATCCATACATATCCAAAAAGTGCATATACCACACCTGACATTCCCCCAAAAGCAGGTCCAGAGATGAAATATTGTGTGAGGTTAGAAGCAGCAGCAACAACTAGAACAAAACTTATAAAATGTTTTGCCCCTTTGTTTCTTTCGATTTTACTCCCAAGATCGAAAAGCCAAAGCATGTTAAATAAAATGTGAAAAATATGAAAATGTAAAAAAATTGGAGTGAATATTCTCCAGAATTGACCGGATAAGAATTCGGTAAGTACTCCGTTAAATTTTTCCGATATAAAAAATTGTCCTACAATTTCAGTATTCTTACCCATGCCTGAAATCAAAAAGACGCCAATGCATGTAAAAATTAAACTTAAAGTATATGTTCCCGGAGATTTGACTCGCGTAGACCAACGGTCTCTTAAATTATGTTCTTTGAACCTACTGTTTTTACTGGTGCTAGTTCTATTTTCCTCAACCTGAGATTGCAAATCAAAGGATTTGTTAACTGAAATATATTTTTTATTCTCAGGATTAGCAAAGAATTCGCTTAGTTCTTTTTGTGCAACTTTGACCTTATCCTCCTCAGAAACCCAAATCGACCAACTTTTATCCTCTTCTTTCTCGAGTGTTGTTTCAATGTTTTCCGTTTTCAGATATGACCACAAGTTGAGTGCATCCTTTTCATTTTTTAACTCTCCAATCTTTCGCATTTTAAATAATAAAACTATGTCAAAAATTTTGTATTAATATTTGTTTAATTCAAACCTTAGTCCTTATTAGAGTTAGGTAAAGTTGAAGCTTCAGAAAATTCCATCTTGATTTTTCCAAGTTGATCTACTTTTGCTCGGATAGCATCTATTTTAAATTCTCCAAGCATTCTTTCTTCATTTAAACGTTCCGTAACTTGCTTCAGTCTGATTAGATGGGGATCCGTGGTTATGTTCATATAAGCCCCCTTTTTCCTTTCGGTGTTCTTTTCTTTGGTATTTATAGTAGAATCCTCAGCCTGTTTAGGGATAGTAAATATTGTTCCATTTGCTTGACCCAATAGAGTTTCCTTGGCTTCCTTTAACGATTTTGTTGATACGCTCTCAATTAGTGCCCTAGCTTTTTTCAATTGACCTAATTCAATCAAAATGCGTGCCTTGCACAATTTTAAGTAATCAATTTCAGATGCGGAACGATTATTAAATTGCTTATGTATGTTCTCCCATGTTTTTAGGGCAGTTGATCTTGATATGTCTGGGAAATCGAAAAAACTTTGTCCATACCTTAAGGCGTAATCGAAGTTATCTGAATCAAGTTTGTATGCTTTTTTAAAGGATTCTTGGGTTAGTTGCCTGTGTCCTTCTTTAGTAAGTATTTTTTCGGATAGAAGTTCTTTTGTGAAATGGCTTAGGTAATTTCCGAGATCATAATGATAAGTAGCTTGTTTTGGATCGATTGATGTAGCGAGAACTAGAAAAGGAAATGCATCGACTGCATAACCATTTTCTATAAGGTAATTCCCCAACTGTTGTTTAACAACGGCAATTTTGGGGTTAAGTGCATCTGCTTCCAGAAAATAATTCAAAGCATGTTTTTGTTGCCCTACTCGACGAAGAAATTTTCCGAATAAAATTAGTGCATGTATATCTTTAGGGTTTTCGCTGATGTATGCTTCGTAAGACGAGACCAATTGCTGAGCCTTTCGCGTGAGTTCTATTTCATTGATTATTGCATTTCCCTGTGCGGACTTAAAAAATATCTCCTGTCTTTGTATTATATCTCCGAGTCTTTTTGCAGAAAGTGAAATTGAAGAATCATTTAATTCCTTTGCAGGTATGCTTTGAATCGCACATACAAGGAAAACCAATTGAATCTTTAGAATTAATTTCATCGACACATAAATATCAAAGATTTTAGCCTCGTTTTCAAGCTTGGAACAGATCGTCTAAATTGGTTAAATTAAACACATGCTCATGCTAAGTCGCATTTTATTTTTTGGACTACTAGTATCTAATCTCTTTGGTAATGACCGCTGGAGTTCGAATATTGATTATAAGGAAGTCATCGCAAAAGCTCAATCTGGCTCTGCATATTTTCAAGGTCTTCTTGGCATCTATCTTCGTTCTGGAGAATCTGGTTGTATGGTAGACGCCGAACTTTCTAGGCAATGGTCTGAAGTTTCTTCTAAGCAGGGCCACCCTTTTGGAACTTACAATTTAGCTAATTTAGCAATCCTTAATGGAGATTTTGAGAAGGCAACAAACCTTTATCAAGATGCGGCTTTACTCTTGCAGAGAAAAGCTTCAGATGGGGACCCTGTTGCAATGTATTGTATGGGCGAAATTGATTTTCAGGTTATCCCGACCAATGTACCGAGAGCCCTGGATTGGTTTAAAAAGTCAGCAGAAATGGGGTATCCCCAAGCACAAGCTACTGTTGGAGCTTTATATCTTAAAGGTTTACCTGGTCTATTGGAAAAGGATGAAAAAGAGGGAATTCAATTATTATCTAAGGCTGTCCTTTCGAAATCTCTTACGGCTAGATACAATCTTGGTATGGCATATTATAATGGCGATGGAGTGCTCAAAAATATGGAAAAGGCAATACAATGGTTGCGAATTGCAGAAAAACAAAATTTTTCTGAGGCACAATACACATTGGGTTTAATCCTCTTGGAGGGCCAAGGCGGAGTTTCGAAAAATACTAGTGAAGGTCTTAGATTATTGAACAAAGCATCCAAGCAAAATCATCAATTAGCGAAAATTTATTTAGAGAAAAGACAAGGAAATTTTACTATTGATAAGGCATCAGATGAAAGAATGGAACCCGGGGAGTCCGACATTCTAATTTTGGAGGAGGCTAGAAAGTTCTACACTGGAGTAGGAAGACCAAAAAATTATGAAAAGGCTTATGAATTGTTTCACCCTTTAGCTCAAGGTGGACATCCTGAAGCTTCAAGATTTGTAGGCTTGATGAAGTTAACCGGAAAGGGAACGGCCAGAGATATCGAAGCAGCTCGCCAATGGCTTTCTGTTGCGGCTCAAAAAGGAGATCAGCAAGCACTAAGAATGCTCAAGGAATACAAGTCATTATTTTAAAATTCCTTCAGTAAAGGCACATTTCAAAAACTCTTTTAAGTGAGCAATTTTGAGGATTTACCTGTTGTTCGTGAATTCGATTCGATTCGAAAATATCTTTTGGAATATGATCACCTCGCATTAAATGCACCTACGGGATCGGGTAAGTCTGTTGGATTACCGATTCTCTGCTTAAAAAATAATCTTGTGAAAGGAACAATTCTAGTTGTTCAACCAAGAAGAATTGCTGCAAGGATGATCGCTAAAAGGGTTGCGGATATAATTGAATCTCAAGTTGGAGAAGAGGTTGGTTATCATGTAAGATTCGAGAATAAAACCACAAACTCAACTAAGTTGATTTATCTTACGGATGGTATGCTATTAAAAAAGATTCAGGCAGACCCATCTCTTTCTGGAATCGGGGTTATTTTTTTTGATGAGTTTCACGAACGATCACTCGAAGTAGATTGCGGTCTTGCTCTAGTCCGAAAGCAATGTGCTTCCTCTTCAAATCCCATAAAAACCATTGTAATGTCTGCAACTCTAAACTTGGAAAAAGTGCAGTCATATATGCCAAACTGCGGTTGCTTAAGCATTCGTTCAAGAATTTTTCCCGTTGAAACAGAATACAAACAAAGAAACCGCAAGGAACCGGTTTGGGAACAGGTAGTGCGGGAATTGCGAAGGGTGATATCTGTTAACGATGGTAATATATTGATTTTTATGGACGGTGTTTTCGAGATTCGCCGCACAATTCAATCAATCCTTCGAAACCCCCATTTCAATAGCTTTGAGATTTCCCCACTTATGGGGGAGATGAGTCTAGACGATCAAAATGGCGCTGTAATGCCTTCAGATAGGCGTAAAATTGTCGTGAGCACTAACATTGCTGAAACATCTCTTACCATTCATGGAATTAAAATTGTTATAGATACAGGTACGGCTAAAAAAATGCACTTTGATCAGTCGAGAGGAATTAATGTTTTACTCTCACAACCAATATGCAAAAGTTCGGCTGAACAACGGCAGGGCAGAGCGGGAAGAACTGCGCCGGGGTATTGTTTAAGATTATGGACAGAATCTGAAAACAATAGAAAGAGTGATTTTGAGAGACCAGAAATTTCTCGTTTAGACCTAACGGGCATTTATTTACAAATACTTTCCACTGGAGAGAATCCAGATAATTTAACATGGTTTGATGAACCGCCAAAGGAGTCTACGGAAAGAGCAAGATCGATTCTTTTGAAGATGGGAGCAGTCCTTCCTAGTGGTGACATTTCCCCAAAAGGTATGGAGCTTGCCAAAATTCCACTGCATCCAAAGTCGGCAAATATTTTGTTTGAGGCGAATAAATGGGAATGTCTTTCCTCTTTAGCCTTAATTCTGGCTTTGTTGGAAGATAGAACCCCAATCAAGAGGGAAAACCTCCTTGATTTTGCAGATGAAGAAAACCCAGAGTCGGAAGTACATGCATTGATCAAAGCATTTTTAAGGGCATTTGAGTTAGGCTTTCGAAAGGAATCATGCCAAGAAATTGGAATTCATGGTTTACGCTTTAAAGAAGGTCTGGCGAATGCACAAAAGCTCTGTCAGTTGATTGGAGGAAAGTTCGCGGTTTCTGGTTTATCCGGTGAGTCATTAAGCAACCTCTCTGATATACTTTGTCAATTTTACGGAAACAATCTGTCTAGGTTGAAAAGCTTAGGAACTCTGACATATGTTACGAGGCATGGCCAAAAAGTGCATTTACCAAAGAAATCGCTAATTAGGAGCTCAAAATGGGTACTTCCACTTACTTTTTTGGAGAGAAAGGTAAGCGGTCGTATTGAAACTTGTATGGAGTGGGCTTTGCCACTTCGGCCAGAGGCAGTCGAAAGAATTTGGGGGCATGCTATACAAGAAATTGAGGAAGTAAGCCTTAACTCGCAAAGCCGGAAAGTTGTTCGCAAAAAACAAAAAAAATTGGATTCCATTACTTTCGATGAAAAAGAAAGTTTCGATATAACGAAGGAGGAAAGATCCAGAGCATACGCGGATGCGATTATTGCAGGAGATTTGTCACTCAAATATTGGGATAAATCAGTCGATTCTTATCTTGCAAGAGTGAATTTTTTAGCAACGAGTTTTCCTCATTTTGGGATTGATTCGCTGGACGAAACTCAAAGGCAAAAGATAATCTTAAATATTTGCTCGAGGAGTGATAATTGGAAAGGGATAAAGAATCAAGAGGTGCTTTCAGCCGTAGTAGAATCATTTGAACCAGAGCACAGAATAATGATCGATCGGTTGACGCCTGAAAAATTAGATCTTCAAAATGGTAAGAGACCTTATGTTCTTAATTACATAGGAAAACGAGTGCTTTTGAAAGCACTGCTTCAAGATCTTTATGAAGTAAAAAAACATCCTACTATAGTTGATGGTCAACTGCGAGTAACTCTTGAGGTTTTGGCTCCAAATGGACGACCTGTTCAAGTAACGGACAACATCTGTGATTTTTGGCAAAATTCTTACACTGGGATAAAAAATGAATTAAAGGGTAGATACCCGAAGCACCGATGGCAATAAATGTGAAATTTGCCTCCTGCATAATGCGTATTTTCTGGATACTCGGCATCAAGCTCAATTCGATGGATTCAGCTAAACGAGGAAAATATGGCGAATGGTTGGGCGAAAGATATCTCAGGAGAAAAGGATTTCAAATTAATTACAGAAATTGGCGATGTAAAATCGACAAGCGATTGGAAATTGATTTGGTTTGTGAGAATGAGAATGTTCTGATTTTTGTAGAAGTACGTGCACGATCCGAAGATTCATTAGTTACGGGCTATGACTCAATGACTTTCAAGAAGAGAAAAGCCCTAGGAAAATCCATTAGGGCTTATTTAAAGGAAAAAAAACCATCAAACCGAACCCACAGATTGGATTTAATTGAGATTGATTTGCCAACTCGAAGCAAAGCCAAACCAAAGATTTTTCACCATGAAAATATTGCTATTTCCTGATTTTTCATCAAAACAAACGCATCAAAATGAACTTTGAAAAAAATACTTTTGTTTCAAGAAATTTGTCATCCTCCCCTCCCCCAACGGTTATCGTGATTTTTGGAGCATCAGGAGATTTGACTGCACGCAAACTTGCTCCTGCAATCCTCAACCTTTCAATGGACGATTTGCTCCCATCGCATTGTTTTCTTATTGGATTTGGGAGAAAAGAGATGAGCGACCTAGATTTCGTTGATTTCCTTGAAAAATCTCTAAAAAATCATTCAAGAAGAGCGGTCGATCAAAAGGTATGGAAAGACCTTATTCCAAATATTTCCTTTCTCGCAGGAGGCTATGGTGAGTTGGAAAGCTTCAATAAACTTAGTCAAAAGATTTCTAATATTGAGGACGAAATTGGCGAGCCAGTACAATGTTTATTTTACATTTCCACCCCTCCCGAAGTTTTCAAGCCGATTTTGGAGAATTTAGGAACAAGTGGATTAGCTAAAAGATCAAAGCAGCAGTTCGCCTCGAAGGTAATTATTGAAAAACCCTTTGGTCGAGACTTAGAGAGTGCACAAGAACTAAATCTTGTGATTAATCGTAGATTTGATGAGAGCCAAGTTTTTCGTATAGATCATTATCTAGGTAAAGAAACAGTGCAAAGCCTTTTGGTGCAAAGATTTGCGAATTCAATATTTGAACCTATTTGGAACAGAAATTATGTTTCCTGTGTGCAAATTACTGTTTCCGAGGAACTTGGAGTTGGTACTAGAGGTGGTTATTATGATCAGAGCGGAGCATTACGAGACATGATTCAGAATCATGTAATGCAACTTTTAGCTCTCACCGCTATGGAACCTCCATCATCCCTCGACCCAGAGTCCATCAGGAACGAAAAAGTCAAAGCCTTACAGGCATTGAAACCGATTGTATTGGATGGGCCTGACCCTGAAGTTGTAAGAGGCGTCTACACTCAAGGGTTAGTAGGAGATGAAAAGGTTTTGGGTTATCTTGAAGAGAGAGGAATCCCAAATGAATCTTCGACTGAAACTTTCGCGGCCTTATGTTTACATATTGAGAATTGGAGGTGGAAAGGAGTTCCATTTTATTTGCGATCCGGAAAAAGGATGGCTCAAAAGGTTAGTGAGATAACAGTACAATTTAAACGACCACCTGAGATTCTCTTTGGGCGAGATGATAGATTTGCACTTGGACCAAATCTTCTTGTGATTCGAATACAGCCCAACGAAGGTGTTACGCTTTTCTTAAACTCTAAGGTGCCGGGGCTAGAGACTCAACTGCAACCAATCCGTCTTTCCTTCGGATATGATACGACTTTTGGATCTAATACACCAGAAGCTTATGAAAGGCTTATTTTGGATGCATTAAATGGAGATGGAACCCTGTTCATAAGAGGTGACGAAGCAGAGACCTCATGGGGCTTGCTTTCTCCTCTTCTGGATTTCTGGAGTGAGAAAAAGTCATCTGGTCTAGAAACATACGCTTCTGGTTCTTGGGGACCATTGGCATCCGACAAATTACTTTTGTCTCGCGGGCATGAGTGGTTGAATGAGAAGATTAATCCATAAGATATGTTACCAATGAAATCCAATATTATACTAACTTTTTTGTCTTTGATTGCCTTTCTAGGGTGTTCTGGCCAAGATTCTACCACATTGAAAAAGAACGAGAAAACAGCTTCTCCCAATACTGAATCAACCTATGAAGATGCAATTCTCGGTGGAGGATGCTTTTGGTGTACTGAAGCCGTTTTCGAAAAAATTAAGGGAGTGCACAAAGTGGTCTCAGGCTATGCTGGAGGGAAAACGCCCAATCCAACCTACAAACAAATCTGTACTGGATTAACGGGTCATGCTGAGGTAATTCGAATATCATTTGACTCGAAGATTATAAGCTTTGGGCAGCTTCTAGATATATTTGGTGCCTGCCATGACCCGACTACTTTGAATCGTCAGGGTGCCGACGTAGGAACGCAATACCGCTCAACCATAATGTATCTTAACGAAGATCAGCGAGTGATTGCGGAGGCATGGAAAAAGAAAATAGCCTCCGAGTTTAACGACCCTATTGTTACTGAAATTGTTAAAGCTCCAAAGTTTTATGATGCAGAAGATTATCACCAAGATTATTATGTAAAGAACCCAAATCAAGGGTACTGCAATTTTGTCATCAGGCCTAAATTAAAAAAGCTTAATTTGGAGTAGAGCAACTACTGTATTGCCTGCCAAGGAAAATTTACTGATTGGGTATTTGATAAAAAACTGTTTTTTAAGTTTTTTGAAAATTTTTTTTGCGATAATTCAATTCAAAATTCGAAATATTACTCTTTGGTTTAATGTAAGATATTAGTAAACAGTAAATTGCATAAATTTTTGACTCTGATAGCTGGCTTGCATAATATAAAAAATTTATGCCATATTGACACCTTTTGCATTGTTTTTGATTGCAAAAAATTATTAATTTTGTAATTTTTCTACAAAATGAATAAGTCCCACACATCTAAAATTGGGAGATGGTTTATTGATCAAGATTGCGACTCCATGCAAATTTGTATGTTGTTTGAAAACATTCCGGGCATTTCATTGTTTATTAAGGATGCAAATCATAGATTATTGCACATGAATAAGCGTTTTTTGCCAAGCTTAGGACTCACAAGCAATGATGAATTGTTCGGTAAAACAGATTTTGATCTTTTTCCTCCTCGTTTAGCAGAACACTTTCGTCGAGATGACAAAACGGTCATGGATACGAAGGAACCAATGCTTAACATACTTGAGCTTGTTTTCAATAGCCAAGGTTTACCCGACTGGTATTTGACCAACAAATATCCTCTACTAAATAAAAATCAAGAAGTGGTTGGAATAATAGGTACGGTTAGGCCTTATGTAGAGGCCCACCACCCTGTTCATAATTCTGACTTAAAGTGGGAGAGAGATGATGAAATTGGTCGTGCGGTTAGTTACATTAGAAAGAATTTCCGCAATAATCTTGAAATTTCACATTTGGTTGAGGTTTCTGGGCTCAATCATCGCAAGTTACATCGAGGGTTTGTTGAATTATTTGGAGTTGCTCCTATGCAATTTATTACTAGAACCAGAATAGAGGCAGCTTGTGATGATCTTTTAACTTCGAAAAAGAAATTATCTCAAATTGCCAAGGAAAATGGATTTTATGATCAAAGTTCCTTTACGCAGCATTTCCGAAGACAAATGAAGATAACACCCCTTAAATACAGGAAACAAAAGGGGTCTTCCTAGCAGTTAAACTCCTTTCGAGAAAATTCGTACTCTTCGCGTAAAAACTTCAGAGTTTTTTTCTACGATTTCCCACCAATATGCATCATCATCTCCATCGAAATTGCTTGGAGTAGGAAATGCACCTCTTTCAAATGAAGCAAGAGCGGAAGCCCCTTCCGAAGTGAGTATTCGAACCATGATATCAACTACATGAGGGAACGCATTCATATCGGGATCATCATCTAATCTGTATGCTGGATGCGAAGAGGCCAAAAACTCATAATTTGAGTCAGAGGTGGAATCCTTGTCGGGAAAAATTTGTTTCAGATATCCAGTTCCATGTCGGTTATTTTTCATCACATACGCACGAATACCAAAATCAACGACATTCGCCGCGATAGAAAAGGCTGTAGGTGAAATTGTGTCTGCATTTTGTATGATCGGGTTGTGAATTGTTTCAGCATTGCGGTATCCATTTTGATCTGATTTTTCGCCGTATATTGAGTCTAGCTGGACATTGCCTAAATTACTGAGTTTACTCGGAAACATAGGTATGTGACTAAAACCGGCCTTAATAGTATTCTCGTCTGATACATCGGAGCGAAATAATTGATATCGAGGCATTGCGGTGTCTGAATCCCCGAGTAATCCATGTCTTACGATTTGATAACTTACGGCACGAGCTCCGCCTGAACTTTTTGCTTCTGGATCCAATTCAGGGGCTTGCGTAAAGAATCTGAGCCAAACGCCACGAACACCAAAGCGACTTTCCTCAAAACGCCCTTGCCCATTTGCCTGAGAATTAGGGGTTGTTGGCACATTTTGACTTTGAAAATGGGCAAGATTAACTCGCAAGGAGAGTTCTTCTGGTTTGGCATTATCGAGGAAGTTGTTGCTCCATCCGTCATTAGTTTTTCCTGGGCTGTCACCTTCATTTTCTAGAATTGTTGCAGCCATCCATAGATTTCCATCGTTTTGATAAATTGCACATTGAAGATCTTCCTGAATGCGATCTAAAATGTATTGAGCAACTTGATTCGTTTCCAGATTCGCTGAGGATTGGGCCTGTGTTTTGGAAACCTGCGTTGTGATGTTGAAAAGCATTGCGGCAAGTAAGGCGGTCACCGAGATTGCAACCAAAAGTTCCAATACCGTAAAACCCCTTTTCATATGTCTTGCCATGGATATTTTATTTAATTTCTTTTAATTACCTGATCAAGTCCATCGAAAAACCATTGCAGATTTATTTATGATTTAACTTTGCCATGGGTTGGCCCATTTTGGCAAATACTTCCATACCTTGCTTACTGTAATCGATTAAATCACTTGATAATTGGACCTTTCCTTTTTCGAAAAGAGTCATCACGCATGAACCGCCAAAGGAAAAATAACCGAGTTCATCGCCTTTCAAAAATTTAGATCCCCCCTTTTTTTCTATTGAGATGGAGCCCACACATGTAGCTCCAACTAGTATGCAGGCAATTTGCCCAAATTTTTGACTATCGAGAATTGTAAGGACTCTCTTGTTTCTCCAGAAGATAGAAATTGCTTTCTTTATGGCTAGTGGATTTACTGAAAACAATGAACCGTTTATGTTTTTTATTGAAACCAGTTCTCCTGACACAGGGAAATGAAATCGGTGATAATCTACGGGACACAGTCTGCTAATTACCAGAGTGCCGCCTGTAAACTTTTCCGTAAGTCCTTCCGATTTAAGAAGAGAGTGCAAATTCAACTTTTGACCTTTTACGAAAAAACCATCCATATTTGAGATTTCTTGATAACCCAAATGGCGACCATCCGCAGGAAAGATAGCAGAGTCTACCTCCTCACTTATTGGGCGAGCCGATGGCTTAAGTTTTCTTGAAAAAAAGTCATTGAAGGAATGGAAGCTTTCAATGGAAGAACGGAACTCACTCGTGTCTAGGTTATATTTTTTTATGAATGGAAGTATTTTCGACTTACTTGATGATCGACTCATTCTCCACCCATACCAACGCGAAAACCATGTTCGCTTGACTGAGGCCCAAAGCAAGACTTTACCAAGGGGGTTACCGTAAATTAAGCGCAACCACCTTTCACCATAAACTTTTTCTGTCTCAACTTTGCCTTTAGAGCTATGAAGGTAGCGGATGACCTCCATCTTTACTTGGCTTGGATGAAATTAAGAGTGCCGGCCAAGTACTTTAAGCCTTCTGGATTTTGCCTGCCTTAATTGCTTTGGCCGATACCCAAATTCTCTTAACTTGTCCCGAAGGTAGTTGCACGCGAACTCTTTGGAGATTCGGTCTAAATTTACGCTTATTAACCTTAACGAGTTGAAGTCCGATGCCTCCAGCTTTTTTGCTTACACCCTTGTGGATGATTCGACCGCCAGTTTTAGGTCGCTTACCAGTAATTGCACAAATTCTAGACATAGTTTATTGAGGTAAAAGAATTACAATGTCGAAGAATCGCTGAAAATTCAAGACAAAAGCGAGCGACTATCTAAAGGAAATTGTCTCAATATGAGCTTTCTTTCCTTTTTGTTTTTGGAAGTAGGCTGTTATTAAAAAAGGATTTTGACTTTGGCTCAATTTTTTCGCTTTTTCAAATCCCATTACAGAAAATGCGGAAGCATATGCATCGGCGTGAGTGCCGTCATTAGCAATGACTGTCACTTGAACGGAGTTGGTTAAACCGATACCAGTTGACGGATCAATTATATGTGAGAATTGCTGATGACCAATGGTCACGGATTGCTCAACATCACCTGATGTGGCAATAGCACAATCGGATAAAGATAGTACCTCAAGTGGATCTACAATTTTTTCACCAATACGCACTCTCCAGCCATTTTTGCCACGGGGAGGGCTTCCAATTACAAGATCTCCACCTGCGTCAATTAAACATCGGGTTATACCATTTGCCCTCATAACGGAAAGCATCCTGTCAGCTGCATAACCTTTTGCAATTCCGCCCATATCTAGAATCATACCGGATCTCTGAAGGGCCACTTTTTTCTCATTCGGATGAAATTTTATTTTCTTAAATCCAACTCTCTTTTGGGCTTGCATGAGTTTTTGTTTATTGGGCATAGAATTTCGAAATCTGGCAACTCTCCAAATTCTGCTTAAAGGGCCTAGGGTTACATCAAAAGCACCCTGGGTTTTTTCGGAAACTTGATTACTGATTCTAAGTAATTCGAATAAATCGGTCGAAACATTCCTAAATTCTCCTTCGTAAGAGGAGGCTGATAGCAAAGAAATTTCGCTATCGTTTATGTAATCACTAAAAATATGATTTAGCCTTACTACTTCTCCAAAAGCTTCTTTCGAGGCTTTTTTGCAAAGTGTTTTGTTGTCCTCATCAATTACGAGAAGAAAATCAGTACCCATTAATGAGGACTTTTCTCTGTAGTAATTCTCTGCTGCCAAAAAATTGAGCGAAAACATAATTAGAGTAGCTGAGAAAACATAATAGCTCATCTTAAATTTAAATAGGTGTTTAGAGTTTCTTCTTTCCAGTAATCATGAATTGTTTACTTTAATAAATAAAATATTAATAGAGTTATGATTAATCATATTTTCAAGACTTGGGTTTTATCAATTATCCTATTTTCACATTTGGTTTATGCCGACATCGATTTCGTTCGTGATGTTAAACCTATTTTAGAGCATAACTGCGTAAGTTGTCATCGTGCTGATAAAGCTGAGGGAGATATCAGGTTTGACGACAAAGAATCAGCTTTCTCTGCAGAAGATCTTATTGTTCCCGGTAAACCTGAAGATAGTTCGATCTACTGGACCACGACTCTCCCTACGGATGATGATCTTTTCATGCCACCGATAAAAGATGCAGATCGAGATTATCCGCTGACGGATTCGGAAAAAAAGATTTTAAAAGATTGGATAAAATCAGGTGCGGATTGGCCGGATAAAGAGGTCTTAACTCCACAAAAGCGCCTGCCAAAGACCATTTCATTTGCAGAACACGTACAACCCATTTTGGAACTAAATTGCGTAGCATGTCACTATGAAGGAAAAGTAAAGGGGGATTTACGCTTGGATTCCTTTGAACATGCATTTGCGTCCGATCATGTGATAGTTCCAGGGGAGCCTCTTGAAAGTGAACTCTATGTGCTTTGTACTTTACCCCAAGATGATGATATGTTCATGCCGCCTGAGGGAAATGATCCTTTATCCACTTCGGATTTATTCATGCTTAGGCGTTGGATTGAAGAGGGTGCGGATTGGCCGGATGATGCAAAGTTGGCACCCAAGAAAAAGGATTTCACGATCTTGGGTATGCTTGCAAAAGATTTGTATCAGGAACTTGGGTTTGAAGCCGGAAAGGTTCAGGATGAGTTCGTTTCCTACCGGCAAAACATTGAAACATCGAATTTAAATTTTGAAATGCTCCCGGTTGCCGGAGGAAAATTTACAATGGGAAGCCCTGCCGATGATCCAAATCGAGGAGCCAATGAGCATTTGGCTCACGAAGTAAAGGTTTCTGATTTTTGGATGGGTAAATATGAAATTACTTGGGATGAATATGAATTGTGGATGCTCAATTTGGATAAAGAGAACCGAGAATACAATAATTTTGAACCCACACCGGCAGATGCATTAACCGATGCGGTAACGAAGCCTACGGCGCCATATACAGACATGACTTTTGGGATGGGCAAAAATGGTTATCCGGCCATTTGCATGACACAGCTTTCAGCTAAGATGTATTGCATGTGGTTAAGTGCTCGAACTGGAAAGTTTTATCGATTACCCACGGAAGCGGAGTGGGAGTATGCTTGTAAGGCAGGAACGGAAACCGCTTACAGTTTTGGTGATGATTCCAAAGAACTCTCCAATCATTCCTGGCATTTGGGCAACAGCCGTTTTCAATACCAAAAAGTAGGAACTAAGTCTCCTAATCCCCTTGGTTTATACGATATGCACGGTAATGTTTGGGAATGGGTGCTGGATCAATTTGTACCACCCGCTGAGAAAGCACCTTCAAAAATGCTGGTTGATCCGATTGTATCTCCGAATACGCTCTATCCACGTATCGTAAAAGGAGGTTCTTGGGATGATGGTGCAAAAAGTCATAGGAGTGCGGCTCGTATGGGGTCGGAAGAAGCATGGAAACAACAGGATCCTCAAATCCCCAAAAGCGTTTGGTATCATACGGATGCTTTATTTGTTGGATTTCGTGTTGTACGACCTCGTGAAATTCCCACCTTAGAAGATTTAGAAAAGTATTGGCCATCGGAAGAAGATATCAAGGCTATCCCATCCAGATAACCTATTTTACAAAATATGTTTGCGAAAAGGAAGAAACTGAGATCAATTAAAGAGATACCAGTTTTATCCCTTTTCTAATTTTGAAGTTGCCCGATAAACATAAGCGAGGCTTCGCCTTAGTCATGGCGTTGACATTGCTTAGTCTCGTTTTTCTTCTCGTTGTTTCCCTTATTAATCTGGTTGGTACGGATATGAGCCTTCTGGAGGCTCGCAAGGAGAGAATACTTGCACAAGCTCATGCCAGATTTGGCATGATGGTTGCCGTAGGAGAAATACAGAAGCATCTTGGCCCAGATACCAGAATTTCAGCAACTGCAGATATTCTGGATGAGAGAATTTTATCGGGGAAGGTTTTCGAGTCATCCAATTCCTATTATGATGCTTCCGACAAAGGTGTTCGATATCCGGATGTTCAATCAATTGACTTGAACGAAGACGGAGAGGTGGATGTTATTCCTTTGGGGCGTAGATATTGGACTGGTGTATGGAAGAATCGAGCGAGAAGAAAGGGAAGTGGAGTTAGACCCGGAAAACCCCTTCCAAGAAATTCCGAATCCGCTAAGGGTATAACCAATACCGTGATGTTTGATTCTGAATTTGATCCACATCCTGCCATTGAGCAAGCATGGTTAGTGAGTGGAAATGAAGGATTTCAGAAGAAATTGATGATGGGAAATGATTCTCTTCGTTTGGACGAATTTGTCGAAGTTCCTGATGGTTATCTTTGGGATGATACTGCTTTGGACAATGGTCGTGCATTTGTGCAGGGAGGTGTTTACGGGAAAAATGAAAATCCTTGGGAAGATTATGAGCAGGCTCTTGAGTCAGGATTGTTTGAACATCCCGAATTTGGTATGTATTTTCATCCCAAAATACCCCTTTCAAATTATCTTGGAAGTGAGGAAAAAAGTAGTGAGAAATGGGCATGGCTTGTCAAGTCTCCTGTGCTGGCCTCCGATTATGATCCAGAATCGGATGAATGGAAAAATAAACTCAGAGGAGAGCCAATTATTGTGCCTAAGACGGAGATTGATTGGAAACATGAGGAAGTTGAGTTTACTTCCGAAGTCCCGGGTAAATCAACCAACGCCTCATATGGAAGCCCTATCACGAGGGGAACTTCACGTAAAATTCGGCCCCCTGCTTATGCCTATTGGGTGGGCGATGAAGGCGTAAAAAGTAAATTCACTATTTCAAACATTGACCGCAAAATGATGTCTCATCTCACTTATTCAAACGATGAGAACTCAACCTACGAGGATCGTTTGCATGATGGTATGACGGTTGCCACTCAACCAAACTTCAAGATAACAAACGAAGGTCGTAGTTCTAGTGACGGAGATTATTTTCCCGGAACCGGAGGATTTGAAATTTTACTGGAAAAAGAAACAAGTGGTTTGGAGGATCGCGTTTTGTCGGTTGGATTGTTATCCAAGCTGAGACAAGTGGATGACGAAGAACCCGAGGCAGATGAAATCGCGGCACATTATCATTCAATTACAACCAACTCTTTTGGTGTACTTGCGGATGTTCGAACCGGTGGTCTTAAGCGAGATCTGAGTTCCGCATTTTCAGAGGACGATGACATTGGGGACGGGGAATGGAATTTGGAAGACGAAGACAATTTAGTCTCCGATTCCTTTGATCAATCGATTTACTCTTACAAAGAGTCCTTGTATAAAACCGTTCCCTTGCAGAAAGGAGCTGGCGGGAATCAATGGAATGATACTGAGGATACGGAACTTCGTCTGGAAGATGCCATTCTTGCTGGACCCAAATGGAGCGTTTTAGGTGCATTTCACAATTTATACGGGATGAATTACGATGACGAATCCACGCTTGAAGATGTTGTCGTGGACAACATCCCCAGACTTAGTGGCGATAATGATGTCCTATTCGACCCGGATGCTTCCTTTGCCCAGTATTTGGATAGGTTCGGAAACAATTTGGATCAGATATCTGCCCGCTTTAATTTTTTTGGTGATGGGCCAACCCGACTCGAACCTGAGAATCATGGGCTACAACCTATCCTTTGCGAATTTAAATACTCCCATGTCCCGACGGTCGAGAACGGAAATATTGCCTTAGCCATGTATCCATCGGTTGCTTTCTGGAACCCTTACTCGAAACCAATCGAAATGGAGGAGCTCTATGTAGAAGTACCCTTTCATTACGTCGCCATGAATGTTGCTGATCCTGTGGACTATGACCGTTGGCGAAAATGGAAGATGTATACTTATTTTTATCATGATCCTATGTATTGGGATACCAGTGGAAATGGCGGTGGTGGTGGTAACAGGCCAAAGCCACAGCCTCCCCCACCCGTACCCAATCTTCCACCTGGATATTTTGGTCCATCGGGTTTAATGGGGCCAATGGGGCCTTTTTCGAAGCTTCCTCTTTTTTACAGTCTTCAACCTGATCCCAACTATACAACTTATCCATGGCCAAATACTCAAACCTTCAACACTTTTTATGATGCCTATGCCCCAGGGCATGTGAGATCGCCTAGACACCAAAACGGATACCCGCCAGAAAGGAGGCATCCCTCAGGCACCCGTCGTAATTCGGCAGCTTTTGATTGGCCAAACGGAAGGCCTGGGCAAACAAGCTTTCCAGTTTTTACCAGTGCCCATAACCCTACATCATCTGCAGGTGGCTTTATAAACGATCGGCGAGAAAGGCATTTATTACTCAAACTTACCAATTTTGTTTTAGAGCCTGGGGAAAAAGCCCATTTTACGGTGGCCGGCAAACAAACTTGGAATTTTGCGCCTCTCCAACCAGACTGGGATTTTTCAACCAGAACCGTTTTGCCTACAGTTCGAGAATATCTGGTAGTGGACGTCCAAAAGGGAGTTGATCAGGATCCTTTTGTCTGCACGACAAATTATTCCGCATCCAACCCCTTGGCAATGAAGTTGAGCCTTAACCGCATTGAAGGAGTGGATCCTAGCGTAGAGGGAGAGAGATTTAATGCGTATGATGGTAATCGCATACAAGCGAGCTCTCAACTCCTTGAACCTCGAGGAATAACTATTTATTCCGAAGAACCCTATGTTGTCGGGTCAGGACAACTTAATGGACGCTTGATTGCGAAACCTTCACATTTGCGGAAAACGATTTCTAAATTGGGAAGATCATTTAATTTTGGAATAGGTAGAGGCTGGATGGCCTTGGAGGGTGCAGGTAACCTAAGTCAAAACACTGCGCTAAGTGGAGAGGAAATGGTAGGTGATGGTGTGCGGATTCGACTTGGTCTGCCGGGTACATCCAAAGCGATTACCCTTGAGCAATACAATCTGCGAGCCTTCATTCAATCATCTCAGGATGGATTTGGAGACGATTGGGAGATTGAGGAATTTTCCGGTGTTGGCCATGGAGTCACCAATAATCAATTGAACGCTTTTATTCATGGTGTTCCTAAGCGCAGCTACACGATCATGAATCGATTGGGAACTCCCAACACAATTTTTACCTTCAATCCGCCACAACCATTTGCTGATTTTTGGGAATTGCCCGCCTATATTTCCCCAGCAAACCAACTTCTTTTTTCATCTGATTTCAATCGAACAAACCCGTCTATATCTTATCCGGATCTCTTTAGAGATGCAATTGTACCCCGAATTACGTCCGCTTCTTCTTTGGACTCCGGTGGTTTAACCAGTATTGGTTTTGCTCACGATGAAAGACTTTTTCATGGTCCATTGAAACATTCCACTAGTGCAGTACTCTTTGAGGTGCCTCGTTTGCCTATGCTTTCGATGTTTCAATTTAGACATGCTAATTTAAACAACTATTTACATGGCCCTAGCTATCCACTTGGAAATTCTTACGCTTCATCCCAAGTTGGTAGATACAAAGTTACTGGGCTTGTTCGAGCAATTGATCAAATTCCCGAAAATGGTCCTGGGTTCGACCCAGTATGGAATGATCAAATGAACGCTTTATGGATGAAGCCCAACCCAGTCTCTTCATTTAGCTCTTTGTTTCATCATTCTCCATGGGTTCACTTCAAGAATGATCACAATTATAAACCAATTGGAGGGAAGGTCGAAATGCGGGATAAGGCAGCGTCACAAGAACATGAGAATATTACCTTGGATCATAGTTTCCTGAATAATTTAGCATTACTCGACGGCTTTTTCCTTTCCGGTGTAGGTACTATGGAATCCGCCAGCATTAGAAGGGATGAGTTGCTCGACTTCTGGTCGAGAAAAGAGGCGGAAGATTTTCAGACAGGTAATCGCCACAGACCCTACAGGAATCATCGAATCATTCCCTATTTGCGAAATGGATATGTAAAAGTTGAAGGTGAAAAATTTGCTGAGGATTCACATCAGCGTGAATACAACTGGGAAATATCTGGTTATGATGATGAACCTGAAGAGGAAAAGAAACAAAATCATGATAAGGCTGGTAATAGTATTTTAAAGTTTCAAACACTTGCTGCAGATGTTCTTCTGGATGGTGCATTTAATGTAAATTCCACATCCGTTGATGCGTGGGTCAGCCAATTGTCTATGCTTGCAGGCAAGAAAATCCTTCTTTCCGATGGAAGAATTATCGATTTGGAAAGCGATCAAGTTCCATTTCCCCGAAATTCATCCATGCCCGCCGATATGAAACTTCGTGAAGTTGACAATAACGGAAACCCAGTCCTCCTTGATCCAGTTACAAAAGCTGCGTCTAACTCCTCTGCTATCTGGAATGAATTAAGGGTGCTTTCCCCGGATGAAATTGCTCTGCTGGCTCATTGCATTGTTGAACAAGTCAAGTTAAGAGGACCATTTCTTTCTTATGCAGATTTTACCAACAGAAGGGTCCAGGCAAATAAGGTCAATGTTTTGAACAAACACTTTACTGGCTGGGAAGACGAGACGCGGGAATCAGTAATTGGACTTAGGGGCGCAGTGCAAGCTGCAATTGCTGAAGCAGAAATTAATCAAGGTGGATTTTATAAAACTTCGCAGCCTGGATTATGGTCCGCAAATCCGCAAATCCCTCAAATTCCATCTGAGCGATTTCAATCGGCAGATAACTTGAATAACCCCTTTCCTTCTGCGGAAGACTTTGCATTCGTTAGCTCTATTTTTGGCATTCATGCTTTTCACCAGAAATTTCGAAATGAACCTGATCCTAATGAGCCTACTATAAACAGAAATGTCAGTTTGAGTAGACCAATCTATCCAAAATTCACCTATTTCCATCACTTGAATCCTGCAAACCTTACACCCATGCAAATAAGTCGATTACATGTCAGGGAAGAAAATCGTGTAGGAGCTGACCCGATTTCAGCGAGACAAGCTAAAGACTATCCAAATGTCGAGTTCGTTGAGTGGCCCGATGGTGATTCCACGCCCATAAACTGGAGGATCAAAAGTAAGTCCATCAAAGATAATTTGAGCTCGGGAGAAGCACCTGATAACTTGCTGGCGGTAGAAAATGCAGCAACTGGTGCAAACAAACCTGGTTGGTTAATGCAATCCGATGTACTTAGTCCTCTCGCCCCGGTTAGTAATGTCAGATCAGATACCTTTGTGATTCGGGTAATGGGAGAGACTTGGTCAGAATGGTCTAACGACTCTGAATCTAAAGTAATCAAACCGAGTGCCAAGGCATGGATTGAGCTTACTGTTCAAAGAACACCTGATTATGTTAAAGCAGATTTAGACCCTCCTCATAGACGACCGCATGAACCTTTTGAGGACAGAAACTTCAATGGATATTGGGATGACGACCCAACCATGGATGAGCATTGGCTAGATTTAAATGAAAACGGGGATATCGTTGATCAACCTGATTTGCCCGGTGTGGGTAATGGGAGAGCGGAAACTTTCCGGGATGGATTTGAAAGTGATCTTCAGCTTGCGTCAGACCCGGATGAAGAACTGGTAAATCCAGGTGCAATTTCAATTATGGGAATTAATCAGCGCTTCGGAAGAAAGTTTAAAATCATAAGATTTCGTTGGCTTCGAGAGCAAGAAGTTTGATTCCACTATTGGCATCCTTTCTTTTTTGCTAAAGAGTAATGGGATGGTTTCATTTTCTAAATACCTTACTTTTGTCTTATTTTTGATTTTCTTTTTTAAGGTCTCTGTTCTTGCGGAAGAAAATTTATCTAAACCGACAGCTATTTTTACGGCAGTTTTTTGGGAAAAGTATAAAAGTGCTCAGTTAATCTACACTCCATGGGGGAATGGAAACGAAGTCAATGCGACTACTCGTAATCTTAGGGTCGGTTTTAGTTCACCCTCTAAGGAATTTGCATACTATGGTGACGACAATGTGGCTTTTTATCCGGTTAATATCGACGGAGAAGAGAAGGGAGTCGAATTGGAAATGGAAAAAGTTGCCGAATTTTCCTTTACTCCAAAAAAAGATACCATTCAGCGATATCTTCTTCTTTTTTTGACAGTAAATTCCACATCGGGACTTAAGTATAAGATTCATGGAATTCCCTTTTCGGAGTCAGAAATTCCTTTTGGATCTCTAAAGTTCTTTTCGCAATTTCCGGAGGCTCTCTACTTAAGCCTTAATAAAAAAACTATGACGCTTCCATCGGGGGGATCCAAGACTTTGAGCATTAATCCTCAGGAGGAGACCAGATTTTATCCGTTAGAATGTTATGTAAGAAAAGAAGGAAAGTATGAAAAAGTTTTGTCTCAAAGCATTTCGCTCTCAAATGATCGGAGAGGCTTTCTTTTCTTTGCTCCAGTAAGAGAACGTCTTAGAATTAAACCCTACTTGGTTTTTCGCCAACCTTTGACTCATGCGATTGGATATGGAGTTCCCTCTATTGTCGAACCTAAGGTAAAACCTAAAGACGATACAAATCCTAAAAATCCGTTAAGTCCTGAAAATACTAAGCAATTACTCCAGCCAATTGTTCAGTAACGGGCTCTATTATTTTCACTAGTCAGTCGGTTTCAAAAGCCAATGTTCCATCTTCATGGATGGATCGATAATAGCAACCCGTTCTTGGTTTTCCGGATTGATCTTTTGTATGACAAGCACCTTTTCCCTTGGGGCGGACTAAGTATAAAATTGAATTTTGTTCGCAATTCACACGGATTTCTATGACTTCCAGATAATCTCCTGAAGTTTTTCCTTTAATCCACAATTCGTTTCGGCTTGTACTCCAGAATGTAGCCATTTTTTCTTTCATGGCGGTTTCGAATGCCAATTGATTCGCATAGCCAACAATCAAAACCTCTTTAGTTTCTTGATCTTGCGCAATGGCGGGTATTAGATCTTCCCCGCATGAAGCCACCTTTGTGAGCTTTTTAAAATCAAGGGCGAGCTTTGTTCCTTCTTCTAATTCGTGATGATTCATATCTGGATCGTGTAACAATAACGAAAAATGAATGACTCTAAAGAGAAATCATTATTTCAAGTGATTGTGCTAGATCTCGCCAAAATACTTAGGAAAGCGAAGACCAGAGATTTCATCTTGGGTAAGGCTTCGGATGATGCGAGCTCAACATCCTCGTGACTCAAGGGGTTTTTGCTTATACCGGAGGCCAAATTACTTATACATGAAAGACCAATGGTTTTCATGCCCAATGCATTCGCTACCATTGCCTCAGGTATTGTGGACATTCCAACTGCGTCCGCACCCAATTTAGCGAATGCATTTATCTCTGCTGGAGTTTCAAATGCGGGTCCCGATAGACCAAGATAAATCCCTTCCTGTACATCGATCCCGCTTTCTTTACCTGCATTTTTCAGAAGTTGACCAAGTTTGCGGTCGTAAACTTTTGTTTGATCGGGGAATCGGGGGATTTGAGGGTGTTTAGTAGTCCCAATTAATGGATTACTTGGCATCATATTGATGTGGTCCGAAATCAACATTAGATCGGCAACTTTTAATTTTGATGAAATGCCACCGGCCGCATTGGTAATAAGAAGCGAACTTATACCAAATTCGTGGGCGAGAAAAACGGGTGCTCGAATTACTGCCCACCCTTCTCCCTCATAAAAATGCCTTCTGCCTTGAAATACAAGGAATTCCATCCCGGATACAGAGCAATGGTGGAGATTCCCGGAATGGCCGGAAATTGTGGTTTTGCTCAAACATGGAACTCGATCATAGGAGATAGAATGAATGGGGTTGAATTGGTCAATAATCGAACCCCAACCGGATCCACAAATAATAGCAACTTTTGGGGTATACTGACCCCATTTCTCCTTAAGAAATTTAGCTGATTCCGAAATCCTAAGCATTTCCAGATTTCTTGAGGGAAGGGTTTCACTCATAGGTGAGAGTGGATTCAGGTATGGAAATTGTTAAGTGATTGGTTTCGTCTAGTTTCGTGCTGGGTTCTGTCCTACCAATAATCTGTGCATCGATTTCGAATTCCCGGCTGATCTGAATTAAGTTGTCTGCAACATCGGGATCACAAAAGGCTTCGAAGCGATGCCCCATGTTGTATACTTGATGCATCTCATGATCGGTAGTTTTGGAAGCACGCTGAATTTCACGGAACAAAGGCGGAGTTTCAAAAAGATTATCTTTTATATGGTGGACCTTTGTACCGAAGCGCATGCATTTTGTTTGTCCACCTCCCGAGCAATGAACGAATCCTTTTATCGAATGTCCACATTCTTCAAAAATGGCTTTGGCCAAGGGTAGATAGGTTCGGGTTGGACTAAGGAGTGCTTCCCCCACCCCAAGAGAAGATTCAGGCAATGTATCTTGAAGCATATGAGGACCACAGTACAAAAGCTCTGGATCCGTTTGAGGATCACAGGTCTCTGGGTATTGTTCCATGTAGGCCTTATTCAGCATCTCATGTCTTGCACTGGTAAGACCATTACTCCCAATGCCACTA
>JAYYQI010000022.1:0-23780 GCA_036128475.1 Verrucomicrobiota bacterium
CGCCTGGCACTATTGAAGCACTTCGTCCGATGAAGGATGGAGTCATTGCCGATTTTGAGATTTCGGAAGCAATGCTGAGATATTTCATAGAAAAAGTGGACAAGAGAAAGTTGGTCCCCCCAAGAGTTGTGATTGCCGTTCCTTCGGGAATTACCGCGGTTGAAAAAAGAGCCGTAAAAGATTCAGCTATTCGAGCAGGAGCAAGAGAGGTTCTACTTTTAGGGGAGCCTATGGCTGCATCAATTGGAGCAGGACTTCCAATTGATGAAGAATATGCAAATATGATTGTTGATATCGGGGGAGGCACTACAGAAGTTGCAATAATCTCTATCTCTGGTGTCTCATATCAAAGAAGTATTCGAGTTGGCGGAGATGAATTGGACGAAGCCATCATCGCTTACATGAAGAAAGCCTATGGACTTCTGATTGGGGAAAGAACCGCAGAAGAAATCAAACTTACCGTAGGTTCTGCTGCTCCTATTGACAATGGTGAATTAAGCATGGATGTTAGAGGAAGAGATGCGACCGCAGGACTACCCAAGACAATTCATATCACTTCCCAGGAAATCCGAGAAGAAGCATTGAAGGAGGTCGTTTCCCAGATTGTCGATTTAGTCAAAAATGCACTGGATCGTTGTCAACCTGAACATTCAGCTGACTTGATTGATCGGGGTATTGTTCTAGCTGGTGGGGGTGCCTTGATTCGGGGACTAGATCAAGTGATTAGTGATGCAACTGGGCTAACGGTAATACAAGCCGATGACCCACTATGTTGCGTGGCTAATGGAACGGGAAATTTCCTCAATCTCTTGGGCACATTAAGTAGAGAACAGGTAGATCGTCTAGTCACCCAATAAGTATTTTGCAAATTGGGGATTTTCATCAAAAACCCTAAATTTCGGCCATTCGCCTACCTTTTGCTTTTTTTCATTTTATGTGGGTTTATTCCCTCCGCATGGAAAGTTGTAATTCAATCGAGCTTCAATGAATTCCATGCTCCTTTATGGGAAGCAAGTTCGAGAATTGCAGACTTAACTGATTATTGGGGACACTTTTCTGATTCCAAGAAAACCTTAATTGAGAAAGGAAGAGACTTTCAGAGAATTTCTCATGATCAATACCTCCAATCCTCAACACTCGAATCGCAAAATAAAGAGCTCCATCGATTAAAGATGGTTCAATCAGAATTGGTAGTACTTCAAGAATCTCTAGGACTTGAAAAAATTAAATCCTTCTCCCCTATAATCTCAAGAATAACTATTCGCTCCATCACGGGATGGTGGCAAGGATTTGAAATAAGAAAAGGGAGAAGTAATTACTTAAAAGATGGTATGGGGGTAATTTTTGGAGGTGGAGTAGTTGGCAAATTAAATTGGGTAGGATCAAATTCATCTGAGGTTAAAATGATCACTAATCCGAGTTTTCGAATCGTTGCCAACTTTTCCGGTGATGAGCGTCCGGTAACCTTTCAGGGAAATGGGATTGCGATTGATGGCTCTCCACAAGGCATAGTATTTGATGTACCACAAGACATAGTAGCATCAGAAAAAGAACCCCTATTATTAGTTACAACTTCATTAGGTGGTACTTTTCCTGATGGATTGCCGATTGGTCGAGTTTTCAATCTAGAGGGAGACAAAAATGGCTTATTTAAAAGTGGCCAAGTTTTTCTTGATAGAAAATTAAATCGACTCAAAGAAGTTACGATCCTTCGAATGGATGATTCAATGCCATGAAACCGAATCAAAGTTTCTTAATTCTCTTATTGCTCGGCTTTACCTTTACCATTCTGCTTGCCTTGTTAAATTCAGCAATTACTCGAATCGGCATTTTTATTTATATTCCATCAATCCTTTTATTCCCCATGGTCGTTCATCTAGACCGCCTTCGGGGAAGCTTCGTTATTTTTTCACTGGGCATTATTATGGACACTCAGCTAAAGATGCCTCTCGGGTTTAATAGTTTTTCGCTTATGTTTTTCTTCCTTATCGCCAAGGATTGGTTTCATTCCAATGAAAAAGACAACGCATCCCGACCAACTTTTTTTGTCGTTTCAGCGAATGCTGCAATGTTCACAATTTGGTTCATAATATGCTCAATTAAGCCTCAATATTTTGGCAGTTGGGAACTTAAAACATTTTTGTGGAATCTATTGATTTCATCCTTGTGTCTCATCTTAATCTCAAAATGGTTTTTCGATATTTCTTTAATTTTGTTATCCAGCAAAAGATCAATGGGAGAAAAAATGAAGGCTTAGCATGAAAATTCTTGAGCAACATCTTCCGGAATCGCAGCACCTTTTCCTTTTTAAAATTATTTTCATTTCTCTTTTCATCCTTTTATTCGCAGTTCTCACTTTTCGCCAAATCGAGCAAAATGAAGATTACGAATCCAAAGAAAGGAAACAAGCCCAGCGAAGAATCATAAAGCCGGGAGCAAGAGGTGAGGTTCTGGATCGAAACGAAAATCTTCTAATTGGTAACAAGGCAAATTTCTCAGCTGAATTACATTTGGAAAAGCTTAAGGTCGAAATTCTCAGAAAAAAAATCCAACTGCGAGATTTGGCTCTTGATATAAGAAAGAATTTAGCCGAAAAAAAATCCTTATCCATCATCGAGATTATTAATGAGTCATTCGATAAGGAATTTGTCAGAAATAGAAGAGTTCGCATCAGTGGAAGAATCTCAAAAAATTCACCTAAAGAAAGAGCTTTAGAACTTATAATTAATGAACAAAAAAAACTTTTGAATCCAGATGCCGGCGGGAAATGGCATGCAACAATTCAATTCGATGAAGATGCTCCCATTTCTAAACTCCAATTCTCTGGCGTTGAACAACAAATAAAACTAGAAATAGCAGGCCTGTTCTCAACTACTTTTGAAGTGAATTCGTTGGGAGTCCCCAAACCCTCAAGCGAATTAACACAAGAGAATAATTCTTGGATAGAAGCTTTGTTTTCAGAACAATCCAAGATTCCAATCACTACCAATGGTCTCTCACTCGGATGGGAGGCAAGGTATGCGGTTGTAGAAAAATATCTCACACAAATAAACCAAATCCTTGGTCGCACTAAAAACATCAGCATGGAACAACTCAAGCGACATTGGCATCAAAGATTGGTCTTACCATTGGAATTAGCGGGGAATTTATCTCCTTCGGAGTACGCATCATTGATCGAGAAAATTCCACCTGACTCAGCAATTCAAATTCAAGCAAAAGCCATCAGGCATTACCCTCGTAAATCATTAGCTTCCCATGTACTGGGTTATGTTGGAAGTGGTTACGAAGCTGACCCGAAAGGTCTCTCGGGAGAAGACCTAGCAACATTCGAAATCAAGGGGAGAAAAGGTAAAGCAGGCATAGAAAAGCAATTTGATCAACATTTGAGGGGAAATGATGGAGGAGATATTTGGCGAGTAAACCCAATGGGTTCTCGGTTCGAATTGATTGAAAGGAAAGCCTCAACAAAAGGCAAAACACTTAGACTCAGCTTGGATCAAGACCTACAAGAAATCGCAGAACGCTCATTAGAAAAAATGATTGATAATGTTGCTGCTCGCAGGATTCTTCCGGATGCGAATTGGGAAAAGACTATTCTTAGAAGAACTCGAAAAGCACTAAGTGGTTCAAGAGAAAAAGAACTCAACCCAGATTTACTTATTTCTTCCTTTGTCGATAGCCCTTTTCCACTAAATGGAAAGATTGCTTCCACTGTGGCTGGTTTTCAAGGAACTCCAGAAGACGCCACTCGATTACTACGCCTTCTCTATTCCAAAGGTGTACTCGACCGAATCCCCGGTCAGCAGGATGAATACTTTATAGCACCTCCCCTTCTTCCTCCGGCAGCTGCAGTTTTACTAGATCTCGAATCAAGTGAAATTTTGGTTTTAGCTACGAAACCAAATTATGATCTTGATGAACTTACTCCATACATCTCTCAATCTACCTATGATGAAATCCAAAGAAGGGAAGCTTTACTTCCTCGAGCTTGCCATCCAGGTTACGCACCGGCTTCTCCGTTCAAATTAGTCACTGCTTTAGCTGGCATAAGACAAGGTGTTTTAAAACCCAACGAACTGCTTCCCTGTGAAGGAAAATACAAAGGAATGGAATGTCATGTTTTTCCGGGTAGCCATGGTGAGGTTGATTTGAAAAAAGCAATTGCCCAGAGCTGTAATGTTTACTTCTTTCGAATAGCAGAGAAAATTGGTCATCAATCTCTCATTAAAGAGGCAAAAAGTCTTGGTTTTGATCGCAATCCGAAAATAGAATTACCATCATTAAGAGATAAACCCATTGTCCCTGATCCAGAATGGAAGAAAAATGCTTTAGGAGTGAATTGGACATTGGAAGATACCTTTAATATTTCAATTGGACAGGGTGGCTTGAGACAAAGCCCTTTGCAGATGGCATGCTTTGCAGCCAAGCTTGCTAAAAATCAAATGCATTTTGTACCATCTATTCTCCACACTGAAAAAAATACACAAACGCATTCATCAGATAAGTCTCTAGATGTAAATTCGACTGGATACCATGCCATGATCGATGGAATGCATTTGGCAACCACGGAAGGAACCGCTCGGCGCTGCAGAATTGATGGAGTGCCGATTGCCGGAAAGACTGGAACCAGTCAATGGAGGAACAACAATATGGAATTAAACTTAGCTTGGTTTATTGGTTTCGCGCCATTAAAGGATCCCAAGGTTGCCATTGCGGTATTGGTCGAGGGAGTTATACCCCAAGATCAAATTCAAGGAGGCTTGACAGCCACTCCAATTGCTAGAGATATATTGCAATCTTATTTTGCTAAATACCAAATTCATTCACAATCAATAAGCAACTAGACACTTTGTTACAATGGTCGCGACACAATCTACAATGCTTTCCCTTGGATCCGAGGCATCCAATTTCAATTTACAAGACACAAAGACGGGCGATTTTATCGATTTTCAAAACTACACAGGACATAAGGCATATTTGATCTCATTCATTTGCAACCATTGTCCATATGTCATCCATCTATTTGATCACATGGTCCCATACTTTAATGCATTGTCTGAAAAAGGTGTGGCTGTTTTTGCAATCTGTTCCAACGACCAAGTTCATTACCCTGATGATAATCCCAATAAAATGGCATCACTCGCCAAAAAAAAGAATTTCCTTTTTCCATACTTACATGATGCGAAACAAAAAGTGGCGAAAGCATATCAAGCCGCATGCACGCCTGACTTTTTTCTTTTCGACGAAAATAAAACACTTTTTTACCGAGGACAATACGATGAATCAAGACCGGGAAGCGAAGTTCAACCTAGTGGAGATGATTTAAACAAAGCCGTTCAGGCAATTTTTGATAATTCACCTCCTCCTAAGATTCAAACCCCAAGCATGGGTTGCAATATAAAGTGGATATCCGGCAACGAACCTTCTTATTTTCCCAAGCAAAATTAAATGGTTTAAAGCAAAATAGATAGATTCAAGCTAATCTATCTATTTCGTAGTCATTACATAGACACCATCCCAATCGTCACCTGGAGGGTTCTCTTTCATTACCTGACAACGATCAATTAGAATCATTGAAGGATTATCCACTACCCCTGGAGTGATTCCAGGTTTGTTCGGTTCCAATTGTTTTGCCTTCTCGAACATTTGTAACGCTCCATCCCAATCCTGAGCCAAATATTTGTCTATGCCACTTCTGAAACAATCAAGGCAATCCTGAGTCTCTTGATTCAATTCAGAAATAAAACCAGTCGGCTCATACATGGCAACGGGTTGTGTTCTGCCCTTCACGATGATCTTATCAAGATAACGGAAAGCAATATCATCCTTGGTTTTTTCTGAGGCTAATTTCGTTTCTTCCGTAATCATAATGTACGCCCCATATGACTTGGCTCCACTTTCGCAACGTGCCGCCAAATTGACCATATCTCCCATCATAGTGTAATTAAAACGATCAAGAGCCCCCATATTTCCAACAGTTGCAGTTCCCGTATTACAACCAATTCTAGTTTGCATTTTCGCAACAATATCTGGCCACTTATCCCCTTCGGATTTCCACTTATCTCGTAACTCAATTTGTTTTTGTTGCATAAGAATTGAAGTTCTCACTGCTTGATACGCATGATCATCCATGGGAATGGGTGCTCCATACATCGCCACAATTGCATCACCAATATATTTGTCTAAAGTACCTCTCTCCTCTTGAAGTATATTGGTCATGGCAGTCAAATACTCATTCATCAAATCAACTAAACCTGTTGGAGTCAAAAGTTCGGAAAAGCTTGAAAAGGCCTGAACATCGCTAAAGAAAGCAGTAATTGCAGTTTCTTCCCCGCCTAATTTAGGTTCCTCACCAGACTCAACCATCTGCTCAACAAGATCAGAAGAAACATAACTTCCAAACATTCCCTTTAGCTTTCCTTTCGCTTTTTGCTCTATCACAACCATAGCTGCCAACCCGACGAAAGAAGTTGAAATCCCCGCACACGCAGGAGTGGTGATTGGCCATATGAAATGAGTGCGAGAAAAGGCCCAAAAACCAAATAAAACATATCCGACAAGTAAGACCAACCCACAGAACTGAACAATACTTGCACGATTTCCTTGGTAAACAACGGCGAGGAAAGCCAATAAGATGCAAATGACAACGGTAGCTGCATGGTCAATCCAATTAGGTAATCTCTTCAAGTATTTTGATGTGGTAAGCGTTTTAATTAAATTTCCATGAACACTGACCTTGGGAACAGATGCAGTATCAAAGGGAGTAGGAGCTAGGTCCTGAAATGTCTTTTCTTCCGGACCGATCAACACAATCGTATCATTAAAGCAGGCAAAATAGGCATCAATCACAGCCAATTCATCTTGCTGTTCAGCTAAATTATGTTCATTTTCCGCAATGGCTTTTTCTACCGTGTCTTTTTGTTGCAACAATTCCTTGTTGTTGGGATCACCTTGCAGGGCTTTCAATATCTTCCCCATAAAATTCGGCCCATTAAGCTTTTCAAGTTGCAACTCGATTTGGCGGATTTGCAAGCGTACTTGATCTTGGAAACGGGCATTATCCAACACATCACCAATTCCACACATTGGATTAAACTCTGAAAGCATCTTCGGGGAAACAAAAAATCGAGACATCTCGGAAACCACTTTATTAAGATCATCAAAAGATGGTATTTCGGAGTCCTCTGCAGAAGCCTTCAATAAACGACTAACAACCTCAAGAGTACTCTCTTCAACGCCAAGGTCCATAATTGCGTTCTTAATTTCTACATCACTAGGATTTACCAAAGAGACTTTTGCTCGTTGGATAAGTGCCAAAAGAATGGGTCTTATCATTCCCAAGTATTGTTCTACAGCTCCATCAACATAAAATTTCTTAGCTTCCCGAAGCCTTTCTTCCTCTTCGACGAAGGCAGTCCATTTCGAAAACCAATTAACTTCGACAAATTGACTTTCCTCCAATTTGCAGTTGATCAACTCCTCTCCTTTCCTTCCTTGGACAGTCAGAGTTTTTTTATCTTTATCAATAATAACAGCATCGTTCTCCAATCCATAATAAGCTATCAGTGCTTCAAGCCCCAGAGTTAGAAATTTATCATCTCTTATCAGCGGCACTTGATTCGGGACACTATCAACCAATTCAAATTGATCCAAATCTTCATTTACCTGATAATCGTAAACGAGCGTCAGTGTGTTATTTGATTCGACCAACCGAGTTGGAAAATCACCACTCAACTTATCCAACTCAAGGTTAATTTGAGTCAGAGATTCGTTAGCCTCATTCAATTCTTCTGCAGCAAATGCAAGATCTTTACCAGCCTTAATTACTTTTGAATCGACTTCAACAAACTCTTTCTCAGCCCTTTCGATTAAATTAGCCAAGTTTTGTTTTCTGGTTATTATTTCATCTGAGGTCAATGGATCATTTTGGGCGATCGTATTTAGAATTCGAGTTACTTCACTCAAACGATTTTTCTTGAGTTCAATTTGTGCTCCAACAATTTGAGCAAGAGCTGGATTCGCATCCAAGGTTTCTTTTAAATTCACGAGAGTCGTATTCAAATCCAACATTTCGGATTCCAATTTTTCCTTATCGAAATTTTGTAATTTATCGCTACCGGATTCACCTGCAAAAGGAAGAAGCAGATCTGAAATCTCTCGCATTTTAGATGCAATTTGAGGTTCAATTATGGAGGAGATCCCAGGGTTCGCCTGAAGAGTATTATTTAGGTTCGTCAGGACTGTTTCAATTTCTGTTATAGATTCACGTGACTCATTCATGGAACCAATTTCACCAGAAAGCTCTTTCTTTTTGTGCATAAGTGTTTCTAAAGTTTCTGCCAGATTATCATGATTCCTCATAATGCCTTCGACTGATGAGGAAGACTTCGACTTTTGAGAAAGCAAATCTGCAATTAAAGCCTCGTTATCTCGAGGCAGATCGAAAGAAAGCTTATTTCTTTTTCCTCCCAATAGATTGTAAGCATGTGATTTACCACCTGAAGGAAACCAAAGCGGAACCCAACGAGGAATTTCATCTACTGCACGAAAAGGTAAAACAGTAAAAGACCCTAATCTTCCTATAAATTTTCCATCCAGATAGTTTATGAGGGGATATGTCGGAGACTCAGGGTAATTAAAAGTATTTGTCAATTCTGCGTCAGATATGGAAAAGCCATCTTTGAACAAAGGGGGGAAAGCACTTGACCCGACAAGTTTAACATATGGAGTTTGGACGCCAGAATATAGACAACCCAGAACCACTCGATTCGGATAGGCTCGCACAAGTTCACCCATTGCAAAATCACTTTTGTAAGAATTTTGGGGTGGTACCATTTTGGACATACTTTTGGGAGTAAAACCAAAATCAAAGGCGAGCACGCGTGCATTTCCACGTTCGATTAAAGCCAAAGATGTATCCCTAAAGAAGGCCCGATCCCATGGTCTCTCTCCAACATCATCCATCGCGAGGGTTGACGAGTCAAAATTAACATAAACCACTTTCGGAATTCGTGGAATGGATCGATTATCTTCAATTTGGATCAGATCTGTTGGGTCCAGATATGAATCTTGGGAGATTTCGTCCCGAAATTGCATTCGCCAATCCAAGGATTTTGTCTTGAGGTATTCTAAATACCCAAAGTGATTTGCGGTAATCCAAAGGAGAGGGATTGCCAGAAGGGAAAAGAAGACTACTCTGGATTCTTTACTAAATTTGATCATAAAGATTGTATTTTTGGGTAACTTTAAAATACAGAGAAATTATGGGTGAAGATTTGAGCAAGCCGAAAATGCACATAGTGCATTTGAGCTTTTGCCTTGGACAAAATTCGAGTTTGTTTACGCTTCATCATTTGCCATAATTTTTACAGCTATGAATGAAGAAACATTATTACGAAAACCACCCGATCCTGAAGAACAAGAAAAAATACGGACTGAAGCCGCTTGGGTTGATTTATTGAGGCAAGAAATTGGACAAGTTATTGTAGGGCAAAGGTATCTGGTAGATCGTCTCATTCTAGGACTTTTGGCAAATGGGCATGTGCTTCTGGAAGGAGTTCCCGGTCTGGCCAAGACATTAACAGTAAAAATCCTTTCTCAATGCATTCGGGCTGATTTTAAAAGAATTCAATTCACGCCTGATTTACTACCAGCTGATGTTATTGGAACTTTGATCTACAGTCCTAACCAAGGAGAATTTACTACTAAAAAAGGTCCTATTTTCACAAACCTTTTACTTGCAGACGAGATAAATCGAGCCCCTGCTAAAGTCCAGAGTGCATTACTTGAAGGCATGCAGGAAAGACAAGTCACTATCGGAGATCAGACATATCAACTTCCAAAACCTTTTCTCGTTCTGGCAACCGAGAATCCCATTGATCAAGAAGGCACATATCCCCTTCCAGAGGCGCAGATGGATCGATTCATGCTAAAACTGGTTGTTGACTACCCACAACGCGAGGAAGAACTACGGATTCTTGAATCAAATGCAAATGTCTCTGTAAATCATGAAGTTAGTCAAGTTGTGGATGCTGAAACAATCTTTCGAGCCCGAGATTTAGTGGATCAAATTTATCTGGACGACAAACTAAAGGGATATTTGGTTGATGTTGTATTGGCAACGCGAGACCCCGATAAGTATGGAGCGTCTGAGTTAAATGCATTCATTCGTTTTGGAGCCTCCCCAAGGGCTACAATCAGCCTTGCCTTAGCATCAAAAGCGGTTGCATTCATGAATGGTCGTAGCTTCGTTACACCCCAAGATATTAAGGATGTGGGACTGGATGTACTCAGGCACAGAGTTATTGTTAGCTACGAAGCAGAAGCCGAAGAAGTTTCAAGCGACGATATAATTAAAAAGATCTTTGAAACCGTTCCCGTTCCCTAAACTCGGCGCATAATTATTTTCCTTCTTCCGCAATGAAAGAACCTGATCAGGACTTTACGCACGAAATCATTCGTAAGGTTAGACAAATTGAGATAAGATCAAATCGCTTGGTCGCTGAAGCACTTGCGGGTTCTTATCATAGTGCATTTAAGGGTCAGGGCATTGATTTTGAAGAAGTTCGCGAATATCAGCCCGGTGATGAAGTCCGATCGATTGACTGGAACGTAACTGCTAAAATGAGCACCCCTTTCGTTAAGCAATACCGAGAGGAGCGAGAACTAACCATAATCTTAGCTATTGATATAAGTGGGAGCGAAAATTATGGTTCTGAGCTTAGAAGCAAACGAGAACGTCTTGCTGAGTTAGGAGCCCTTTTATCCTTCTCGGCCAATCGCAATGGAGACAAAATCGGATTACTGCTTTTTTCAGATCGCGTTGAGAAATATCTCCCTCCAGCCAAGGGTCAAAAACATGTTTTAAGAATTCTAAGAGAGATTCTTTTCTTTTCTAATGAAAGTAAAGGAACAGATCTCAACGAAGGAATAAGATTCATCAACCGAGTGTTGAGAAGAAGGTCCGTCGTTTTCTTTCTTTCCGATTTTATTATTCAAGACCTCCATGAATATGATGAGTCCGTACAAGATATTTTCATGAAGGAACTTGCCGCAACAAAAAGAAAACACGATCTTGTTTGCGGCCAAATATATGATGCCTGCGAAAGGGAAATTCCTAAAGCGGGTTTAACCATAATAGAAGATGCTGAAACTGGTGCTGTTACGATGGTAGATTTTTCTAATAAAAAATTAATGGAAGAATATACCAGATCGGCAAATGAAGCTCAGGCAAATTTTCAGCAGAGACTTAGAAGAAGAGGTATCGATCATTTTGAGTTTTCTACCACATCTGACTATGTACGGGTATTGAGAGACTTTTTCCGTATTCGGAAAAATCGAAAGCGGTCATAAAATTCGCTAATTATTGGGTCATGAATTCTGAAGATAAAAGTTTCTTGCTAGACCCCGATCCCTTGGGTGAAAACGCTCTTCCAATATTCAAACCGTTTTCTCAATTGATTCATGAGAATTTAATACTCATTTTTTCCTTACTTGCTTTGCTGTTACTTGTAGGTGCTTACTATTTTTTCTTTCGACGCAAAGCAAAAGAGGAAAATCTGGACCAAAACGAAGAAAGAATCGATCCATACGCAGAAGCAATAAATGCAATTTCTGAGCTACAAGGACAAAGGCCGCGATTGAAGCCTAAACCCTTTATATTTAAGCTTTCCGAAATCCTTAGAATTTATGTCGAAAAACTTTTCAATTTTCCCGCAATGGAGCTTACTGGAGAAGAGTTTTTACGAGAAGTTGCATCACATAATTTTTTTAAAAACAGGTATGAATCCCGATTAAGAGACTTCGTCAGTCGGGGAGATCGCATAAAATACTCGCCAGATACGAGTGATTCCCAAGAAACCGAAAATCTCTTAACCATAGCGATTCATTTCGTAAATGATACGCATACTCAACTTTCTGAAGAAAATTTGGAGAATTCCATGAAACAAAAAGACAGCAATGAGATTGATTGATCTGGAAAACTGGAGTCAATTGCGTCTGGAGGAACCCATTTGGTTACTTCTCCTATTGTTTATTCCCTTTATTGTATGGATCAGGACAAAAGAACGATTCAAACCAACCACCATTAGATTTCCGTCTATCTCTCGCATTCAACAAATCAAAGACTCGCGTTTACTTTTTTGGGCAAAGATTCCAAATTTTCTAATATACATCTGCATGGTATTTTTAATTTTGTCTTTGTGTAAACCCCAATTAGACCGGAGTGTACGGCAAATTTCTTCAAGTGGAGTAGATATAGTTTTGGCAGTAGATCTATCGGCTTCGATGCTTGCCCTTGATATGAGTGACAACGAACTGGGAGAAGTTACTCGACTTGATGTAGTAAAGGGCGTCATCAAAAATTTTATCAATAAAAGAGAACACGACCGCATGGGTTTGGTCGCATTTTCGGTAAATCCTTATCTGGTTAGTGCACTGACCTTGGATACAGAACATTTAAATCGAAACCTTGATCGATTACGAGTTGGACTCACGCATCAAACCGGAACCAACATTGGATCCGCTTTAGCTGAGGGAATAAATCGGCTCCGCAATTTGGAATCAAAATCCAAAGTCCTGATTCTCCTTACCGATGGAAAAGACGAACCACCCCCACCCCATAGTCCATTAATTTTTGCCGAAGGAGCCCGAAAAGACGGAATTAAAATTTATACCATCGCCATCGGAAGCAATAGCAGAACACGAACTTATCTCTTCGATCCGTCCACAAGAGACATAATGAAATATGAAAATGGGAATCCTGTTATCCAAGTTGCAGACTATCCCGTTGACAAAGACATACTCAAAAGAATCTCAGAAAAAACTGGGGGGGTATACTTTGAAGCCAAAAACCAAAAATCACTCATAGAGATCTATGACGAAATTGATCGACTCGAGAAAACTGAAGTTAACATGAAGATCAATGCATTCTACGAAGATTTATTTCAGTGGCCTTTGGCTTTATCTGCAGCAACCTTTATAATTGGAGTAGTTCTTAATCGGACGCTTTTCCTTCGAATCCCATGAATATCTTTGCCGACATAAGGTTTATATATGCTGGTTCGCTGGTAGTACTATCCTTAGTAATTCTCTTTATTTACTCCGAACGAAAGAGAAAAAAAAGAATCTCCCTTCTCGTTGCTGGAAAATTAAATAAGGATTTAATTTTAGGTTTTTCACCTCTCAAGCAAAACCTAAAGTTTTGTATCCTCATACTTTGCTGTATCCTTATTTTCGTTGGTTTAGCAAGACCTCAATGGGGAATGCAAAAGAGGCAATCAGTCCCCAGTGGCATAGATATTCTTTTTGCAGTGGATGTTTCTAAAAGTATGTTGGCGAGGGATGTTAAACCAAGTAGGCTTGAACGAGTTAAACTGGGAATTAGTAACCTTATAGAAAAAGTTGCCGGAGACAGATTAGGATTGATTGCTTTTTCAGGTGGAGCATTTCTTCAGTGCCCGCTCACTCTCGATCACCAAGCTTTTATAAAAACCATTAACGATTTGCAGGTTGGGCTCATTAAAACACCAGGCACTAATTTGGCTCTCCCAATTTCTGAGGCCACGCGTTCATTTTCAAAAGACGACTCGGATCGTTTTTTAATTTTGCTTTCTGACGGAGAAGACTTAGAGGGTGAAGGCCTCAAAAGAGCTAAAGAAGCATCGAAGGATGGTATCAAAATTTTTACGATCGGAATTGGCTCCGATCAAGGTTCGAGAAGTCCCACCGACACAAAAACAAATAGCAATAATTTCATGCTGGATAGGAGTGGAAACCCGATCATTAGTAAAAAAGACGCCAAGGCACTTCGTGCCATTGCAGAGGCAACTGGCGGAAAATATTTACCTCTAGGTCCGACCGGAGAAGGTTTAGCCGAGATTCTCGCCCACTTGCAATCTATTGGGCAGCAGAAAAAAAAGGAGCAACTTTCAAGCGAATTACCCATTGAAAGATTTCAAGCATTTGCCCTCATGGCATTAATTTTACTTTTTTCAAATAGTCTCGTTACGAGAAGAAGCGGTTTTAGAGAAAACGCTCAAGTGCTATTAATCTTTTTTCTTTTAACATTTGGAGGGTGCTTAAAAAATGATGCCGTAAAAGAAGCCGAACTTGCTATTGCTCAGGGAAATCATCTTTCTGCTGCAAAATTATATACCGATGAGATCAATGCATCACGAATTTCAGAAAAACCCATTGACCCAAAGTTATTTCTCAACGCTGGAATTTCCTTTATGGAAGCAGGAATGATGGATGAAGCTGAAATTAATCTCGAACAAGCTCTAGATAGCTCTTTCAACGATCCGGAACTCCAATCTCTTGCCTTGAATTCTCTGGGCAACTTATACTATCAAAAAACCAATTTCTGGCTAGATCGCCAAAATGTAAATATGGCGAGAAAAACTTGGGAAAGGGCTCTGGAATTTTATGAGTCCGCCTATAACCTTGACGGAAATGAAAAAGCCAACCGAAATTTCTTGTCCCTTCAAAAACAAATTGAAGAAAGAATAAATTCTTTAGTTTGCCTTATCTACGGAACAATTTGGTGGGATCGAAATGGGGATAGGGAAAGGCAGGGTCACGAACCATTCTTAAAAGGGAGCGTATTCTGGGATAAAGATGGAAATGGAGAACACAACAAGTCTAATGAACCAAGCCTACCCACCAATGAATACGGTGGCTTTCAATTCGAGTGGATTTCTTCCCTTTATCCAAATTCCTTTAATTTAGACTCGTTTCTTGATGAAAATTCTAGCACAGATCAGGGAATTGCACTAGTTCCTACATTCCCTCCTCCTCCTCCCCCTTTCCAAGAAAACCTAGTGGTAAATCATTTGCTTTCTATTGATCAAGCCGGGGAAAAAGCACTTTCCATTACTTACAGGAAACCCCCTTCAATCTCAGGAAAAGTATGGTCGGATGAAAATGGCAATGGGGAATACGAAGAAAATGAAAAGGGGGGTTCATCTGCTAAAATTTTCTTGGATAGAAATGAAAACTCCAAATTAGACGAAAATGAAACCTCTCATACCCCTAGAGGAGATGGTAGTTTTCTTTTGGCAATCCAACCGGGAAGACACTTAGTTTGTATAGAACCTGAAAATCCTGATGCTAATGTAACTTTTCCTATACAGGAAAGAAAGGGATATTTTGTCCAGTTAGACTATGAGGAAATGGCTGGAAATTTAAATTTCGGAATCCAAGATAACCATAATCAAGAAAAACAGGACCAACCTCAAGATTCACCCAACGATCATCCTCAACAAAACGATTCCAGTCAAAATGATGAAGGTGAATCCGATCCAGAACAAAAAAATGAAGATGAGTCAGCTGGACAAGAAGTAAATGCTCTTTATGAAAGGCTTCTTCAGGAGATGGAATCAAAAAGCAAACCTCTCGAACAAGAAACACGTAGTTCAGGCAACCTGAGTGCAGGCAGAGATTACTAATTTTATGGGGAAAAATCTATTACACTCTAAGATCCTCGTGCAGGTATTCCTTTTGTTGACTACCTTAAGTGCCAAAGCTCAAATTCGAATTGAGGCAAAATTTCAACCGGCAAGTATTACCCTGTCAAAAACGAGTGTCTACAAAATCATAATTCATGGGACGCAGGATAACCCTAAGGGAAACATACCATCCATCGATGGTTTAAATTTATCAAGTTCACCACAAACTTTTCGATCTGCCAGTTTTATCAATGGTGTTCCTTCCGTTCGGTTAGAAATGAGTTTCCAAGCGCGACCAGATTTCCAAGGAACCTTTAACATGCCGTCTTGGAATATTCAAGTTGGAGGGACCAGTTACAGAGTTCCCCAAGCCTCATTACGCGTTCTGCCTCCAAGCCAAGCAGACATCATAGAGAAAGAAAAATTTAAAAAACAACAAGAAGATCTTAAGCAAGCTGCATTTATCGAATTCTTCTCTCCACGCTCATTTCTTTATGCTGGAGAAAGCGTAACTGCGGAGATCAAACTTTATTTATGGGATCGCCTACCCGTCACTAGAATAGAAAAACCTCCTTTCAAAACTGGTGATGCATTTTCAATGACTGAGATTGGCGAACCAAATGAAAAACGAAACATAAGCAAAAACAATAAATCATATATAGTATTCTCTTGGTCAGTTGGACTTACTGCCGCTATGCCAGGCGATCACCCATTGAGTTTCAATACCAGTATTAGAATTCGTGCAAGCAATCGCAGAACTCCTTTTGGCAATCCATTCTTCAACGATCCTTTTTTTGGCTTCGGCAGAGAAGAATCTCTAAAAGTTCTGTCTCAGGAATATCTTATCCAAGTAAAACCTCTACCGATGAACGGCAGACCGAATGACTTCCAAGGAGCAATCGGAGCTTTTGAAGCTAGTACAGAGATAGACGCGAAAGAGGTTTCCGTTGGTGACCCCCTTCGATTGACTCTTACACTCAAAGGATCAGGGAATTTTGCCGCCATGCCAGCACCCATTCTTGAAACAACTAATGAGTTTAAAAGCGGTCCTCCCTCTTTTTCGTTCTCAGGAAACGAAAAAACCATGCAGGAAGGTCTCCAGAACTTTGAATATGTTATAACCCCATTAATTCCGGGCTTACTAAATACCCCAAAAATAACGTTTTCATACTTTGACCCGATCCGAGAAAAATATAATACAGTCTTTCCGGTTCTCCATCAAATTCAAGTAAACCCAGGAGAACAATGGGATGAATCAAATCAAATTTCAAACATCGATGAAGATAGACAGGAATTACCTCTTGCGAAAATTGAACTTTTTCAAACAGACAGTGAACCCGGAGAATGGCTTGAAGAATTTGCTCCCAGCCCTCTGAGAAAATCGCTCCTCTTTTGGAGTGGTCAATCTATCCCCTTTTTATGCGTCTGTTTTCTCATTATCGCGGGAGCCAAAAGAAGAAACCAAAAGAGGGATAATCTGCGACAAAAAGAAATTAATCTAAAGCGAAGGATGAAAGAAAGCGTTTCCCACAACGATCTTCATTTATTTCTAAGAACAGCAAGAACCCTAATTCAACACAGAATTGGAAAACTTCACAAACATCCAAATCCGTCGAGTTTATCGAGTCACGAATTATTGAGCATCATTAAAAATGGAAGACTTTCCATGGAAATAAAGAATTCACTGGAATCCATTCTCAAGCGATACGATGATCAAGAATTTGCTGGAAGCGAACTTTCCAAAATCAAACTCGATGAAGAATTTCAAATTGTATCCAAGATTTTGAAAAGTCTGCGATGAAGTCCTACCGCTTATTTCTTACTATATTCATTGGGTTAAGTTTTTCCTCTTTTTTACTTTCTCAAAATAAAGACCAACTTTTTTACGATGCGGTACGGAGTGAAGCATCGGGTGATATTGCCTCTGCAATTTCCTCATATGAGAAAGCATTGAAGCTTGGATACTCATCAAAATTGTATGGCAACCTCGGTAATCTTTATTTTAAAATAAAGCAATTTGGACACTCAATTTTGTGTTATCGCAAAGCTCTAATTTTAAGTCCTTCAAATCGTGAAATCTCAGCCAACTTAGATTTTGCAAGAGAAATAGCCGGCGTAAAAAGTGTTGGATTTAAATCGGTAGACATACTTGGAATGAACATAGAGAACTTTTGGCTCATTTCTGTAATTTTGGTCTTTTGGACTGGTGCGTTCGTGATTTCTTTTTTTTATTTCCTAAGGTGGGAATGGAGGCGAATTTCATGGTATCTCTTGGTATGGTTAATTTCTCTCACTAGTTCATTCTGGTTTTATGTTGATAGTGTTAAAGATAGCCAAAATCTTGCAAGAGAAGTCATTGTTCTGGAATCATTTTCAGAGAATAACGACACATCAAAGATTCCACTTAGAAGATACGCAGGAAAAAACAGCTCGGCAAATGCTATGGCAATCATTGGGGAAAGTCTCTTCCTGCAAACAGATGAAAATGGTCACCCAAAGAAGCACATGAATTTATCCGGCGAAAATTGGTATCTTGTTGTTTCTGCAGATCAAGGAAAGAAGGGATGGATCAGAACTGAAGAAGTGGGCTTGATCTTAGAGGATCACAAGCCTATGGAACAGGTTCAAACTAATTGATCTTCGTCTATTTTCTCAAGAGTCACGAATTCTGCTTTAATGTCCTCTTCTAAAATTTTCTTCAACCCTTCTGGTAGATTATTTTTTCTCTTTAAAATTATTTCAGGATCAACAATTTGACTCGATTTATTCGTTGATTCATTTTCTTGAGAAAACTTCTCGCCATCGGCACTTTCATTGGATGATTCTGTAGAAACATCGATATGTTGAACCTCCTCGACCATTTCAACGCTCTTTTCTGTAGGTTCATGGAAAAAATTCGTCGTATCCTTAGTTTCAGTTAAATTGAAATGTTCACTTTTATCTATGCCACAAGGAGGTTGATCCAGCGAAACAGGACGAATTGACTTCTGTTCTACGAACTCAGTTTTTTTTTTGCTTTTCTCGGGAAGAGATTGGGAAATAGCTCGAATAACAGAATCAATCGAGCGTGAACGACTGGACTCAACGGCACGAATTAAGGTAATTTCAAAATTCGTCTTGTCCGAGAGTCCGGAACGAACCAATTCTTCTCCATTTTGAAGAGAATCCAGGATCCTCACCAACGATTCAGGATATGCGTCTTCAATTTTACCCTTAAGGGATTTGATTAGACTTTTCCGAAAAAAATCACTCAAATCTAACAAAGCTCGATAAAAATCTATACCCTCAGAAGCAAAAGTTTCTGTTATCTCAAGTAATTTCCCCAAATCACCAGAATGAATGTTAGCAGCAAGATTTTCTATTCTTTCCTGGGAAGCCAAACCATATATATCGAGCACATTCTGCTGGGTTATTTTTTTTCCACAAAATGAAATCATCTGATCAAGCATACTTTGGGCATCACGCATTCCACCCATGGCCATTCTCGAAATTGCTTGAAGAGCTTCGACTTCGGAGTCAATTCCTTCTGATTCGCATATTTCGGACAATTTATCTTGAATCAACGAGTCAGAAATAGGTCGAAATTCAAAACGCTGACATCTCGAAACGATTGTTGGTAAAACTTTTTGAGATTCAGTCGTTGCGAAAACAAACTTAACATGTGGTGGTGGTTCTTCGAGCGTTTTAAGTAAGGCATTGAAGGCTGCCTGACTGAGCATATGAACTTCGTCAATTACATAGATTTTAAACCTGCATTGGGCGGGAGCATATTGACACTCATCACGAAGATCACGGACTTGATCCACCGAATTGTTGGACGCTCCGTCTATTTCAATCACATCGAGACAGCGTCCATCCATTATCGCATTACCAATCTCCGAATCATTAGGCACTTCAAGAGAAGGTCCATTTTCCCAATTCAATGACTTTGCAAACAGGCGGGCAGAAGTGGTTTTCCCTGTCCCGCGAGGTCCCACAAAAAGAAAAGCGTGAGCAATTCTATCCATCTCAATTGCATTTCCAAGTGTACGGACAATATGATCCTGCCCAACCAATTCGGAGAATTGTTTAGGACGCCATCGTCGTGCAATTACCTTATAGTTTGAATCAGACATTAAGTTTGCATTATTGGAGTTTAATCAAACGACATGCAAGAGAAAGAAACAAAAGTGGGTCAGGCACCCCACAGCACACAAGTCTCATAACTACCGCTGCTTCCTTCCGGACCTGACGGGGTTCGTCTGAAATTCGTCGCATGGGACCCGACCCAACTCTGATTATTTACAACCTCTAACTGGTTGCAAATCATTTCTGAAAGAACTCGGTGTAATATGTAAACTTTTTATTCATTAACATTGCCCCGGCAACAAACTGATTTCTTCTCGATCATCAATAGTCAGATCATGAAAAAAAATTTGTTTTTGCCTTGATTCCTCAATTGCAAGATAATGCGTGAATATGGGAAATTCATTCGGTAGATTATTTCGAATTTCATCATGGGGTGAAAGTCATGGTGGAGGTATAGGCGTTGTAGTGGATGGGTGCCCTCCTCGACTGAATATTTCGGAACAAGACATCCAACCATTCCTCGATCGTCGAAAACCCGGTCAAAGCAAAATAACAACACCTCGAAAAGAATCGGACCAAGTTGAAATTCTCTCCGGTATTTTCGAAGGCAAAACTCTGGGAACTCCCATTGCTATGCTTGTTAGAAACAAGGATGCTCGCCCGCAAGCTTACGACGAAATGAAAACAAAATTTCGTCCTTCCCATGCGGACTACACATACCAAACAAAATATGGATTTAGAAATCATGAAGGTGGTGGTAGATCTTCTGCTCGCGAAACTATAGCTCGTGTTGCCGCTGGTGCGATTGCTCAAAAAGCATTGTCAATTGATGAAGTTAAAATTACCACATATGTAGATCGAATTCATAGTATTTCCATGCCTGAATTTGATGTGCTTCCCACATTCGATCAAATTGAAGCATCTCCAACAAGATGTCCTCACGCATCAACGGCCCAGGAGATGGAAGATTTAATTTTGGAGGCAAAAAAATCAGGTGATTCCGTAGGTGGTTCAATAACCTGTCGAATTACCGGATTACCTGTAGGTTGGGGAGCACCCGTATTTGATCGACTTGAAGCTGATTTGGCTAAAGCAATGCTTTCAATACCTGCGACCAAAGGCTTCGAAGTTGGCAGTGGATTTGAAGGCACATTTCTTAAAGGATCTGAGCATAACGACGCATTTGAGAATCGGGATGGAAAAGTCCGTACAAAATCCAATAACTCTGGAGGAGTACAGGGTGGTATATCCAACGGGGAAGAGCTTTTCTTTAAGGTAGCCTTCAAACCAACTGCAACCGTTCTCCAATCTCAAGAAACAGTTGACGGTGACGGTAAGGAAACAGAACTCATCGGGCGCGGGCGCCATGATCCCTGTGTCCTCCCACGAGCAGTCCCTATCGTTGAAGCTATGTCAGCACTGGTTTTGATTGATCATCGAATGATTCATCACGCTCAGTGCACATCTTTTCCAATTGATTAAGTAATTACCATGCTAGGTCATGTTCATTTGATTGCGGGAACCCCTGAATCATCCCGAAGAAAAATACTTGCTCAGTCAACCGAAGCCGATGAACAACCCAAAAGTTGCTTTATCTTTCCAGAGGAACTCGATTTTGATGACTATCCAAGTATCAAATGGGAATTGGTACATGATGAGTTTGAAATTCAGACCTCAACTAATCCCGACATCGATGAATTCTTTTTATTCATATCAAATAAAATTGAATTTCCGCTTCAAATTGAAGCTACCATCTTGTTATTAGAAAAAAATCCGAATTTATCCCTTGGTCGTATTCTCCTCTTCATTAATGCACAATTTCTAGACGATCAAAATATATATTCCTGGCTCGACGGATGTGCTCACTTTTCAGATCTCATTTGCCTGACGGGTAGAACAAACACAAACGCTCATCTAATTAACGAATGCATTGATCGTTACAAATCCATGAAATATCCCCTAGATTGTCTAATATTGAGCGACCGGAAATCACCGCCAATCCCTCGAATCCTCAATCCATCACCAAGAAGAATTTCCCATATTTTCGATCCTCCCGATATACTCGAGCCTGATGACAATGTTGAGAGTGATCCATTTCTTGAGAAAACTCCATCTGGAGAAAGACTTAGACCAATTCCATTAATTTTCGAAAACCAATAAAATTAAATTTCACATTTTAGGATATTAATTTAATAATTATTTTCAAGCCGGGGTGGCGGAATTGGTAGACGCGCTAGATTCAGGTTCTAGTGTCCTTTAGGATGTGCGAGTTCGAATCTCGCCCTCGGCACCATAAAAGTATGTAAAAAATGTGAAAAACTTTTACAAATAAAGACTTGTCAAAAAATATCGAATAAGCTTCATTAAAACTTTCCCTAATTACACAATCCCATGAAAAATATCTTATTGATTACTCTCTTAGCATACATATGCCCCTTTTCAGCTGTTTTCATTATGGCACAAGAAAGCTCTGGCGACGGAGAAACAGCTGCTGAGGCCGCTGTCACTGGTTCTGCAACCAATGTAGCTGACTCCACTAGTGGATCAATCGAAGGTAACCCGCTAGTCATAGCAGTTCGTTCTGGCACAATCAGCTTGAATGATGCATTAAGACTTGGATTAGCCAAAATTCGTGAAATTGCCTCTGCAGGTGGTGATTTCGATAAACTGCTAAAGGCATACAATGATGCAGGTGGGGAAGTTGATTTTGATCTCCTCAATGCCTTACAATCTCTTAATTTAGATGATGATGTGTTAAAAGCTGCCCTCGTTGTTGGAGGAATGGATTCCTATAATTCGAATTATCAAACCGCTCTTGTGGAAGCTGCAAAAGTCGCAGCCACCCTTTTGCAAGATCGTACAATTTCAAAAACTGCAGATATTCCTGCTACCATCGGAATCGATACCCTTACCAGTTCCGGATACAATGTAGCATTACTTGAACTTCTCAACGCCTACGGAGCGATCGGCTCTAAAGGTTCCAGTCTTCTCGATAATGTAATCGGTGCTTCACGCAGCCTTGACGATTCAATTTCTGCCTTGGGATCCACATCCGATTATCTTTCTTTTCTATCGACCCTAACCGGTTCCAGAACCTTTGGAGAAATCGATTCAGAATCTACTGTCTTGTCCGTTTCAACAAGCAACATCCAACTTGCGCCTGGTGCCACTGTCACTCTCGGTTCTTCGGAAGCTGCCAGTACGATCTCAGTTGAGTCCAAGCTCGGCAAAGCTATAGATTACTCTGACCGAAAGATCTTGATCGTTGGTGCTGCGAAAGATTTGACAGTAGCAGGTGATGTCACTCTTACCAATTCAAACGATGTTGAGGACCATGCACTTGTACTTGGTGCTGCAGATGAGCTTAAGGTAGATGGCAAGGACATCACCTACACTGGCTCCAATTTAGCTATTGCTGCAGGAGGTGAAACAACTCATGCGGATGCCCACATTGGCGATGGTGATGAAGCAGACTTATATTTACATAATACAGTAATATCAACTGGAGGAAATCTAGCTGCAGGAACGCTTGGTTCACTAAGTATAAGTACTGCTGATTTTATTGTCGGTACCGCAAACAGCTTAACATCCGATCCAGATAATGTTTATCTTTATGCTAATGACTTGATCCAAATTAATGGTCTTGGTTTTTCGGGTGGGCATCTTGACGATGTGTACATGGAAGCAATCACGATTAACCTCAATAATGTTCATTTCCCTGCATCTTCTGAAGTTCATCTAAGAAGTAGAGATGGAACGCTCTCATTTGATACTTTTTCAACACCAGTAGTTGGTGCAGTTAACCTGACTAAGGTCTCTCATGGAGCGATCAATGGCGAAAATGCTCTTACGATTGATAATTTCATAAAAACCAGTAACGGGTTTAAAGATAACACCGAAGCTCTAGCGACTGGGAAAAAAGCCTTCACAATTAGTTCCCAATTGCGCTAATCATAAATTTCTACTAATATAATTTTATTCTATTACCCTCATTTGTAATGAAAAACCTTAAGTGTATCTTATCGATAAACATAGCATTTGGATTTAGTTTACTAGCTGACGACCATGCGGTACAAAATCAATCTCGCATAGAAGGGACGCAACGTTCTCAACCCGCTCCCGTAACCGGAGCCAATTCTGGATCCCAAAGTGGAGATTCTGCCGGTGCTTCCGCAAGTGATTCTGGCGCACAAAGGCCTATTTCACTAAAGGAAGATGGAATCTCCGCTTTCTTTGGTTACGACACAAACTATTTCTATCGCTCAA
>JAYYQI010000023.1:0-44481 GCA_036128475.1 Verrucomicrobiota bacterium
CGATACAATTCTCAACGCGAGAAGCGAATGCAACCTTCGAAGGAAAAGGGACTATCATTATAGAGGCTACCTCCAATGGAGGCTTTAAATTTATACCACTGGAAGCAAAAGGTACTATCTCGACAAAAGAAGGTGGCACAAAAGAGGTTATAAGTGGCAGAATGATGCTTATTCTTGGCAATCCTTCCCAATTTGGAGACGCCTTCGATATCGATCTTTTGCTTATGGTGAAATCAAGCAGACTTTTGAACGAGTATCCTACATCACTTCCAAGTATTGAACACATTGGACTGTCTATTTATGTCCAACAATTGAAACTAAAAGGGAAATACAACGCATTAATTGGTGATGCGACCACCAATGAAAACCTACAAATGTGGAAATTCGGAAACTCAGCTGGTACAAAGGGAAATACTCAGAATCTAAAGAGGAAATGAATCTCCTAACTATTTCTTCACTATTTTCGAAATCTCATCTCCGCAAAGACTATATTCTCATTTTCCTTAGCCATCTATTTTTAATCGTCCTTTGCGGGCATATCTAATTAGGGAAAGAAATACTACAAAAACTGGCCTTCGAAAATGATCCAGATTCTCAGTTTCTTTTAGGGAACCTATACGCAAATGGTTCCAAAAAGGATTTGCACAAAGCATTCATATGGATGGAAAAATCCGCCAAACAAGGAAATGCATCTGCTTGTCGATATCTAGCAAGAGCATATTGGCAAGGAAGAGGCATTTCCGTTGATTTAAAAAGTGCAGAGAACTGGTTTCTGCGAGCAGTTAAGGCTGGAGATATGAATGCCTTGCAAGAACTAAGTATTCTACACGAGAGTAAAAAAGCCTATTTACCTGCTCTTGCCTATCTTTCACTTTACGAAGATTTTCGAAGTGGATCTATTGATAATAACCAAGACTATGAGCGGATTAAAGCCAGATTGAGTGATCTTTCCAATTTAGAAGAACTTGAAAAGGTAGTTTCTGAAGTCCGCAAAAAAATTGATGCACTACCCAAATCCTCTCCGAATTATCCCGTTAAAAAGGAAAAAATTATTGGGAAAATTACTTTGGATGATGGTTCGAGTTATAGGGGAGAAATTTTGGGGCAAAAGCCTCATGGCTTTGGAAAAAAAATAACGCCTAATGGCTCATCTTATATCGGCAATTTCCATAAGGGTATTGAACACGGACAAGGTGTATCTTATGGTTCTGATGGCAGAATATCCTATGATGGAATGTGGAAAAATGGTAAACCACGCAAGATGTAGAATTTAATTCTACTCAAGCAATGTTTGATTTAGACCAAAAGAATTGTGGAATCTTGATAGGTTAATTTTGAGCTTATTGTGTGACTTCTTCGTGCGGCTGCTCCAGCACACTAGAAACATAAATTTTAGAAGCAATAATGCCGAGTATCAGAACACCAAACATAATTACTGGAACCAATATTATCGGCAAGCGATTACGCGTGTGACCAAATTTTGGATCGTCTATAAATTCCATACTATATTTTTAGTTAGAAAAGAGAGGGTGGTCAATGGTGTAGATTAAGTTATTCAACCACCCAAGAATTTTTTCCTGTTAGCAGTTCCTGCAAAGAGCCTTCCCCATCCACTTGTGAAGATTGTATTTGCTGAACTACGGAATCCTCGTAGGTTTCACGTCCTTCCAAATGTCTTAAAACGCCTATCGGTGTTGGAAATGCAGGGTATGCCATCTGCGCAAGGAGCGTAGCATAAGCGGGGTTTGGATCCGTGGGGTTATGAATAAATAATTCATCTTCACTGGCTCCATTTTCTCCTAAATCCACGGATTCAAGATTAAGACCGTTCAACTTAATCCCCTTGCTTCCGTCTTCACCATAAACCAGGGGTTTTCCTTCCTCTAAAACCATAACTTGATCATTCCTTACATCACGTCCCGTAACTGGATCAAATGTCTTGTTATTAAAGATAACACAATTTTGAAAAACTTCGACAAAAGAGGTTCCTTTATGAGCTTGGGCGGCCTTAAAGGTCTCAACCATATGTTTCTGGTCGGTGTCCGATGTCCTGGCAATGAAAGTAGCTTCACTTCCAATTGCGAAAAGTAATGGATTGACTGGATAATCAACTGATCCAGCAGGTGTACTTTTAGTCTTCTTACCAACTTCAGAAGTTGGGCTGTACTGACCTTTGGTCAAACCATAAATTCGATTATTAAAAAGGAGCACATTGATATCGAGGTTTCTTCGAAGGAGATGCAACAAATGATTCGCTCCAATTGATAATCCATCTCCGTCACCCGTAATCATCCAAACGGATAAATCGGGATTAGCTACCTTCACTCCCGTTGCAACAGTAGGAGCCCGTCCATGAATAGTATGAAAACCATAAGTATTCATGTAATAGGGGAAACGACTCGAACAACCAATTCCACTCACAACCACATATTTTTCACGCGGAATACCAAGTTCAGGTAAAGTTCGTTGTACTGCATTAAGAATGGCATAATCACCACATCCGGGACACCATCTTACATCATTGGATGTAACAAAGTCTTTCTTTGTAAGTGCACCTTCTTCAGTTGTTGTACTCATATTTAAAAAATTAGTTGGCGGATAGGTACTTTACAAACTCTTCCCGGAGTTCAGTGACCTTAAATGGCTTACCTTGAACTTTATTGTAAGAAATAATTTCCCTCACATACTTTGCTTTAAGGATCGTACTCAGTTGCCCAAGGTTAAGCTCTGGAACGATAACTTTCTTAAAGGAAGATAGAAGAGACTCCAAATCATTGGGCAACGGATTGAGGTGCCTCAAATGAATACTGCTGACAGAAAAACCTTCGTCTTGCAGAACCTTCGTGGCAGAAGAGATTGCTCCATAAGTGCCTCCCCATCCAATAACCAAGAGTTCTCCCTCTTTCTCTCCCTGAACTTCAATGGGATCATAACTATTAGCAATTCCATTAACTTTGTCCGCTCTTAGCTGTGTCATTTTCTCATGATTTTCCGGATCATAACTGACACCACCATCTTCTGATTTTTCCAGCCCACCTATCCGATGTTCTAAACCAGCTTGTCCAGGAATAGCTTGCGTTCGAGCTAATGTTTCAGGGTCTCTCTTGTATACGATCAATTCTTCTTTTGGATCCGCAAACTTCGTCTCGATCTTTGGAAGATCCGAAACATTGGGTATTTTCCAAGGCTCAGCTCCATTTGCCACATATAAGTCACTCAGAAGAATTACCGGCGTCATGTAAGTTAGGGCAATTCGACATGCTTCAATGGCACAGTCAAAACAATCGGATGGAGAATGTGCAGCTAAGACAGGTAACGGACAGTCTCCATGCCTAGCGTACAAACTTTGTAAAAGATCGCTCTGTTCAGTTTTGGTAGGCAGTCCAGTACTCGGACCACCTCTTTGGACGTCAACAATAACAACAGGTAATTCAGTAATTGAAGCAAGTCCAATGAATTCACTTTTCAGACACATCCCTGGACCACTCGTTGCAACCACTGACAAATCTCCGGCGAAACTTGCTCCAATTGCCATTCCCATGGCAGCAATTTCATCCTCAGCCTGTAGAGTCTTAACCCCAAATTTCTTCAGGGCGGAAAGCCCCTCCAATATAGGCGATGCTGGAGTAATAGGATATCCTGCATACAAAAGTTCACGATCTGCCTGTTGGGCCCCGGCTACCAATCCGTAAACAAGAGCTTCATTTCCTGAAATTTTTCGATATACCCCAGATTGAACGGGTGCCTTTGAAACTTGGTAACGATTTCTTGCAGTTTCCATCGTATCCCCCAAATTAAATCCAGCCTTCAAAGCAATGGAATTTGCTTCAGCAAGTTCTGGTAGTCTCTTACCCCATTTATCACTAAAAAATTTCAATGTCGGATCCAATGGGCGACCATAGACATAATACATGAACCCAAGAGCAAAGAAATTTTTGCATCGAGCTTTGTCAGATGGTTTAAGTGGACTATCCTTCAATGCTTCTTTGGTTAGACTGGTCAGATCCAATTCCACCAAATGATATTTTTTTCGAAATTCCTCATCTTCCAGTGGACTGGTTTCATAGCCTGCCTTGGAAAGATTCATTTTCTTAAAGGAATCAATATTTACCACGAGCATTCCACCTTCAGGCAAGTCATCGATATTAGCTTTCAATGCTGCCGGATTCATGGCAACAAGTGCATCCGGCTCGTCTCCAGGGGTAAGGATTTTACGACTTCCGAATTGCAACTGAAAACCAGAGACTCCAGCCAGAGTTCCAGCAGGGGCTCGTATTTCCGCAGGGAAGTCTGGAAGAGTTGCGATATCATTACCAGCAAAGGCACTTGAATCTGTGAAACGCTCACCAACGGTTTGCATGCCATCGCCGGAATCACCAGCAAATCGGACAACCGCAGATTCGATTTCTTCGAAGGAATCGGTAGAGGGACTCATGTTGTAAAGTTTTAGGTAGAATGTACCAAAATGGTATCAATATGTTTGTTACTTTATTTAACTAATCACAACGTTAATCGATCAAAAATTTTAGCATTTTTAGGCATATAATAAAAATATCATCTAATTTATATCGAATTCATTATAATTTGCACTGAACTAGTGGGAAAGGAAACAAATTAAAAGCCAACGAAATCCTTTCTTCACCAGACTCATTAGAATGAACTCCATGCCTCAAATAAGGTGGAAAAACAACAAGCTTCCTAACTTCCGGTTTTACCACAAGATCAGCTATTCCTTCTTTTCTGAAATACAGATCTCCGCAATTTTCAGAAGCTTGTAAGTAAGTTACACCAGACAATGCGGCAAGATTTGCGTGATTGTGAAGTCCGGTCATTTCTCCATGACTGGCTACGTTAAACCAAAATGGTGGATATGGATTAGGACTATTAGGTGGTGATTCAAATAAAATAATGGAAGAAATACCTAATTCATCCTTTGCCAGATTCCTGGCAAACCTCATTGGGATACGAGCACTTGGTACTTTTTCGATTTCCAAATATTGATTTTCCCAACGCCCACCAATTTTGTGAGACTTTTCAGTCTTCTCTTTATGAAGAATAAATTGATGCAGCAGTTCTGAAAACCAACCTTTGGGTTCTCTTAAAATTATTTCAACAATTCTTTCACCACCCCACTCGAGAACTCGCATTGTTCACAAAACAGTTTATTGATGAGTTTTTAAGGCTGTAATTTAAGGTAAAATGGTCGGGACGGTGAGATTCGAACTCACGGCCTCCTGCTCCCAAAGCAGGCGCGCTAACCAGACTACGCTACGTCCCGATATAGGTAATCCCTTATACTTTTCGAACTGCGTTGGCAAAGAAAATTATCAATTCTTCTTGGAACCACTTTTAAATTTGCTCAATTTTCATATCAATGCATCATGATATCTTGATGCGTAATGACTAAATTCAATCAAAACAGACCTACCGAAAACGATCTTCGAAAAATCTTATCAGAAAGAATTCTAATTCTTGACGGAGCGATGGGAACAATGATCCAGCAAGAAAAACTGTTTGAGCAAGATTTTCGTGGGGATCACTTCAAAAATCACTCTGGGGAATTAAAAGGTAATAATGATTTACTTAGCCTCACTCGACCAGAAATCATCAAAAACATCCACAGGTCTTATTTTGATGCAGGTAGCGACTTGGTAGAAACCAACACATTTAGTGCAACCAGCATCGCGATGGCGGATTACAACCTTCAAGAAATTGTGCACGACTTGAATGTTGCATCAGCCAAATTGGCACGAGAAGCCGCAGATGAGGCAATGTCCAAGGACCCGACCAAGCCTAGATTCGTTGCTGGGGCTATCGGACCTACAAACCGAACCGCATCGCTTTCTCCGGATGTAAATGATCCATCTTTGCGAAATGTTACCTTCGACGCTTTAGTTGAAGCCTATTATCAGCAAATTGTGGGACTGGTGGAAGGTGGAGTCGATATCCTGATGCCAGAAACCACTTTCGATACACTAAACCTGAAAGCGGCAATCTTTGCCATTGAGAATTATTTTGAGACTTCTGGTAACAGATTGCCTGTTATTTTATCTATAACCATAACGGATGCATCCGGTCGTACCTTATCAGGGCAAACTACAGAAGCATGTTGGAACTCGATTGCACATTCTAAGCCTCTAGGCGTCGGCTTAAATTGTGCATTAGGAGCTGATGCCATGCGGCCATACCTACAGGCCCTTTCAAAAAATGCAGATTGTTTTGTACATTGTTATCCAAATGCAGGTTTGCCAAATCCCCTTGCTCCCACCGGATACGATGAAAAACCCGAAGACACAGCAAGCTCCCTATTTACTTTTGCGGATGAAGGTTTGCTAAACATGGCCGGAGGCTGTTGCGGAACGACACCCGATCACATTCATGCAATTGCAGAAAAAGTTTCTCAGGCGGCACCTCGAATCCCCGCTGATGTTGAGCCAGCTATGCGGTTAAGCGGACTTGAGAATTTTACCCTAAAGGGAGATTCAAAATCATTAATAATGGTTGGGGAGAGAACCAATGTTACCGGATCACCTCGATTTAGAAAATTAATCGAAGCAGAGGACTACGAAGCAGGTCTTAAAATAGCAAAGCAACAGGTTGAGAATGGAGCAAATATTCTCGATGTAAATTTCGATGCCGCACTTCTTGATGGGGAAGCATGCATGACTAAATTCCTAAATTTAGTAGTTTCCGAACCGGATATTTCGCGTGTACCCATCATGATCGATAGCTCAAAATGGTCGGTCATTGAAGCAGGACTAAAAGTTATCCAAGGGAAGTGTATCATTAACTCCATTAGTCTTAAGGAAGGAGAAGATGTTTTTAAGCAGCATGCTAGCCTAGCAATGCGTTACGGGGCTGCAGTGGTAGTTATGGCTTTTGATGAGAAAGGACAAGCAGCCACACTAGATGACAAAGTGAGAATCTGCGAACGAGCCTACAAAATTCTTGTAAATGAAGTAGGTTTTCCTGCTCATGACATAATTTTTGATCCTAATGTTCTAACTCTTGCGACCGGAATGGATGAGCATAATTCATACGGGATTGATTTCATTGAAGCAGTTCGCGAAATTAAAAAACGCTGTCCTTACGCACGAACAAGCGGAGGAATAAGCAATGTATCCTTTTCTTTTCGAGGAAATAACCTCGTTCGCGAAGCCATGCATGCCTGCTTCCTGTACCATGCTTGCCAAGCAGGTTTGGATATGGGGATCGTAAATGCTGGCATGCTCACCCTTTATGATGAGGTTGATCCGACATTGAAAGAAAAGGTCGAAGCGGTAATACTTAATAAGAGTCCCCTAGCTGGAGAAGAGCTACTTGTCTATGCGGAACAAATCAAGGATCAGAACGAAGGACGAAAATCGGAAGGCCCAGACCTTTCATGGAGACAGAAACCAGTTTCTGAACGTCTTTCCTATGCCCTTGTAAAAGGAATAGGTGATTACGCGGAGGAAGACGCAGAAGAAGCACGACAATTATTAGGCCGTCCTTTGGAAGTAATAGAAGGTCCCTTAATGGACGGAATGAAAGTAGTGGGAGACTTATTTGGTAGTGGTAAAATGTTTCTTCCTCAAGTCGTAAAGAGTGCTCGGGTAATGAAAAAAGCCGTGGCGTATCTGGAACCCTATATGGAAGCAGAAAAAAAAGAAGGGAGTTCAAATAAGCGTGGAACCATGGTTATAGCTACCGTGAAAGGAGACGTTCATGACATTGGAAAGAATATTGTGGGGGTTGTATTAGCATGCAATAACTGGGACGTTATCGATCTAGGGGTTATGGTAAGCTGCGATAAAATCCTCGATGCAGTCAATAAGCACAAAGCAGATATCTTGGGTCTTAGTGGATTAATAACTCCGTCTCTTGATGAGATGATCCACAATGCACAGGAAATGAAAAAAGCCGGACTTAAAATCCCTCTTCTAATTGGTGGCGCAACCACCGGAAAGGATCACACCGCCATCAAAATAGCTCCACATTATGACCAAGCTGTAGTCCAAGTACCTGATGCCTCTTTGGTGGTCAATGTTTGTAATGATCTGACTCAATCTGACAAAAAGAAAATATTTGTTAAGGAACTTTTGGAAAAACAAGAGGAAATTCGAGTTCGTCACCAGCAGAGAGGAGAAAAAAAACTTCTATCCCTTACTGAATCAAGAAACAAAGGAGTTCAAATTGATTGGGAGAAACAAAATATTGAAGAACCATTCCCTGAAAAAACCGGTGTTCATCAATTTCGTGCAGAACTCAAAGATGTAGTAGAATATTTTGATTGGTCTCCCTTTTTCTGGTCTTGGGAATTAAAAGGTAAATATCCGGAAATTCTCAAGCGAGATAAAGTGGGAGAAGAAGCCCAAAAACTATTTGATCACGCACAAGAAATTCTTGAAAAAATTATCGATGAAAACGCATTTTGTTGTGAAGCTGTTGTTGGCCTTTGGCCTGCAAACTCAACGAATGATGATGTTATTGTCTATGAGAACATGGACAAAACAAACGAGCTTGGCACCTTTCATTTTCTTAGGAGGCAGCAATCAATTCCCAATCAACCTCATTTTTGCTTATCCGATTTCATTGCTCCATTGGAATCGGGTAAAACCGATTTCTTAGGTGCTTTTGCTGTATGTGCGGGCGAAGGTGTTGAAAATCTCGCCAAGGAATTTGAAAAGGACAACGATGATTATTCTGCGATCATGGTGAAGGCACTTGGTGATCGATTTGCTGAGGCGATGGCCGAATTTACACACAAAAGGATTAGAGAGTGGTGGAAATTTGGCATGACGGAAAACCTTAACAACCAAGACCTCATTGACGAAAAATACTTTGGGATCCGACCAGCATGTGGTTACCCCAGTCAACCCGACCACACCGAAAAAGATACAATCTGGAAGCTTCTTTCGGTAAAACAAAGGATTGGGTTGGAATTAACTGAATCCCGGGCCATGAACCCCGGCTGTTCCGTGTCCGGCTTGTACTTTTCAAATCCTGCAGCACGCTACTTCAATGTTGGTAGTTTAGGTCGAGATCAAATTGAAGACTATGCAAGACGAAAGGAATGGCCCATAGATAAGGCAATCAAGTGGTTAAGGCCTAATCTTGGTTTTAACGCCTAATCAATTTCCCTTTGGCGTTGCAGGTTTCTTCCTGTGGAAGTAGAAGAGTTTTATATGAAGGACATGACACCTCTGGAGGAAATACGCCATTCTACTGCTCACATTCTCGCCACTGCGGTACTTCGATTGTACCCAAACACAAAGCTCGACATTGGTCCGCCCACCGATAATGGCTTCTACTATGATTTTGATTCAGAAGTACCTTTTACGCCCGAAATACTGGAGGAAATTGAAAAGGAAATGGGCAAAGTAATAAAAGAGAATCAACGCTTTGAACGCATCGAAGTTTCCCGCGATGAGGCGAAAGACTTGATTTGTCAAATGAATCAAGAAGAATACAAACTCGGAAGACTCGAGGATATTCCTGAGGGTGACACTATTTCTTTCTATAGAAATGGAGAATTTATGGATTTATGTGCCGGAACACATGTATCCTACACTAAAAAAATCAAGGCATTCAAATTATTGCAGATTGCAGGTTCCTACCATCGCGGAGATGCAGCGAACAAACAATTACAGAGAATTTACGGCATTGCATTTGGCACCAAGGACGAATTAGCTCAATATCTCGAGCAAATTGAAGAGGCAAAAAAAAGAGACCACCGAAACTTAGGCAGAGATTTAGGACTTTTCCATATTGATGAAATGGTGGGACAGGGCTTGGTTCTTTGGAAACCAAATGGAGCAATTATTCGTCAAGAACTTGAGAAATTTATTACCTCAGAACTCACTAAACAAGGTTACTCACAAGTCTACACGCCTCACATTGGGAAACTTGATCTATTCCGTACATCAGGTCACTTCCCTTACTATCAGGATTCTCAATATCCTCCGATCATTCAACGGGAGTGCTTCACGGATTTGGTCCAAGAAGGTTTCTCAAAAAATCAGCTTGAGAATAAGTTAGATAAAGGAGAATTAGATGGTCATCTCCTCAGACCAATGAATTGTCCTATGCACATAAGTATTTACAAGTCCGAGCAAAGATCTTATCGCGACTTACCAGTAAGATTAGCTGAATTTGGAACCGTTTACCGCTGGGAACAATCAGGGGAACTTAATGGAATGACTAGGGTACGCGGTTTTACTCAGGACGATGCTCATCTCTTCCTTAGGGAGGACCAACTCCAAGAGGAAATTCAAGGATGCTTAGGCTTGGTGAAACTTGTTTTTTCAGTTCTTGGCATGAACGAATATCGAGTCAGAGTCAGTCTTCGTGATCCAGATTCGGACAAGTATGTAGGAAATGCTGAGGGATGGAACAAGGCAGAGGCAGCGCTCAGACAGGCAGTAAGAACTTTAGATGTTGAATATGAGGAGGAACTTGGTGAGGCAGCGTTTTATGGTCCGAAGATTGATTTCGTAGTTAAGGATGTAATTGGGAGAGAATGGCAGCTCGGGACCGTTCAAGTAGACTATAATCTACCCGAAAGATTTCATTTATCCTATGTGGGTTCTGATAACCAAGATCATCGTCCCGTTATGATCCATCGAGCTCCATTTGGATCTATGGAAAGGTTTTGTGGATTATTGATCGAGCACTTCGCAGGAAATTTCCCTACCTGGTTGGCACCCGAACAAGTGCGTATTCTCCCTATGAATGATGAGTTGATTCCGATTGCCGAAAAGTATGCCGAGGATCTTTCCAAGAATGACATTCGAACCGGAATTGACAAACAATCTGCAAAACTTGGGGCAAAAATCAGGAAAGCTGAAAATGAAAAGATTCCCCACATGATTATTATTGGAAAACGAGAGGCAGAGGAAGGTAGGATTTCGATTCGCTCAAGAAACAACCCTGATTTCGATGGCATTTGTGATCTTCAAGCAGGCATTCAAAAGATTAAGGATGAAATAACAGCAAAAGCACTTCCGAAAAAAAAGACTTCTGCCGAATCAACTGCCTAGAATTTTAAGATCAATTTTGCCCAGCAACTAAATTCTGAATAGAAAGATGATATGATCCAGAAGTGGAAAAGTCTCTTATCTTTTTTAGCTAGTATGCCATTTGTTTTGTTGATTAGATTTTACCAATTGTTTTCACCGCTAAAGCAATTCATTTTTGGTCCATATGCTCGCTGTAGATTCTATCCAACATGTTCGGAGTATGCACTTGAATGCTTCAACTCACTTCCGCCTTGGCACGCTCTCTTAAAATCAATTTCTAGAATCAGTAAATGCAATCCAATGCATCCAGGAGGATATGATCCTGTTTACCCTGAATCTAAAAATGAGTCTTCCCAAGCAACTGATCGATGAAATCAGAATTTAGAACTCTACCCCCACCCTCCTGTACGCCAGAAACAAATTTTCTACCATTCGTTTCCGAGCTAGTTCTTCAATCAAGACATACCGGCAGGTCCCACTTTCTATCTGTCACCATTGAAACTAATTATTCAGATCCGCTTGCTATTCTTGAAGCAATCTACGATAGAAATGACCAGATTTGTTATATAGAAAAACCGGCAGCTGAATTCTCCATTGCTGCAGGTGGATGTCTTAAATCAGAAAGTTTCTCTGGTGTGAATCGATTTCTAGATTCTCGTCTCTGGGCTGAGAATTTATTCGAAAACACTATCGTTGCTGGTGATCACAAAATCGCTGGCACCGGCCCTACTCTTTTTACTTCCGCTACTTTTGAATCTGAAAAGGAAAGTTCTATTGACCCTCCCCCTCTACATATTTTTTTACCAAGATGGCAGGTTATTAGACATGGTGGTTCCAATTTTCTAATTTCCAATACAAAAATCACACCAGAATCCTGCCCCAACAGTATCATTAAAGAATTCCACAGTAATATTAAACGGATTTGTGGAATGCGCTTTAATTCAGAGTCCGCCATGGATCCGCACTCCATTTCAGTCGGACATCCAACAGAGAATTATGATTACGAATTAGCTGTCGACAAAGCCTTGACGGAAATTAATCAAGAGAAGCTTTCAAAAGTGGTTTTGGCCAGGCAACTCAGTTTTGACACATCCTCAACTCTTCCCCCTTTTACCATTGCCCACGCATTACGTCAAAAATTCCCAGAATGCCATACTTTTTGCATCTCCAACCCAGATCATGGACTTATGGTCGGGGCTAGTCCTGAAACTCTTCTTAGAACATCTGGAAATACTTTTGAGACCGAAGCTCTTGCAGGATCCGCTCCTCGAGGATTATCAGCCGGTAAAGATGCTCACTTAGGCAAGACATTATTGGGTCGGGAAAAAGAAATTATAGAACATAGGCTGGTAATTCAAAGCATCCTCCGAAGATTGGCATCCATTGGAATGAAAAATTGCCAGGAAGGTAAAGCTCGTCTTCTTCGACTAGCAAATTTGCAGCATGCGAAAACACCTGTAAGCGGAAAGCTCGATAATGGAATCCACCCATTTGATGTCCTAACTGCTCTTCATCCTACACCTGCAATGGGTGGTTCCCCCCGCGAGATTGCTCTGCCCCTCGTACGCAACTTAGAAAAGAAGCCTCGAGGGTGGTATTCCGGAGTAACTGGTTGGCTCGATAATCGTGGTAGGGGAGAGTTTATCGTACCGATTCGATGCGGAAAGATCACTCCCGAAAAATTGACTCTGTACGCAGGTGCCGGCTTAGTCGAAGGTTCTATTCCTAAACAAGAAAAGTTGGAAACGGATTGGAAATTACAAGCAATGCTAGAAGTTATTACGGGAAGAACATCTCTTCCTGAATCGTGAATATAAACGATCAAGAAATCTCAATAGCCAACTTGAATTGGGGGTTTCATTTTGCCAGATCCCTAGAAAGTTTCGGCATGAAGAAAATCTTCTTTTCCCCTGGTTCCAGATCTACCCCCTTGATCATAGGAATCGAACGACACTCCAACATTGAGCTCATTCCCGTTCTTGATGAAAGGTCTTGTGCTTTCCTCGCCCTAGGAACAAGTAAACGAGAAGGTATTCCAACGGGAGTAATTTGCACTTCTGGATCTGCTCTGACTCATTGGTTTCCCGCAATCACGGAAGCTTGCCACTCAAGTACTCCACTACTTTTGTTTTCCGCGGATCGTCCACCAGAGCTACAAGATTGTGCTGCGGGACAAACCATTAATCAAAAGAATCTTTTCGGAAATTTCGTTCGTGCATTTCATCAAGTTGAAATCCCTCAAAATGATGAATCAGCCAAGAATCAATTCATCAGAACTCTATTCTTGGCATACAAGCAAACTACGGGAATAAATCCTGGTCCTGTACATTTGAATTTTCCTTTTCGCGAGCCCTTTCTTTCTCATGCTTCGGGTGTTCATTCTTATATTGATGAAATCAGTGGAAATGAATCAGCCAAAGAGCTTACCTATCTTGATTCGACCTACGAAGTTTCCAAACATTGGGAAAATTCTGACCGCCCATTGATCATTGCAGGGCAAAATATTGGACCAGACGACTTATTGCCTCATTTGGGAGACAAGCTAATCCCTATTATTTGCGACTCTCTTTCGCAGATTCGCCATACTGGCACAAAATCATCTATCCTCCATTATGAGAATCTTCTTCGTGACTCAAGATTTGCAAGTATAGCAATTCCTGATGTCATCTTGACTTTAGGTCCTCTACCAACCTCTAAAACTCTGCGCAAATGGATCGATAGTACAGGGGCCTTCCGCATTATTGTCGAACCAAGAGGAATTAATGTAGATCCACTTACAAGCTCCAGTAAAAACTTTCAAATAGGCTATCATCAAATCCGTGAACTTCGTGTACCCATCCCAGAACCAAGATGGGGGGAAATTTGGGAAATTGCGGAAAATGAAGTTGATGCTACCTTAATGGAAAGATTTTCGAAGATCACCACCCTTTTCGAAGGTAAGCTTGCCCATCTTCTTTCCCTACATCTTCCCGAAAACGCTCAACTATTTACTACAAACAGCATGCCAATCCGAGACCTCGAGTGGTTCTGGGCAAAAATGCCATCCTATCGTCGACTGTTTGGCAACCGTGGAGTGAATGGAATTGATGGATCTCTCGGAACTGCTCTTGGTATTGCTCAAGATTCCGGCAAGCCCAACTATATGCTATGTGGAGATTTGGCTTTTCTTCATGACTCAAACGCACTTCTTCACAACTCTCATTTCAAAGGAAATTTGACTATTTTTGTCGTTAATAATTTTGGGGGTGGAATTTTTCAACATCTTCCCATTGCCAAGGAAGCAGAATTCGAAAAATGTTTCGCCACACCCCAGAAATTCAATTTAGGAAAACTATGCGAATCCTTTCATATCTCTCATGAACTACTCGATGATTGGGATTCGATCACAGAAAGAATTAAAAAACCGATCCAATCCGGTATTCGCGTAATCGAAATTCAAACAAACCGAAAAAAGGATAAAGTCTTCAGGGAAGATCTTCTCGGTATTGGACCCACTACCTATGCCTGAGTTAGCCGAAGTTGCCTATGCATGCAGCCAATGGAATCGGGGAATTGGCAAATACATTAAGTCCATTCACATACATCCATCTTCACGAGTTTTTCGAGATTTGAATCGAGAAAATTTAATCAAGTCTCTCACAGGCAGAAAACTCACTTCATCATTCACTCATGGCAAACAAATGTTATTTCGATTTAGTAGTGATCTTTGGCTTGGTTTGCACTTGGGAATGACAGGTAGTCTTCATTTTGAAAATTCATTTTACCAAAAGCATAAACACGACGCATTAGTTCTCTTTCAGTCAAAATGGACCCTAATTTTTCGCGACCCAAGACAATTTGGCAGAATTCGTTTTCATCAAGGAATGAATCCTCCCAATTGGTGGAGTGATCTCCCCTTGTCCATTCTGGATCAAAAATACAATAAGAACATTCTTGTCGATGCTCTTTCAAGACACTCCAAAAGACCAATTAAAGCATTGCTGCTAGACCAACGTTATTTTCAAGGCATTGGAAATTGGATGGCGGATGAAATTCTTTGGCGTGCCCATATCCACCCAGCTCTTCCCTCCGGAAAGATTAACGAACAAACCAGCAATGTTTTGTTTTCGCAAATTCGTTTTGTCGTGCATGGAGCCATGAAATCAATTGGTCTTCATGGGGGGAACCCTCCCAAAGGATGGCTTTTTCATGTTCGTTGGAAAGATGGAGGCACTTGCCCGAAGACTAATAAAAGCCTTATCCGAGGTCAAATTGGAGGGAGAACCAGTTGCTGGTCCCCACATCTACAAAAATTGCCAGAAACTATTTCTGATTAACCAGTTTAATAGCCTGCTCCCTGTCCAAATGAATCTGTTCACTTAATTTCTCAACGGATTGAAATTTTTTTTCGGGCCGGAGAAAAAACTTAAGTGACATGTTCAACTCACTTCCACATTCCCACTCAGCTTCATTTAAATCAGCAAGAATATTTATTTCAAATTTTGGGACTAATGCATTACTTTCCAGGGTGGGTCGTAAACCATAGTTAGCCACTGCGGGAAGAATGATTCCCGTTTTTATATTTTTGACCTCTCCGGCATAGACTCCATATGCCGGCTTTGCCTCGGGATCCCAGTCTAGGTTTAAAGTTGGAAAGCCTATTTTTCTGCCCATTCCTTTTCCCGATGAAACTATCCCGGAAATTGAATAGTCACGACCAAGCATTTGATTTACTTGTTCAATATTTCCCAAGGATAGAGCCTCACGTATGCGCGAACTACTTACAGGTAAACTGTCACAATTTATTGATTCAACTATATTCACTTTCAATCCTGCCTTCACTGCAATTTCCCTTAGTAGGGATGAATCACCAGCACGCCCCTTTCCAAATCTAAAATTTTGACCAACGCAGACTCCCGAGATTGAAGGAATTCCTCGTTTAAGAAAATCTGGAAATACAGTAAAAGGAATTTCAGCCAACTCTGCATCAAAACTTTGCATAATTACTTCCTTCATCCCATAAGCTTGCAAGCTCAATGCTTTTTGTTCGGGATTCATTAATAAGGGAGGGGCTTGCTCGGGTCGCAAAAAACGAGCAGGGTGTTGAGGAAAGGTAAAAGCGACAGCCGACCCTTCAGATTCATTCGATTGATTAATTGCTGCATCCAGAACTTGGCGATGTCCAATATGAACGCCGTCAAACATACCCAGAGCTAAACAAATAGGCTCTGAACATTCGTTACCAAATTCTTTAATTGAGGAAAATATCCCCATGGACTTACAAGACGTGAGCAGGAACCGCGAGATGTACAGGAATAAGTAACGATTTGAATTCAGAAATTCCCATATTTTCGATTTCTTCCAAAGTGCAAACTCCCTCAAGATTGAAACGATCAATCTTGGTGCGCCTCAGAGCAGTTAGATGAGCCCCACATTCAAGTTTTTGCCCCAAATCATGCAAGACCGTTCTAACATATGTCCCCTTACTGCATTCCATGTAAAAACTTCCGCGAGGTGAAGACCAATTGGTAAGCTTAAGTTGGTTGATTCGAATAAAGCGAGGTTCCCGCTCCACGGTCTTTCCTTTTCGTGCCATTTTGTAAAGGGGAACTCCGTCCACTTTCTTTGCAGAGAACATTGGTGGGGTTTGGTACTGATCACCTAGGAAAGAAGACATGTGATCGCTAATGATCTCTTCGCTTAACCCTGCTGGCACCTCTCTTGTATTAATCACATCTCCATCTGCATCTTGGCTATCGGTTTCGATCCCGAGAAGAAAATCGCCCTCGTATGCCTTATCTAAACTAATAAGATACTGGGAAACTTTAGTTGCTTTTCCCACTAGCATAATCATCAATCCAGTAGCAAGTGGATCTAGCGTACCTGCATGACCAATCTTCTTCATCTTCAATTTTCTTCGCAATCGATCAACGATATCGTGGGAAGTAATGCCCATGGGCTTATCAACTAGGAGAACGCCCTCGAGATTAGAATCATTCCCAATCGTCATTTAAAGCCGTCTCCGTTTACAATGTCCAAATGATGCCCAACCGCTTTTACTAGCTTTGGATAAAATTCATCATAGGAACAATCGACATTGAAACCGGCAGCACATGCATGCCCACCACCATTAAATTCCTTAGCCAACAAATCTACTCGGAATTTTTTGTTTTTCGCACGCAGACTTCCCTTTAGCACTCCACGACGATTTTCTATTAGAGCACCTATTTCCACGCCTTCCAAAGATCTAGCGTAATCAACGAAATTCTCAGCATCTTCCGGCTGTGTACCCGTTTCCTCATAAAACTCCTCATGGATGCTTCCAACACATACGCGATCATCAAATTCCATTCTAAAACTTGCTAGAAATTTCTGCAAAAGCTGTATTCTCCCTGGTTTCTCTCTTTCATACAACTCTTGGGCTACACCGGATGGATTCCCGCCAGCTTCGCATAACTTTCGACATATTTCAAAAACTGCGGCATTCGTACCAGAGTAACAAAACTGCCCTGTATCGGTACAAATTCCCAAATAAAGTGCATCTGCCGTAACTGCATCAATTTCAAATCCGGAATCGAAAAAGAATTTCGCTAGGATTTCTCCAGTTGCCGATGCATCTGAAAAAACGAAGTTGTTCTTGGCAAACTTAGTGTTGGAAACATGATGATCAACATTTAAAAAAACCTGCGGGTATCGGTTCTTTAAATCATCACCAACCCTTGCATGGTCCGCGCAGTCTACGGTTACTATTTTGTATTCCGCCTCCTTAATTTGACTTGGTCGCACAAATGGAGTGTCACCAACAAACTTTTGTAATGTGCGAGGGATAGGATCGTTATTCACCGCTAATGCATCAATTCCAAGACTTATGAGAATACGGGTCACGGCAACTTGGGAACCAATACAGTCACCATCTGGACGGCGGTGTCCAATAACTAGCACGGATGATTCCTGTAGTTGCTGAACTATATTTGAAAATGCAGAAGATTCGGGAAGAAAAGATGTCATTTTTAATGATTGAAGATGCTAGCAGTTAATCATATCAAAAGCATCCTGAAAGGGAAAGCCTTGAACTAAACTATTCCGAAATGAGAAAACCATCATCATCCAAACCAGAACTATTTACTCTTTCTTCCCTGTTCAACCCGTGTATATAAAAATTCTCCCCATCACGACGGCCTCCATATCCAATCAATAGTCTACCAAGTGTTCCTTCCTTAAAAAGTTTTATAATTGAATCGTTCTCAGCTTCTACAATTTCGGCCTCATCACTTGATGCATTGATGCTTATTAGTCCATTATCAGCAGAGGCTAACCCAGAAAGGGAAAGTACAGGCTTTCTTATGGGTGCAGCACTTGATTCTAAAAGATAAGAATTTTCTTTTTTATAAATCGTCCTGCCCCAGAGCATTCCTGCCCAAGGCAAAAATTGATGCATCCACTCATCTCCAGAATCTTTTATAATAAGCTTTGCGTGATCCCAAATATGAGTCTCACGGATTCGCATCCAATTAGTTAGATGAATTTCCTTCCCTTTAGAGCCATCTCGAAGAACTTCTTTTATTTCATCGATCCAATTCTGTGGAACTTTATTTGCGCTCTTGTTCTTTCCTTCGATAAGATCGACAAATTCAGAACGAGTAAGTCTTAATCCGTTTTCATCTTCAAAAAATAAGTCGTCTCCCGACCTTAATATTTGATCCCTCAAAAAGTTTGAATTTTTCAATTTCGCAATGACTCGCTCAGAAAAGGATTCTCTTCCTAATTTCATCACCTCATAGAGACAGACTTCCTGATCGATATTTCGATAATCGACAGGAAGACCTACCCTAACCATTACAGGATAAGGGAATTTCCGCGGCGGCTTTTTGAAGAACTTGCCTCTATCCATACTAAAAATCGAACCCCAAACTCCATCAAGGTGAACAGGAAGAAGCGGCACATTAGCCTTTTTGGCAAGCAGGACGGGCCCTCGCATAAATGGGAGGATATTACCCGCACGAGAGATCCCACCTTCTGCAAAAACACACAAAGCTGTACCGCTTTTAAGGCTTCTGACTGATGCACGAACACTCTCCAGAGACTTTTCTTGAGAAACCGTAAGTGTCTTGGTTAACCGGAAGAAAAACTGCATGATCCGCGAATCTGCCAACCCTGAATATGCAAGATATCTAATTTTTCTAGGGAAAGCAGCTCCAATAAACACAGGGTCTGCATATGATAAATGATTACTAACTAAAAGACATCCACCTTTGGCTGGAAAGTTCTCCATCCCTTCGATTTTTATCCTGTAAAATATTTTTAGGAGAATATGAAAAATGACACGGAAAAAATCCTCCAAAAGAAACTTCATGGATACCATTCCTATAAGGAGAGCCGGAAAGAAAATAACCAATAATTCCTCCTTTGCGGAGAGTTCCAACACATTAGAGAAAAAGGAGTGAACCAAAACCAGAACTATTCCTAATAATTGAGTAAGAAGATTCGATGCGGCCAACACACGCCCTCTTTCGTTCTCTGCAGCTTTATCCTGTAGGTATCCATTGAGGGGAACAAAAAACAATGCTCCGAAAAAACCCAGAGAGAGACATAACCCATCAAATATTCTGGTCAATGGATCCACGACAAATAATCCAATTAAAACAACAGGCATTCCGAGTGCACCAATGACCGTAAGTCCTATTTCCACTCTTCCACGATTGAGATAAGCAGAGAATAAGCTTCCAAGCATCGTACCCACCCCAAGCAAAAGAAACCAATAACCGTAAAGTGTGCCCATTCCTACATTACCTGACACAACTTCCCCAGACAACTTTACCAATACCAAGTAGAAAAAACCACCAACAGCCCAAAACCATGCATCCCCCAATGCTGCATAACGGAGTTCTTTATGCTTAAACAAGTAGATCAAATCACTGAAATGACTGATCATAAGAGAAAACCGGATGGGCTTTATTCCCGATACTTTAGTATCAGGGATAGGGGTGGAAATAATCCACGACAAGAAAGCAAGAGTGGAAATAAAGACACAAACAACCAAACCTGATTCCCATCCTCCTCTCTCTTTAACTAACTGGTCAAAAGCATAGGCTCCAAGAAATGCCCCCCCCAAGATGCCTACCATGGCAAGCATTTCCATAAAGCCAACTGCCTTTCCAAGCCTATTACTACCGATCAGTTCTTTTAGAATTCCTTTTTTTGCCGGAGAAAAGAATGCCGACTGGACCGATAAGATGAAAAATCCAGCAAGTGCATATTCAAGACTTTTCAAACAAAAAGCTAAAGCCAATACTCCCAACCCAATCAACTGTGCAAGAAGAGTGTACCTAATCACCAATCTTTTCGAAAAACGGTCAGACACCCAACCTGCCAGCGGGGCAAATATTACAAAAGGAAGAATTAAAAGAATTGAAACCTGTTGATTCACCGAATCCATGGTCGCTTTTCCAAATTGAACTGCAGCCATAACAGGAAGCATCGCCTTCATCGCATTATCATTGAAAGCACCAATGGTCTGGGAAATCATTAATGGCCACACCACGCGGAACGGCCTATCTTTTTCTTGGTTCATTCTTTTTTGTAATCGCAGGCTAAAATCAGTAAACTCATTTGATCGCTAATTTTCCCGTTGCCAAGAGAATTCCGAATATGCTGATGTGTTAGAATGTACAAAACCGTATTCACCTCTTTTGTTTTTGGAATCACGCTCATCTGCTCCCTAGAAGCAAAGCCACTGAATGTCCTATTTATCTTTACCGATGATCACGCCTATCAAGCCATTTCAGCTTATGGCTCCAACCGGAATAAAACACCAAACATTGACCGAATAGCTAGGGACGGCATGCTGTTCAAACGAGCCTTCGTCACCAATTCAATCTGTGCTCCAAGTCGTGCTGTAATTCTAACGGGCAAACACAGTCATTTGAATGGACAACTTACCAATGGTCAGAAATTTGATGGCTCACAGCAGACATTCCCCAAGCTTTTGCAGAACAAGGGCTATCAAACTGCAATAATAGGAAAATGGCACCTAAAAAGTGATCCAACGGGTTTTGACTTCTGGCAAGTTTTGCAAGGACAAGGACCGTACTACAACCCACCTATGAACACTGCTGAAGGGGTGAAGAAAATAACCGGATACACAACCGATGTAATAACGGATGTGACACTCGATTGGCTAAAGAACGGCAGGGATAAGAACAAACCCTTTTTTGTAATGAGTCAGCACAAAGCACCTCACCGAAATTGGCAACCAGGCCCTAAATATTTGAACAAGTATGACAATATCGAAATTCCTGAGCCTGCTACCTTGAGGGATAACTACAAAAATCGTCTGGAACCGGCCTCCACCCAGGCAATGACCATTGATCGTCATCTTTCAGCCAACGATTTAAAACTTAAAGCACCCGGAAATCTTACACCTGAGCAAAAAGCAAAGTGGGATGAAGCATACGGACCTAAGAATGAAGCTTTTGAAAAAGCCAATCTCGAGGGAGATGATTTATTCAAATGGAAATACCAAAGGTATGTTAAAGACTATCTTCGTTGCATTGATTCAGTCGATGAAAACATTGGGCGTTTACTCGACTATCTTGATGAAGAAGGTCTCGCAGACAATACTGTGGTAATCTACTCCTCGGATCAAGGTTGGTATCTTGGAGAACACGGCTGGTATGACAAACGCTGGATGTACGAAGAGTCATTCCGTACGCCTCTTATTGTTCGATGGCCTGGAGTAACCAAAGCGGGCAGTAAAAATGCTGATCTTGTCCAGAATTTAGACTATGCTCAAACATTTCTTGATATTTGCGGAGTTAAAAAATCGCCCAAGGATATGCAAGGAGCTTCGATTGTCCCCCTTCTTAAAGGTAATAAGCCAAAAGATTGGAGAAAATCCCTTTATTATCAGTATTACGAATACCCCGGTGGTCATAGTGTCCGCCGTCACTATGGAGTTCGAACCGATCGTTATAAATTGATTCATTTTTACATGCTAGATGGATGGGAACTCTACGACCTTAAAGAAGATCCGAATGAACTGTATTCACTTTACGGAGAAAATGGTTACGAGAAGATTACATCCGATCTCAAAAAGGAATTAACGCGCCTTCGAGAGCTATTTGAGGTTCCGGAAGACACCCGTCCGTTGGTTCGTGCTCCCCGTGAACCAAGAAAAAAGAAAAAGGGCTAATTACCTTTTATTTAATATCGTCGATTGCTGAAGCTAAGGAAAAATCTTTTTCTGTTACCTTCCCGCCTGCATCATGGGTATTTAATGAAAGACTGACCCGATTATAACAATTAAATATTTCTGGATGATGATCTCTTTGATCTGCCTCAAATGAAATCCTGACAAGAAAGGACACTGCGTCCCGAAAATTTGAAAATTCAAAATTTCTTTTCAGGCAATCATTTTCAAAGATCCACCCGTTAAGTGTGCCCAATTTAAGTTTAATTTCCTCTTCGGATAATGGCTTAGACATGAAGTCAAGGAACTATTGATTGCTTTCCTCGTTGTCAATTCGACCTTTACCCGTTGAAATAAAAATCAGTGGTTGAAGTACAATTTACAGAAGAAGAAAAAAACAAGCTCCCAAATCATGTTGGTATCATAATGGACGGCAACGGACGCTGGGCCCGATCCCGAAAAAGACCCCGCTTATTCGGTCACCGGAATGGTGTAGAAAATGTTCGAAGTGTGGTTAATGCCGCTAAGGAAATAGGTGTTCCCTACATTACCCTTTATGCATTTAGTTCTGAAAACCAAAACCGCCCAGAGGAAGAAAAATCTGGGCTCATGAAGTTGCTCGAAGAATTTCTCAAGCGTGAACTGAATGATATGATGAAGGATGGGATTCGACTTCGGGCGATAGGTAATCTAAATGGACTTCCTGAATTTGCTCAGCGCGTGGTTCGTGAAACCATTGAAAAAACTAAGCACAACTCTGATTGGAATCTCACTCTTGCCCTTAACTACGGAAGTCGACAAGAGGTATTGGAGGCGGTACACTCATATTCTAAAGCACATAAATCGACCACTCAAAAACCTGAATGGACGGAGTTTGCTAAGCACTTACAAACTCATGAACTTCCAGACCCCGATCTTATAATCCGAACTTCTGGAGAATATAGACTAAGTAACTTTCTTCTTCTGCAGGCGGCTTACGCAGAAATTTTTGTATCTCCCTTACATTGGCCTGATTTTGACCGACCCGCATTCCTTGATGCCCTTAAGAACTATATCTCCCGAGAACGTCGATTTGGGAAAACAAGTGAGCAAATTCTTACTACCCAAAGCCATTAATCCTATCTCCTACCTAAAATCTTATGATCGTTAGAACATTTTCATCAATTATTCTATGGGGATTAATTGCCGCAGTCGTTTACGGAACAAATGAACCCGGTGCAATGTGGGTTCTCAATCTATGTGCTACTCTTACTCTATTTGAGATTTACACAATCCTTGGCCGTCTTGGTTACGCAGCTAACAGATTATCAGGACTGATAACAGGAGGATGTATGATCCCCATCGCTTATCATTTTCCGGAATACGGAATCGATGTGCTAGCCATAGGAGCATTGTTTTGCTCTTCAGCTTGCGTACTTTTCCCTCAGGACCAGCGCGGAATGTACGTGAAACGCTTACTCCCCACTTTCTTTGGACTTTTATATGTTCCCTTCCTACTCCATTACTTTGTTAGAATACTGAAAGTTGCACCCCCAGATTCAGTTGAGAATGGACTTGGTTTCGGTCTCTTTTTTTGTTTATGGATAGTTGTTGTTGCCAAATTTAGCGACATGGGAGCACTTCTAGTTGGCAAAGCAATTGGGCGCACAAAAATGGCACCATCCATAAGTCCCGGAAAAACCATAGAGGGGCTTCTTGGAGGATTTCTCGCATCTGCTTGCATTGGAGCTTTGATTCCTTGGTTGATTTTGAATTACCAACCAGAACTCGTTGATTTCTCCAATTATTCATTCAGCCCTTTATCCGCAGGCTTCTGGGGGATTCTAATTGCTCTCGTTGCTGTAATTGGGGACCTCATTGCTTCGGTTCTTAAACGGCTTGCCGGAATTAAGGATTCAGGAGGAACTATTCCAGGTATCGGAGGCTTACTAGACCTAACTGACAGTCTTATTCTTGCCGCCCCAACTGGTTATTTCATTCTCCAAATAATCAGACTGTGACTGACCCCAAAAAAATTGTTCTTTTGGGAGCGACTGGTTCAATAGGTGATAGTGTTTTGCGAGTCATCCGAAAGCATCAAGATAGCTTAGAATTATTAGGTATTTCTGGCCACTCCAATTTTGCTAAGCTAATTGAAATTGCCAAAGAATTCAAAGTCCCTCACGCCCACTTAGTAAAGGAACCTGGAAATATCGGTAGCTTTCCCGAAACTACTCGATTCAGTTTTGGAAACAAAGCCCTTTTGGAGCTCGCTTCGATGGAAGAAAGTGACATCTGTGTTGTGGCAATTGTTGGAGCTGCAGGACTGCAACCCACTCTTTCAGCCATCGAGTCCGGTCAGGATATAGTCCTTGCCAACAAGGAATCTCTTGTAATGGGCGGCGAATTGGTAATGAAAACCGCGAAAGAACGAGATGTCCGTATCATTCCTGCGGATAGTGAACATAATGCGGTTTTTCAATGTATTCAGGGAGAATGCAACCGACAACTTGAATCTATCATTTTAACTGCATCTGGAGGGGCACTTAGAGATACCCCAATAGAGAAACTTCCAGAAGTTACTCTTGAAGAAACTCTACTACATCCCAATTGGTCAATGGGACCCAAAGTAACCATTGACTCAGCTACCATGGCAAATAAAGGACTCGAATTGATTGAAGCACACTGGCTTTTCGGTTTGCCACCAGAAAAATTGGAAGTCGTTATTCATCCATCAAGCATAACTCATGCAATTGTCAGGTTTATTGATGGTTGTTGCCTGGCTCAGCTTAGTCCGCCCTCCATGACTTTTGCTCTTCAAAACGCAATATTGTTTCCCAATAGACTCGAAGGAGTCGAACAATCCTTAGATTTCTCTAAGCCAATAGATTTATCATTCTATCCCCCCTCTCCTAAAAGATTTCCATGCCTTCAGCTTGCAAGAGAATCATTGCAAGCGGGCGGATCGGCTCCCTTGGCATTCAATGCATCCAATGAAATTGCAGTGGAGGCTTTCCGAGCGAATCGTATTGGCTTTATGGAAATCCCCAGCATAATAAAAGATACCTTAAATATGCATGATTCTTCACAAGCACATTCATTAGAAGAGCTTCTCAATCTAGACTCCGATATACGGCGATTGGCTCATGAACGGGTTTTGGCACATTCCTAAGATTTTTAGATTATACAAATGAATTTCCTTTATGATTTTGCCTTTATTTTTGTAGCAATTTTTGCTCTCGGCTTCACCATCTTCATTCATGAATTAGGACATTTTCTTGCGGCTCGTCGCAGAGGTTTAATCATTAAAAGGTTTTCCGTGGGCTTTGGTCCCAAAATCTTTGGTTGGGAAAAGGATGGAGTTGAATATCGTTTGTCTGCCATTCCATTCGGAGGTTATGTTGCACTTCCCCAACTTGCAGATATGGGAAGGCTAGAGGGAGATAACGAGAACCTATCTCAAGAGAATCCTGAAGAAAAAGATGATTCATGGGATGAAGATGATCCAGAGAATGAAGATCAGGATGAACCGAAGATGGCATCCCAAATGCCCAAGATAAGCTATGCAGATAAAATGATCGTTTCCGTAATGGGGGCTGTCTTCAATCTAATTCTTGCATTCGTCTTGGCATGCATACTTTCTTTTTTTGGTTACGAAGTTCGTGATTCTCAATTAACCACAAAAATTGGTTTTGTCTCTGACACCGTCGTACGATGGAACCCTAAAACTAATGAAGGAGATGAAGTAGTTAGCCCTGCTAAAAAAGCTGGTTTAAAAACGGGTGATGAAATTGTCGCCATCGATGGAGCATCCGTCGAGAACTTCATGGATATTCAAAATAGAATTATAACTGGCAGACGGTGGACTTCAGATAATGAGAGAAGGCTAGTTGATGTGTCAGTTATACGTGACGGCGTGAAGAAAACCATTCAAGTCAACCCAGTTGTCGTCAGTAACGAACAGTTTCGAGTAATTGGAATCCATCCCAAAGAAACCTTTTTTATTGATGAATTATCACCAGATATGCCGGCAATTAAAGCTGGAATTGAAAGTGGCGATCAGATTGTTTCCATTGATAATCAACCAATCCATTCTTTTCGTTTCCTCGTTGAATACTTAGAGAAAACAGATCAAAATCAATCAGTTTCTTTAAAAGTTCTGAAAGGAGGTGAAAATGGTTCAGAAGAAAAGTTTGACTTGATTCCGATAGAAAAAAAATTGGTAAGCAACGGGCAAATCATTACTCGCAAACTCATTGGATTTAGCCCAAAGTTCAAAACAATAACAACTTACCCGAATCCCTTTGTTCTAATAATGCAGAGAGTAAAAGATATGTACCTAACCTTAACTGGGTTGGTTAGCCCAAAATCCGATGTAAAACTTCGCAACATGAGTGGACCTGTTGGAATAGTCAACCACTTGAGCATCTTTGCCAAGATTGGTTTCATGAAACTTTTGTGGTTTGTGGTTTTCATCAATGTAAATCTTGCAATCCTCAACCTTCTTCCCATACCTGTACTTGACGGTGGTCATATGCTCTTTGCAACCATAGAGAAAGTTCGAGGACAACCTCTGCCTTTCTCTCTGGTTGAGAGGTCTCAAATGATCTTCGTCGTTTTGCTTTTTTCTTTCATGCTCTATGTCACATTCTTCGACATATTGAGACTCACCCCTTCATAAAAATAGCTTTATGGAGTTTGCCTATTGCTCCTCTCGCTTCCAGTCGATTCGAAGAAAAGCCCGAGTCGTCAACATAGGAGGTGTTTCTCTGGGCGGAAATTCTCCAATTGCGATTCAATCGATGACGACCACAAATACCCTCGATATCGATTCTACCGTGCGTCAAACCATTGAACTAGCAGAAGCTGGATGTGAAATCGTACGTATTACTGCACCAAATATTAGAACCGCTGAAGCTCTAGAGCAGATTGCCCATAATATTCGTTCTGCCAAGATAGAAATCCCGCTTGTTGCTGACATTCACTTTTTACCATCTGCCGCGATGGAAGCAGTCAAGCATGTGGAAAAAGTAAGGATCAACCCCGGAAATTACGCGGATCGCAAAAGTTTCAAAGTAAGAGAATATACCGACTCTCAATATGAAGAAGAATTGGAACGCTTACACAATGAATTTTCGCCCTTAGTCCTTAGATGTAAGGAATTGGGTCGTGCCATGCGAATTGGCACGAACCACGGTTCTCTCTCAGATCGAATAATGAATCGTTTTGGAGATTCGCCACGAGGCATGGCCGAATCCGCTCTTGAATTCATTCGTATCGCTGAATCACATAATTTTCATGACATCGTTCTTTCCATGAAAGCCAGTAACCCAAAGGTTATGATCGAAGCTTATCGATTAGTCGTTTCTCAAATGAACGAGGAAAAAATGGATTATCCCCTACACCTAGGAGTAACGGAAGCCGGAGACGGAGAAGACGCTAGGATTAAAAGTGCGATAGGTATAGGTTCTTTACTGCTTGATGGTCTTGGCGATACGATTCGAGTGTCACTAACGGAAGATCCAATTTCCGAAATTCCCGTTGCTCAAGATTTAGCTCGACGTGCCAAAACATGGCACTCTGACGACACCTCTTTCATCAATCCAAATATCAATGAACAATTAAATCCCTTTGCTTTCTCTCGTAGACGCTGTACTGGAATCAAAATTGGAAAGCCACCCATTGAAATTGGCGACAAAAATCCACCGACTGTCATTGCCTCAACACATTTTGATATTAAGGAAGTAGCCTCTATTGTCAAAGAAGTAGCTCAATCACAAACTCAATCCAAAGATGCACCCGTTGAAGGTATTATCATTCGACTCAATGCTTCTAGTGAGATTACTCACTTACATACGATCGCAGAATCACTTTTCGGGGCAATATCCTTTATTTTAGTCGATGATGTACGCGATGAGGACGAGGACGAAATACCCCCGTCTACAAAAGATAACACTCCTCTTCTATGGAATCGGGTGGAAGGATTTAAGGATGAGGCAATTCTGGCTCGCTTCTTGACCTTATGCGATAAAGCTGGGCATCAACCGGTAGTTTCACTTTCTACTATTGAACCCAGTGATGGAATCTTAACATTGATTTCCTGCTCAAGTAAATCACCGCTAATTACACTATCCCCGCATCTTAACACACCCTTTCATCAAGTGGCAAATTATCGAATTCTGGCCGCTCTCTTAGAAAAATCTGATCTCAATCTACCCATATGGATTCGCAACCAAGAGGGCAATAGACTTTTCTCGGCAGATAACCTCTTTTCCGCTCGTCTTCTAGATGCATCCATTCTTTCCGGTTCACTTTTGTGTGATGGTATTGGAGACTTGATTTCTGTTGAAAACATAGGTTCGTTAGACCGTAATCGTGGACTTGCATATAACCTTTTGCAAGGAGCCCGCTCCCGTATTTCCAAAACCGAATTTGTGGCTTGTCCAAGTTGCGGACGAACCTTATTCAACCTACAAAGCACCACACATAAAGTGAAACTGGCCACAAGTCACCTAAAAGGAGTTACGATCGCAGTCATGGGTTGTATAGTTAATGGCCCCGGTGAAATGGCAGATGCCGACTTTGGGTATGTTGGTTCAGGACCAGGGAAAATAGATCTTTATGTGGGAAAAAACCGTGTGAAATCAGCAATAAATGAAAACGATGCAGTTGACCGATTGATCGATCTGATACAAGAAGAAGGTAAATGGATCGATCCCTAAAAAATAAAACTCCCGACATTTCCAACGCCGATGCCGCGTTACAAGAACGAATTATTGCTGGACATGAGGTCGTACTCTCCCAAGTTGATTACTTTAGGAAAAATTTTGGCACAGCCCGTAGTCGCTGGAAAGATGATGGAACACGCGTAACCGAAGTTGACGAAAATATTTCAAGTGAACTCTTTACAATTCTAGCAAAAAATTTTCCCCATGATGATTTCTGTTCCGAAGAGTCAACCGAGACGCCAGAACCTATATCCCTTCATGGAGAGTTTGCTTGGGTTCTGGATCCTGTAGACGGGACCAACAACTATGCTGTAGGCGTACCTGAATGTGGCATTTCCTTGGGTCTTTTGCGTAAAGGCATTCCGGTTTATGGTTTCATTTATGATTACGGTCGTGATAACTTACTCCAAGGAGGAAAGGAGTTTGGAGCTATCGAAGGACTCACTCCAGTTCAAACTAGTGAGGACTTAGTTAATGAAAAACTAACGTTTTGCATGCATTTCCCCATCCCAACTGATGCACTTGATTCTCTTCGCGAATCGCTACAAATATGGCGCATCCGTTGCCCAGGTTCTGCCGCAGTTGGGCTTTCCAACGTTGCTACGGGGCGGCTCGATGGTTGCCTTGAATACCGCTCCAAACCTTGGGACTGTGCCGCAGGGTTTCCGATTTGCGAAGGTGCTGGCGCAACTTTTCATTTCCTTTATGAGCCTGCTTTTCCACTAAGGAAATTTAGTCCATCAATGCCTCCTTGCCCCTTCCGAGTTGGATCTAAAGTTTTTCAGCGTGAAATTTGTCAGGCACTGGACATAAAGCCCTAGGCCAAATTCAATTCACCTTGACGATTAATCAGCTCTTAGATTTATTCAATATTGCGTCGCGGGCATAGTTTAGGGGTAAAACCCCAGCCTTCCAAGCTGGTGTCGGCGGTTCGATTCCGCCTGCCCGCACCATTTCCAATGATTTCTTATTTTTTCCAGGAGTTTCTTCAGGCAAAATTTTGGAATTTTATTTCAACTAGAAATTTTTACATTATAATAAAATTTATTCATGTTGAAAATGTCATTTATTTTTAGCACTTGTTGGCTTTTTGTTTCTTGTGCAAGTATTGTTACCAAACCTGTTAAGTTCGTAACCGACATTACGCTCAAGCCTGTAAAAGCAGTGACTGATGCAAGTATCAATGTAATTGAGAAACCTGCCAAACAAGTCATTCAATGGGTCAAGCCAACTACTCCCTTGAAATTTCTGCCCTAAAAGAGCTCTTCACATTCATTTACAACCTGCGAAGTAATGGCTGGCTTTTCTTGAGCTGAATAGTTCTCAGGATCGTTTTGCCCTCAGTTCTCGCACTAACGCGCACCAACCTCAGATCCATTTGCTCCGGTTTGAGTTCAAAACGCATTCGATACTCGGGCAGCTTGAAGGAAACCCAGATTCCATCTTCCTTCCCTTCCCCCACTTTCTCAAGATACCATGTTCCTTCCATTCGCTTATCGCTAAGCCCTTCCAACTCTGCATTACCTCCCTGATTAAGATGTAGATTAACACTAACATCACCATCATCTAAACCAATTAAACCCGCATAAGTGCCAACTAGATAAGAAGTGTCCGTACATCCAATTATACAAAAGCCTACAATAGGTAACACGAAATGAATGACTTTCTGCATTTTATTTCAAACTAAAGCAAAGACTCGATTGGGTCCTCCCGAACCTCCCTGAATACTGGGTTGGCCAACAACCACGGTTGCTCCGCTGGGAGGAACATCGTCCAAGTTGTTCAAATTTTCCACCCCCCACCGATTGTCTCCCATCCAAAGATAGTGGACGTCGTTATTCCTGGAATGTTGATTATCAAAGGAAAAAGTGTCGACTCCTAGAGCGATCACATTTCGCTCCTCCATTAAGAATTGAGCGACTTCTGGGTGAAAGGCTGGCTGACGATGTTTACCTTTTTCATCCAGACTCTTGTATTTTGGAGTGTCCACATGTTTGGCCCAGCCGCTATTTAGGGCAAGCATCGCCCGCTCGGGAATTTGGCCATATTTGCTTTCCCACTTCTTTATATCCTCTAAGGTTAATCGGGCTAGCGGATCGGACTCCGCACGCTCCTTAATATCAACAACCGCCAGAGGAAGGATCAAATCTTCAGCAGGAATTTCATCTACAGTACTACCTTCAGAAAAGTGACTTGGGGCATCCATGTGTGTGCCCACATGTTCCCAATAAGTAATCTGTTTAAGATTCACCTTGTCTTGTTCCCATTCGAAAACAGATTTGACATCTACAACCGCTGGGGGAACAAATGTTCGGTTTCCTTTTGTCGATACTTCTTGACCTGCAACAAACCAAGCAGGAAAATCTGGATGTAACGTGTGACTAAGATCAACAACACGCCCAAATGAGATAGAATCACGAACGGAAGAGCGGGAAGAAGACGAAGGCAAATCTGAACCTTGGTCACAACCGGTAACGCCAACTAGACTTGCCCCTCCCAAACCTCGCAAGAGATTACGTCGTGAAATCCTCTTTTTGACTTTTTCGATTATTGTCGGCGAGCACATAGCTTATTCCTCTTTTTTTATTAATGAATGAAGTTCTGACTTCTAGTGAACCAACTAAGCTCTTAGGATCTATGCAAGGGGAAAGCAAAGATAAGTATTGTTAAATATGATTCTAAGAGTTGAGAAAATCAATTTTTTTTAATATGTTATTTTTATGATAAATGCTTCAACATCTACAAACATTGAACCGACTAAAAGCTTTCTCATAGACGCTTTACGAGCGACCTCTGATCGACTGGAGCACCCTGATGTCGAGTATCAATGGGGACATATGGGGCAGTGTAACGCAGGACACTTGATTCAAACGATAACCGGCATGAGCAGCCATGAAATCGTCAAGTCAGTAGACTATATGTTAGATGAATGGTCTGAACATGCACATGACTATTGCTCCAACACTGGGTGCAAAGTGGATGACATTTTCATTACTATCGAGCGACTCGGAATGACTCATGAGGACATCGTACACCTTGAAAATCTCTCTGACAGAAAAATTCTCGAAAACCTAGAGGGAGGTTTTAGATACTTAAAGCGAAACCTCAAGCAGGATGTAATTGCGTACATGCGGAGCTTTGCAAACCTTCTAGAGTGTCCAACTTAAATCCATAAGGATTTTTTCTACACCTAAGTTTTCTGTCAAAGTTAAACTTATATATTTTCCAGCCTTTATCTTTTACTTCTTGATCATTGGTTAATGTAAAACTTGAATATTCACATGAAACGAATATTCATTTTATCTTCTCTCCTCTTTTTGTGCATTGCTTTTGCATATTCGAGACAATTTCCAGGCACATATACGGATTTAAACGATGAGAATTTACCCTCAGACTTTATGTACCAAGGCGAATATGAGGGAGCAGGTTATGGTGCCCAAGTAATTTCCCTTGATAAGGGATTTTTTCATATAGTCCTATATCAGGGAGGTTTACCCGGTGAAGGATGGAACGGAACTGATCGCAGTCTTCTAGATGGTAAAATATACAAACAGGGTGTTAGTATTGAAACTGCTGATGGTAAGAGGAAATACCTAGCGGCAAATCCCAAAGAGTTTAGTGCCACTCGCAAATTTCCGCCAATTGGACATAAAGCCTTTTCCGGGAGTATTGACGGTAAAAGAATGCAGTTACTGGGAACAGGAAACCGCAACTTGATCCTCAACAAGACAACAAGAAAAAGTCCGACATTGGAAAAGAAAGCCCCAAGCAAGGCATTGGTTCTATTTGATGGAACAAATAAAAACAACTGGGAAGGAGGGCGTCTCGATCAAAAAACAAAACTTCTTAATACAGATGGAAAAGACATTCGCACTAAGAAAAAATTTTCCAACTATCATTTACATCTCGAATTTCTACTACCTTACAGACCAAGAGCCAGGGGCCAAGGTAGAGGAAATAGTGGCTTATACAACATTGACATGTATGAAAATCAAATTCTGGATTCTTTCGGGTTGGAAGGTCTTAACAATGAATGTGGAGGTATTTACTCCATAACTGATTCAAGAGTAAATGCATGCTTTCCTCCCCTTTCTTGGCAAACCTACGACATAGATTTCACAAATGCTCGTTCTAAGAATGGGAAAAAAATAAGTAACGCAAGAATTACTGCTCGACTGAATGGAATCTTAATCCATGAAAACTTTGAAATCCCAAGGAAAACTGGTGGTTCCAGAAATGAACCAGAGGGAACTTCCGGCTCAATTAAGCTTCAAGGACATGGAAATCCTTTACAATTTAGAAATATTTGGATTGTAGAAAAATAAACTAGTTCTACCTCTTCTCACTAACTTCACTTAGAAACTAGTATATATTCCCTAAGAAGTGATTTAGAAATTTCAAAAACACCCAACCCTTTACTTAGTGCATTTATGCATTTGCATATTTAAAATAAGAGTGCTATCATTATAATACCTTCGTTTTATGACATTAAAGAAAAGAGCCAAGAAGCCACTTGAAATCGGTGATTTCGTAATGGAAAGAAAACTTACCTACTTGAAAAGAAGAGTAGGAGAAATCATTTTCATTCGAGAAGGAAAAAGAAGAAAGTTCGAGTTGCAACTTTTGAATCGACACGATCTTAGCCCAGTTAACAAAGGTGATCTCTCAGGTTCTAGGAAATTCAGTCTTTTTGAAAATGAATGTAAGCGATTGAATATGAATAGATATCAATCGAAAAAAACTTTTGAAATTGGTGATGTTGTTAGACTTTCTCAATTCGGTAGACTAAAGTTTGGTCAAATTGTTGGTTTCGTTCATCCGGAAGGGCTCTACACGGACTCCTATGAAAAAGGCTATAATGGAAAAGATTTCTTGGAATGTATCGAAATTTCAGGCAGAGCTGGATTACCCAGAAAAATAGGCTTCGATGGACATCCCAAAACTTTTATTGCCACAGCTGGTCAACTAAAAATTTGTGAGGTCATCCCTATGGATTTAAACGGCGGTTTACGAATAAAAGGATATTGGGATTTAAAAAGAGCCCAGAAAACAAAATAAAAAGGCGCGTGTCAATTGACACGCGCCCCACGGATCAAAATCCATGTAACCCTTTTCCTCTTGATAGTTGTGTTGCATAAGCAATGCCAAAATGGAAAAAGGATCAAAAGTGGGAAAAAATTGCGATCAATATCCGATGAAAGAATATTGGCAGGGAATGCCCTACATCCTATTCTATCTCTACCAAGACTTTAATAATGCATTCCAATATAAGTCGGTACTCTCTTCATCTGGAAAAGATTTCACAATGGAAGCATCATTCACCGAGGCGTCATGATAAAAGAAAATAATCTTGTTCTCCGCATGAATTTTTTTGAATAAGTAGACTTGGGATTTATTTACGCAAACCGGATTTCCTTTATCATCTACACCTGCCTTGATAACAGATAGTGATGCTTCAGACTTATTAAAGAACGCACCTATACTGAAGCTTCCCACCATTAATACAATCATTCCAATCAATATTTTTTTATTCATTTCCCATTTCCTCCCGTATTTAAGTTAAAGTTCTCTGCATAGAGAAATATAAGTTTAAATGCAAAAGGAAAGCATTCGTTTACATTCATAAGGCTTACTTTTTCTTTTCAAAAAATGCTTGAATTTCATATGGATCAAATTTTTGAGACACTTTTATATCGCTGTTGATAGTATGCTTCTCCTTAAACCCTTTAAATTCGAGCAAGTGAACATCTTACTCCAATGGATTGCTGATGATACTGAGAGAATCTTGTGGTCCGGGAATACTTTTGATGGTGGGTTATCTCCCTTGGTCTTTCGTATTCACCTATCACGTAATGACCTGCGAGCTTTTTCACTCAACGCATTAAATGGAAATCTTGTGGCTTATGGCGAACTTGTGATTAAATCCGATCAAGTGGGAACCCTTTGCCGAGTACTTGTGGACCCGAAAGCACGCAGAAGGGGTTATGGAAAAATGCTCTGCGAAAAACTAATTGGTTTTGCCCGGAAAGAGCTAAAAATGAAACATCTTAATCTTAATACATTATCTTCCAATGCAGCTGCAATTTCGTGCTATCAATCTCTTGGATTCCATATTATTAAAACTCTTTCACAATCCCGCACCATTGGGAAGAAGTCCGTTGACTTGATTATAATGGGCAAGGATTTATAGGCCTTTTCTGTAATAGGGGATTTTTTTGAAAAAAATTCATTTTCGATGAAACTTCATTGAACTTCACGAAGCTAAGCGTTAAAATAAATTTATGAATATTGAGGATCAAAAAAGTTCTTTACGAATAACTACACCTTCGCTTTTTCTTGTGTTCACCATCATTGCAATAGGATTTTTCAGACACATTCCCCTATCGCATCCAGAAATCTTCAACTTCTCCCCTGTTTTATCAATTTTGTTTATTTGTGGAGCGTTTATTAAGGGCCCTTTATCCTGGTTGTCGCCTATAATCGGCATCTTCCTTTCTGATTTACTTATTAATCCCCACTATGGCATGAATTTAATGGAGCCTTTCATGCTAATTACTTTTTTCAGTTATTTCCTAATTTTCTTTCTTGGTAAATTAATTGGATTTACTGATCGAATTTCGAAACTTTTATTCTGCGGGGTGCTTTCTGCTCTCATATTTCATATCTTAACCTGCGGTTTCGCTTGGTTGGCAAATCCATATTATCAGAAAAATCTTTACGGACTATGGCAATCCATGTGGATTGGTGAGCCAGGATTTAGTCCTTCTTATCTCTTTCTCCGAAATTCTCTATGCAGTACGATTTTATTCAACATTGCCCTAGGATGTTTTGCACTCAGACAAATTCGACAAGATCAATCTGATAAAGAGGAATTAGATAAAATCCAGAGTTTAGCCTAAGAAGATAAGATATATCCATTGCTTAAGAAGTTTTCTAAGGTAGTTCTAAGCACCTGAAAGCATTTGCCTTTGCCTAGCGATCTCAAACAAGCAAACACCAGTCGCGACTGACACATTCAAACATTCCACCTTTCCAAACATCGGAATTTTGATCAGTTGATCACACTTCTCACCCGTTAGTCTTCGCATCCCCGTTCCCTCTGCCCCCATTACCAAACCAATAGGACCAGAACAGTCTACTTCGTAAAGTGTACTCGTTGCCTGATCGCTAGTTCCCAACAAACGAACATTGCGACTCCGCAACTCCTCCAATAATCGAGCCAAATTTCTAGCACGCATTAAAGGAATAGATTCGGCGGCACCAGCAGCTACATGCCTGACGACATCCGTCAATCCAACAGATCGATCTGAAGGAATCACGACTAGATTTACGCCTGCTCCATCAGCAGATCTTAAACATGCTCCTAAATTTCTTGGATCCTGCACTTGATCCAAAATCAAAAGAAAAGGAGGTTCGGGCATCCTGTCAATGAGATCAAGCCCCTCCTCTTCATTCAAACTTGAGATAGAACTATGCGTATTGGCATGGGTTCTCTTTCCAAGTGTTTTTGAAAATCTCTTAGCCACCTAAATTGAATTATTTATAAGAATGGCCATGATCAGAGTTTGATCTAATCGTGGAAATCTGAACCCAAAGCAGTCTCTTTTATGTATTCTTTTCGAATACAGAAATCTCCAAATCTCTCACCTTCATGGCGATTCTTTGAATAATTTTCAAGGAGAGGACGTAGTTCAGCAAGAATTTCCTCATGTGAAATCGCAGGGCGATATAATTTATTTAAGCGCATACCATCAAATCCAGCACCAAGATATAGATTATACTTGCCAGGAGCTTTACCAACTAAACCTATTTCACCGAGATAAGGTCTTCCACAACCATTAGGGCAACCAGTGGATCTTATAGCAATGGATTCTTCACGCAGACCAAGTTTATCAATAATCCCATCTAATTCATCAATAAGAGTCGGAAGATATCTCTCACTCTCTGCTAAAGCTAAACTACAAGTAGGCAATGCAGTACAGGCGATCGAATTTAAGCGGAGCGCAGAAAGTCTTTCTGAATTCATCAACTCATAATCGGAAAAAACCCTGTTGATATCTTCTTTTGCACTTTCACTGACTCGAGCAATTACAAGATTTTGATTCGCAGTAAGGCGGAATTCGCAATCTACTTTCTCCGCAACTTTTCTAACAGCTTGCTTCGCTTTCCCCCGCAGACGACCACCTTCGACAAACAATCCATAAGACCAGTATTCCTCTCCATCTTTGTTCCAACCATACCGGTCTGTAGTTGATTCAAATGAAAAATCCCTTACTGACTCAAGGCTCCAGCCTAGGCGTTGATTGAGTTCCTCTTTAAACCATTCCACACCACGATCTTCGATGGTATATTTAAGACGGGCATGACGCCGATCGCATCGATCACCATGATCACGTTGAATTTTCACCACCTCTTCTGCCACCTGTACTACCTGCTCTGGTTTGCAAAAACCTATGACATCAGCAAGGCGTGGGAAAGTTGTAACCTTTCCATGAGTCATACCCAAGCCTCCTCCGACAAGGACATTGTAACCAACAATTTGCTCGTCTTCGGCAATTCCCACAAAACCCAAACAGTTAGAAAATACATCCACATCATTCCTTGGGGGTAATGCAACAGCGATTTTAAACTTACGGGGCAGGTAGGTTTTACCATAAATAGGCTCAATCTCATCTTCACCAACGGTAGTTTTTTCACCATCCAACCAAATTTCGGCATAAGAGGAAGTTTGGGGTGTAAGATGGTCATGAATTTGCTGTGCCACGGCAAGTGCTTGTCCATGCAATTTAGACTCAAAAGGATTCGCCGGACTCATTACATTACGGTTCACGTCACCGCAAGCTGCCAATGTATCCAAAAGGGTATCGTTGATCTCCTTCATGGTCTGTTTCAAATTATGCTTAAGGATGCCATGTAGTTGAAATGCTTGCCGGGTGGTTAGCTTAAGCGTGCCATCTGCAAACTTCTCGGACAAGTCATCTATTCCAATCCATTGGTCAGGCGTACAAACTCCACCGGGAACCCTTACCCTGATCATAAAAGAAAAAGCCTTCTCTTTCTTCTCTTTGATTAAGCTCATCCGCTTATCACGATCATCCTGAAGGTAGGTGCCGTGAAATTTCGTAAGTTGTGCATCCGAGGCAGGAATGCTGCCTGTACTTTCATCGAGCAAGCTTTCAGCAATTGTACCGCGAAGAAAGTCGCTGTTTTCTTTAATTCCTTCGTTTGCCGAAAGTTTTTTGTCTTTATTTGGATTGGAAATCATGAGGACTAAAGTTAATCATGACCATTTTTAGGAAAAGAGCAAGATAGGTTGGTGTTTATCTTTTGTTAAAAAGATGGAACATGATCCAGTTTTAATGAAGGATTAAAAGTAAGCTTTTGTTCTGCGTTATTCCAAACTCCTTTTGAATCTACCAAGGATGCAAATGCAATCATTGCAGCGTTGTCCCCAGTATGCTTTTTTGCCACCGGCAAAAATTCAATGCCTTGTGCCTTACAAATGTCAGCAATGCCATCTCGAAGAGATTGGTTGTTCGCAACTCCACCGGATAAACCAACACTTCTGTAATCATTAAGGGCAATAGCATGCTCAGTCTTTCGGGTCAATTGATCAACGACTGCAGCCTGATAGGATGCACAAAGATCTTTGTAGTACTTTCGAACATCACTTTCCTCCATTTTTTTTAATGTGTAAAGTAAGCTCGTTTTAAGTCCTGAAAAACTGAATCTCATTTCATCCTTCTCAGGAAAAGCTCTAGGAAAAGAAAACGCATTTTCATCCCCACCCTTTCCCACTTGCTCTAACTCAGCCCCACCAGGATATGGTATACCCAACAATTTACCTCCTTTATCTAAGCACTCTCCAGCTGCGTCATCCATGGTCTTGGCAAGCACTTGAATTTGCTGAGAAGGGGTAATTTCGAACAACAGAGTATTTCCACCCGAAACTAACAAACCAAGATGTGGAAGTAACCCGTCCAACTTCCTTGCTGGATCGAAATTGATGAAAGGGGAATAAGCATGCCCTCTCAAGTGATTAACTCCATAAACTGGGATACCCCACAACAATCCTAGAGACTTAGCTACCGAAATGCCCATTGCCAAACATCCGACCAAACCAGGACCACAAGTAACAGCGATTTGATTTACACATTCTTGCAAATCAAACTCACCCTTTGCAATTTCAAGCAAAGGAGCAAAGTTCTGAAGATGCTGCCCAACTGCAAGATCTGGTACAACTCCACCATATTCAGCATGTTTCAAGATCTGACTTTGCACCCATTCTCCCAAGATGGAACCTTCATCAGAAAGAAGGGCCAATGCTGACTCATCGCAAGAACTCTCAATGCCAAGTATCATCGCATGAACTAATCCTCACTGCTCACGAATAATTTCTTGTAACACCTCATGAGCTTTAATCAATTGGGTATCTTCTACTGGTTCAAATCCAAAAAGTGATATCATTTTCGTTTTGTTGAAATCACTCTTTCCATATCCCTGAATTCTCAATCGAGTCTTATTCGCATCGTTACATATGATTGGATAATCGGGCTCAATCCCTTTTTCATGAATAGTCGATCCATTAGGAAGAAAGTACATTGAAGTCGTCAGGCGTAAGCCGGTTTCGCCAGATAAAGGGAAAATAGTTTGAACAGATCCTTTACCAAAACTACGCTCACCTATTACTTTTGCTCGATCTGTTGTCATTAGTGCTCCAGCAACAATCTCAGAAGCACTGGCACTCGATGCATTAACTAAAATAACCATTGGCATGTCACTAGCCAATCCGATCTCCTCCGATTGGAAAATCTGCTCCACAAGATTAGAACGACCTCGAATCGAAACGATCACCTGATCTTTGTTAAGAAAAATACGCGCGACTTCGACAGCGGCGGATAACAAACCTCCCCCATTATCCCTGAGATCCAAAATCATTCCCTGAACATCTTCCGAAAGAAAATACTCTATCGTACTTCTAAATTCCTTGGCTGTTCTTTCAGTAAATTGCCTCAGGTGAATATAACCGATTCCATCATCATCTAAAGAGAATTCAGATATACTTGAAATCTCAATCTTTTGCCTAGTAATTGTATGTTTAAACTTGAGCCCTGAACCTTTTTGAATCTTCAATTGGACCGTAGTATTCTTAGGACCTCTAATTCTCGAACTCACCGTCTCGAGACTCATTTGCTCTACTGTATTCCCATTTACTTCAAGAACGAAATCTCCTAGTTGGATGCCGACTTTTTCAGCTGGGCTTTTCGGAAAAACTCCAGTTACTACAATGCCAGTTTCAATTTTTCTTATCATAACCCCGATTCCGACATAACGACGATGAGTATCCTCAAGAAAACTTTTGTATTCTTCATATGAATAATAAGCTGAATGTCTATCCAATGAATTCACCATTCCATCAATTGCGTGATTTGTCAGGTTTTCAAAAGACGAGATGTTCGCATCAACATACCTTGTGTTAGCCACCCGCAAAGACTCACCAAATCTTGCCATCGATTGCCAATAATCATAACGAAACCAAGCTTGATGCACTTGATTTGTAAATAGCGCAACCAGGACGAAACCACTCCCAAAGCATATAATCCACAAGAGCATCGCCCACTTGATTGACACCTTACCAAAAATTACTCGCTTGAGTTTCATTCAAAAGCCTCTAGCCAATGCCTATGATCTTGCCAATGACAAAGCAGAAATTAGAAATCTTAAAATTGTTCCAAACACACTTTGGGAAAGGAAAGATTATAGCATTTGATGATTTCGTTCATTGGGCTTTGTACTCTCAGAAAGTAGGATATTATCGCAGGAAGAACGAAAGAGTGGGTCGTTCTGAAAACTCCGACTTTTACACATCCACAAGCATGGGTTCAGTCTGGGGTGAAATGATTCTCGGTGCATGTGAGACTCTGCTTTATCCGCAAAAAGTAAATGACTTTACTTTTTATGAAATTGCTGCGGAGCCAAATTCTTCAACCTTAGATGGAGTAGTACACAAATTCAAGGAGGCCAAAACGCTTCGATTGGGTGACAGAATTGAATTTTCCGGTCCTTCAATAATCTATTCAAACGAGTGGCTAGATGCTCAACCGTTCAGAAGATTCAAATTCGATCTAAGCCAAAATCTCTGGAGTGAGATGGGAGTGAGTTGCAATGATCAAGGAATTTTTGAAAAAAAAATGAAACCAGCGGATAATTCGATCGCAAAAATGTTCAAAAACCCTAACTCCGATGGCTACACCATCGACTGGCCAAGTGGTGCAAATAAAGCTTTAAAAAATATTGTTTCGAAGAAAAACTGGCACGGATTATTTCTTACTTTCGACTATGGAATTGATTTCAGCACAATGATAACAAGTAGACCTGAAGGTACTGCAAGAGGCTACAGGAATCACAAACTAACGAACAACATACTTGAATGTATCGGAGAACTAGATATTACTTGTCACCTTTGCTGGGATTCATTGAAGCACATACTGGAACAAAATGAATTCTTTAATATATCATTGGAAAGACAGGAGTCATTCTTCATGAAAAACGCATCAACTTTTATAGAGAAAATCATAGCGAATAAAGGGTCTGGACTAAATACAAAGTTACAAAGCATCAAAGAATTGATTCACCCCCAACATCTGGGTTCAAAATTCCAAGCACTCTATGCAATGAGAAGTTAAATGACTCGATCTCTTTAGGGTATTCGAGGACCAAATAGATTCGAGAGTTCGTAGGGACTTCCAATTTCATACATATCACGTAAGTCTTGGGACGAGTAGGCGAAATGAAAAAGGGAGAATTCATCAATGGATCCATTAAATGATGGATAATTCATTGATTTACCCAGCTTTTTCGGAACTTGACCAAGAATACACTTATCAATGTTCAACATGAATGAATCAGCAAGTTTCTCTCTACTAAAAGGTCGACCATTAACATAATGACTAACCATTTTTTTCTCCTTATCCAAGGTGGTGGCAACATGTGTCCATCGACCTAACTTCTCTTTTCGAAAGGCAACGGCAGATATGTATTTAGAAGAGTTTTGAGAAGTTCCGATTTCTAAAACCACTTGACCATCTTTAGTGAGGAACCACCCCATAGAGTGCTCACCTGCTTCGGAAAAAAAGATAGGCGAAATGCTTGATGAAAAGTCCTCTAATTTTATCCACGCTGACAGAGTTATAGAAGAAAGCTCATGAGGAATAGCCAAACGAACCCTATCGTTTTTGTTAGCAAATTCCAACGCCCCCTTACCAGACCACCGACCTTCGCTCCATTTACATCCAACAATTGCTCCATTCCCAGAAGACGAATCCGAATTTGATTTATCTTTGATGACACGAGCCCATGGACTATGGTTATCAAAATCATAATGCAAAATGGTTTCAGCCCTCTTCGAAATCATTCGACTATAATCTACCCATGCCGCATGCCTCCTTTGGGAATGCTCCATAGACCGGAACGCCAGATCGGCTGTACCCAAAAAAGATTCGCTAGGCATCTCCATCCAATTAGGCGAGCCATAAGGATCAATAAAAAGCGCCTCACCCCCATTGACTTCACGAGAAACATAATCTGCTCCTGATTTCCCTTCGTAGATAATTTTGCCCCGATAGACATAAATTTCGGTCGAACCGCCTGAGTGAACATTCAATCCAAATTCAGTCCCTAAATCGATTAGTTTTCCTTTAGGCAAGTGTATGGCAAACCCACGGGCAACTGGTGGCACACTTGCCCTTAACTTACCTTTTAGCAAAGAACCCTCGTTCGGGTTGTTAACTTTAAATTCTACGGGTCCTTCAAGAATGGCAGTTGAACCCTGCAGGAACTCCACTTGAGCTAGACCTTTAGAGATCGAAAGGTTGCAAGGTTCTAAAGTTTGTCCCAATTCGGGCCGAAAAGCCGAATTCTCATCCCACACTATTCCAACCGTCTTGGTAAGAACAGCAACTGCGTCAACAATGGGCACAGATCGTTTAAGCACCTCTTGGGTTTCATGTTTTTTTGCCTCAACTATTTGATTTTGAGGATTTGGAAACCATGATTCAGTGTAAACCAGCAAACCAACTACAAAAATGGCGGCGATAGATAAAGGCACAATGACGAATCGAAGAAGCTTGGAATCAAATATCGAAGATTCAAATTCATCATCAACCAAGTCATCACCAACCAACTCTTCTGCGTAATGTTTCAAACTGGCAGACATATCCATGAATCTCACATAATGTCTTCTCGCTTCATCAGAGTTTTCCAAAAGCTCAACAAGTCTGGCTTTTTGATCAATTGAGAGATTATTCTCTACCAAACGATCCAAAAGGTCGTGAAATTCCAAAAGTTGCTCGTCAGAAAAACTCATTTGGCTTCCTCCATTGAAATCTCAAAGTTCACGCAATCAAAAAGAACTTTTCTTATTCGGTTCAACGCTTTGTAAGCACCTTGTATGGTACGCCCACAAGAACGAGCCGCAACTGCAACATTCTTTCCTGATTCGTATCTTGTCAGAACCATCCTACGATCTCTCTCGTTAAGTTTGCCAAGGCATTTGGAAAGTGCTTCGTGACGCAAATCTAATTCCTCCTCCATATTAATACGCGTCTGAGCCACAACATCCAATACTTCTTGGTTAAAAACGACCTTGGCTGTTGCGAATTTTTTTCGAGCCGCACGAACTTTCCAGTATGCGATCTGACAAGCCCAGGAATAAAAATTTGTACCTAATTGAAAATTCTGGAACTTTTCACAGATAGTTACGCTTGTTTCCTGAAGAATATCCTCCGCATCACTCCTCGAAGGAACTAAAGTATGAATATAAGCAAAGATCCTTCTCTGATATTTCATCATCAGACGAACTAATTCTGCAGATTCGTTTTTGGGGTTATCATCCATGAAGGAAATTCTCCACGGAATTAATTAAGCAGCCTTCTTTGTTGTGCGTTTGTAAATCTTTCTAGATCGAGAAGGCTTTTTGGTGTCGAAATTCTCAAATTTATTCAGCCCTCTACGGTCAACCTCGCGAAGAGCCTTATCCAAGCTTTTTGATGAAAGCTTAATCGAGGTAATCTTCATTTTAGCAGACGATGTGCTTCCGGGTTCAGACATTCTGTAATAAATTGTTCCTCCAGGAGTTTGATATAGACGCGAAGTGAGGGAAAGATTCTTTTTTTTCCGACGCTTCAGCCTCTTAAAGCTATTGTGCTGAGTATTTGCATCGGATTCTTCTCGATCCAACTCACCACCTGCTTCCTCCAGAACACGTTCTATGGTTGGTTCATCAAGGTATTTATTAGCTAAATCGTTGCAGGCAAAGTCATCACCATAACAAACTTCCTCAAATGGATCGTCTACAGTCATAACCTTGTGTGCGGGACCCAATAAGCCTTTAAATTCTTTGGAGAACCATTGTACCGCTTTGGCAACTGCTCGTTTTCGATTATTTCCATACATGGGCACCTCGGCCACAAAATTTCTATCCGAACCCAATCGAGCCTCTAATATGTGCTTTGATTCGTAAATAAGGCTGAAGTAATCCTCATAGGGAATTCTAAGGGTTACTAAGTATTTTTGGAAGTCATTGATCTTCATCATGGCTTTATCTCCT
>JAYYQI010000024.1:0-50832 GCA_036128475.1 Verrucomicrobiota bacterium
TTGATGCGGAAAATAATGAACTCACTCTTGATTTAAGCGATGATGAGATTGAAAATAGGAAAGCTTCCTGGATACAACTCGAACCCAAAGAAAGACGCGGAGTCCTCGCCAAGTATGCCAAATTGGTAAGCTCTGCTTCACTGGGTGCCATCACTGACGGAGATTAATACGAACATGAAACCTGAACTATATCTCTCCCATTCGGATGCTCACTTTTGGGCAGATTTTTCCTTCGTTGATTTTTCCGACGAATATTTATCATCGATGATGTCTTCTATCTCATCTGCTTTGGAGGCAATGGATGAATTGGAGAACGGAGCTATCGCCAACCCCGATGAGAACCGGATGGTTGGCCACTATTGGCTAAGAAATGCCGATCTTGCCCCAAGCGAAGAGTTGACTACGGCAATCCAAGAAACACTGGCCAAAGTCAAAGAGGTTGCCAATGCAGTCCATTCAGGATCTCTTCAGTCTCCCCATGGTCCTTTTACGAATCTATTGATCATCGGTATTGGCGGATCGGCGCTGGGTCCACAATTTGTGGGTAAGGCACTGGGTCATCCGGATTCGGATAAATTAGGTGTTCATTTCTTCGATAATACGGATCCGGACGGGATTGATCATACCCTTTCCGAAATCGGAGAATCATTGAACACCACCCTCGCATTGGTCATATCCAAATCCGGTGGTACACCCGAGACCCGTAATGGGATGCTCGAAGCCGAAAATGCATTTTCGGCAAAGGGATTGGACTTTTCCAAGCATGCCATTGCCATTACCGGTGACGGAAGCAAGCTTCACCAGTATTCACAGGAAAAGGGATGGCTCGATTTTCTTCCGATGTGGGACTGGGTGGGAGGTCGGACCAGTGAGACGGCGGCAGTCGGTCTATTGCCCGCAGCCTTACAGGGAATTGACATCGATCAGCTCCTCGCAGGCGCCCGCCAAATGGATGACCTAACCCGCGAAAAAGATTTCAGCAAGAATCCAGCTGCCATGCTCGCTCTATCCTGGCATTATCTAACGGATGGAAAAGGAGCCAAGGATATGGTCATTCTGCCTTACAAAGACAGGCTCGAATTATTTGCGAAATATCTCCAGCAATTAATCATGGAATCCTTGGGTAAGGAAAAGGATCTTCAAGGAAATATTGTACACCAGGGAATTTCCGTCTACGGAAACAAGGGATCTACGGATCAACATGCATATGTTCAACAATTACGGGAAGGTGTGCCAAATTTTTTCGCCACTTTTATCGAGGTTCTCAAGAATCGAGATGGGGACTCCATTTCCGTCGATGAGGATGGGATGGATTCAGGGGATTATCTTCATGGATTTTTTCTTGGTACTCGTGATGCCCTTTACGAAAAAGATCGCAAATCCATTACCCTGACGATTTCGGAAGTCACAGCCTCCGCCGTGGGTGGTTTAATCGCCTTATTCGAACGGGCCGTTGGGTTATATGCCTCTTTGGTGGATATTAATGCCTATCATCAACCCGGAGTAGAAGCGGGCAAGAAAGCAGCTTCTGCGATCCTTGCAGTCCGCAAGAAGATAGTCGATCATTTGCAGGCAAATCAAGGCACGGTTCAATCCGCATCTCAGATTGCGGAAGGGATCGGACATCCAGATAAGGAAACATGGGTATATAAGATTCTTGAAAGCCTGGCAGTCAATCAATCCGACTCTTTCCAAAGAATCACGACCGATAGCCCAATCGAGGATAAATTCCTCGCCCGCTAGTCCAATACGTTCGCAGGTTTTCTAGGAGGAGCCGGTTTACCCGTGGAAGGTGGGGGCTTGGGTCGTGATGCGAGATATTCCTTTCTTCCCAAGGTACGATAACCCCAGTCATAACTCCACCAATCCGCTCCTCGATTAGCCGGTTTCCAACCGGCGGGAAATTTTCTTTTGTTGGAAAGGTCCCGGGCAGCCAAATAAACTCCAAAGCTATCGGGAAATACTTCAAACAGAAGATAATTTTTTTGCGGACTCAACTCCGATAAAATCTTCTGATACTTGGATCCCGGCTTACCAACATTTTCTTCACTCTCCCCGGCTTGATCTTTTCTCTCCATCGTGAAGCGAATGACTTTGTCCTTATCTTCCCTTCCAATTAAAGAGAAAAAATTCGTGCTTAGTTTTTTGCCGTTTATGAGCGAGAGGAATTTTTTTCCGTCATACTCCTTATCATTATTGGGTTTCATTCCGGCTTTCGCCAAATTGGATAAAACCATTCCCTGTAAGGCTTTATCATCGAGTGGAAAAATCTTGCCGTTCCGACAGAGAAAACGAAAAGGGGCGGAACCGGCAATTGCCGGCTTCGGATCCGGTAGGCTGACGTCCTTGCTTAATGATTCGGCGGATGGTTTAGGTGCTTTGGACAACAAGCCCTTCACTTTTTTTACTTTCACTTCCACCGCTTGTTGATCTTTTTCCAGTTTGCTCTTTTCTTTTCTTAAATTTTGTAGCTTTGGTGGGGTTGCCGGAATCTCCTTTTTCTTAATCGCCAATTCCTTTTCCAATTGGGAGATTTCCTGAATGAGTTTCTGCTGTTCTTTATTTTGCGAAGCCTGCTTGAGTTGTAATTCTTCTTTTTCTTTCTGTAGAGCACGCTCCTGATCATCGAATTGTCTCATAGCCAATTCCATCAATTCCTCGGAATCCTCCTTTTTCTTTTCCTCTACAATTCGCTTCACGGCCGAATCCGCCCCTAACTGGACCACGATCAATAAAATAATGAGGATTCCAACCACCGTGGTGATGGTATCGAGGAGGGAATCCAAGCTCCCTCCGGAATCCTTCTTCTTTCTTCTCATGATCCCAGGAAGAGAGACAGATCGATTTCCCCTTCCCCATCAAGGGGAAGTTGTCCATATCGACAACCAAGACTCCGACATAGACTTGAAGCCTGATTCCAAGACTGAATCCCTTTCGAACGTAATAGAAAAATAACGTAACGGGCCTCTGGATCCGGTCTTTTGGCCGCCCGCGCTTCCTCATACTTGCGCACAATATTGCGCGACCCCGGAGCCAATTGAATCGCCGTCAGTACAATCTCCTTCCCCTGCTTATCCTTTAGAGTAATCTTACTTCCTTCCCGTTTTATGAAGCGGGCATCCATCTCACTCCCTTGAGCACTCCGCCAAGTCCGGTATGGAGCCTCTCTGGTGACTTTTTGTATCAGAGTCTTCAATTTCGCATGTTTCTGTATCTGGGCGATCGGTACTTCGTAGTGTTTTCCGTTTTCCTCATAAACACGAATGCCTTTCTCGTGGCATTCAATAAAGGTTGGTTCCAAATCGCCCCCCGTACCCGAACCACCTTGTTTCACAACCATTGTGGCAAACTTCTCGGGTTCCTTCATTAATTCCCATTCATCCTCCGCTTGTTCCAAGTCCTTCATCAATTTTGCCAAGTTCTCCTTCATCTTAACAACTTCTCCTTGGATATTTTTACTTTGCTTCTCTTCCTCCTTCGCTTTCTGAACTTGTGCAGAGACACTGGCAATTTCTTGCTTTAATTGCTCTTTCTTATTCGGGTCAATTTTCTTAAATGGATCTTTCTTGATGGCCTCTATCTCCGCCCGCAAGGCATCCAATTCTTTCTTACGTTCTTCAATTTTTTTCTGAAACTCCTCATCGTCCTCAAGAGCGGTTTCTATTTTTTCGTTAACCGCCTCCGGGTCAATTTGAGCGATGACAATCGCTGTGATCATCAGGGTTAGAATTCCAATGACGCAGGCAAGAATACTAAGAAAGGGAAAGAGGGAGATCTCTAAGTCATTCTTTTTCTTCTTCATTCCTCAAGGAGGTTGAACAACACTACTCGCTTTCCGGCTCGATAGTCGTATTTTGCATGATTTGAGCAAACTGATTGGACACTTGCGTCATCTGCTGGGCGACCAAGGTTTGCGATTCCTGCAATTGAAATAAATAGGATTGTAGATTCTCGATACGTCCGATCGTGTCCGCTTGATTAGGTTCTCCGGATGTAGGCCCGTGACCTTGAGGTTCACGTAGTCGCTTCAAAAAATACTCATTACAATATTCATCCACTTTGTTGAGTAAGTCCTCCTCGTTTTTCTGCATCACACTTGTGGGAAACATTACAAATAAACTGAAAATGAGGGAAACCAGAGTCGTATCGAATGCTTCGCTTAATCCACCCGTAACTTGACCAAGTTGCTCTTTGATTACCTCAATATCAGCCGCGGCACCCATTTCTCCACCAAAACTCGAAACAGCTTCACTGATTCCAAGTACCGTTCCAATAAAACCCAGGATGGGGATGGCCCAAATAAACACCTTAATCAACACATAGCTGGAATCCACCATGGTTGCATCTATTTCAGATTGCGACTTAAGCATATCCGCAGTCTCAGTATGGTTCTTACGAACACTAAAATGCTCGATCCCTCTAAGAATTCGGGTCAGCAGGAAACTCTGTTTTGGATCGAATCCAAGTTTTTTGACGTGAGCATAGAATTCCCGAAGATTATCCTCTCGAATATCCTGTGAAATTTCCTCAGGGAGCAACTTGAATTGCATGACGTTTTGCTGAGTCTGCAATTTCTTACGCTTGAAAAAAAGAATGGCGAAGGACCAACAAGCCAAATAAGTCAAAATGTAAGGGACCCATCCTCGCTCGTAAAAATAATCGTAAAATATTTTAGTGCTGTCCGAGATAAGAAAAACGAGCAAAAAGAGATAAAATAAAACCTCTATTCCCAAGCCAACCAGAGCAGCTATAGCCATGGGGACGGAAGTGGCGGAAGCATTATCGAATTTACCCATTTCATCAGAACTTCTTTGCAAACGATTGACTTGAGCTGCTCGCTCTTTGGCTTTGGCGGGTATCTTGGTCTTAACTCTCGGATTGGCGCTCAGATTGATAGTTTAGGTTATTTTTTATTGTTGTGACAAAGAAAATATGAGTTGATTGAATACGGAATTGGTTTAAAGGAGAAAAATGGGAGTAACGCTAAATAAAGACGGAAGACCTAGAAAAATTGGCAGTGGCAAGACCAAGGGAGCGGGTTGCTACGCAAAGGTAACTTGGAAAGAACTCAAGGATCTGGTGGACGAGGATAGCCCGATTCAAGTAAGTCGAGTCTGGTTGAGGTCCGTTCAGAATCCGTCCCCGGAAACAGAGGTGATGAAACTGGAATCGGAAAAGGCTCCTACCCCATCCCCTCAGATTAAACAGAATACCCCCAAACCAAGACCACCAATTAAGCCGGAACCGGAAAAAACTAAACCAACAACTTCCGAACCCGTTAAAGAGGAATCAAGCGGTGACTATGAACCACCTCCCCTTTTTGCAACCGCGGATGGTATTCGAAGCTACTAAATTTCAGCTAAGTTAGATGCACCTTAGGGAAACACAAGTGGTGCAAAAGGCGACGCCTCGGGAGTATCCCCAGACTCAGGAACTGGCATACCCTCCTCTGGGGTTGGCAGTGGTGCAAATGGATCTTCTTCGGCTGGTTGCTCCGATGGTGTGGCAGGAACGCCGAAGGGATCAATGCCAAAAGGGTCGTCCGTTATCGGTTCTTCGACCGCAGGCGTAACTTCTTCGGATGGAGCATCCTCATCATTTACGACTTTGGCATCCAATGAGGTTCGAAAGATGTCATTCGACTCGTTCATGGAATCGTCAATTAGATTTTCCACTTTAGTGGATGGAGCTGATTCGAGATCCTCGATCTTGACGTCACGTACCCACCAATCCCGGTAAACTAAAGTTCCATCCTCTTTGTATTCCTGAATGGCACCCCAGCGAGCCCCACCAATTTGGGGAATCAGGAGTCTTCTTTCTTTGTCGTATTTGTGGCGGGCAAGCCAAGCCTTTTCCACTTTAGAGAGTGACTTTACTTCCTGCTGACCATACTTGGATTCATAAGTGGATTGAGAATTCGACGAGCACGAAAAATTAAATTGAGCGAACAATAGGCAAAGGAACGATTGTAAGTATTTCATTCTATAGTGCGGTTATCATTTGATGCTGGAAAGAAGCATAAGCTTATTGGAAGTCATGCTAAAGCATTCGATCTCTCCAGTGATCATATTGCAACGATAAATCCATCTTTCGTTTTCATCGCAAATAAATTGATAATTGGCCTGTGAGCGGGAAGAAAAATCATCTATGGAAGAATTTACAATAGACTTAACTCGCTCATAATCAATGGCCACAGGTGGAATGACTACTTTAGGTTCAACAGGAACGGGATCGACTTGAGGAACGGAAGCAGTTTCTGTTTCCTGTTCAGTGGAATCTTCAACCCGACTTCCAGGCATCATTTCACAAGCGGAAAAAAAACATACAATGAAAAGAGCAAATGGTAAAACCATGCCCGTTGCATTCCTTTTCGATGCCTTCTGCATAGTAACACTATCTCCCAGATGATTAATTTCGTCAACCACGAGAATCGGATATTAATGGATTCACGCTTGCCTTGATTTGGTCATGTCATGCAATATCGGGTGCCTATGAACAAACAGGTAAGATGGGGGATTATTGGATTAGGTAGAATAGCCAGAGCATTTGCGGAGGGATTGAAGCATACTTCAAATGCAACACTTCATTGCGTGGCTTCGCGTAACCAACAACGAGCATTTGCTTTCGCCAAGGAATGGGATGTCCCTCATTTTGAAGATTCTTATGAAAGTTTGGTCAAAAGATCCGAAATCGACGCGATTTATGTAGCGACTCCGCATTCCGAACATAAAGAAAATTCAGTTCTGGCAATGACCAATGGAAAGGCTGTCTTGTGCGAAAAGCCCTTAGCGGTTAATTCTTCGGAAGTATCGGCCATGATCCAATGCGCAAGGGAAAAGAATGTTTTGTTAATGGAAGGCATGTGGTCCAGATTCCCACCCCTGATGCGAAAAGTTCGCGAACTATTAAAATCGGGGGCGATTGGAGAAATTAAATCCCTGCATGCTGATTTTGGTTTCCGCCCCGCATCACGGGATCCGCAAAGTCGATTATTCAACCCCGCTTTGGCAGGTGGTTCGATGCTGGATATCGGAATCTATCCTATTTCTCTTTCCTACATGATTTTTGGAGAACCTGAATCAATTGCTACGCAATGTGTCCTTGCCGAAACGGGTGTAGACGAACAAGCATCCTTCTCATTTAAATACCCCAATGGAGCAATGTCCGTTTTGCACTCCTCGCTCTGTGGGGAAACGGGGCAAGAGGCATTCATAACTGGTTCCGAAGGGAGTATTAGAATTCACAAGCAATGCTGGAAACCCCAGAAATTGACTCTAATGCAATCTGGCGAATGCCAAGAGATCTCAATGCCTTTTGTGGGAAATGGCTTCAACTACGAGGCCGAGGAGTTTAGCCAACTTGTATTAGAAGGTTCTAAGGACTGCTCTATTATGCCCCTTGAAGAAAGTTTAAAAATCATGAAAACACTTGATCAGATCAGAGCGAAATGGGGCATGAAATATCCTCAAGATCCCTGAGGGCCGCTTCCCTCAGGTCTTTCGTACCAGAATCCACATAAACTTCTAAAACGAATCGCTAGAGGGAAAAATAAAAGAAGAAATAGATTCAGCATGATTCTTGTGCTCGAAAACCATTCCAATTTCCTCGAAGAGGTCACCACAGGATTTTCACGCAAAATCAAAAAGTCTTTATTTTGCTTACGGCAGAGTTTTTTTACGGATTGAGAGAAATAAATCTCTTCGCCGGCATAGATTTTTTCCGAAAAACCACCACTTTCGACAAACAAACGCCTTGTACAAAAAATAAAACTGCCCGCAGCCAAACGAAAAGTTCGAGAAATCCAGTTCCAGAGATTAGGCATCGCGACACCACATAACCATTTGCCATGCGTTTGATCGAATCTCAAGTTCGCTCCCCCTGCGCCTACTTCCCCGGACTGCATTGCATTCAGAGCTTCGAGGAGCGTATTTGGATGAACCTGAGTATCCGCATCCACAAAAACAATATATTCCCCCTGTGATTCGTACGCACCAGCGTTCCGGCTAAAAGCAATCCCCCTTGTTTTAGCAAACACAACTTTATCCGCCAACTCATGGGACAAATGATTGGTGGAATCAGTAGAGTTATTATCAACCACAATTATCTCTCCCTTAAGAATAGGGAGACTCTTCATGCCAACCCTGAGGGATTTAATAGTTGTGGGAAGATAAAGCTCTTCGTTGTAGGCAGGTATGATGATTGAATAATCCACTTCATCCCAAATTAAAACCGGGAAAAGAGAAATACAAAATTACTTACTGAATTTTTTGGCTCTTCGATTAGAACCGAAGGATAGTCCGGAAATCCAGCCTTCCAATCGAGCCGCGGGTCTTTTTCCATACAAATCGCAATCTCCTTCAGGAAAAAGAGGGTGGCTGCCATGAATGTCATCGGCTATCTGGCTAAGCGAAGGTAGCTTTTCTCCACGCTCCTTAAGTGCCTTATGAAGGAAAGCGAGACGATCGATCTCCAATTGCCTGGATAAATTTGCCAGGGTCTTTCGGAATTCAGCAACTCCACCTGAACCGTTTGTAGAATGAGACTCAACAGGCGGAGAAACTTCATCAGCAGGCGGAACTGCATCCATCTCGCTTGGAATTGTTTCTGAATCCGCAACCGTATCGTCTACATTTTGATCTACTGAATCTTCTTTGTCCTTACTTCCCGAGTCGTCTTGCGAGCTTAAATTCGATTCAAAATCGGATATGCTAAAGGACTCTTCATTGGAATCTAGTTCTTCTTCGTCTTCGAGAGCAGGAGGTACTCCCATTTCAACCGTCCCATCTTCCCCGGATTCGCTAAGACTTGAATCAGTTGCGTCTTCGTTAACCAAATTGGCTAATTCTTCGTCAGTAGGGTTTTCCTCTGGGACGTTCATCAAGAATGGGCAATAAATGTGGGCAGTAAAATTGGGGTTATGGGATAGATTGATAAATCTATAAACAAACTCTCATCTAGTAGTATTGGAATCTCCAGTCCTAATCAAGTAAAGTTTTTCACCAGATTCAATCAAATTCTGAGAATGACTATTGAGGTCTTCAACATATTCCAAAAAGGCAAGTCGATCTTGAACCAAGGTGGACTGCATAAGCACGGGCTTCCGGCTGGTCTCACCATCAACTACACTAGTAAGGAAGGTCATTTTTTCGCGCATTCCATCCAAATATCCATAATCCAGAAAAATTCCTCTACCTGAGGGTGCCACACTGCTCACCTCAACTTCAACCTCATCTCCATAATACAAATGAACAGGTCTACGAATCTCTTCCATCAAAGTATCCTTCCTCTGATCAAATGAATCACTTAATACTTTTCTTCTTGCCTTAAGAGCAGCCAAATCCGCGTCTTTCGAGGAAATCTTCTTCCCCTGTTCATCGACAGACAGCTTGAGCTCTTCCATTTGAGCACGAATTTCTTTTTCCCGTTCCAGGAGAGGAATGGATTGCCCCTTTAATTCCTCCAAAGGTTGATTTGTTTTCGAAAGTTCTTCCCTAATTCCGCGCAGGTCCTCGGTTTTTTTCACTACTGTATCTTCCATCCCCTTTTTTTTCGGGTTAAGAGAGATTAGTTGGTCTTTTAGATCCTCAACCCGCTCAAGTGAGTCTTCATATTTTTGTCGCAGGACTCCCCTCTCCTTGTACAAATTATTCATGAGAGTGGAAGATTCGTTTCTGTCTTTCTCAAAGGCTAAATTCGTTTCTGTCTTAGCATCTTCAGACTTTTTGATTTCGTCGGAAAGATCGACGAATTTATCCATATTTAAGAATGCGATCGAAACGAACGCAAAAAAAGAGCCCCAAGCGAGGATTCTAAAGATGATAAAGGTCAAATTCCGAAAGTTGTAAAAGTTTTAGAGGTTTTCCTACCAAAGGGATCACATGGGCAACACTATGCTTAAGCTTAGCATGCATGATCTTGATCTTACAAATTTCCAGATCACCATCTTGTACGGACAAGAGACGTTCTTCCTCCAAACCATGGTCCTTACCTAAAGGCAGGGCAAGCAAGCCATTCTCGTAATCAAAAAACGCATTTCGAACCCGGAGACTCTTTCCTTTACCAAACCAAGCTTTGTTCTTCAAATCCTCGGATAGCGCGTCAGTAGTTCGATCGAAGTGTCTTTCGTACATCTCTGTGGTCTCCCCATAACTGGCAAGTTGTCTATCCAAAGAAAGGTCCATTTCCTTTTGCTCCTGAATCTTGCCCTGCATATCAGCAATATTTCCTTCGAGCAATGGAATGGATTGGGTTAAGGTAAGGAGGTCATTCCTTGATGTCTCTAACGCTTTTTGATTTTCAAGTAATTTCGTTTTAGTCTCTTCTAATGAAAGATTCAATTCGGTTAAGTCATTTTCGAGAATGGCGATTTCTTGTTTTGTTTGCTCAACTATTGCCTTCTCCTTATTTTCTTCTCGAGATTGATTGAAATTTTCCTCTTCCAATTGTTGATTGCGAGTTCTTTCAACAGCAAAACGAGCCTTATGCTCCTCAGTGAACTTTAGATGCGCTGCACTGACTTCCGTTACATTCGCTTCATTTTTCTCAATGATTGCCTTATTTTGATCGAATCTACTCATTTTATCCATACTCAACAATATTCCATAACCGGAGGCAGAGAGGATCAAAAGATTCAGTACAATGGCAACAATCTTCACGGTAATGGGGCTAGAGGTTCAAAAGGAGATGGTTCAGCAGAAGCATCGGGTGCCGGTGCCGCATCTCCACCAGGACTAATGGGCATAAAAACATCATCGGCAGGGGATGGCGTGGAAGGCCCATCTATTCCAACAGGAATAAAGGCAGGCGGCATAAAATTGTCGAGGGACGGAGCACTCGTATCTTCGACTGGTTCTTCTTTTGTTTTATTCAAATCAAAATTATCCAAGCTCTGCTTGATGGATTCAATTCGTGCCTGATTCTCGATTTCCCAATTATTATCCCTTTGCGCATTCAATCTTCGCTTGTAATTAGCCAATAAATCTTCATTTCCCCTAGATGAACCGGATAAATATTCACTATAGTTCAACCGCCCCTTCTCATCGCGCCCCCAAGCCTTGCCCACCAATTTTTCATTATGTACAGGAAGCATTCTTCTGGTTTCCGGATCGTAGTGATAACGAGCGTCCCAAGCATCATAAATAACAGGTTGCGATCGATCTCGCTCTGTCCGGCTCCCGCAACCAACGCAGAGAAAAAACGCAAAAGCAAAAAGGGAGGGTATGAGCAAGGACGGATACATTTCTATAACATAACCTAAGTTTTATTTTTTTGAAAACCAAAATCTGTAAGGAACTTTGGACCAATGCTCACCCGCATAATCCACCCCAATTCGTGGACCCGAGCAAACCTTAAATTCAGAACAGGAGGAATCTTCCACCCATATTCCACTTCCCTTGTTCAAAGATTTCTCATTAAAACTACCATCGATGCCCATTCCCTTCGTCAATCGACCCGGCCCCGTAAAGTCTTCAAGCCCTCGAATGAGGACGGCCGCAGGATAGTCTTTTGGACCAGTTACCAAATTCAAAAGCCAATGGATACCATAACAAAGATAAACATAGCAAATTCCTGGCCCCTCATACATTACCTTTGTCCTTTCGGTCTTACCCTTACTTGCGTGGCAAGCCAAATCAGCCTCTCCGTCATAAGCTTCTGTTTCAATAATTGCACTTCTTTGCACTTGGCCACCGTTAGATTCGACGCAAAGAGTTTTTCCAAGTAAATTCTGGGCAACCTTTAAGGTGTTTTTCTCAAAAAAATCCTTCTTTAAGACCTCTGGCATTTGATCAATAGTTCTTGTTCCTCGAATCAATCCAAAGACTCACAGGCCCGAAATCGATTGCGGTTATCTTCATCTCGGAACCAAATTGGCCAGATTCCACTCGACCATCAAAAGTCTGTTCAACCTGCATGAGGAATCTCTCATATTGTAATTCCGCCACATCTGACGGTGAGGATCGGTTGAAAGAAGGACGATATCCTTTTTTCAAACTTCCAAAAAGGGTAAATTGACTCACGATCAAAATCCCTTGCTTCTTGGAAATAGGAAGGTTCATCTTTCCATTTGAATCCTCAAAGATCCTCAAGCCTATTATTTTGTTGGCTAACCAAGAAAAGTCCTCAAGGCAATCGTCAGATTGAAATCCTACATAAACCAACAAACCATCTTTAATCTGGCCTACGATGGAGTTTTCAACTTCCACCTTAGCTTTGGAAACTCTCCTGAGAAGCGCCCTCAAGAAAAAAGAAGATTAATGAAATGTAATTATTCTTCGGCAACAGCATCCAATACTTCAGATGCAGCTTGAGCAGCCAATGGAGTGGATAAATATCTTTCTCCGCAACTCGCTCCAACAACCACGATATTCTTACCTTTCATATCTGACCTCTGTGCAATTCGAAGAGCAGCCGTCACAGTAGCACCTGTGGAAATACCACCTAGAACTCCTTCTTCAATACTCATTTTCCTTGCCATATCGAAAGCATCCTCACTCTTTACCAGCTCCACCTCGTCAACAATATCCAAGTTCAAATTCTTAGGAACGAAACCTGCCCCAATTCCTTGAATTTTATGAGGTCCGGGCTTCACTTCTTCTCCATTCCGGGTTTGAGTAATAACTGGGCTTTCCTCGGGCTCAACAGCCACCGTAAGCATGGCTGGATTCCTTTGCTTAATAACTTCCGAAACACCTGTTATCGTTCCACCTGTGCCAACTCCCGAAACGAAACAATCCACTTGTCCCTGCATGGCAGACCAAATTTCTTCGGCGGTCGTATTTCGGTGAACCTCGGGGTTCGCAGGATTATTAAATTGTTGGGGCATAAAAGCCTGTCCTCCATGCTGTTCCATTAATTCCGATGCTTTGGCAATGGCTCCACCCATGCCCTTCGGTCCAGGCGTAAGCACAATCTCGGCACCAAGTAATCTTAACAAGAGTCTTCTTTCCTTGGACATCGTCTCAGGCATGGTAAGTATGCACTTGTATCCCTTAGCCGCACAGACAAAAGCCAATGCAATGCCCGTGTTCCCTGAGGTTGGTTCGATCACAACACTATCGGGTTTCAATGTTCCATCTCTTTCCGCAGCCTCTATCATTGCGGCCCCAATTCTATCCTTCACACTAGCCAATGGATTAAAGAATTCGGATTTTAGAAAAATTTTCGCATCAAGACCTTTTGTGACTTTTTCAAGCTGCACCAAAGGAGTCTTACCAATAGATTCGATAATATTCATAATTTTATTTACCCTTACTTTTTGGCCCGTAACTTCTGATCGGGGCATTTCGATTAACTTCTGCATTTTTCAGTCGATAGACAATTCTAGCTTTCTCGAGATCCTGAGTGCTCATTTCCATCTTAACAATATCACCCACTGTGATCTTAATAAAATGCTTTCTGAGCTTACCAGAAATATGAGCAAGCACTTGGTGCCCGTTTTCCAACTCTGCGCGGAACATGGTCGAGGGTAAAACCGCAGTGATTTTTCCTTCGACCTCGACTATATCTTCTTCTGCCATAATGTAAGCCAATCATCACACCACCTTACAAATATAAGTCAAGGCTCTCTCGTTGTGCCTTCATTTAGCGAATACAGATAACCACAATCCTATTTCAGGCATGAATCTTCCCCCCTGCCCGTTCCCCAAAGTTTTCCCATCTTATTTGAATAAAGATGATTTATTCTTTATGCAGCATGCTTATAATCAGGCAATCAACGCTTGGAATGAAAATGAAGTTCCAATTGGAGCAGTCATTTCCATCGGGGATGAGATTATTGCCAGTGCATATAATCAAACAAGAAAAAACAACGATCCTACGGCCCATGCCGAAATGATTGCCATCACCGCCGCAGCCAATGCAATTGGTGATTGGAGATTAAATGAATGTAAGCTTCATGTGACTAAAGAACCGTGCCCGATGTGTTCAGGTGCCGTAATCATGAGTAGAATAGGCCATGTACACTATGCTTTTTCAGATCCTAAAATGGGATGCCTTGGTGGAGCCATTAATCTAAACGATCTCCCAAACTCCAATCATAAACCAACGATTTCTTCGGGAGTTATGGAAAAAGAATGTCACGATCTTGTAAAATCTTTTTTTGAAATACAGAGAACTGTAAAAGGATAAACATGAATGCTTGACCTTTTTTTAATTGATGGATTCAATTTCTCCTCACTTTTCCTACAATACTCACCCCCAACTACTATACTAATGGCACATTCTCTTCCACAATTGTCATATAGTCCTGATGCATTAGAACCTCATATAGATGCACGGACGATGGAGATCCATCACGGAAAACACCATCAGACATATATCAATAATTTAAACGCGGCTCTCGAAGGACATGATTCGTTAGCGGATGTCGACTTAAGCGAATTGATTCGTGACTTAAGTTCACTCCCGGAAGCGATTAGACCCGCAGTCAGGAATAACGGAGGTGGTCATTCCAACCATACTTTCTTCTGGCAATGCCTATCCCCTAATGGTGGTGGTTTACCCAGTGGTCCATTGGGTGATGCGATTAACTCTACTTTTGGATCTCTGGATTCCCTAAAGGATCAATTCAAAAAAGCCGCTTTGACCCGATTCGGTTCCGGTTGGGCATGGTTAGTCAAAAGATCAGACGGTTCTTTAGTCGTCTCCTCCACTCCCAATCAAGATTCTCCTCTTATGGAAGGGATTGCCGACGAACCCGGCACACCAATCCTTGGTCTGGATGTTTGGGAACATGCCTACTACTTAAACTATCAAAATCGTCGTCCAGATTATGTGGATGCATTTTGGGAAGTAGTCGATTGGTCATTTGCATCCAGTAATTTTTCCTAACAAAATTATATTATCCTCCTAATGTGAATCGAATCAGCTTACTTTTCCTTCTTCTTCTTGGCTCGATTCAATTCTCCTACGGCCAAGCGGGTAATTTCGTTAAGGGAGCCGTTATCGTTCTCGAGCCCAAAGGTTTGGTTCAGGCTAGTGACTCCACTGGGAAACTAATCACCAATGGATTATCCTCAGGTACGGTCTTAAGTGACGGCTTTTCATTATCGACTGGATTGTCGGGCCAGCTGACCATTTTGTTTTCGAACGGCATTGTTGCGACGATCGAACCGGAATCAAAACTTAGTCTATTGACGTTTCTGCAAAAATCCTTCGAACCCAATAATCTCACGCTAGATTCCATTGATAAGGAACCAACTGAATCCATAACTAAAATAATCGTCGAATATGGATCCGTGATCTTGCTCTCCAAAAAGCTATCCCCAAGTTCTCAATTCGAAATCACAACACAGGCTGGAACAACCAAAATTCTTGGAACCGCTTTTCGGGTGGAACAAGATGCACTGGGAGTTTCTAAGATAGATGTTACGGATTCCACCGTTTCCTTCACACCTACAGGAAAAGGACAACCAATATTATTAACGGAAGGTAAGGGCCTTGATGTCACCAACGATGGGATTGCTGCCCAGCGCGAAGTGTATACTTCAGTTAATAAGCTCGTTAATGAAGTCAATAATCTTCAGACCAAATTATCTTCGTCGATTTCCCTTTCCATATTAAAGAGTGCAGTCAATAAGGCACAGGACTTAAGTCCTAATTCTCTCCCTCCCAAGCCGAACCGAAGCACATTCTCCACGGAAGATAATAGTGGGGATGATGACAAGGTTTATGACCCTTTTAATCAAGATTTGCGCTTTGCATATCTCAGACAATGGCAAATTAATCAGAGAAGCATTCACGGAGGCGAAACCAGTTCTTTCACGCAAGCTGTTTCTATTTCATACGGTTATGATTCTGAAACGGGAGAGATCATTATCTACTTCCACGATAAGTATGGTCGGGTTATTGGCATTCGAAGAATTTCCATTCACGATCACGACTACTTATTGCTACTTGAAGCCCTATCCCCTTGGATTACAGACAACGACAAAAAACTCGAAGCCCTTGCCCTAAGTATTTTCATGGAGCAACTTGCTCTTGGCTACTTCTATGAAGAGGGTATCAACGATGCAATTCAGAGTGCCTTAAGATTCGCCCGGATCTTCCTCACCAAGGTTACGCTGTCGGACTCCCTCCCAGCAGAGAATGTATGGAAGGCATCCGATTTAGTGAACGAATTTTCCGAAAATCCTTACGCTTATGAATTCGGGCTCCTTCTCGCAAAATATGGAGCCCTTGGTTCGAGCGATGGTCATCAAGGTGTTGATTCTATGGAAACAATCGGGAATCGAATTCTCAGTCTCTTGGGAGGAAGAAAAAAATTGAAGGATTCTAAACATTTGTTGTCAATTCTTGAAGACGGAGGAAAACCGGGGGAGGTTTTTAACGAAGGAGATGAACAAAACGAAGTCACTTTGGATGGAGAACTACTTGGAACCCGTTCTGCAAACTTGTCTTCCGAAACTGCCGATGATTTGAATGTAGATGTGGATCGAGTAACTGGGGTTGTCGGGTCCGAAATTACCATAGTTAACGGGGCCAAATTAGATCCATCCGAAGTTGAAGAACGAGATACTAATCAAATATTTGCAATTTCAGCTGCTCAGGATGTTATTATCGAAGGCGATGTAACCTTAGAAAACCACCACAATTCCGAACAAGCCGTCGTGATTGGTGCGGCAAACGGCATTCATGTAAGATCAAAATCCGCTTCGGCCTTTTTCGATGCCGAATTCGTCTCCAAATACCTCGGAGAAGACGATCCCATTTTTCTTTCAGAGGAAGAACAAATCAAACCCAAAAAGTCTCCAGAGTCCGTTCACATTAAAAACCATGGAGCTGACTTGGGGCTTGGTGCATATGACAAACTCGAGTTAATCGATGTTGATATTTCAACGGAAGGACATTTAGCTGTCGGATCTCTTGACGAACTCAAAATTCTCTCTACTCGTTTTGACGAAGAGGTAGAATTTTCAGAAGAAAATCTCGAAAGTGTCTTAAGTTTGAACCAACTCTCCGCAGGCGACGAAAACGAGAAGGGAAACATATATTTATATGCCCATAATCGGATCGCTGTCAATGGACTCGGTTTTGACGAACATGTCCGTGAGATCTACATGGATGCAATTACGGTTGATTTAAAGAACGTAAAATTCCCAGATTCATCAAGAGTGATTCTGAAAAGTCGTAATGGATATCCAACATTTGGGGAAAAGGAGCGTAAGGTTGGACATGTTAATTTCATTAAAAATGTTTATCATGGTACGGATGCGGTAAACGCTAGTTTCTTTTCCAATGACGCTTCTTCGCGAATTTCAAACAAAAGAGTGGATTCCGGAAAAACCCCCGCTATCCGAATTCAACCGCACTCGAACTAAACGAAAACCTTCGAACTCCAAAGCGCGTGAATAAACAATCATCTTCTATCGTCTCGCTTCTTGGTTGCCTTTTCCTTTCCATGTCCATTCTCTATGGTCAAAGCAGACAAGAGGATTATCGAAGCAGTGATCTTGGAAATCTAAAGCAAAGGAATAACCAATCTCTTCAATCAACTTCATCCAGTTCACAAAAGTACAATGAGTTCGCCAATAGCGATCTGGGTCTACAAAGACCGGTGGATGTCAAGGATACTGGTTTTGGTTACCACTTGGGTTTCGATACCAAGCTCTACTATTCGAACAATGCACCTTCCGCCAGTAGTGGTATAGGTCGGGAATCAGCGGGCATCTGGGAAAATTCCTTATCAAACCACTTTCTCCTAGGAGCATTTGATTTAGGTGGTTCGGTATTTTCCCCGATATTTAGTTTAGGTTACTCGAAATTTTCTCATTTTGGCGACAACGATATAGATATCCTTGATTTCGATACCCTGCACTTTTCTCCTAACATGTTTTTTCAATTCAGCAATGGGTGGACATTTCGAGCAGGACTTGGCGTGATGTTGGATTTTTCCACTCACGATGGAATGGAGAAGACTTACCATCAAATCTCCCCCACAATTGCCTTGGGAAAAGGATTCTCTATCGGATCTGGAATTTCTACTTGGGAATGGTTATTGGCATATCACATAACGGACTCAGATCAAATTCTGGATGATTTTCTTGATCGCTTTGAAACCGCTTTTCTCTGGTCATTCATAATTCCAGTCAATCGGCTTGAAATAGCGCCATACATGCGACTCGCTTACGCCAACTACAGTAACCAAAGTCGTGATGATCTCATAGGATCACTGGGTGTAGATCTCGATTACTTTTTTACCGAATGGTTTTCCATTGGTTTATTTTCTAACTTGAGTTTTCGTGGATCCAGTAATGACGATTTTGATTTCAATCGTCTTGATATTGGTGGCGGGCTCGCACTGGACGCTAAATTTTAGGGTTTACTTAAAGTCAGAATTCCTGACTAACGCTTTCATGTTTTCCTTAATTGCAAAAGGGGTTTTTTTACTTGTGATTTGCCAATTCCAAGTAAATGGATCCAAGCAGAATGGCTTTCACATATCCGAATTAATCGGGCCATCCTTTTTGAGCACCGAAACAAACGCATCCAAAAAACCAACTCTTCTAAAGCAGACGCAAAATCTGCCCCAAAGTATCCCACATGGGATTCTAGTTCCCAATAACTCCTATTTGGAACTTTTTTCCGCAGATGATTTGCAAATGCGCATTGGACAAGCATCGGTTTTGGAATTTCCTAAGGCAAATGAATTCAATCTCATCAATGGTTCACTTCTTTTGGCATCAAAAAAAGAAACATCTATGAGAATATCTACAAAAACCGGTTCAGTGGACCTCACTTTCGACGGTACCTTGATGATGGAAAATGCAAAAAAAGACAATTTAAAATTTATTCTCCTAGAGGGTTTCGTTCAGCTAAGCATGAATGAAGAGAATCGAACTCTCCAGGCTGGAAATCTTATTATAACTCATGTCCAAGAAAATACTTTCAGCAAAATTCTTACGGTCGAATTACCCCTTTTGATTTCTTCATCCAAACTAATCAACAACTTCAGCAAATCAGTACAGAGGGAAAATAAACTCATCAGTGCCGCCAAGGTTCAATCCCTTAGACTTAAAAAAAGATACCAAGCACTGATTGGCGACTTAAACGAACAAAATGAACTGAGGATGTGGGCCCTTAAAAAAAGCACGACCCCTTCAAAAGAGGAATAAGTTTTCCAAATTAAGAAAATATTTGGGTTCAAGTTTCGATGGATTCCTTGCACTTCTTCTAAGTTGTCGATATGAGAGATTTTTAAAGATGTTATCCGACTACAAGTATTTGGCATTCATAACCTACGCTCATAAGGACGAGGAGAGAGCAAGGTGGCTAAGAAAAAAACTGGAAGGGTTTAGAGTTCCCCCTAATCTTATAGGCAGCAACGGTCTCTACGGCCCAATTCCCACTAGGCTATATCCGATTTTTCGCGACAGAGATGAACTTGCGGGCTCAGCACAACTTGGACCCTTAATTGAGAAAGCACTCGAGCAGTCCTCACACCTAATTGTACTTTGCTCACCCAATGCAGTTAATTCGAGGTGGGTAAACGAAGAGATTAGGCTTTTCAAGAAAATGGGAAAAGCCGATCGAGTCCTTTGCTTGGTCTTGGAAGGTGAGCCCATGGCTGAAGATACCAATGGGGATCCTGAGAATGAATGTATTCCACTTGCAGCGAGGAGAGAGATTGACCAAGAAGGCAATCTTACGGAACGAATCTTTGAACCTGGAGCCGCCGACCTAAGACCTTCAGCCGATGGCGAAAGCGACGCTATCCTGAAAATTGTGGCAGGCTTGGTAGGCGTTGGCTTGGATGAAATCAAACAGAGAGATCTTCTTGCGAGGCAAAAGCGCATGGCTCGCTTTGCCTCCATTGCTTGTTTTTTCGCCATTTCCGCAATTGGACTGGCTTCGTATGCTTTTTATCAACAAAGAGAGGCATCTGTTGCTCAATCCGTTGCGATTTCCGAAAGAAAAAGCGCCGAGGAAGAATTGGATAAGACCAAAACGATTACGGACTTCGTCCAAAATCTTTTTCTTTCCCTGGATCCCCAAAATACTGCCGGCATGGATACTGAACTCCTTAAGACGATGCTGGATCAAGGTTCATTAAAAGCTCAAGGATTACTTGAGAAACCAGATATTGAGGCAAGTATCCGAGTCACGCTTGGCAAAACCTATCGTTCGATTGGTTCTTATGAAAAAGCCCAAAATGAGCTTCAAAGAGCACTTAAACTTCTGGAAAAAAAAGAAGCTCTGACCTCTCCGGTTAAACTGGAGGCCATGAATGAAATCGCCATGGTTCATGAAGCTTTGGGAAACTATCTGGAAGCCCAACCTCTCTTAACGAAACTCATTGAACTTCGTACTAGACAACTTGGGGAAGGACATAATCAAGTCATGGAAGTAAGCATTGATCTCGCCACTGTAAATAGAAGAATCGGCAAACTGGAATTGGCTGAAGACCAGTGTACGCAAACGCTGTCCTTACTGAACGACCAAAATAGGAGCAAAGATGACCCGCTATTACTTAAGTGCATGACGGAACTCGCCAAAATCTATCTCGCAAATGACAAAATTGCCCAAGGTGAAAGCTTGTCCCGTAATGTCTACGAGAGAACCCGTCTGTTGCTCGGAGAAAATCATTCGCTGAGCTTAAAAAGAGGGCAGGTTTTGGTGGAAGCACTTCGCAAGGGCAACAAACTGGACGATGCGGAAAACCTCTCTAAATATCTTGTGTCAAAATTTCAAAGCGTTCTTGGAGACATCCATCCGGATTCTCTTGGCGCGATGGATTCACTTGCCGAGATTTTGGCTGCTCGTATGGACCTATCAACCGCCATCGAAATCTATCTCAATATCCTAGAACTCAAAAGGGAGGCTTTGGGATTCGATCACCCTGAAACCATTGCAACGATGAAGGCAACCGCAAGGCTTCATAAATTGCTAGGAGACTCTGAAAAATCCCTTAACCTTCTCTACTCTGTATATGAAAGGCTTCAGCAAAAGTACGGATACGAACACCCAGAAACCCTCCGTTCTATGAATGAACTAGCTGGTTTGTACATGGAAGCCGGCAAGAATGAGGAAGCATTGAAGCTTTGCGAATCAACCCTCGCTTTGGAGCTCCGTGTGATGGGTGAGCAAGATCCGATGACTCTGCAAACAATGTTTATGATAGGAAAAATTCATCATCTATCAGATCGAAAAGAAGAGGCTATGGAGTACCTAGGGGAAACCCTAGCAAAACAAGAAAAACTTCTTGGCTTCGACAATGCAGAAGCCACTCGAACTCGAGATCTCCTAAACCTGATTTTAAGCGAACAAGCAATTGCCGTGATCCAACTGGATAATGACACTAACGGATCGGTCTTTGACCTCCAAGGCCCTCCCCTCCCCGACTTTCTTTTTAATATAGATGAAAATTCAAGCTCCGAGAAAGAATTTTTTCCCAAGCCAAACCAATCCAATGAAAGATTCGAAGAATACCTGAATGCTCCTCCCGTATTCAATCCATCAACCATCGAAGACTAGAAATAATGTCTCTTGGAGGAGTGATTTTTGATTGGGATGGTGTAGTCGTCGATTCATCAATGATTCACAAAGCTAGTTGGGAAGACTTGGCCAGAGAAACCAAGCGAGAACTCCCCGAGAATCATTTCTCCATGGGTTTTGGCAAGAGGAATCAAGTCATCATTCCGGAGATCCTCAAATGGACTCGTGATTTTGAGCAAATTGAGGCATGGGGGAAACGCAAAGAGGAACTCTACAGGCAAAGAGCAAAGATAGACGGCATCAGTCTTCTTCCTCATATTAAGCCACTACTGAAAAATCTTCAGCAATCAAAAATTGCTTGTGCAATTGGAACCTCCACAGAATCGGCAAATCTTCGACTAGCCTTTACCCAACATCCGATAGAAAAGTTTTTCAATGGCATCATCACCACCGAGGACGTAAAAAGAGGAAAGCCTCACCCAGAAGTATTTCTCAAGGCCGCCAACGCGATCGGTTCCAACCCTAACGAATGTGTTGTTATTGAGGACAGCCTTCATGGAATAGAAGCCGCTATATCGGCATCAATGAAAGCCGTAGCGATCACCAGCAGTCATCCCAGAAGCACTTTAGACAAAACGGGCGCTCACATGATTGTTGATTGCCACAAGGAACTCTCCGTATCAAAACTAAATGGTCTGTTCTAAACCAATCCATAGTATGCCCATTCATTTAAAGATCTTCATAGCCCTCCTCCTTTCTTTTGTCATAGGATTAATCTCAAACTTGCAAGCCTCCCATTTGGATCCTTTGCCTGACTGGTTCATTGTGTTATCCGAAACATGCAATTTCTTTGGTACCTTGTTTCTGAATGGCTTAAAAATGATCGTCATTCCTCTTGTCATGACATCCATTCTTTGTGGAGTGGCTAGAATCGGAGCGGAAAAAGACTTTGGTCGATTAGGAGGTAAAACCATTTTCCTTTACGCACTTACAGGTTTGCTTGCGGTATCCACGGGACTGATGTTCGTAAATCTACTGGAACCAGGAAAAGTCGACGAATCCGTAAAGGAACAAATTTTAGGAAGCTTGAACAACAATCATGCAAGTAAGGTAGAAGGGGCCATTGAAAATGCTGAAAATGGACTTGAGAACCTTTTGCATATTTTCCACCGAATGGTACCAACTAATATTTTCAAGGCAGCAGTAGAAGGGCAATTGCTTGGGCTTATCTTTTTTAGTCTCCTTTTTGGGTATTTCATTTCAAAACTGCCTGCAGATGCCAAAGATTTACAAATTCGCTTTTGGGAAAGCTTTAACTCCGTCATTTTAGGCATTACAAAATTCATTATCTCTTTTGCGCCTTATGGTGTTTTTGCCTTGGTCACTCCTACAATCATGCAAGTGGGACTTGACACCTTATGGGTTATGGGAAGTTTTGCTCTAACCGTTGTCGCTGGACTTGCTTTCCACGCATTGATCATCCTACCTCTCCTTTTGAGATTCTTTGGAGGCATTTCCTTTATTCAACATTATCGAGCGATGACTCCCGCGTTGCTTACAGCATTTTCTACTGCTTCATCATCGGCCACGCTCCCCCTCACCATGAACTGCCTGCAAAACAGAGTGGGTGCATCCAAGAAGATCAGTGGATTCACTCTTCCTCTGGGTGCAACAATTAATATGGATGGAACCGCCTTGTTCGAATGCGTAGTGGTGGTTTTCTTAGCGCAAATATTTGGCATTGAAATGGGCTGGGTCACCCAGGCTTCGGTCGTGCTTTTGGCATTACTGACCTCCATTGGAGTTGCTGGCATTCCATCTGCCAGCTTGGTTGCGATTATCGTAATCCTTCAATCCACGGGCTTCCCTGAAGCCGTGATTGCCATGGGAGTTGGAATCGTACTAGTTGTAGATAGAATTTTGGATATGCTACGAACTTCCATCAATGTCCTAGGAGATAGTTGCGTTGCCGTAATCATCGGCAAATCCGAGGGTGAGACTGATTATTATCAAAATCAATAAGGATCACTCTTCAAATGAATTTTGAGTTGTCTTCGAAATTCGAACCTAAAGGCGACCAACCCAAAGCTATTAAGGGTTTAGTAGATTCGATCCAAAAAAAGAACGATCATCAGACTCTCCTCGGAGTTACGGGATCCGGCAAAACCTTCACCATGGCAAACGTTATACAAGAGCTGCAAAGACCTGCCCTGGTTATTTCCCACAACAAAACCCTCGCTGCTCAACTCTATTCCGAATTCAAAGCCTTCTTCCCCAATAATGCAGTTGAATACTTCGTAAGCTATTACGACTACTATCAGCCTGAGGCTTATGTTCCTTCAACCGACACCTATATTGAAAAAGACTCTTCGATAAACGAGGAAATCGAACGTATGCGCCTCGCAGCAACGGGTTCTCTCATTAGTCGAAAGGATGTAATTGTAATCGCCAGCGTTTCCTGCATTTACGGCCTTGGTTCACCTGATGATTTCCGTGCCCTATCCATTGAAATCAAGTGTGGTAAAGAATTTGGAAGGGATTGCCTATTAGAAAAATTGATTGACTGCCTCTACAACCGTAACGATGTTGAATTGCGTCCGGGCAGGTTCCGCGTGCGAGGTGATGTGGTTGATGTATTTCCTGCATATGCAAACAACCCAGTACGAATAGAGTTTTGGGGAGAAGAGATCGAAGCAATTCGAGAAATTGATGTGCTTACTGGGGAAACCCTTCATTCTCTTGATAGCTACAAAATCTATCCTGCCAATCAATACATAACTACCAAGGACAAACTGGAAATCGCCTGCCGTGAAATAAGAAATGAACTTGAGGGACAGGTTCAATTCTTTGAGCAAGAAAATCTCTTATTGGAAGCCCAAAGAATTCGCATGCGCACGGAATATGATTTGGAAATGTTGCGAGAAGTCGGATTTTGTAATGGAATCGAGAATTACTCTCGACACCTTTCCGGAAGGAAGCCTGGCCAAAGACCTTGGTGCTTGATTGATTTTTTTCCAGACGACTTTCTTCTTTTCATCGATGAAAGTCATGTCACCATTCCTCAAATTGGAGGAATGTATAATGGAGATTATTCCAGAAAGAAAAGACTGGTCGATTTTGGCTTTCGCTTACCTTCCGCACTAGATAATCGACCCCTAAAACCAGATGAATTCCAACAAGTGACTAAGCAGACCATCTATGTTTCGGCGACTCCCGCCAAAAATGAGATCGAAAAATCATCGGTAGTTGTAGAACAACTTATTAGACCTACTGGTCTGCTCGACCCCAAAATGGAAAAGAGACCGATCAAGGGGCAAGTCGAAGACAGCATAAGCGAAATCAAGCAAGTTGTTGCTCGAGGGAATCGAGTACTTGTTACTACCTTAACCAAAAGAATGTCGGAAGATTTAACCGACTTCCTTCGTGATCATCAAGTAAAGGTTCAATATCTACACTCAGACATTGATGCTATTGAAAGGGTTGAGATTCTTCGAAATCTTAGGTCCGGTGCCTTTGATGTTCTGGTTGGAGTCAATTTGCTTCGAGAAGGATTGGATTTACCCGAAGTCGAATTGGTCATCGTACTTGATGCGGACAAAGAAGGTTTTCTCAGGAGTGAAACAAGTTTAATTCAAACGGCAGGGCGGGCATCAAGACACCAAGACGGAAAAGTAATTTTCTATGCAGACGAAATGACAGGTTCGTTGAAGAGTGCGTGGTCTACATGTCTCTATCGGCGTGGGAAGCAGATTGAGTTTAATGAAAAATACGGCATCACACCCAAAAGCGTTCAGCGACCCGTTCAAGAAAGCTTGCTTCAAGAAAAGGAAAAAGAGGACCCATTGATGGTCTCCGAAGAAATTGACGGCAAAAGCCTTGGAAAGCTCATCAAGAATCTGGAATCGGAAATGATGGCAGCTGTTAAAAAACTACAATTTGAAAAAGCTGCTCTTTTGAGAGATCAGATTTCATTCCTCAAGGGTGAAGGTGACGGGAAATTTCATTCAACTGAAATTGGAGGCAGGAACCGCATCGGTAAACCCAAACGAAAAAGTAAGCCATATGGCAAAAAAAAGTAGGCTACTTCAAATTTGGTCAATGTATTGGATCCTTTGCGTGTTCTGCGATGCAAAGCTGGAAACACGTAGGGAATTGCTCTTTTTTTTCGACAAAGTTCAAGTTAAGGGTTCTCTCGATGTTTTTATCAAACCGGGAAAAAGAAATGCAGAAGCAAAGATATATGCGGATGCTGAAATTATTGATCTTGTTCGTCTGCATGTCAGTGAGAGAACTCTATTCATTGACGCAAACAATACCCTCACTATCCAAAGAAGACTCCCTTTCCTCAAATTGTCCGCCGAAAGGAAGTTTCCCGTAGAAGTCGTCGTATCTATTGATCGATTGGAAGAAATTGAAGTTCACGAAAACTCCAACCTGACTTGTACTAATCTATCTGGTTCGAACATAAAGGTTTTTTCGAGTTCCAATGGACTCATTCATTTTGAAAATCTACTCTGCGAAAATCTTCAAGTAAGACATGAAGGGGCTGGAAATATCTTTCTGCGAGGAAAAAAAATAACAAAACTGCAAGCACATCTACATGGGTCTGGTTCTTTTCAGGCTGGTGATCTTCCAGTGGATGAAGCTATCATCTCTCATCATGGAAATGGACTCGTAGAAATTTCTCCAGAACGTTGGTTGGATGCTAGAATTAGAAAAAACGGAAACTTATTACTTCATGAAAAACCGCTTCGGATGGTTGTAGAAAGAACGGGAAGCGGAGAGATCAAGCAGCTTGATCTAAACTCGACGCAAACTACTCCTTAAAAAACACAGATTAAGTTCATCCTTTCATGCAAAACTATGCACTAGCTTGAGAGCTAAACTAGGAAATGAAACTCTGTCTAATTCTAATTACAGAACGATCTCTTCGCCCTCAATCGCAGGTCTTGCACTTTCTAACTCCTTGGCAACGTCACTGGCAATTTGATCCATTTTTTGATCATTATGGGAAGGATCATGGTGAAAAAGAATCGTTTGTTTTACATTTGCCTCTCGGGCAACTTTAACCGCTTCCTGCCATGTTGAGTGCCCCCAACCCTTAAAATTAGGGTACTCTTCATCCGTGTAGGCAGAATCATAGACCATTATGTCCGCATCTCGCGAAAGTTCTACTACATTTTGATCGATTTCTCCTTCGAAATGTTCGGTGTCTGTACAAATTGCAATTACCTTGCCTGCAAATTCAATTCTATATCCACATGCCCCATTAGGATGATTAAGCTGACCCGTCCTAATCACAATTCCATCGCCTAACTCAAATACCTTTCCGCATGGATAGTCATTAAAAGAGCATGCCTTTTCAATAAGAGTACTAGGTACAGGAAAGACTGGATCCTTCATCAACATCGTACCAATAATCCCATGTAGATCATAGTTGTCTCCATTCAAATGACCGGCATGCAAACGAACATCACTATTTCCGTTGTACAAAGGTGCAAAGAAAGGCAATCCCTGAATATGATCCATGTGCGTATGAGTAAAAAAAAGATCGGCATTGAGCAAATTTCCCTCCTCAATCATGATTTTCTTACCCAAAAGACGAATGCCGGTCCCTGCATCTATAATTATCCTTTTGTGCCCGCATGTAATTTCAAAACAAGTTGTATTGCCACCATACTTGATGGTATCTGGTCCAGGACAAGGAATGCTCCCTCGAGTGCCCCAGAACTTAAGTCGTATGGAAGAGGTATTGGACATAAAGGATTTATTTAATTGTTGGGAAAATTATACTATTTTGCAAGATTCTTTATCTTTGAATTAGTAAGTCTAATTCAATGACTCAACGATCTCGCCATACTCCATTCTCATCTTGATATGATTTGGTTTTTCTTCCATCGCCCCAATCGTATTCCCCATCATAAGCAAATCCATTGCGAAACTCCCCAATAAAAGAAGAACCATCACCAAAATCAATTGCCCCCATTCCCTCTCTTTGCCCTGCCAACCACGAACCGGAGTATTGAACGCCGGAGGGACTATCCTGAATCCCATATCCTTCAGGTAAACCATTTCTAAATTCCCCTGAATATGTTTCTCCATCTTCTTCAATCAACAAACCAGTTCCAGAATACAAACCACCTGAAAATTGTCCTACATAAAGAGACCCGCTAGCTTTCTCCAAAACTCCTCTTCCATCAAATATTCCAGAGGCAAAAGACCCAACAAAAATATCTCCATTTGCCAGCTTCAAAGATCCGTTACGATACTTTCCCTCGTAATCAAGAATTCCACTAAAATCATCTCCATTGGGTAAACGAACCCTGCCCTCTTTTAGAAACATTTCAGCAATTGTATTCCCTTCCCATCTACCTGATTTTATTTCCCCGTTAGCTCCTTGAAATTCACCGAATCTCAGGCTACCGTTTTTCCACTCACCCTCCATTCGAGATTCATCCACAAGTACAAGAGCGCCAAATCCTTCCATCTGCCCACTCGCCCACATTCCCACATATCGATCAATCTCTTCGTCCGATTTAAAGCGCAAGGTACCCGAACCATGCTCAAGTCCCTTTCGAAATTGACCTTCATAAACATCCGAATTTCCGTAGACTCTCCTTCCAAAACCATCGGGTTTACCCATTGCCAATGTTCCTTGGTAAACAGAGCCATCATCGAAGAAATATTTACCCTCCTTTGCCTTAGCGGGAGAAGGCAAAGCACTGGAAAAATCTTCGCGTGGACTCTCCTCATTTTCAGAACATGATAAAATAGACAAAACCAATATTACCGATGTGATCCTGATAATAATCATAAGGTGATTGAGTTTAATTCAATAACTGATGGTTTTACTAACTTGAAAAATACTAGTTACAATAGATATGGCTACTAAAGCAACTAAAGTGAAAGCAAAGCCAAGCGCTCCCCCAGAGACAAGGGTGGTCATGGTTTTTATTTTCTTCGATAATTGCTCCCGAAAAGCTTTCCCAGCATCCTCCATGCTGTTACCCAAATTACCGGTTTTCTCACCCACTTCGATCACATCCAATTGCATCAAAGGCATAAACTTAAACTTCCTTAGGGCCTCGGGTAGGGATTTTCCCTCGTTAACCAAGGCACGGGCTCCACGGAATTGATTCCGTAGAAAGCGATTTCTAATCGTCTTCTCGCACAACCGCAGATTCTCAGTAAGCCCTATTCCACTCCAAATTAAGGTAGAAAGTAAACTGGCAAGTTGAAACATTTCCGACAAATACAAAATTTGACCAAACAGTGGTATTTGCAATACGGATTTGTCTACCGCCAAACCACCTTTTTCAGACTTACTCCATTGGAGAATAGCCCCACCCCCTGCCAAAACTCCGATAAGAAAAAATGGGCCAATCGCCAGAACAAGATTCGATCCATTAATTAAGAGTTTGGCCATCAAGTTCAATTCTCCCCCTAGAGAGGCAAGCATTTCCTGAATTTGCGGCAAGAGAAAGAAAAGGAAGAAAAGAACGACGCCAAAAGCAACCAATCCAACGAAGATCGGATAAGACATGCTACTGAGTACCTTGGCTCGAATCTCTCTTTTCTCTTCCAAGTGAGCAATGACCTTTTCAAGAATTGGACTGACATTACCTGTAGCTTCACCCGCCTCAATTACGAAAGTCGATGATTCAGCGAAAAATTGAGGTAGTCCTCTCATTGCCCGAGATAAGGTGCGACCCTCAGCCAATTCTTTCCACAGATATCCGGCAATATCTTTTTGAACAGGATCGGATAATCTATGATTTAACAACTTAACAGCGTCCGCAACGGGCATACCACTAGCATGCAACTCGTGAAGACGCTTGAGAAACTCGAGACCTATCTTTTCCCCTTTTGCACCACCCTTTCTGAATTTTGCGCTATCAATTTCACTTTTTTTATTCTCTACGCTAGCTGAACTCTTATTTGCACTCTCTTTTTGTTCAGAGCCGCTTTTTCGGGTAAGTTTTACCACGGTCAACTTCTGACTTCGCAAAGAAGCACGTGCATCCTTGAGATCCTTTGCACTGACTTCACCAGAAATTGTCTTTCCCTTAGGATTGATTGCCGTAAAATTGAATTCAGCCATTATCTCTTAGCCTCAATAGAATGAAGTTAGAGAAGCATAACCTTCATTGCACAACCGATGCCTCTTCCACTTCATCAACCATTCCATCCGCGTATCTAATTACTTCATCCAAAGTCGTTAACCCCCTCTTGATCTGCGACCACCCGCTTCCCTGAAGCGTGGTCATACCCTCCTTCAATGCAACTTCCCGAATATCGGGAGCAGAGGCACTTTGAATAACAAGACCATGAATCGCATCACTCATTTTCATGAGTTCGAAAATCCCCACTCTCCCACGAAATCCTAGATTCTGACACTTCGGACAACCCTGAGAATCCTTCACTTGCTTTAAGTAATTGGCTTCAGAAAGATCAACTTCAAGTAAGGATAGCGAAGCCTTTAGCTCACTTTCTGACATACTAGTGGGAATCGCACAAATAGGACATAACCTGCGTACTAATCTTTGGGCGATCACCATTTCAACCGAAGATGCAATCAGGAAAGGTTCAATCTCCATGTCAATCAAACGAGTGATTGCACCCGGTGCGTCATTCGTATGAAGAGTACTCAAAACTAAATGACCTGTTAAAGAAGCCCTGATCGCAATATCGGCCGTTTCCCGATCTCGAATTTCTCCGACCATAATTACATCTGGATCCTGTCGGAGAATTTCCCTTAAAGCACTTGCAAATGTGAAACCAATCTCAGAATTAACCTGTGTTTGATTAATCCCAGCAACTTCATACTCAACTGGATCCTCAACCGTCATAATCCGCCTTTCAGGCTTGTGTATTCTTCGGATGAAAGCAGTCAGGGAGGTGGATTTCCCTGAACCTGTAGGACCCGTTACGAGAACAATTCCATGAGGTTTTTCCAAAATCGAAACAATGCCTTTTTCATCCCTGCTCAATAAGCCTAACTCTTGCATGGAAAGGGGTTGGGATTTCTCGTTCAACAAGCGAAGACTAATGCTTTCTCCATATAAAGTCGGTAGTGTTGAAACCCGAATATCCAGATCACTTTGTCCTTGGGAGAATGTAATCCTCCCGCCTTGTGGTCTTCTCTTTTCGGAGATATTAATACCACTCATAATCTTGATTCTGGAAATAATCGCATCCTGAAAACTTCTAAGATTATCGGGGACACGAACGGGTACCAATTGTCCATCAATCCGATAACGAATTTGTAAAGTATCCTTATGGGGCTCAAAATGAATATCCGTTGCCCGGTCGACAATCGCTCGTTGAATTACTTCGTTCACAAAGCGAATGATGGCAGCATTCTGATCTTCCAAATCATCCTGCATTTCATCGTCGGCATCCGCATCCAGATCCGACTCATCCAAACTATCAGCCCCAATTCCAAAATTTTCAGTAATCGCTCGGGAAATCTTTTCAGGAGACCCCAAGTTCCAAGTTGGTTTTTGACCAGATACCGAATAAACCCAACGGCTCATTCTTGAGGAGGGAGGCCATGCAGTAACCAGCTTAAGTTTTCCATCATCATCCTGATCCACTGGAAGGCAGCAAAAAGAATGAATTAATCTTAAGGGTAAAAGTTTAGTTGGGTTTTCAGGCAATTCAAAATCTTCCAGGTATTCGAAACTCGTTTTTCTGGAAATTTCCTTCATGGTCGAATCCAGCCCGTGTGACATCTTCGATGCCAAAAGACGGGCTCTATCCTCCAAGGGTGCACCCAAAATGTTCAAACGATCCAAATCTGCCAAGTTAGGCCACCAGTCCATATGATCTTCCAAATCTGCCAGATGCTCGTTATCATAAGTGATTGAACCTAAACGAACCAATTCGGCTGGCTCTTCAACGGAATCATCAGATTGAATTTCTTGTTTATCATTTTGGGCTTTAGACACCTCTACATCCTTAGATTCTTCTGAAGTAAAACCTTCGGCATCAGAAGAAAAGACCGATGAATCATGCAAAGGTCCCTCGGTTTTTTTCTTTAGTTCTTCCTCATTCATTTTGCGTAACAAAAGAATTAGAATCCCAAAATCCCACTCCTTAAGATTTCCGTTAAGGAATAGTAAATTCTCGAGTGGATATTGATCATAGACATATAAATCTTTTCTCTTATTTAGGTCTCTGGGGAATCGAAGGCGAACGCGGTGGAATAGTGATGCTTCGCGATGTACCTTTCTGAATAGGGACACGGGAAGGAATAGTCGGCTTCTTGGTGGAAGACGTCGTTTTCTTAATGGGTTGGCCACTGGGAACGGGTAACACCTTGTTATCGGATTTCTTTAGACTTAAAGTGGTACCACCTTTGATTTTAACGACTTCAGTCTCCTCATTGAAACTTTCAATCTCTATCTTTCCATCATCAAAGCGCTCCCCCTGCTGAAGCCAGACACCCTTATTTTTCGATTTGTCGAAAATCGAGAAATACCATTCTCCCCCAAATTTGAAAAAACCTCTTAGTTCCAAGTTGGTATTGAGGGGTTTGGGTGGAGGTGGTGGTGGAGCGGGCCTTACAATGGTGGGAGTTTTAGGTCTCTCCGAACCGGGACGAAGAAATGGATTTTGCCCATAAACCAGCCAAGGCATAATGGTTTGTGACAAAAGAACGAAATATAAAATTTTAGCTATTTTCACTTATTTAGAAGGCTCGGAAGCGTTGATGGTTTATCTTTTACGGAGGCATTCCCCTTTTTCTTCCCATCAATATCAGGCATCCCGAGAATTCTGCCCGATGGCGAACGAAACATAGGGGCGTAATCTGCATCAATTCTTTGATCAATCGATTCAGTATTTCTCACCGTATTATCCTCATTGGTTTTCATGATTGTGGGTCGAAGAAAAATAAGCAATTCTGTAGGCGTGTACTTGATTGTTTTTGGTTTGAAGAACCTTTCGCCGAAATAAGGAATGTCACTTAATAGATTGTACTTTGATTCTGTTGAGTCCACTTGAACTTCCTGCAAGCCACCCAAAACAATTATCTCTCCGTCGCGAATTGTAATCATCGACTTGGCTTCTCGAATTTTCTTCGCGGGCAAGGACTGACCTTGATAGGTATTACTCTGCGTTTCGTCAAATTTCTCGGCCTTTACTTCCACTTCCATGAAGATTGAGCCGGACGAAATTATCGTTCCATTTTCATCCACCTGAGGCATCCCGATCTTTGGTTTTTTTATCTGTAATTCAGTCTTAGCGGTAATTTGATCTCTTTGACCTGTATTAGATGCATCTCCGGAGGTTGTCGAACCATACCCATAGGTAGGGACAACAATATTTCTTTCGTCCTCAATGAGAATGTGTACTTCCGGTGCATTATGGGAAACCATTAGAGACGGAGTGGAGAATATACGAACATCGTTTCGTTCTGAAGAAAGAGCGAAGATTTGATCCCAGCGAATACCTGTAAGTTCCCAATCCTGCATCTGAAATGGTATGGTGGTATTTAAACCCGGAATTCCAACAATGCCTTGAAATGTATTTTGTGCAATACCTGCACTCACACTAGTTGTGGTATCGTCTCCTCCACCAATAACCCCATCGGGTCCAGGGTTAACGACTTCAGTATTCTCGGTAGTTGGTTCACCAAAAAGATTGTCGCTTCTGGGACCTCTAGCAAATTTTGACCACGCCAAACTCCCGAATAAGGCATCAATTCCGCGTTGATTTTGTTCAGTGAGGTCCACCATAACGAAAATCGTATCAATTCGAGCAAGAGGAAGCGGTTGATCCAAAGACTCAATCATTCGACCAATCTCATCAATATCCGCTTTGGTACCATAAACGAGAATAGCATTACTTCGTTCGTCGGATGAAATGGTTATAAAATCACTAAACTCATGTGAACCCTCTGAACTTCCAGCATCATTTACTGAGCTTGAGGAAGAATTTGATGCCGCTGAAGGCGTCGGAGCCTTAGAATTATTGGACACTGCAGTTGGACGAGCAGTTGTTTTACGCCCCTGCACTTGTTGTTTGATTCTTTGCTGATTTTTAATGACTTCATCAAGAATCTGTTGAATCTCCTTTGATTCCGCATGCTGCAGTTTAAAGAGCTTGCTGGTCGTCTTCATTTTGACCGGCGCATCATAGGTCTCGAGAATGAAATTCAGAGTTTCTTTGTTTTCCTTACGGGTTACGATGATCAGCTTTCCCGTTCTTTCATCAGCATCAACTTGCGTAGTTCCTCCCAAAAAATGTTTAAAACTACCCTCGATCATAGTCTTCAACTTACTCTCTAATTCTCGAGCACCGGCATGTTTGGTTGGCCATACAATCCATTCCATTCCCAGATCCTCCTTACTCACTGCTCGATCGATTGTTAACAGGAGTTTTTCCATCCTTTGCAAATTAAGGAGGGAATCAGTTGCAAGTATACTATTGGCTTTCTCAAACACCAGCAAACTCCCAACATTCGGGGTGGAAAATGGATTAAGCTGCTCACGTACTTCCACCGCAGGTGCATACTCTAAGTGGAACATTTTCATGTAAATTCTTTGACTTGGCTTAATTTCAGAAGCAGCTCCTTCGATCCAAATTGGCACATGTACGTTAATCCCGGTAGCAGGTACGGCCTTAAAGAATTTTTCGTCGATTCGGCTAATCCCCACTCCATTCATCGCCAACAAACTCTCCAATGCTCTTAGGGTTTCTCGCTTGGTCAAAACTTCACGACTATCAAAATTTATCTTAACCACCGGCAGATTCTGTGGTCGCAAGATGAATCTTCCTGTAATCACCTGAATCATATCCAAGATCATATTTGTATCCTGATCGCGCAAACGGAGTCTCTCAAGAGGGTCGTTCAGACCGTCAATCAGCTTCAATTCCTCTGGGTCTTCGAGAAAAGAGCCAAGGGAGAATTCAGTATCCTCGAAAGTTTCTACAGGCACTTCAGCCCCGGGAATGTTAGCCTCGTCAACGGGAACTTGTCCGAGTGAAAATTTGGCAATTGAAACCAACACTAGGCATTGGAAGAGTAAAGACTGGATTTTCATTGGTTATTAAATTCGACTGAACTGACTTCAAAACTGGCATCAAAAGTCGTGGGATCGTAAGGGCGGGACTTGGGTGGGTAATTAGGAACGATTTTTACTTCGCTTAGGAACATAAAAGGACTTTCTTGCCTAATCAGGGATGCAAATTCATTTACGTCACCATAACTCGCTCGATCAAACTCAATCTGTACTCGGTGTTGCGAGTAACGATCAGGCACTACAATCGGTTTGAGTTCACGATAATCCCTTTGTGGAAAAACCTTATCCGCCAAACTAGAAGCCCGATTCCCCAAATTTTTCTTATCGTAACTCTTGTTGCGCTGTTCCTCTTTTTGAATTTCCAAAGCTTTGTCGATTGCCGGTTTCAGACTAATCACAGTTTCATGTCCGGCAATCGTCTGATTGAGCAAACTCCATTCGTCAGCAATAACTAATCCGGTCTGCAAAATCTTTAAACCAGCTACCGTGAAAATGATCACTATGGAGATCACAAGCAAGTTCTGCTCGCGATCACTCAACCGAAGAAAGATTTTTTCCAACACCTTCATCTAGCTTTCCTTACTCCCATCTTGATTATCGTTAGCTTCTTTACTTCCGGCATTTCCATCCAGTTCCGTAAGTTCCAATTCAATATCGAAGGTCGTCTTACCTCCCCCACTCTTAATTTTCTCACCAAGTATCTCCGCAACCTTGTTTTGCTTGAGCTTCTCAATGAAATTATTTACCGAGGGTACACTTTTCCCCTCACCTTCGAGTTTGACTTCCACTCGACTCTCGAAATGAGCCATCGAAAACCATAAATCTGGTTGATCACCTGAACCGCCACGATGTTGCGCCAATCGACCAATTGCCCCAAATGGATCAATTCCTCCCAGTTTGTTTTGTCTAAGTTTCTCAAGCATTTTCTGAGATTCAATAACCAGTGGAACTTCCATAGCCATATTTTCCGCGACCAATCTCTTCTCTTCCAACTTAATGCCCATGATCTTAATTCCAATAAACGCTACTAGCATAGCTGCCATTCCAATCGTCGACCCCATAATTACCTTCCACCTCACATTGGCCTGACGCCTTCTTCGTTTTTCCTGAAATTTAAATGCGACTTGCCTCAAGTCTATCCCCCAAAGTTCATCTTCAGAAAGGGATGAAGCCGGGTTGATTTCCATTTTCGGATCATCTCCATCCAGCCAATGATGTTCAAACTGAAAGCTCCCATCCTTCGTCTGTTCCAAATCGTCCGAAACCAATACATCGCTCTCTACCTCGAACTTTTCCAAATCCATTAAGGAAAGAAGCTTTCCTCGTGTCCGCTCCATCGATTCCTCATCTTCCAAATCGATTGGCATGGAGAAAAGCAAGGCAGGCACGCGGCTTTCGCTTTCGAATGCAGCTGCAGTTAAAGTTTCCTCATGAAGAAGAAAAGCAACCGTGGGTTTCGCATAATTTCTTCCCAACAAAGATACAAATGATGGAAATACATGTCGGAAAATCTCAAGGTTTTGCCAACCCAATTGCTTCAATTTGGCCATTGGACTGGCGAAAATAAACATCTTACTTTCTTCTAAAGAAGAATGAAAGCCCCACGCCAGTTGATCAACGGGATAAGGGGAAAACCTTTCCTCACTCAAAACCACCTGAGCAATCTCATAGAGATCTTCCTGCTGGGCTCCTTTGGGCAAATCGATTGTCTCACAAAAAAAATGCTCACCAGGTAACCTTAGGGAAACATCTCGTAACTCCCTCATACTTTGTTCAGAAGAATCTCCAGTCTCTTTAGCCATAACGAAAAATAAAGAAATTTGTCCTAAAGTTATCGGAAAGATTCGGCATTGAGGTATATGTGGGGGGGTTTTGCCAACAATGTAAGTTTTTGAGTTAGCATAGTAAAAGTTAGCTCAGTTCAAGTTTTCAGTCGATCAAATTCTCGTTTTCTCGAAGAGACAGAATTCGGAATGGATATTGTAGTTTCTGGTTTTGCTTACTTCTTGGTTTTAAGGAACTTCCCTTTCCTTTTGGAGTCGGTCTCTTCTTCCCCTCAAGTCCCATAATCGCATGCAATTGAAAGTTTGACCTCCCTTTGGAAACATTCACTTCTATCCGAAACATTGTTACCGTAGTCCCCAAATCAATACCTCGCTTTTGGGCTATTTCTCGCAAACTCGGATCATTCAAAGAAGTAAAATAGGGTTCTCCTGAGGATGAACTTGGTCCTTCGTTGAATTCTTCATACAAACCCTCATCATCGCCGCAAAGAAATTTCTTCAGAAAGGAACTGGCTCCATTGACATTAACGGTCCCTTGGTGAAAAAAAGAGAAGGAATCCCGAAATTTTCGCATATTCGAAGTTTCATGCCCCATAGAGTCGTAAAAAATTCCTGAATTTGCCTGATCATCCTCCTCATAGGCAAAACCCTTAATCATGCGAAACTCCTCAAAATTCTCCACTTTTCTTCCGGGTGTAAAATATGGCGGATCCAAATCTTCGTAATAATCATCTTCCGCCCCTTCATCCCGATCCTCATCATCCTCGTCTTGCCAATCCATAAGTGCATCGTAATAGGCTTGGCCATCATCCTCATCAACCAAAGAATCCTCTCCTGCCATCATCACCGAAAACAAAGCCACCAAGTCTTTTTCCTGTACCTTCGAGATGGGCACCTTTGCGGATTCATCTATCATTCGGATAGACCAACGAATAGGAGAACTTGCCTGACTCTCTGACAGATCTTCATTATCCACAAGCAAATTGGGCCCAATGCCAGAATATTCCAGGGGATTCCCCCACCCTTGTGCCGGTGCATGCAAAACATTCTCAATCATTTTAAATTCATTCAACACACCCACTGCGAGATCTAAGGCCGAATAAGCATGCAATCGCAAATCATCCCTTTTGTGGTATTGGCTCACATGCCTCAATTCCTGAATGGTCTCCTCCATTAAACGCAAGGACAGGACTCCAATAACTACAATCAAAGCAAGGACGAAAACAAGTATCGAACCACGCGACTTCTTTGAGTGAGGAGATTTCATTGGGGTTCTTCCTCCAGTCCACTAGGAGTATGCTTTTCAATCGGAAGAGAAATGATCCTTTCCAAGTCTTCCTCCTCCCAACGAAAAGTTAATCTCACAAAAGCGGGAATCCGATATTTACCGGATTGCACGTCTTCTTCCAAATCCTCCATAATTTCCCACTCTTTGATGTCTTCGGGACCATCGTCCTCGTCTCCATAGTAACAGTATTCAATTTCACGAACGAACGGACTAATGGCAGTCTTCCTCAAATCCTCCTCGTCTTCAGGTTCCATCCTGCCCTCATCGTTCTTTTCCAATTCCTGCAACTCTGAAAACCATAGAAAACTAAGTCCATCCCGGTCATCAAAATGAAAATAAGCATGCACCCGAGTGGCGACTCCCTTCGGCCATACGAAGAGTGGAGGAGCTTCGCGAAGATAAAAATGAATTAACGGCGCATCCGATTCAGAGAACCCAACGGGCCTCTGTAAATCAACTGATTGATCTCCCTTTTTGGATAGCGATGGAACGGTCGCTTCCTCCAAGACAGCTGAAAGAAAATGAGCCACTCCATTAACGTGGGCATCAAAGGCATCTCGCGTAGCCGGGCGATTGGCCCAGGCCTGAGAAATTGTCACTAAAAGTGAGCTTGCTGCCATCAAGACTAAGCCCCCCACTGCCATAGCCAGCAAGACTTCAACCATCGAAAATCCACTCTTCCTACTCACTGACGTTTTCGCTCCCTTTGCATTTCTCTTATCTTGTCACGCTTATCCTCCATCAAGCGATTTCTCTCGGTGGCAAAATCAGAATGCTTCCCCCATGTCGGCCGATAAAGAAGCATTTGGGAAGTCCTCGTGCCCGGCTCGATATTCATTTCATCATTTCCATCATACTCAAGAGTAAGACGCACCTTGTACAAATCCAACACCTCAGTCATCTCAATCTCAGTTTCCCATTTCACTTCCCCTATCCCCAAAGCTTGAATATCTCCACCCTCCTCCAATTTCTCGTAATCGGCTTCCTCAAATATCTGACTCCTTACCCAGAGTAGATCCTGCTCCATTTCACGAGTATCCTTCATCACACGTATCGCCTTGGAAGCAACAAATGCCCCATCCACCAGAAAAACCGCAGACAAACCAAACAGAGCCAAGGCAATAAGCACTTCAATCAGCATAAATCCTGCACGGGAACTCTTCTTGGTATCAGTCTGTTTCATCATCCCCTTCATTCTTCCTCCTCCCCTAGAATGTAACCGGAAAACGGATCGAAACTCATTTCGATTTTCTCGCCCCGAAAATCAATCTCCGTATGAAAAGGAATGCTGCAGCCCGCATGAAAATATACTCGGGTAAGTTCCAAATGATCCTCATCATATTCCGTTCGTCCACCATCCGGACCAGACAAAGGTCCAATAGCCCGAAAGGTGGTTTTGGGCATGAGATCCTCGTTTTCCCTAATCTCATCAGTCAGATTCTCGTAAATTTTATGGGTGGCCAAGACTTTACCCTCCCGATCCGCTACCAAGAAAGTGGCATTGGCTTCAAAATATTGTAAATAAGTCGAGCGTTTTCGCTCCCCGGCGAAATATACGGCATCCAAAACCGCACGCTTGAGCACTCGATCGGGTGGTTCGAAATTTGACCCAACAATGAAGGCACCCGCATTGCCAGCCACTATGCCCGCCATCACGCCGATGAGGGCGAGCACGAGAAGCACCTCGATGAGGCTAAATGCCCTCCAAGGCTTTCCTCGCTTGGCTAAAGTCAAATCAATTGCCGTCCCAATTCCCGATCACTTTTCCATCGGGAGCGGTGGTCGATAAATCGAAACTACCCGTATTTCGGGTTCCCGGATACGAATAAAGATAATCATTACCCCAAGGATCCTTTAGATCGGATTCTCGCTTTACAAAAGGGGGAATTCCATCGGGAGGGTTTTTCAAATCACTAAGAGATTTCGGATAATTTCCCACCAAGGCAAAATAACTATTCACATAAGCTTCACCCGTACTATTGACCCAGGTAGTGGCTGCCTTAACCTTTCCTGTACCGAAAATCTCGCCCAAGTTGGACATTGCCAAACCGGCTACAATACCGATCAGAGCAAGTACGATTAGAATTTCAACCAATGTGAATCCACTCTTCTTGGACCTTTTAACGGATTCCATCGGCTGGGTTTGCTTATTGGATAAGTTGAACATCTTTTGGCTGGGTTAGATATGGTTAATTGATTCCTCTTTTAAGATAGAACAACTTATCATCATTGGCAAGCGTTCAGAATTCGCACTGATAAAGCATTTGAACTTGCCTCTCATCGGGAAAAAATACATCAAAGAATCTGTGACTTTGGTTGAATATTTACCCGTACTCATTCAGATCCTGCTAGCAGTAGGGATGGGGTTTGGCATCCTTTTTGCCAGCCACTTATTCGGCCAAAAAGCCACAGCCGGAAAAATCAAGGATTCTCCTTATGAATGCGGACTCGCTTCAGAAGTGAAAGGAGAAACCCGCTACTCCGTAAAATTCTATGTTACGGCGATGCTTTTTATCCTTTTCGACATCGATGTCGTTTTTCTTATCCCATGGGTACTCACCCATCGTGATTTCGTTGCTGCCGGAATTCCGATCCTTTGGCCCATGCTTTTCTTCACCTTCATTCTTGTAGTTGGTCTTATCTACGAGCTAAAAAGCGGTGCCCTCGAGTGGGAGAAGTAATCATTTCTTGCCTCCACCAAGGGCGGCCCAAAGGATTCCGCCTCGATAATTTCCATCCATGCGTATAGACCGCTATATATCGAGTCATCGAATTATCGATTTAACCTCAAAGGATTTGGTTTCCGCATATTCCGAAATGCTGGATACCTTTGAGCCAGTCATTCCTTCTCGCCCCCAAAGAAAAAAAATCCTCAAGGAATTAATCGAACGCGAAAAATCTCTTACCAGTTATATAGGCGAAGGAGTAGCTCTCCCGCATGCCCGGGTCAACATGAAGAGACCATATGCCTTAGCTGTAGGAAGATGTCCGGCAGGGCTCGATTTTGAGGGTAAAAACAGCTACGAGGATATTCGCTTCGTCTTTCTTCTGCTTGCCAGCGAAAAAGCAAAGAATTATCTCTCCTTTCTCGCTTCCCTTGCCCGCTCATTCCAGGACAGTTCGGTCATGGATCAGCTCTGGATGGCTCGGGACCGCAATGAGTTTAAGAATGCAGTCCGAAAAGCCTTTATTGGCACGGATGATCGACCCGCCCGGAGAAGAACAAAATTCAACAAACTTCTCACGGACGAAGCATCGAAAATTGCCAAGGCTGCGGAGTGTTCAACCATCTTGGTATTTACCGATGTTTTCCCTCCTTCCCTGACTCCGCGGATGACCTTCCCCAACTTCAAAGTGGTACTTGCTGGCGAAGCGGTTTCGGACGAAGACCGGGAACATCATCGAGCGGATGCTACACTGGCAGTCCGTTCCCTCTCACGCTCACGTCTTTCTCAATTACGGGCAGCGATTCTTCTGGGACTCACCCGGGACATCTTTGGCTTCCAGGACCGAGTCTGCTGTATCGGCGGGATTCCCGGAAGTGGTCAATTTGATACCGTCCTTGTTGTCGACGTGGACGAAGAGTTCGAATCCGTTATCGGACAAGGAGACGAAATGCTCCCCCCCGACGTTTCGGCGGAAGCATTGGAAAGCCTCACCGCCATTGCCACGGACTTGGCGACTTCTGGACGGGAAGGTAAATCCATTGGAGCCATGTTCGTTCTTGGCGATCACGAAAAAGTCCTCAAACGCTCCAAGCAACTGGTTCTCAATCCCTTTCATGGATATGGAGAAGAGGATCGAAGCGTCCTCAATCCATTCATGGACGAAACTATTAAGGAATTAGCCCTTATAGATGGAGCCTTCATTGTAAGGGGAAACGGCGTCGTTGAATCCGCCGGTTGTCTCATCCAGGCAAAAGCCGATGAAATCGAATTACCCGGTGGTTTGGGCACCCGTCATGCCGCGGCCGCTGCCATCACCCACGAGACCGACTCCATCGCACTTGTGGTTTCCTCTTCCGGACAAGTATCCTATTTCCGAAAAGGACGGATGTTCACTCTCTTCGAAAAATCCGAAGGTCGCTCCCTGTGAGCAATTCATGGCCTCATCCTCGCACCGACTCGCCTTCTTTGGTGGAACCTTCGACCCACTCCACAACGGACACCTCATGCTCATCGAGGAAACCCTCCGTCGAAAAGAGATCGATTCCCTCCTCCTTTGTCCGGCCTACCAGGCCCCGCTTCGAGAGAGCCAAACTCTCTTCTCTGGCCATTCTCGTCTCGAAATGGTTCAGGCAATCTCCCTTCGAAATTCCAAAATCCAAGCTTTCGATCATGAAATTCGCTCGGGTAAAACTTGCTTCACCTACGAAACCCTGCTCGAAGTTAAAAAATCCTTCCCCCAGCACGAAATCTCACTGCTTCTGGGAGCGGATCAATTCAATCGACTTTCCTTGTGGAAATATCTCCATCTACTTGTTCCAATGGTACATTTCCTCATTTTTAACAGGGAAGGAAATTCACTCGCACCACCCACTTGTCAATCCTCTGTAAAATATAGTGTAATGGAAAATCCCATCATTGATATTTCATCCACTGAAATCCGGGAATTACTCAAAAACAAACAACCCATTTCCCATCTCGTCCCCGAAGAAATTAATTCTATCATCCAAAATTCCTTCCCTTTAAGCAAATCATGACCTTGGTCTTACCCAAAGAAAAAAACGACCTACGCAAAAACCTAGGCATTGCCTGCGAAGCTTTACTCGATAAAAAAGCCGAGGATCTGAAACTTCTTTATTTCGGGGATAAGTCTTCCCTCACCGATTGTTTCGTCATCGCCACCGGCACCTCCGATCCTCACCTCAAAGCCCTCCGCAACAACCTCGAATCCACTCTGAAAAAAAACGATATCGAGATTCTTTCGCGTGACCGATTCCAACCCAGTGGTTGGCTCGTTCTCGATGCCATTGACTTTGTGGTTCATCTTTTCTCCAAGGAACAACGTGAAAACTATGCCCTTGAACACCTCTGGAAGGATGCGGATTATCTTAATCACGAAGATCTCTGATTTACTTTTTCCGTAATCCTTTCTTCTTGCTGTTGACCTTTAGGAAAAGATCCCAAAATCTTGGATTGTTTTAACTATATTTACTAAACAACCAAATCCTTATTCTTCGTAACCCAGCCCACACTATGAGTAATCGACGTACCTTTTTAAAAAAAGCTTCCCTTGCCACTGCTCCCTTCATCCTACCCTCTCATATTTGGGCAGCCAAAGGAGACGCCTCACCCAATAACCGTATAAATATTGCGATTATCGGACCTGGGAAAATGGGGCGTGGTCATGCTCATAAACTCGTGCGCAATCCACGTGCCCAGATAACTGGATTCGCCGAGATTGCCGATATTCGCACCAAGCATACCAAAGATTTGATCGAGAAGCACTATTCTCAAAATACACCGGGTGATAAATGGAAAGGCCTTAAGATCACCAACGATTATTTGGAACTACTCGAGGATAAATCCCTCGACGCCGTCCTTATTGCCACCCCTGATCACTGGCACGGAGAGGCCACCATCCGAGCTGCCCGTGCCAAGAAACATGTTTATTGCGAAAAACCCATTTCGCTGACCATCAAGGAAGGACGAGCCATGGCCGATGCGGTCAAGGAGAACGGAGTCGTTTTTCAGACTGGTAGTCAGCAACGTTCGGAATACGGAGGGAAATTCCGACGTACCGTGGAAATGGTTCGAAGTGGAGCGATTGGAGAATTAAAAAAGATTCGGGTCTGCGTGGGTGGACCACCCAAACCCTGCGATCTTCCAACTGAACCCACACCAGAAGGCATTGACTGGGATGCCTGGCTTGGACCGGCACCCACACGCGGATTCAACAAAATCCTTTGCCCGGATGATATACATAACCACTTCCCTGCCTGGCGCCGCTATCGCGAATACTGCAATGGTCAACTTGCCGATATGGGAGCCCATCATTTCGATATTGGCCAATGGGCGATGGATGCCGACAACACCGGTCCCGTGAAAGTAATTCCTCCCAAGGATGGAGAACGCGACCTGAAAATGGTCTATGCCAATGGCGTGGAAGTCGTTCACGGAAATACCCCGGACTGGCGTGGAGGCACCATCTTTTATGGAACGGAAGGAACCATCTGGGTCGACCGAGGACCATGGAAATCAGATCCCGAGAATTTGATTAAGGAATACAAGGCAACGGTCAGCCTGCGCCAACCCAAGAACCATCACGACGATTGGCTCGATTGCATCCACTCCGGGAAATTACCTCTGGCCCATGCTGAAGCAGGCCACCGCACCGCGACTCTTTGCCAACTTTGCAATATCGGTTACGAACTCCGCCGCGAATTAAACTGGGATCCAAAGAAAGAAGTATTCGTCAATGACGACGAGGCGAACAAGTTAAACGATCGCAAACGCCGCAAAAAGTGGTACCGGGTTTAATCCGGAATTTACTCAAAATAGTTCCGAGAACTCGGATACTCCGTCTCCCTACCAGATAAGGTAGGATTGGTTTTGATAGTCCCACCAAGTGGGTCGTCCCTGACGAATGCCAAAGGAATAAAGCCAACTACTCGTATTGTGTCTCCATACATAGGGCCATGTATCCAACCGGCTCCAAAGCCACCCCTCTCCTTCCGACCAGAACCAGATCCCATTCTGATTGGTCTCTCCATGATAAAGCCAACCAAACTCCGTATGGTAAACCCACTGAACACCCTTGTATACTCGGAATAAACCAAACCATTCCGATTGATACCAACCATCCCCTATGGGCAAGGCATCAAAAGGAGCCAGGTATGCCTCCTCCAGTCTAATTTTGCGGACCGATCCATAAAGGAGCCCGGCTGAATTCTCCGCAAATGCGCGAACATAATAAGTCTGCCCCTTCTTTAAACGATCAATTTCGACCTCAAACATCAAACCGTTCAACTCTGCAGATATCAAACGAGCCGACGGATCATTCTCTTTGACCAAAATCTTTTCCGATATACGAAAACCTATTCGAAACGGCGTCTCTCCACCATCATCCATAATTTGAGCCCGGGCAAATACTTGTTCACCCACAATCTCGGGATGTAAAGTCAATACACCCGGCAAACGAACATCCGGCTTGACCGGATCCACATAGACTTCGTCCGAGGTAATGTAATTTCCATCGGGAGTTGCATACTCCGCATCGGGGGTATCGTAAGTATCCGTCGGAGAATCATATCCATTCTCTGGAGTCGTATAATTACCTTCGGGAGAGACGTAGCCAGCGTCGGGTGTCATGAATTGATCACCTGGAATCACATATTCATCACTTGGAGTTGTGTAGTTCCCTTCAGGAGTATTGTAAGTTTCCTCAGGTGACAGATACCCGGCATCCGGTGTGGTGTAATTGCCTTCCGGGCTGGAATACTGCTCTTCGGGCGTTTCGAAAGTATCTGTTGGCGTAGTGAAATCGGAATCAGGAGTTTCATACCCAACACTTGGAGTTGTGAAGTTTCCATCCGGAGAGTCGTAACGATCGTCGGGCGTATGATAGTCATCAAGCGGAGTACCATAGTCTTCATCCGGGGTCATGTATCCATTATCTGGAGTAAGATAGGTGTCACCGGGTGTATCATATTCTTCACTTGGCGTCGTGTAATTTGCATCCGGGGTTTCATAATTCTCTTCTGGGGTTTCGTGCCCTTCATCCGGTGAAGTATAATTATCCTCTGGCGTAATGTAATCGTCTCCCGGGGTTTGGTAGTCATCATCCGGCGTCGTGTAATTTCCATCCGGCGAACCATTGCCCTCTTCCGGCGTGCCTTGGCCCATATCCGGCGTATTGTAGGAATCATCGGGGCTGTGATGATCCTCTTCCGGTGAGGTATAATTTCCATCAGGGGGAGACGGAGCGGGAGCAAAAACCGACCAATCATAGGGCCATGAGGGATTCGATGAGAAGGCCTCATGTAACAAGCCTTTGTTGGTACCCGACAATGATGATGTATCATCAAAAATTTTGGACATATTAGTATCAGTCCTTATATTCCAATTACTAAGATCTTGATCAAAGGAATAAGCTTTTCGGAAAACGGAATAAACACTATTAACGGCCGACACATTCCAATCCTTAAGATTTTGATTGAAGGCGTGAGCAAATTGAAAAGCTTCTCTCATATTCGTTACCGAAGAAACATCCCAACCACTTATATCTTGATTAAAAGAGGTTGCCCATTGAAAGATTGAACGCAAATTCTTTACGGATGAAACATCCCATTCACCTATAGGTTGATTAAAAGATGTGGCTAACCAAAACATGCTTTGCATTGTATTCACCGAGGAAACATTCCAATTTCCTATTGGCTGGTTAAAGGCCGATGCTTTATGAAACATATCCACCATTCGACCAACTGATGAAACATCCCAACTTCCGATCGGTTGATTAAAGACGAAGGCTTTGTAAAATATCTTCTCCATATTTGTTACGGAGGAAGTATCCCAACCACTTATATCTTCATTAAAAGTAGTCCGGTTCCTGAAAGCCTCTGACATATCGGTCACGCCCGAGACGTTCCAGTCACTGATGTGTCCGTAAGTGGCATTGGCTTCAGCTTGGTTATCGAACCATAGATTGACTGCATCATGGAAATTGGTGTCGTCGATTACGACATATTGACGCCAGTCGTAAGGCCAATTGGGATTAGAGGCGAAGGATTCGTGGATCAACCCCTTGTTCAGAACCGACATGGTGTCCGTATTCGAAAAAGATTCAGCAAAATTAGTAACTGCGGAAACATTCCAATCGCTGAGATCCTGATTAAAAGCGATGGCTCCATTAAATGTGTGGTTCAGATCCGTGATGGAAGAAGTATCCCACTCCCCGAGTGGTTGATTAAAAGAGCGAGCATCTTTAAACATAGCCTTAAATGAGTATGAAGAACTTAGTGAAGCTATGTCCCATTTTTCAATTGATTGGTTAAAAACTTCTGCATTCCTAAAAATATTAGCCATACTGGTTACAGAAGAAGTATCCCACTCCCCGAGCGGCTGATTAAACGAAATAGCATCCTCAAAAAGTGAACCCATCCATCTTACTTTTGAAACATTCCAATCATCAATGGGGTGATTAAAGTTCAGTGCTTCTTTAAACATTGAATTCATGTTAATAACCGAAGCAACATCCCAAACACCTAGCGGCTGATTGAAGGCAGTGGCTCCTTCGAACATTTGCCGAAGTGTAGTAACATTTCCCACATCCCATCTGCTGATATCCTCATTAAATGTAGTCCGGTCCTTGAAAGCCTCTGACATATTGGTAACCGCCGAAGTATTCCAGTCACTAATGTGTCCGTAAGTGGCATTGGCCTCCGCCTGATTATCAAACCATAGATTTACTGCGGTTTGGAAATTGGTGTCGTCGATTACGACATATTGACGCCAGTCGTATGCCCAGTTCGGGTTTGCGGCGAAGGATTCGTGGATTAGGCCTTTGTTGGCATAGGAGAGAGCAGTGCCATGTAAGAAACCATCACCAGTAAATTGAACGGCAGAAAAATTCCAATCACTCAGATCTTGGTCAAAGGAATTGGCATGTTTGAAAACTCCCATCATATTGGCAACCGAAGATGTATCCCAACCACCAAGTGGTTGATTGAAGTCAGAGGCTCCGAGGAACATATCCCGAATGTTGATTAACGATGAAGTATCCCATTGTCCAATAGCTTGATTAAATTTAGAAGCACCAAGGAACATCTCATTCATGTTCGTGACATTGCTCACATCCCATCCTGTGATATTTTCGTCGAAATTAGTTCGGTTCTTGAAGGCTTGGGACATATCCGTCACCCCGGTTACATTCCAGTCCCGGATGTGGCCGTAGGTGGCGGTGGCCGAGGCTTGGTCGGAAAACCAGAGATCCCGGGCGGTGAAGAAGTTCGAATCGTTGAGTGGAGTGACGGTAGGTGATACGGGCAACTGAATGGCCAGTCCGATTGGCATATTCAGACCCGTCACCACATCGGTTCTAGCGGTTCCATCCAAATTACACCGTTCGATTTTCTGGGTTGATTCGTCGGCCCAGTAGAGATGACTATTCGCTAAATCGAGTTCCAGGTTGAGTGGCTGACTTAGGCCGGAAATCAGGGTCGTTTTATTACTTCCACTAAGATCTGATTTATAAATCGCATTGTTGTCCAAATCGGAAAAATACATTTTTCCACCCGCAACATCCAAAATTATGCCGTATGGATAACTAAGACCACTGGTTACCAAATCTTCTATAGAGGAACCATCCAGATTGGCTCGCCGAACCTTATTTGTAGTATTTTCCGTCCAGTAAATCTTACCGTTGGTTAAATCAAGAGCATGGCATCGATTACCACCTAGGCCGGATAAAACCGTGACAACACCAGAACCATCCAGGTTGGCTCGCTTAATATTATTGTTGGTATAATCTCCGTAATAAACATGCCCATTGGCAACATCCAGATCCAGTCCGCGTCCACCCGAACCAATACCACTTGCAATGGTTTCCACTCCAGAGCCATCCAAGTTCGCTTTTTGAAGAAAACCGCTTCCTGAATCGAGCCAGTAGACCTTATTGTTTTGTAAATCGATAGCCACATCCCCCTTTGGGTTACTTAACCCCGTAACCAAATCAGTCTTTCCAGAGCCATCCAAGTTTGAGGATGCTATTTTTTTACTCCCCCAATCCGTCCAATATAGTTTGCCCTGTCCATAGAGAAATTGACATGCACAAAAACAAAGCACCCAAAATATGGATGGCAATGGCATGCAAGTTTTTTGGCTGATCCTTTTCAAGGTTTACTTGATTGTACTAATACTATTAGTGCAAAAGCGACAAAAAATACCTTCGATTCATTGATTCCAGCAAGTGGAAGAGAATCTGCAACTTGTTTAACGAATAAACTTAGCTTGCTCGTAGTCCCAGAAAGTGGGTTCTCCCCAATGAATTCCCATGTAATAAATCCATCCGTTCTTTTCGCTTACCCATAGGTATGGCCACAAATCACCTCTGGACCATGACCAACCAAAACGCTCAATCCAAAGCCATGTGCCGTTGCTATTTTCATCTCCGTGGTAGACCCACCCCAACTCCGGATGGAAGACCCAATTCGAACCAGTCTTTTTGAATGTTCCGAACCAAGGCGAACGATACCATCCATCCGCCAATGGAAGAGCGTCAAATGGAGCGATCACATCATTTTCGATTTTGAGTCTTTTAACTGACCCGAATATGAGACCAGCCGAATTTTCCGCAAAAGAGCGAAGATAATAGGTTTGTCCGGGTTCCAAATCGGAAATCACTACTTCAAAAATAAATGTTGAACCCTCAGCATCGTAGAAGCGCAAATCCGTATCTTCCAATTCAAAAAGAATTTGCTGGGACACCGCGAAGCCAACTCGTGAAGGAACTTCGCCCCCATCTAGTTCCACACGACCAACTGCGCGCACCAATCCACTTTTCTCTGCAACCGCAGTCATAGTAACGACCTTGGCCAACCTAACCAGTGGTTGTGGTATTTCATCGGTGAAATTAGCATCCGGCGTATGGTAGCCCCAATCTGGTGTATGATAGCCGTCATCCGGGGAATGGTATTCATCTCCTGGCGTATGATAGCCGTAGTCAGGTGAGGTGTAATTAGCATCTGGTGTATGGTAACCCCAATCTGGTGCATGATAATCGTCATCAGGGGAATGGTATCCATCTCCTGGCGTATCGTAATCGTAGTCCGGAGAGGTGTAATTAGCATCCGGTGTATGGTAACCCCAATCCGGTGTATGATAATCGGCATCCGGAGAATGGTATCCATCTCCTTGCGTATCGTAACCGTAGTCCGGAGAGGTGTAATTAGCATCTGGTGTATGGTAACCCCAATCCGGTGTATGATAGTCGTCTTCAGGTGAAGTGTAATTAGCATCAGGTGTATGGTAACCCCAATCCGGCGTATGATAATCGTCATCCGGAGAATGATATCCATCTCCTGGCGTATCGTAACCGTAGTCCGGAGAGGTGTAATTAGCATCTGGTGTATGGTAGCCCCAATCCGGTGTATGATAATCGGCATCCGGAGAATGATATCCATCTCCTGGCGTATGATAGCCGAAGTCAGGAGTGGTGTAGTCAGCATCTGGTGTATGGTAACCCCAATCCGGTGTATGATAATCGTCATCCGGGGAATGATATCCATCTCCTGACGTATCGTAACCGAAGTCAGGTGAGGAGTAATTAGCATCTGGCGTATGGTAACCCCAATCCGGTGTATGATAATCGTCATCCGGAGAATGGTATCCATCTCCTGGCGTATGATAGTCGTCTTCAGGTGAAGTGTAATTAGCATCCGGTGTATGATAGCCGTCATCCGGGGATGTGTAATTTCCATCTGGTGAGGAATGATTACCGTCCTCTATCTCCACCTCATCCATTACCTGAATAAGGATATTGAGAATCGAATTCGCATTACCATCACTCACCTCTAAAGTGACCTCATAAATGTTATCCGTATTATTGTCCTCAGGATTCTCGAAGTCAGGAAGCGACAAGAAGGCAAGTAATCCAGAACTTGGCAGCAGTTCGAATATATCGGCGTCGTCTCCATATAAGATCGAGTACGTAAGCGCATCCCCATTCGCATCCGTGGCATTAAACTCATACACGAAGCTTTGGTTCTCGAGAACGCTGATGTTTCCGTCACTTTGGAAAGCAGGCGCATCGTTCTCGAACGCATCCAATACCCGGACGTTCAGATTTAGATATTCCGTCACGTGACCGTCGCTCACGCCAACGGTTAATTCATAGACATTGTCGCTGTTGTTGTCGTCCGGGTTCTCAAAATCGGGGGGATTCAAAAAGCGAAGTCCTCCATTACTGGCGTTCAATTCAAAGAACTCGGCGTCGTCTCCATACAGGATCGAGTAACTAAGCGTATCCCCATCCGGATCACTCGCATTTAAATCCAGGACAAACCATTCGTTCTCCAGGATCGTGGCATTCGCCTCCGTATGGATCTGTGGATTCTGGTTCTCAAACGCATCCAATACCCCTACGTTCAGATTTAGATATTCCGTCACGTGCCCATCGCTCACGCCAATGGTTAATTCATAAAGGTTGTCGCTGTTGTTGTCGTCCGGGTTCTCAAAATCGGGGGGACTCAAAAAGCGAAGTCCTCCATTACTGGCGTTCAACTCAAAGAACTCGGAATCGTCTCCATACAGGATCGAGTAACTAAGCGTATCCCCATCCGGATCACTCGCATTTAAATCCA
>JAYYQI010000025.1:0-44034 GCA_036128475.1 Verrucomicrobiota bacterium
CATTATTTTGGCGCACAATCATCCAAGTGGAGACCCTTCCCCCAGTTCCGCCGATTTTCGCGTAACGAAGAAAATTAAGGAGGCCTCACAATCAGTCGACTTGGAAATGCATGATCATGTAATCCTAGGCGAACCCGAACACTGTCCAAACGGATGCGGATTCTACAGTTTCTCAGATTCTGGAATTCTAGGGTAGAAAGAATATTGGGGGATCTTCTTTAATTGGAAAATAAAGATTCCAGCATATGACCTCATGAACTTTTCTGGTCAGGCTGTCAGGCTACATGACTAGACTAAGGATACGAACGCTCCATTTCCCAACCGAAAAAGAAAGTCCGAATGTCTGATTATTGCATGCATAATCTAAGGTGTTGAATTCAGAAACTCCGGCAGTTTCCTGCCCACCATACGCGGAGGAGTCAGTATCAAGAATGACTCGCCACTTACCCTTGTGAGGACAACCCCAATCACGATGTCGTAATTGATCGGAAAAATTGCAAGCAACCAGAAGAGTATCTTCCGGAAGATTGCCAAATTTCAAGAAAGATAGAGTCTGGCCTTGGGCATCATTACAATCAACCCATTCAAATTTTTCGCCATTATGATCATTTAGAGCCCAGGTTGGATGACTAATATATAGACTGTTTAAATCGCCAATCAAGTTGCTAAGACCACGATGAAGAGGAAATTCCAGTAAAGCCCAATCAAGGGATGAGTCAAAGTCCCACTCTTTCCATTGACCAAATTCAGAGCCCATGAAGAGTGTCTTTTTTCCAGGCCATGCCCACTGGAGAGCATATAGGGCACGAAGATTAGCAAGTTTTGCTATTGGGTCAGCTTGATTCATCTTATTGACCAACGAACCCTTACCGTGAACTACCTCATCGTGTGAAAATGCTTGAACGAAATTTTCGGAAAACTGATACATAGCCCCAAAGGTAAGTTTGTCATGTGATACAGAGCGATTTTTAGATGAAGATGAAAAGTAATCTATAACATCGTGCATCCAACCCATATTCCATTTAAAATCAAATCCAAGTCCACCCACATGAGGGGGTTGGGTAATTTGTGGAAATGCAGTAGATTCTTCGGCGATGGTTATTGCCTCAGGATATTCCTCATGAACTGCCTCATTGAATTGCTTAATGAATTCAATTGCTTCAAGATTATAATTCCCACCACTTGAATTGGGAATCCACTCGCCATCTTTGCGCCCGTAATCCAAGTAAAGCATGGAAGCGACTGCATCAACGCGAAAACCGTCGACTCCGAAACGGTCAAGCCAGGCAATCGCACTCCCAATAAGGAAACTTCGTACCTCAGGCCGGCCATAGTTATAACAAAGTGTACCCCATTCTGCATGCAATCCTTGACGGGGATCTTCATGCTCGAATAAACAAGTACCATCAAAGCACGACAAGAAGAAATCATCGGAAGGAAAATGTGCCGGAACCCAATCAATGAGAACTCCAATTTCCAGATTTTGTAGAGCAGAAACGAGTAATCCAAATTCATCTGGTGTCCCATATCGAAATGTTGGCGCATAATAACCGGTTACCTGATAACCCCAAGATGCTCCGTAGGGATATTCTGTAGGGGGAAGGAATTCGACATGAGTGAATCCTTTTTCCTTAAGATAGTCCGGCAAGACTTCTGCCAATTCCACATAAGACAAGGGGCTTTCATTTCCCTCTTTTGATCTCCACGAACCAAGGTGCATTTCATAAATGGACAATGGGCGCTCCTGAATCATTTTGGTCGATGAAAAAGTATTTTTTTTCCTTGAAATTAGGGCCTCACGATCCTGTATGATTGACGCGTTTCCTGGTGGAGACTCAAATCGCCAACCAAAGGGGTCTGTTTTTTCCCTAAGTATGCCATCTGACCCAAGAATACGAAATTTGTACTTATCACCAATATTAGCGAAAGGAACAAACAATTCCCTGCAACCACTAGAGCCAAGAGCACGCATAGGTAATGATTTTTGGTTCCAGTGATTAAAATCACCCACCAAATGTACACTTTTCGCGGCTGGAGCCCAAACTACGAAAGCCACTCCATCTACCCCTCCTAAAGTCAAAGGAATGGCTCCCATTTTATCAAATGGTCTTCTATCCCTTCCGTTGTTAAATTGTGCGTAAGCAGAATTATCAAAGCTCGGTTCAAACGAATATGGATCGAGCCACTTCCTTTCACCATTTTCATAAATGGAGTAAAAAAAGTAAGGAAAGACTTTGCGCCTTCGAGGTAAAAAGAACTCAAAAAAACCATCGTCATGAATTTTTATCATTTGATAGCTCTTTTTCGATTTCTGATCAACAAGAGCAATCTCTTGAGCGCTAGGATCCCAAGCCCGCACAACCAAACCCGGTCGGTCGGCCAATAAGTGCATGCCTAGCCATTGATGCGGATTGCCACTGTTCCCATTTCGGCATAAATCCAATTCTTTGGGACTAATAATCATAGATGATAATAATAACAAGAGATGTGCCAAGAGGCTACAGGTTCCGCAAGGGTAAATAAAAAAATTTCGTTCTTGTTACTGTCAATAATCCTACCATGTTGAAATCAGTGAAGTCATATAGTTTCATGCTCCTACTCTTTCTTAATCTGCTCTATTTGTTTCTTGCGGCTAAGCCAAATACCGCCAATTCACCCACTAAAGAAGCAAGCTTCGAAGCAGACGACTTCTACTATTCGGAAGATAATCAAAGCGTAAAAGCAATTGGCAATGCTGTTTTCAGTACATCCAACTTAATGCTTATGGCGGATGAAATCTTCTGGGATTACAATAAATCAATAATTGTGGCTCAGGGCGAAGTTATTATGAGCTCTCTTGAGATACGCATTTTAGCACAAAAAATAGACTTGGATCTGACTAACGGCAATTTCGAAGCAACAGAATTAAAAACTGGATTTCACCCATGGGTACTTGAAGCTGATAAATTGAGTAGAATTAAAACATCCTATGAGCTTACTAATGTTAATGCTTATTACCGACAAAAGGAATCACTCGAGCCTAATTTATCTTTAGAATCGTTGGAATTGGATCAGAATACTAGTCAGTTTACAGCAAAAAGACTAAGTCCACGAATTGGAAAATTGCCTTTATTTATTTTTCCTTCAATCAAGGGTAATCTGGAAAGACAGAGTTCAAGCTTATCCTTAAAAGCAGGAAAAAAAAGTACAGTCGGATGGTTTGGAGGCATCGACGCCGAATGGGAAGCAAGCAGAAGCTTAAAAACTGAAATAGAGACCTTAGGCTATATTGAAAGAGGAATATTCCTTTCACCTTCTTTTACTTACAATAAAATTAGTCAAACAGATCCAGATCACTTATCCATGAAACTTAATCTAGGTGGAATTATTGACCAGAAAAACAGTTTGGGTATGGATTTAATCAATAAACCTATCCGGCGGGAAAGAGGATATGCCCATTTTCGAACCAATGGCAGAATAAGATCAGACTTAAGGATTGCATCCAATTTCCTCGCTCAATCTGATTCAGAGTTTTACAGAGATTATCGAAACGATCGTTTTCAAAATGATCAATGGCATGAACATTTTGGTGAAATTGCCTATGAGGGAAACCTACTTACCATCTCTGTTATGTCTTACTGGCAAATGAACGATTTCGAAGAGCAGGTTACTTACAAGCCTAATCTCCGACTAGATCTTGGTCCTCATTCTCCATTTGGGATGAATTTTCATCAAACAATAAGTGCCGAATATGCCAAAATTGGAGACAAAAAGGTTTTGGGGCAAACAATTGAAAAAAGCGAGAAAATGGACTTCGGTTATAAACTTCAAAGACCCATTACATTAGCACTCGGGTTAACCTACTTGCCTTCCGTTTCATTTAGGAATCTGTCCTACAATTTAGGAATGGCTCCTGATGCAAACCGTCAATATGGAGAATGGGGTAATGAGTTAAGTTTACTTCTCGCTGGCGATTACGGGATACAAAATGATATTTGGCAGATAAATGGTATTCGCCATCTTTCCAAATTTTCACTGAAACACCGACGACTCTCTCTATTATCTAGCAAAAACAGGGATAACATCCCTATTATTGACCATCCTTTTATCGATCTAAATCTTGCTCCAACGGATTTACTTGAACATGTAGAAGCGGATGAGATTAAGCCATCAGACATTGTTCGTCTAGAATGGCACAACCAACTTCTCACAAATAGAGATGACCATATATCCGAACTTGTAAGCCTTAATCTTTTTCAGGACTTATGGATCAAATCAGAGAAAGGCGGGGATCAGGCTCCTCATTTCTTCACGGAATTCAAAATCAAGCCAGCAAGGTGGCTTTCTTTACTCGGGCAAATGAAGATTGATGTCGAAAAAGGTCGGCAAGTTCGAGATTCCTTAACTTGTCGTATAACTGACGGCAATGTTAATCAATTAGCTTTTTCTCATTATAAATACATAAATCAAGGAAATCAATGGCTTGGAGAATTTCAGCATAGAATTGATATGCGTAAATCCATTCGTATTGGATTACGTTATGATGGCGAAGAAGACAGGTTTCCCTATTGGATGGCAGCAATCAACTATAACCCCAAGGGTTCTTGGTTGTTAGGGACTTCTGTATCAAAAAGGACGGGATCTAAAAAGGAAAATGAGATCGAATTTGCCATTAGTGGAAACCTACTTTCTTTTTAGTCTTTTGCCTACAATGATTGACTTAACGCCATTCACGTAAATATTATAATTCTATGAACAAAAGGTACGAAAATCCAAATCTTCCATACAAAGATCCTAAAGTAATGGCTCATCTCTTCGGGTTAGGATTGGATTGCTCAGATGGTCATAAAAGGCTAACTCAGGCTGAAAAGTTTTCTATCATGGGTGGCTCTGAGGAGACCCATGATAAAATGACGGAAACATTATGTAAGACATTTGAGGATCTCTCGCAAAAAGGAAAAACTCTAGAGGAAGCCTCCATGGATGAATTGAACGATCTAATCAAAAAGAATTCCCCTGACCAGTGATAGACTAGAGCTTCTACCTTGCCATAGTTACAAATTCTGTATCAGATTCTCTTTACCATGAGCGAAGACAATTCAACTCCACCAAGACCTACTCTTAAACTTACTCCCAAAGAGGGTGAACCCGTAAAACCCGGGGGAGCACCAAAATTCAAAGTCACTCGCAGCCCTTTCGCACCAAAAGTTGACGCACATGCACCATCCCCAACACCTAATCCAGCAGATTTAACCGGAACTCCTCCTTCATCACCTTCTGCCCCTTTGCCTCCAACCCCTCCTAGTCCAGGTTCTGCTTCAGCACCCGCGACACCTGCTCCAGTACCCGCAGTACCTAAACCAGTACCCGCAGCACCCACTCCATTACCCACAGCCTCTACACCAGCACCGCCGGTCCCTCCTTTGGCACCAAACCCTGCACCAGCACCTGCTGGGACTGCAAGTTCACTTGGTGCAGCACCTGCTATCGGAGCTGCGCCAACAGCTATACCAGCTTCTGCTTCAGCCCCACCCTTAGGTGGGGGCGCTCTTCCGCCACCAGGCAGCGGTCCCGGCCTCCCGCCGCCAAATCTTGGTGCCACCTCAAGCCCTCCCCCTCCTTCGGGTCCACCACCTGGTGCTCCGAAGGGTCCCAAAACTCCCCAAAATGCCATTCCCCCTAGTGGGCCACCCAAAAAGGCCAGACCCAGTATTTTTTTTCTTATTCTAGACTTTCTTATTTTTGGTGGTGCAGTAGCAGCAGCAGTACTCATTTTTCTTCAACCCTAATAAAAATTCATCTAACATTTATGAGCGAACTCATTAATTTAAACAAAGAAAGCTTTCAAAAAGTCATTTCTGCCGGGTCGAAAACTGTTATGGTAGATTTTTGGGCACCTTGGTGTGGTCCCTGCAAGGCTATAGGTCCCATACTAGAAGAAATTTCAAATGAAATGAGTGATAAAGTCGATATCTACAAAGTCAATGTTGATGAAAATACAGATTTGGCTCAAGAGCATGGGGTTCAATCAATACCAACTATTCTCGTTTACAAAAACGGAAACCTATCCGATACGGTGGTTGGAGCCAGAAATAAAGAAGAATTAATTGGCCTGATTGAGTCCTAACTTAATTTTTATTTCTTTGGGTTACGACCTCCGCAGATTCTGCAATCACTGCCATTAGGCTTGGAAGTTAGGCTACCTCTCCCGCGTTCATAAAACGAACAACCGGGGCGATGGATCTTACCAAAAGATGTAACCCAATAATTTAAACGCGGCACAAAACTCCCAACTGGCGAGAAAGAAGACGGAAATCGCGGTGTGGGAGTTAAAACTTTCCCATAAGTACCCTTGTAATCAAAATCATTATTCCATACTCCCAAATTGGACCTTTTAGCTTTTAGTTGAGCCATAAGTAAAGGTCCATATCGACCGGTTTCCTTTTCCAAATGCCAACCAACACCTCCTGCAATAGCCATGTGGGAGAAACTCAATTTCTCTCTACCAATCAACACTTCAACCACTTTTAGATTCTTTAAATCGAATTCTTGCTTAATAATAATCTGAGGTTTGGTGGAGATGAGGTTTTTTTCCGTAAAGGATAATGCTTCCTCAAATCCAGGTTGCCCACGATCAGGAAAACCAACACCCCATGCTCGCATCCTGACCAGATAACTACTTGTCTTGAGATCAAATACGCCTGGAAGAAGAACCCTTATGATTTGTGGCGTTTCGCTTGTTGTTGAATTCTCTTCATCAGCAGCTAAAAGGCAGAAACAACTATTAATCCCGAAGATTCCCAAAATGCAAATCAAGATATATCTGAAAACAAGGGTACGAATGAACATTTGAATATTTATAATTTAAATGTAAGAATTATGCAAGGTTGCGGATTTAGCACCTTGATCTTTTCCATTGCTTAATGATAGAGTTCTTTTACCAAGGCTAGGACTAAGGAATTTGAACAAAAATAAGCAAAAGAGACCTCGTGCATCTACATTAGGCACTCCCGTATGTCACCGCAAGAGAAGAGACTGGAAAGACGATCGGGATTTATTAGAAGAACTTGCTGGGGTAGTTGATCTACTGAATGGTCCTTATGATTACTATGATAAGGGTGTCTACGCATTTAGACAGAAAGTAAAAAGCATTCGGGAAGCTGGCTATGAGCAAAGTACCGAAGGTTTTTTCTTAGCTATGTGGGTTAGGGAAATGCTTAGTGCACTTTTGATTCGCCAAGGAAATTATGATCTGCGCGTACATCCGATAGTCTTTCCTGAGGATATAGATGCCGTTATTCGCGATGAGGAGAGGAAGAATACGCAAAGCGGGTTTCCGCAAAATGTCAGCCTGTCCCTAAATGCTCTCTTCCCCGAGCCCAAATTGAGAGCCTTTGCTCTGGAAAGAATGCAAATGCTCCATCGCGGAGACCTAATTGCATACCTATCCGCTTTGGTCGCAAAAGAGAAAGAATCACTCATGAGTCTATCCGCGTCGATTATGGACTTGATTCATATATGCGAACACAAATTGACTTTAAGGAAACTTGAAATACAAAAAAGATTTTCCGTTGGAGAAACAGATCTTTGGGTCCCCCGCTTTAACCTCGGAATAGAAGTTCGTAATTCCTGGAGCGAGAAAGAAGATACTGAAATAGTCCGCATCTTGAGCGATACAAATTTTCGACTAAGATCCAAATATCTTGTTTTAGTGACTCCAGATGATCTGTCAGATGAACTCTTTCTTCACTTGCGGGACATTGAAAAGAGAGAAGTTTTCGACAACCTATCCGTTATAAGAATTGGAGATTTTGGGAATTATCTTGATCAAGTCATTGAGATCGAAAAAAAAGCTTTCTAATTCCCTGGAATCATCTCTTCCTTAAGCAATCGGCCTTGATCATCCCAAAGTCTTCTTCCTCGAAACTCTCCATTACTCCAGTATTCCTCTTCTCTGATCTCCCCGTTCGCCCACCAACGTGTCTTCACTCCAGATAGCACCCCACGGTCAAAAATCGCCTTCAGTGCTGGACTACCATCAGGAAACCTTCTGACTTGCTGTCCATGCGGCAAACCATCTAAATAAGATGCTTCCAGTATCACTGCACCTTTTGGAGATCGTTCTACAACTCTTCCAGTGAAAGGTTCATCAATTCCTTTCCTGAATAAAACTCCTTCCGCCGATCTAAATGACTCTTCGCTTTTTATGCTTGGGTATGTCCAGAGAGGTTTCTCAAAATCCTCAAGGATGTCGTTTTGATTTCTGTCACTGGAAGAAAAGCGTGGATGGACAGCCGGCAAGATTGATGATTCAGAGTTATTATTATCAAGGATGACCACATCTGAATTCGAGTCGCCTGTATTTCCATCATTAGAGCAACTCAAGAGTACCATACATAGAATTATCGACAGGATACTCGAAAGGTGGATTCGTAATTTGATATTCATCGTGCTAAATTTTGGTTGATGAAAAAACTTTATCTAATAAGACATGCAAAATCTAGTTGGAGCAATCATGAATTAAAGGATATCGAAAGACCTCTCAATGATAGGGGAAATTATGATGCACCGAGAATGGGAAAATATCTAGCCCATAGAGCTGAAAAAGCAGAAATAATCTTCAGTTCTCCTGCTTTAAGGGCAATTTCGACTGCTCGAGCGATTCAAGAAAATTGGAAATCTCCTTCCAATATTGAAGAAAAAGTCAAATTATATGAAGGGAATACATCTGAAATTCTTGATTTAATTAATCATATTGAAGATACTCTTGAATCAGTTGGACTCGTTTTTCACAATCCAATGATTACTCACTTAGTAAATTATTTAACTAACTCCGACATTCCCAATATTCCTACTGCAGGTTTAGCTATTCTTCAATTTAACAAAGAATGCTGGAGTGAGATCGAAGTTGGAACTGGAAATTTGCTCGATTTTGTAGTTCCCAAAAAACTTAAGATCAATTAATTACCAGAAGACAAAACTCGAGAAGCAATCTTTTCCAAAACTATATCCGTCAGTTCTTCGCTATCTTGAATTGGCAACGACATTGTAGAGTCAGGTTCTGGTTCGGGCATCGCCATTAAGCGATCGACCAGTTTCCCTATGCGTTCATTTGTACAAGGGACAAGCTCACTTTCCAGAGCGAAGGGAATGATATTTGCTTCTTTATCTGACTCCAGTTCATTAGATTCTTCAATCTGAGACAATCGACAATTTTCTAGGTACTTGGTAAAATGGATCACAATATATATTTCTTTAGTCTTTAGAAAAAGACTGAATTGCGATTCCGATCTACCTCCTGTGGATCGAATCAATGATTATGGGTCACATCCTTGTGACAAAACCTATAATCGACCATCCATTAGATCACTTTAGCGAAAAATACATTTTTTTATCTTTGCTCTTTTCATTTCCCTAAAAGAGTTCCAAAAATAGAAATATGACCAATCAGCCAAATAAGTCCTATGAGAACCTAGAATTTCTTAATAGTCATGACGCACGTCCTATTAGAGTTCTTTGCGAATTGATGGAACCAGCTACCCGCATGGCTCAAAACGAGATTAAAAACACCATTGTTTTCTTCGGTTCAGCAAGATCCAAACCCAAGATTGAAGCTCAAGAAGATTTAAACAATCTACTAAATTCAAAAGATGCAAAAGAAACTGATATTCTCAAAGCGAAATACATTTTAAAGCTATCGGAATATTACGACTGGGCAGTCATTTTGGCAGAAAAACTTGCATCTTGGAGCCAAAACAACAAAAGCAAATATTATATATGCTCGGGTGGTGGGCCCGGAATGATGGAGGCCGCGAACAGAGGTGCTCATAAAGCTTCAACCGAATCAATTGCACTTGGAATTAGCCTCCCTTTTGAACAGGGAGTGAATCAGTACGCATCCCCAGAACTATCTTTCGAATTTCATTATTTCTTTATTAGAAAATTTTACTTTCTATATCATGCAAAAGCCGTAGTGGTTTTCCCTGGTGGATTTGGTACAATGGACGAGTTATTTGAAACTCTAACACTCATTCAAACAGGCAAATTGCAGAAAAAAGTGCCCATATACCTTATCGGTCGTGATTTCTGGGAAGGGTTGATCAATTTCAATAATTTCGTGGAGTGGGGAGTAATTTCCGCGGAAGATCTGTCGCTATTCAAAATTATAGATGATACTGATGACGCTTACGAAACTATCACTCGTGATCTAGAAGAAAGCTCGAAATAATTGAAGTGAATATCTTTTCAGATTTCCCGAAGTGAATTTATGACCAGCAGAAAATCTTGAGGCAAAGGAGCATGAAAATCTCTTAGCTCTTCACTATCTGGCATCTTAAAAATCAATCTAGTCGCATGCAGAAGAACTCTAGTAGAGTCCAACTTTGAATACCTAGACGGCTTAAATCCATATGTAATGTCACCAACGAGTGGATAACCGGCATTTGCAAAGTGAACTCTAATTTGGTGGGTCCTCCCGGAGTGGATAATGCATTCAATCAAGGTTAAACCCTCCTTAAACCTCTTAGTTACTTTCCAGTCGGTTCTCGCTTCTTTCCCATCATCCCTGACAGTCATCTTGACCCTATTTTTAGGATGACGACCTATTGGTCCATCAAACCGACCTGAATCAAGTATCATTTTACCTGCAACCAATGCAATGTATCTCTTTTCGGTTTTTCTCTCCGAAAATTGATCAACCAAATCAAAATATGCCGACTCTGTTTTTGCCACAACCATAACTCCGCTTGTATCCTTATCAAGGCGATGAACAACACCAGGACGCTCTGGAGAACCTACCGGGCAAACCTCACCAGGGCAATGGTGGAGTAAAGCGTGCACTAGAGTATCATCGCCTGTACCGTCTCCAGGATGTACAACCATTCCGGGGTCTTTATCCAGAACAATCAAAGAGTCATTCTCAAAAAGAATTTTCAATGGATACTTGTATGGCCTAAGAGATTCAACTTGTGGTCTTGATAGATCAACCCAGAATTCATCGGATGAAGATACCTTTGTTTTTGGGTTTACGGAGGAACCTTCCATTGATAAAACCCTCCCCTCTTCAATCGCACGCTTGATATGGCTTCTACTAAAGTCGGGAAAAGAATCAGCTAAAACTTTATCGATCCTACCCACTACCCCAGCTGGAACTTGAAAGTGTGTTTTTTTCATTTTTCCGGAAAAAAATGATCGAAACATACTTGAACATCATTCAATAACTGGCGTCTCATGTGAGAATCTATATCCGCGACCTCAAAACCATTTAAGGCAATTTTCCTTAAATCTGATGGGAGACACCCCATTTGCTTAACGCAAGTATCATATTCCATCTCCAGGTTATTTCCAAAGGAAAGTGGATCATCCGTACTTACAGTACACCGAATCCCCAGGTCTAAAAACTTCTTAAGAGGGTGATCGATCAATCGATCTACAACTTTAAGTCGGTAGTTGCTTATGGGGCACATATCTATTGCCACACCTAGATCAACCAACTTTTGAAGCAACTTCGGGTCATCCATTGCCCTTACCCCATGCTGAATTCTACGTACTCCTAATTCAAAAACTGAAAAAGCAACATTGCTCGAAGGACCAAATTCACCTGCGTGAGCCTTAAGAGTTTTACCACATTGACCAGCATGCAACCAGAAAGGCTTAGTCCATTTCTGCATTGGGATACTCTCTAGACCGTGCAGATCAATCCCTGAAAGACCATCCCATTTTACCAATGCCTCTTCAAGAATTGGCCCAAGATATTCCGTGTATGCATTGCGGCTAATTCCGAGAAAAACTCGGACTTCTAAAGAATCGGGAATAGCAGAAAGAATCGCATCAATGATTTCCTCTCCAGGTATTTTGAGAAACTCAATCATACCAGCATGAAAACTAATTTCAGTATAACGAACATTCTGGGCAAGTTGTTTCTCAAAGATTAATTTCGAGGCCTCGTAGTAAGAGTCTGCAGACTTGAAAAACGCCAGTGCATGATCTATCAAAATGGACTCAAATTGTTCAAAACTTTCATACCTAAATGATTCATCATGAAAATACGGATTCTCCGTGAACTTTACTGGATCCATCTCCATTAGGAGTTCCCATGGCAAAGCACCTTCTAGGTGTAGATGGGTTTCAGTTTTCGGGAGAGCATGAATAAATTCTCGAATCACCGAATTATTCATAGCGATAAAAAGTTAAAGTCAGTCTGAAAGAAGAAAGTTCGGATTAAGCTTGTGTAAATCCTCTGGCACGAACATTCCATCTTTTCGAATGAGCTCACCATCAAATAAAATACTCCCTCCCCCCCAATCAGCTCGCTGAATGGAAACCATATCCCAATGAACTTGCGACTTATTTCCATTATCCGCTTCTTCGTATGCTTGGCCAGGAGTAAAATGAAATGAACCAGAAATTTTTTCATCAAATAGAATATCAAGCATTGGTTCCCTGATCATTGGATTAAAAGCAATTGCAAACTCACCAATGTAACGAGCTCCTGGGTCGGAATCGAGTATTCCATTTAGCTTATCCTCATTACTCGCAGAGGTGGCCTTGACAATTTTACCATTTTCAAACTCCAACTTAACACCAGAAAAAGAGGTGCCCTGATAAATCGTATCGGCATTAAAAGAAACAAAACCCTCAACACTATCTTTTACAGGACAGGAAAAAACCTCCCCATCAGGAATGTTATGGGTGCCTCCACACGCAATCGCATCGATCCCTTCAATTGAAAATCTCAAATCCGTATCAGGTCCAATAATTTGAACCTTATCAGCGGCTCGCATGCGCGATGCAAGAGCTTCCATACCCGATGACATTCTCGAATAATCCATACAACAAGCATCAAAGTAAAAATCCTCAAAAGCCTCCGTGCTCATTTTCGCCTGTTGAGCCATAGAGGGGGTTGGCCATCTCAACACACACCATTTTGTCTCTTTAACTCGCCAATCCAGAATAGGCTTATGAATTTTCATGGCCCGCTGTAAATCTTCTGAAGAAAGGTCCGAATTCTCAAAAACATTACTGGAACCACGCAAAGCCACATATGCATCCATCTTCTTCATTCGTTGCAAGCCCCACTCTAGAGAAGTCTCAAATTGAATTTCGGCGCCCTCCTTGATCAACTCCCGATCAATTCTTGCGTGCTGAACTTGAGCGAAAGGAATTCCTCCATGGGCACGAACAGCACGAATCAAAGCAAGAAGCATTTCATCGGGAACATCAAACGAATGAAGAAAAACTTTTTCTCCTTGCTTGAGACTTATCGAGTGCGAAACAATATTTTCGGCAAGAGTTTGGTATCTTGTATCCATAAGAAATTTTGAATTTATATGCCTCTACGAATCTTAGACCCATCAAAGTTAACACGAACCCTAAATATTTTTTTAACCCGATTAATTATTTCGTAGGTTTTAGGATCAATTCTTGAAGGTACTTCCATTTTACGGATATCGACCACGGCAGTAAAACCACGTTCCGTAAATACATCAATCAACATAGCAATCGCCAATGGATCATCGAGTGCAGAATCTTCTGAGTTAATGTACGCAAGTCCTGAAATAGAATGCTTTTCAACAATCGGAATAAATTTAGTTTTTATCAAATCAACAACGCACTCAAACAATTCCGAGTGGAACTTTTCGTAGGAGTCCAATCGATGAACTAGTAATTGGCGTGCATGCAGAGATAGTTTCTCCGCAAGAGGTATTGAAGAAATGCGGTCGTAGGTAGCTTCATCTAATTCAAGGGAGCTCTGGTATTTCAACTCTCGAATAATTCTTTGCTGAACCTCTATAACCGTACCATGCGCATTTATGAAGTGATAATGAAAAACTTCTCGAAGAGTCGTCAGAGAATCATAAGTTGATTCCTTAAAGGTTTTGTATCTGCGATGAGCCGCATCTTCGTCTAAATCTGTTGTGCGTACTTCCCACTTCTCTCCCACTCCTGATGCTTCAACTTCAGAATTGTGAGCAATTGATCGCTGTCCTCTAAGAAGTTGCCTGCGAACACTTTCATCCTCATCAATAAAGAGCATGATAATATGAAATCTTGGCTTGGGGAATTGAGATTCTTGAAAGGTCCCCAAGTACTTACTTCGCAATTCACTCAATCGTGTATGAAAAAACTTCAGACATTCGACTTGGGTTTTGGTTCGGGGATATCCATCCACAATCGCACCACTCTCATAAATCGGATCCAATAAGCTGCGAAGAACAATTTTCGTGACTTCACGATCACCAGCAAGCAAACCCGCATCAATCTTTTTTCTTGCCTCAGGGGATTTCAGTAACTCGCTAACTATAATCGGTTTTTCCGTTAGATCTCGAAACTCCATAATAAAAGCGGTCTGCGTACCTTTACCAGCACCGGGAGCTCCATTGAGCCAGAAAATCTCTGCAGGAAATCGAAGATTTTCCACTCCGACTTCCTCTTCCAATTCATGCCATACCGATTGAAAAATTAATTGGGCATCTTTTACTTCCAAATCCTCAACCGTTTTTGACTGTAGACCATCACTCGGGTCCTTTTTATTCGGTTGGGGCATTTGTGCATTTTTCTTATCTTCCATTTTGTTCAGTAACTTAAAAAATATATAATACTTTAAACTTTCATCTAAATACCACCACCGGACTCGTATTCTTTAAGACTTTCCATAGAATGATCCATCTTGTGAGAAGGTAGAGATTCAGTCGCATACTCACCAACTACCCTCGACGGGACACCTGCTACGGAAACTCGCGGCGGAACATCAGAAAGAACAACACTACTAGCTCCGACTCTAGCACCCTCTCCAATTTCCACATTACCCAAAATCTTTGCACCCGCACCGATCAGGACACCAGAACGGACTTTGGGATGCCTATCACCACGATCCTTACCTGTTCCCCCCAGAGTAACCTCATGAAGAATGGAGACATCATTTTCAATAACCGTCGTCTCCCCAGCAACAAAACTGGTTGCATGATCTAATAGAATTCCATGCCCAAACTTTGCCGCAGGATGTATGTCTACTGAATAAACTACGGAAACAAGACTCTGTAGGTATAGAGCGATTTCTTCACGCCCCTCTATCCATAAGGCATGCCCAATACGATAGGCACAAAGTGCCTGAAAGCCCTTAAAGTATAAGAAAGGACTAAGGTGATTATTACAGGCGGGATCTCTCTCCCGAACTGCAATTAGATCTGACTCTATTGAGTTCATTGATTCGCTTGAATCAGAAAGGGTTTTGCGAAACAAATCCCTAAGATCATTTTCGGGAACCGAACCTTTAGCTAGCCTTGAAGATAGCCTCCAACTCAAAGCATCTTCCAAATTGTCCCTCTCAAGAACAAATTCATTGAGAATCTTGGCTAGAATCCTTTCTTTCTCAGCAACTTTTAACGCTTCAGATCTAAGAGTTTCCCAAATCATTTTTAAGTTCCTTAGAGTTTTCTGCCATTTTTTAAATTAAAAAATAAATTCAGCTCAGTTTTTGTTTTTTTGCTCGTAGAAGGATTGACCTATAGCAATTTTTTCTCTCCCTTGTGAAGCCCGCCATTTATTCGTATCCCTTAACGAAAAAACACAACCGCAATATTCCTGTTGATAAAAACCTTCCCTTTTTGAAATCTCAATCATTCTGTGCGACCCACCTGATTTTCGCCAGTTGTATGTCCAATAAGTCAAATTCTCATATCTTGCCGCAGCTCTTTCACCACATCCACTAATTTGCTTCATATTCTTCCATCTTGATATTCCAAGGCTACTAGAGAATACACGAAAATCATTCTCAAATGCATACAAGGCAGTTCGCTCGAATCTCATATCGAAGCATTGGGTACAGCGAGCTCCTCTTTCTGGCTCCCACTCCAACCCCTTTACTCGGTCAAACCAATTCATCACATCGTAATCAACATCAATATGTTCAACTTTCAACTTATCACAGAACCTCTTGTCTTCACTTTTCCTAATCTCATATTCACGTTTAGGATGTATGTTTGGATTATAAAAAAAGACAGTGGGAGTGATTTCGGATTCGAGTAAAGTCTCTAACACTTCTCCCTCGCAAGGAGCACAACATGAATGCAGAAGTACTTTTTTTTCTGCAAATGGTGCTGTTACTCTAGGCCGTGATGATGTGTTCACACGATCAGCATGTTGCGATTCAATTAGATGGCAACTCAGATGTTATGTCATCTTCCGCTCGAACATCACGGGACATAAGATCGAGAATCGCTGATCCAGGATCCTTGTCCTCATGTAGAATCGCGTATACCTCCTGCAAAATTGGCATCTCAATGGAAAGCTTACGCGACTTCTCTAAAAAACATGAAGTCGCTCCAAATCCCTCCACAATCGTCTTTTGTGAAGCAATGATTTCCCTAGCCTTATGACCTTTTGCCAAATCTAACCCAAAATTCCTATTTCTACTCCAGTCACCCATGCAAGTGCCAATAAGATCACCAAAACCACTTAAACCCATAAAAGTCTCGCTCCTGCCTCCACAAGCTTGCCCTAAAGCCATCATTTCGCTCATGCTTCTCGTCAAAAGAGCAGCTCTTGCATTATCACCAAGACCTAGTCCATCCGATAATCCGGCTGCAATTGCGTAAACGTTTTTCAAGCAACTACCTAGAGCCACACCCATAAGGTCATTAGATCGGTAAATCCTCAATGTCTTTGAATGGATTGCGTTCTGCAAGGATAAAAGTCGCTCCTCTCCGCCGTTTGAGGCAAGAACCATAGCTGCAGGCTTACCAACGGCAACATCATGAGCATGACTTGGCCCCGTAAGATATCCGCAAGAAAAACCGGGGCCCAATTCTTCCTGAATAATTTCGTGCGGAAACTTATTGGTGGATGGCTCCAATCCCTTACATAGAGCAATTCCTCCCTTTAATTCTTTAGCTTCGTCTCTAAATGGAATTATGGCACGGCAAGAAGCTCTTAATGCGTGAGACGGGGAAGCCAGAAAAAGATAATCACACTCGAGGACAGATGGACGGATAGAATGGCCAATTTGCATATCTTCGTGAAACCTCAAACCTGGTAAGTAGTCTTCATTGACTCGAAGGCTTGAAAGCGTCAAGGCATGTTCCATTCTCCGGGGCAAAAGGGTTACGATATGCCCCAAGTTAGCAAGATACTGAGCAACTGCAGTTCCCCAGGCACCCGCTCCAACGATACAAAAATTCATGACTTCAGATTCTTAGCTGCTGAGGTCCTTGACATAACGACTCAATGCGTCAGCCACCACCTTATTTAAGTTTGCGTAAGGCTTTACGAATTTAGGAATTGAACCAAAAGACCAACCCAAAAGATCAGTGGTAACTAGAATTTGACCATCACAATCCTGTCCACTGCCAATACCTATCAATGGAGGAAGAATCTGCTTGCTCAAATTGGCGGCTACCGTATCCACGACCATTTCGGCTATAATTGCAAAACAACCTGCATCCTCCAATGTAATAGCATCGGTATAGAGAGCCTCAGCTTCTTCTCTCGAATCTCCAAATTTCCTGTAACCGCCAATCGCTTTGACCGTTTGAGGAAGTAAGCCAATGTGTCCCAAAACGGGAATGCCAGTTGCCACCAATTTCTCCACATCTTCGGCGACATCTCTACCACCTTCTATTTTTACCGCATCCGCACCTCCTTCCTGCATCAATCGACGAGATGACTCCAGCAATCGATCAAAAGAAAAACTAGCCTCTCCAAATGGAAGATCTGCCACAAGTAAGCATTTAGGATTACTCCTCCTGACAGCGGCGGTATGCCGGATCATGTCCTCCAGCGTAACGTTAATTGTGGTCGCATACCCCAGAAGTGTTGTTCCAAGAGAATCACCGACTAATATAAAGTCTACACCTGCTTGAGAAACCGCAGATCCCAAAATCGCATCGTACGCCGTCAGTCCAATGATTTTTCGTTTTCCTTTGAGTTCACTTATGTACTTTACTGTTGGCTCCACCCTGTCCCGAATAATCTGATTTGTCTCTCTTCCGCCAGCCCTTCTTTTTACTTTTGGGCCAGAGGAACGAGGCTTTCTACTCTCTTTCCTAGGTCGCTGAGGATCAGAGGTAGATGAATCGTTAGAGGAAATATCCTTATTCGAACGCGAAGGCCTTTTGGCCGAAGTTTCATTACTTTTTTCAGTCATTTTCTTTAGACATATACTTGCAAATTGCTTGATTGATTAAGGTATCTTCTTCTCTGCTTAAGGGCTTATTTACAGCTTCAATTGCATCGTATATCTGACCCGATCTACGGGCACCAACAATGGCGGAAGTAATTTCCTGCTTCCTTAGAACCCAAGAAACCGCTAACTGAGCTATATTACGATCATTCGAAGATGCTATTTCCCGTAATTCATCTTGCAACTCCAGGAATCGACTCATTCCTTGACCTTGATGTAAGTGCTTAACGGCTGGATGATCAACTTTATGTTTCCTCCAGTCGTTCTGAGGTAAAGAATTGAGCCAGGCAGCTGAAACCTTCCCCGTAAGCAATCCAGAATGCATGGGACTATAGGCTAAGATTCCAACTGAATGCGCGGAAGACCAATCTAGCAGATCGTCCTCAATAGTTTGTTCAAGCATACTATACATGGGCTGATTTGAGACCAAATGGTCTATTTCTCCTATTTCATTAAACTCATTTATAGAGCAATTGCATACCCCAATGCATCTTACCTTTCCTTCTCTTTGCAACTGAACCATCGACTCCCAGGAATCCCGTAAGTTCTCTAGGGGAGTAGGCCAATGAATTTGATAAAGATCAATTCTATCGACTTTCAGACGCGATAATGAACCCTCAATCTCATCGCGAATTGAACTTGGAGATATATATCTTCTTGGAGTAAGATCCGATTGTGGCAAAACGCCGCATTTTGTTGCCACAATCACCTCGTCCTTCCACTCTGAAACAACCTCACCAACAACTTCTTCAGCCAAGCCAAATCCGTACGCGTGGGCTGTATCTATCCAATTAACGCCACTCTCAAGCGCCTCGAAAATTGCAGATTTTGAATCCGACTTGGTTTGATCTCCCCAACCCATACCCCAGTCGCCACCTCCTATGGCCCAAGTACCCAGACCGATTTCACTTAGAATCAAATCAGATTTACCCAACTTCCGAAATTTCATACTGAAGATTATAAAACCCTAAATAAGTTGATGAATAAAGCGTAAAGGGTGATTAACTTGTCGTGCAATCTAGTTTGCATTATCTAATAGAAATGAAAAATGTATTCATAACGGGAGCTAATCGTGGAATTGGACTAGAATTAGTAAAGCAATGCTTAGACATGAAATATGAAGTAGTTGCAACTCATCGCAAAAATTCAGACATCAAAAAACTATTAAGCCTATCGGAAGAAAATCCGAATTTGAAGGTAATGGAAATGGATGTTAATTCCTGTTCTTCGGTTCACAGCCTTTTTTCCAGATTAAATGCTTCCAGGACAAAAATCGACTTGCTCTTTAATAACGCCGGGATTCTCGATTGGTCGCCTATGGAAAAGATACAAATAGATTCGATGCAGCAAATCTATGAAACTAATGTGATTGGTCCATTACGAGTGATCAAAGAATCGACCGATTGCTTAAAAAGAAGCCAAGATCCTTTAATCGTTAACCTTTCGTCTAGGCTTGGTTCGATCAGCCTGCGAGGAGAAACTCAATTGGGAGGAGCAATTGCTTATCAGTGCTCCAAAGCCGCTCTAAACATGCTTACCAAACAAGCATCTATCGATCTTTCTATACATGAAATCCGCGTGATCTCAATTAGCCCAGGTTGGGTTAGAACTGAAATGGGAGGAGAAGATGCAAAATATTCAGTAAACCAATCCGTAAGCTTGTTTCTGGATAAAATTGAAGGACTCGACTCCACTCAAACGGGAATTTTCTTAGGTGAAGACGGTATGCTAATTCCATGGTGAGTAAGATATGTGATTGTTTATATCAACCCTAACCGTTATCTCATGATAATGAATAATATCTTCCGTAATATATTTTTGATCTTTATGACGACTGCCAGCATCTCATATGGCGTGAATGTTGGTGACAACGCTCCAAGCATTAGCCTTTTGGACGAATCTGGCAAAAAATGGAAATCCTCCCCACTTTTAGGCAAGAAGAACTTGGTTGTTTTCTTTTACCCAGCTGCTATGACAGGTGGTTGTACAAAGCAAGCCTGTGCATACCAAGATTCCTTTAACGAATTGGCAGAACAAGATGTTCAGGTTGTCGGCATCAGCGGAGATTACCCCAAGAACTTAAGTCTATTTAAGAAATCCGAAGGTCTAACCTTCAGCCTTTTATCTGATCCGGAAGGTAAGACTGCGAAAGCTTTTGGTGTCCCCTTGAGTAAGGGCGGAGAAATACGTAAATTTATTTCAGGGGAAAGATTTTCACTTCAACGCGGAGTCACGGCTAAACGATGGACCTTCTTGATTGGTAAAAACGGTAAGATTTTATACAAGAACGATAAGGTAAACCCTTCCTCCGATAGTGCTTCCATTGTAGACTTCATCAACCAACTTAAGTAAGTTTCGCAAGATAAGAATTTTTATGAACGGGCGAGAAAAGAGACTTTTGAAATCGAAGGCTAAGGTAAGACCCGTTGACTTAAAGATAGGGAAGCTCGGATTAAGCGAAAATTTTTTAAAAGAAGCCAAGAAGATTATAAAAAAAGACGGAATGATTAAATTTGTGCTCCCTGGAACGAAATCGATACGGTTAAATCAAGAAGAACAGATAACAAAAATTCTCTGCCTTGATTTAGTTGCTCGAGTCGGAAAAACAGCAACTTTTGCTGCCAAATTATCTAATGATTAAGGCCAACCCCATAACCGAAGGAAAGCGAGCGCCAGATTTCTCAGTTAATGACGAATCTGGAAACTTAATTGATAGTAAGGAAATCAAGAAAAAGAGCCATATAATCCTCTACTTTTATCCACGAGACAACACACCGGGGTGCACATTGCAAGCTTGCGACTTAAGAGATAATTACCAAAAACTATCCAACATGCCTCTATTGATCTTTGGTGTCTCAGGAGATTCCGAGAAATCGCACCAAAAATTTCGCTCCAAGCTTTCACTACCTTTTCCCTTGCTCATGGACGAACAAAATATATTAGCCAAATCATATGGCGTTTGGGGAGAAAAGAAATTTATGGGAAAAACTTTCGAAGGCATTCACCGAACCACCTTCATTATTGGAAAAGACGGGATAATTCTAAAAACCTACCAGAGGGTAAAACCCAAAGAGCATTTAAGCAGAATCCTGCAATATCTGGCAGAACTCCAAATATAAGATAGCTTAAAAGAGCTACCCTATGCTTCCAATGCATGCTCCACAATGGAGCAAAAAGATTTCGCATTTAGGGAGGCTCCACCAATCAAGCCACCATCGACATCGGGTTGCGCTAACAAACCAGAAGCATTATCAGGTTTCATTGAACCGCCATAAAGGATGCGGATACCTGAAGCAGCAATATCTCCAAAAATCTCAACCAATATTTGCCTGACATAGGCGTGTACTTCTTGTGCCATTTCGTCGGTTGCGGTTTTCCCTGTACCGATCGCCCAAACAGGTTCATAAGCCAAAATCAAATTCTCCACTTCTCCAGAGGGGAAATTAGCCAAACCCTTCCTCACTTGCTCTTGCACTACATCTAGAGTTTTACCATCTTCTCGTTCTTCGAGCGTCTCACCAATACAATAGATTGGTTTTAAATTGTTTTGAGCAGCCGCCAAAACTTTTCGATTTATTGAGTCATTCGTCTCGCCGAAAAATTGCCTTCTTTCACTATGCCCCAATATCACATATGAAACATATAAATCTCTTAGCATTTCAGCCGAAATCTCACCGGTAAATGCGCCTGAAGGCTCAGGAGACATATTCTGGGCCCCTAAAGACACTTCCGATTGTTCGACTAGAACAGATGCTCTATGAAGGGATGTGAATGGGGGACAAATACAGACCTGAACTTGAGTCTGGCGACCAACAATGGAATTGATTTCTGTAACTAAATCATCCGATTCGGAAGCAGTCACATTCATTTTCCAGTTTCCGGCAATCAAATATTTTCTAGACATAGCTGGTGTTAGTTAAAATTTACTTAGTGTCAAGTACGGCAACTCCGGGGAGTTCCTTACCTTCGAGAAACTCAAGTGAAGCGCCTCCCCCTGTACTCATAAAGGAAACATCATCAGAGAATCCACTACGATTAATAGCTTTAACACTATCTCCACCACCAATAATTGATATTGCAGAGCTCATTGCCACGGCTTCAGCCATAGCAAAGGTCCCATTACTCGATTCGGCGATCTCGAAAACGCCCATTGGTCCATTCCAAAGAATTGTTTGAGCGTCAGAAATGGCATTCTTATAGAGCTCAATTGTTCGAGGTCCAATATCAACGCCTTCCCATCCAGCAGGAATATCACCTTCTACGATTTGGCTATTCCCTATGGATTTATTGTCAAAATCAAGACTGTTAGTAATGAGGGTATCTACCGGTAGAAGAAAACGTACACCTCGCTCTTTTGCTTTTTCTAATGCTTTCTTTGCCAACTCCACTTTATCCGGTTCACATAAACTGTCGCCAACCTCTAGACCATTGGCGAGAGCGAATGTGTAGGCCATTGCTCCTCCGATAATGATTACATCTGCCTTTTCGATAAGTTTATCAATTACGGTAATCTTATCGCTTACCTTTGCACCGCCTAAAATAACTGCAAATGGTCGCTCTGGCGAGTCGGTCTTTTCCCCGAGAAACTCTAACTCCTTCGCAATTAAATAGCCTGAAACTTTTTCCTCAAGAAGATTTGCAACACCAAAAGTAGAGGCATGAGCACGATGAGCAGTTCCAAATGCATCATTAACAAATACTTCGGCCAAGTTGGAGAGTTGAGCTGAGAAAGAAGAATCATTATCTGTTTCTCCTTGATGAAACCGTAAGTTTTCCAACAAAACAACTTGACCGTCTTGAAGATTCGAAACTGCTTCCTCAACATCCTCGCCCACACATTCATCAAGAAAGGTAACAGGAGCTCCTAACTTATCGGCCAAGATTGGCCCAACCGGAGCAAGGCTCATTGAAGAATTTCGTTGTCCTTTGGGTCGCCCCAAATGACTAACGAGAATAACTTTGGCTCCTTGCTTGCGAAGTTCCTCGATAGTTGGGATGGCGGCATCGATTCGAGTTTCATCAGTAACCGAGCCATCAGCATCCAAAGGTACATTAAAGTCAACCCGAACAAGAACCCGTTTCCCGCTCAAAGATAAATCGTCGATTGTTTTGACTACAGACATAATAAATTTACCCTCAGGAAATAAATTCCTACAGGATGTTTATAAATTCAGCCTTACAGATGACCTGCCACTCTCTTTAATAGATCAACACAGCGATTGCTGTATCCCCATTCGTTGTCATACCAGGAAACTAATTTGAAGAATGTATCACTCAATCCAATACCAGAACCAGCGTCAAAAATCGAGGAAGCTGGGCAATGAATGAAATCGGCAGATACTACCTCATCCTCCGTATACTCAAGAATTCCACTTAAGGCTCCTTGTGAAGCTTCCTTCATTTTTTGGCATATTTCCTCATATGAAGTTGGACGCTCTGTCTTAACTGTTAAATCAACAACTGAAACAGTGGGAGTTGGAACGCGAAAAGCCATACCAGTAAGTTTTCCCTGAACTTCAGGCAAAACAAGACCTACTGCTTTTGCTGCTCCAGTTGAGGATGGGATAATGTTGATAGCAGCCCCTCTTCCACCCTTCCAATCCTTAACTGATGGACCATCTACAGGTTTTTGAGTTGCCGTATAACTGTGCACAGTAGTCATCAAACCTTCAGCTATCCCGAAATTCTCTAACACGACCTTTACCATGGGGGCTAAGCAGTTTGTTGTACAAGAGGCATTAGAGACAACATTGTCATCTGAACCTAATTCTTCATCATTTACTCCAAGAACAATCGTTTTGACGTCACCTTTTGCAGGAGCCGAAATAATTACCTTCTTTGCACCAGCTTGCAAATGACCTTCAGCAGCTTCTTTTTGCACGAAAAGGCCTGTGGACTCTATCACAATATCAACTCCTAACTCCCCCCATGGAAGTGCCGATGGGCCTTCACGAACCGCGAGACATTTGATTGAATGCCCATTAACGACAAGACTATCTGGCGTAGGTGCCTCTACGGTTCCGTCAAATCGCCCTTGTGTGGAGTCATATTTAAGAAGATAAGCTAGATTATCCGAGGGGACTAAGTCATTGATGGCAACCACCTCGAAATCCTTGCCGAGCAAACCTTGATCGACAAGAGCGCGAAAAACTAAACGACCGATACGGCCGAAACCATTAATTCCAATTTTTGTAGACATAATTATGTGATTAAATTTTGTGGAAATTGTTAATATTTATTTGAATGAACGACCACGAGTAAATAGCAAGCCAATAGTATGGAATATCTAACTCCAAGACAGAATACTTGGAATTGAAATGTAAATTTAGAGACGAAAACTTATATCGCAGAATTTTCGTCAAGCATGCCGCAAAAATCTTCGGTCAACTCCAACTCCGAAGAAATCTGCTTTAATAAATCGTCAATTTGGGGGCTGTAAATGTTAAGCCGCGCAAACAAAGCATCAGAAGGAGTGTCAGGGTTATTGTGACCACCAAAACCAAACTTTAAGTGATTTACAGCCCAGTTCGCAATAATAACCAAGTCAATCACTTCACCTGCCTCTTCAGAGAGTACTTTTTTTCTTTTCTCTGGGTTCGGTTCATGATGCCAACGCACTACATTTTCAACATATGTTGATAAGCCCCAATGCTTGCAAATTAGATACCCAAGGTAATCATGCCTTGGACTCTGATTAATAAGTTCGGCTTTGAACATGTTAATTTTCTTATCCAAGGCTACCTGTGAGTCTTTAAGGAAAAATTTAGTTTTATCATTTTCATCAAGCTTATACCTAGCCACTTTACCGATATCATGAACCAGTCCGCATGTGTAGGCTCTTTCATGCCAAGGTCGCCCAAGATAGTTCGCAATTGTTCTGCTCGCTGCAGCAACTCCCAAGCTATGCTTCCACAATCCTTCAAGACTAAATTGTTCCTCTGCCTTCTTCTCTGAGAACATTTTAAATACGGAAGTGGTTAATATAACATTTCGAATTTTCTCAAAGCCCAGAGTACCGATTGCCTCATTTGCATCGGTAACTCTCTCACGACTCCCCCTGTAAAATGAAGTATTGGCGACACGCAAAATCTTCATTGTCATGGTCTGGTCAGACGTCATTACTTCTTCGACCGCAAAAGTTGAGGAATCTGGATTCTGCAAAATATTCGTCAACTCATTTACAATCGTAGGAAGAGTCGGTAGATTGCGCTGAATCTGATTGATTAAATGATCGTAGTCAATTGTACTTGAGTCCATGATAACTGTGTTGGATTGGTAACAAAAAAGCCTAATAGGTTAAATTATTGGCTTTTTCAATCTTTTTAAGATGTAAATGGATGCAAAAATTAACGCAACCAAACAAAAGATGACAAAGTAATCACCATACTTCAAATAGTATGTTTCAGAAGAGGCACTAATTTGAATCGGTACAACTTTAACGCCTTCGAAATAAACACTTCCAGATTGATCCGTCAATATATCCCATAATCTACCCATCGGATCGATCCAACCAGATAATCCAGCATTTCCACAGCGAAGAATGGGACGCCCTGTCTCGAGTGCCCGAAAAACAGAGTGGGCGGCATGCTGTTCAGCACATCCCTCCTCTCCAAACCAAGCGTCATTCGTCGCCACGAAGATTAACTCCGCACCTGCAAGAGCGGTATCTCTGGCTAAGGAAGGAAAAATGTCTTCATAACATATCAATGATCCGATTTTAAAGGTAGAATTACTTGTTTTCGAAGATATGTCATGAAGAGATACAGTATCTCCCTCTTCGAAATTACCCACAGGCCCCACTAACCTTCGAAAATCGGAAAAAAAACTGAAAGGGAAAGGAACATACTCACCAAAAGGTACAAGAACACGCTTGCAGTACCATTCGGGAGACAATCCGCCCTCGGGTGTAACTCTACAAACAGAATTGTAGGTAGCTTCATCTTCCTTAATAACTGCTCCGACGAGCATTGGTGTATCGATTTCTGTTGCCAATTTTTCCACCCATGCTCGGTCTAAATTTAAAGCATATGGAGTCGAAGCTTCTGGCCAGACAATTAAATCGGGTTCCAACAAGGCGGCAAATCTTGTTTGCCTAGACAATTTATCCTTATGGAAATTAACCATCTCCCCTTGCCATTTGTTCTTAAGATAGGGTTGACAGACTCCGACAGATAGGACCTTCGATGTTTTTTCCTCACTTTGGCCTAATTTAATCCAAAATGGAGAAAGCATAATAAGGAATAAGATCAAGCAAAAGTAAAAGTCTGGACAAAAAGACTTGAGATATCCTTTGTCGGCTTTGTATCTGCGAACCAAAAGATGGTGTAGGTATGAAGCAAGGCAGGCATTAAATGTTACTAGAAAAAAAGAAACCGACCACCCCCCAAGTACAGGAACTAACTGTAACAGGGCAGGTCTTTCCCATTGAGTCACTGATAGAGGGCACCAAGGAAACCCCAGTGTGAATTGACAACGAAGCCATTCCAATAGGACCCAAAGTGAGGAAAGTCCGACAATTATCCATAATCTAGTAACAAAGGACCCTCTTGTGGCAAGGGGAATCCATTTCCAAGCAACCAAAAACCAAGACAGGTGATACAAGGACATAAGGAAGGTCGACAAAACCATTCCGCTTGGACTTACATGCCTCATCCATCCCACCAAGAATAGATTGTAAATCCAACCACTCAGAACAATGACTGGTAGTACTTTTCCTATTCTTGGCTCGAAGTGAAACCAGATGAAGCAAGGCAAAAGGAAAAAATACGCACATTCAGGAACTTGTCTTGGCGGTTGAGCCAAGTACAAAAAAAAGAAGCTCAATAGGGAGCACAATATGGGAAGCCACCATTCCTTAAGCCAGTAAATTAAATCCAATCTGTAGGAATATAAACTCAATTGAATTTTAGGCTTCGCAACTCGGCCTTGCAACTAAACCAGAGAAAGGTGAAAGGGGCATTTTTTCTTCGCGTTTTCCATTTAAGAGAAGAAAACGCTCAAAAATCTCAAAGAGTTCCTTTTGAGTATTGGATCGCCTAATCGAAAAAAGGAATTCGCCCTTGGGATCAACCCCCAATCCAACAAAATTCAGAAATTTCTTCATTCTGCCCAGAACTTTCCTCTCATTCAAATTTGGTTTATCAAGGATTTCATACAGGTGAATCAAATATTCATACAGATCAGCAAACAATGGTCTAAAGACATTCAAACCCGACAAATGCTCCCCAATCTGTCTAAATACCCAGGGGTTTCTAATTGCCGCACGTCCAATCATAACACCCCGAGCTCCACTCGATTTGGATAAATTTATTGCATCCTCAAAACTTTCTACACTTCCATTCAATAATACTGGACACTTGAGTGTCCTTGAAGCTTTTTTTACATACGAGTATTCGGGTTTCATCCTATATCCACCTTTAACCGTTCTTGCATGTATACTCAAAAGATCAATTTGATGTTTATCCAAAATAGTAAGAATTTCCTCGAAATTACGATCATCCTCAAAGCCAAATCTCATTTTAACACTCAAACACCCTTCGACACTTTCGCGTAAAACGGTTAAAATTTGGTTAATTTTGGCAGGTTCACGAAGTAATCCACCGCCAACATTCTTACGATAAACTCTCGGAGCTGGACATCCCATATTCAACTCGACTCCGGAAATAGGATATCTCTGCAAATCCAGAGCGGTTCTTTTCAAATCATCCAGATTCTCACCGATCACTTGTGCAAAAATTGGCTTTTGTGTTTGGTTTTCAGTAATTGAACTTAGGATGCCGGGATCCAGCTTCGAATACTTATGAACTCGAAAGAATTCAGTAAAAAAAAGATCAGGTGGTCCTCGCTCAGCGATCACGTGCATAAAATCCCTTCCTGTCACATCCTGCATTGGTGCCAATGCAGTAATGAAACCACCTGCGAATTCTATGGCTGGCGGACCAGAGTTTTGTCTAGTTTTCCCAAGGGAAATCATGAAAACCCAGTAAATCAGTCTTGTTTACGTAAGATTCTCTCAAGTATTTCGGACATATCCTCCACATTATCCATCACCTTCGTGGAAACATGAATCGACTTTTTCATCTGGAGGGCAAGAACAATTGAATCACTTGGTCGAGCATCCAATTCAATGATTTTTTTCCCAAGTTCATTTTCCATTTGTAAAATAATTCGAGCGAAGAAAGTACCTTCATCAACGTCATTGATCAAAACCCTTTCGATTTTGGTTTCTAAACCTTTTAGAATAAGACCAATCAAGTCATGCGTCAGAGGTCTTTCTTTCTTAACCTGATTGATTGTCATATTAATGGCATTCCCAATCACGGGATCCACATATATAACAAAGGTTTTATTTTCGTTTCCCAAAAAAATTGCACATCCGTTTGAAGTTGGCATTACTCCCTTTACGGAAACTATAACGGTGTCATTATTCATCAATCTATTATCCCAAAGCAAAATTCCTTCGCAAGCACTTAAGAAGAAATTCTTATTCTTAACAACGAATCCAATGAGAAAAAACCAAAGAAATTTACTTCCATGAATATTTTTCTGGTCGGCATGATGGGCACAGGGAAAAGCTCAGTGGGCAAGTTACTTGCCCGAGATCTTCTAATTGATTTCATCGATACCGATAATGAAATTGAATCCAAGACCGGAATGTCTATTGAAAAGATTTTCGAGGAGAGAGGCGAATCTTACTTTAGGATGCTTGAAAAAGAGCTAGTTCAGAAAATCCTTTTGAGAAACAAGGTTGCAGTCGTTTCCTCCGGAGGGGGACTTTGTATTCAACCGGGAATGATGAAATTGCTTAAAAAACAGGGATGGGTTGTTTGCTTGTGGGCATCTCCTGAATGTATTTTCGCCAGAATTCAGCATGACTCAACTAGACCTCTGCTTCGTGTGCCTAATCCATTAGCTGAAATAAAAGAAATAATCCAATCTCGAAAGAACACATACCGAGATGCAGATTATATTATCGAAACTGACAACCAGAGCCCAAATGAGATTTCATCTCAAATAAAAGAGGAATACTTAAAACAATTCGGAAAATCTTAACTGAAAAACTTTGCAGTTTTCTCAAGGAAAGATTTTGGCGGCCTTACAACTTTTCCCGAAGTCGCCACGAATGCATGCTTCGTCATTCCTGTTGCCAAGAGCAAATCGGAATTAAAAACACGATAATATGCATTGATACTAGCCACAGGCATATCCTTAATTTCAATTTGAACGGACAATCTATCGTCAAATCTTGCAGGCATAATAAATTTGGCCTCACATGAGATGACAGGAAGCATAAATCCATCCTTTTCGAGTTTTGCATATGGGTATCCAATTGCGTCAAGCAGCTCAACTCTCGCTACTTCAAACCATGAGAAGTAATTTGCATGATAGACCACACCCATTTGGTCGGTCTCTTCATATCGAACTCTAATTTCTGCACTTGAATGAAGCATCAGTTACCCCTATCTCATCTATTCGCATCAAGCCAAGCATAGATTAAAATTTCATGAGTATTACGAAGACAGAAAGAAGAATTGCAATCGGTATCGGGGTCACAATTGGCATCATCATTTCCTCCCTACTCGTTCGTTACGCACTTACGCATAAAGAAGAATCGCTGAAAGAAAGACCTGGAAATTATCTATCCATGCGCTCAGCTATTGGCGATAGAGTATTTCCTCCTATACCTAGTGAAATTGAAAAAAACTTACCAAATGGGATCGTTGTGCATTACGACGAAAACCAATCCATTCAAAATCTACCAGAGGGGGTTAGCTCAAGAAACTGGGTAATTGAAACCCATGGCGCTTTTCGCTCCGAAAGATTATTTATTCTTGTCGACGAAATCCTAAATTCTTCAGAAAGCTCATATTCTTTCTACCGGGCTTCAGAATTATATGTAAAATTAAAGACACACCAAGATTTAGATTCCCTCGCTAATGAAATCGATGAAAACCAATTACGCATTCTTGGCCAAAATGATTCCACGAAAGAATTGATTATACAAACGAAGTACTTTTCACCAAAGGAACTCAAGTTATTAGTGAGTGAGCTACCCCTTGATTACAAAGAGATTTTAAGCGTCAGACTCATACCCTGGAGTTCCTAATTAACGCTCTTCAATTAGCCTAATCTAATTGACCCAGAAGTGAATTATGTTCATAAATACCCTTTAAAATTAAGGGCAAACACTAAAGTTTTCCTAAATTTTCTTTTCCCAAATAAATCAAGTAATTTCAGCAAATTGTGAATGTAGAAATCAAAGACGCGGGCACAGCCCGTAAAATCGCGTTGGTCACCTTCGATTCGGATGAAGTCAAAACAAAGGAGACACAAACCTGCAATGAAATCGCTAAAGTTGCGAATATACCTGGATTTAGAAAGGGAAAGGCGCCACACCCCATCATTCGAAAAAAATTTGCAAAGGAATTAAAAGGCGAATTATCCAGAAAAGTCTCCACCGATGCCTACGAAGCACTTTTAGGTCGAGATGATCTTAAGATATACTCCGTCGTAAAAGTTGACTCCGGCGATTTTGCTACTGACTCTCCTTTGACCGTTGAAGTGACCGTTGATATTGAACCCGAATTTGACATACCCAAATATGAAGAGTTCGAACTTAGCATTCAGCCAACAGATGTTAGTAAGGATGATGTCGAAAAGGAAATTAACGCACTTCTGGATCAACGAGCATCCTATGAAGAGGTTGATCGTCCAGTTTCCGAGGGTGACTATGTTAAATGTTCTTACGAAGGCAAAATAGACGGCGAAGGAGTCGCTGATTTATTGTCAGACAAACCAATGTATGGGAAGCAGACCAATACATGGGTAGAAGCAGGTAATGTTACTGGTCTGGGAGTGCAAGCAATAGCCGAGGGTATCGTGGGTATGAGCAAAGGGGAGTCCAAGGAGGTAAAGGCCGAATTCGATAAAGATTTTGAATTAACCCCACTGGCAGGAAAAAGCGTCAATTACACTCTTGAGGTTCATGAGGTTCGAGAGAAAAAATCCGCAACATTAGATGAAGACTTCCTCAAAAGTCTTAAGGTAGAGGACGAAAAAACGCTTCGGGAACGAATGGAGAAAGATCTTGTTGCCAGGAAAGAGCGCGAAAACCTCAACACAAAGAGGCAACAAGTTACCCAAAAAATCCTAGAAATACCGGAATTTGACCTTCCCCAACAAGCTGTGGACGAAGAATCAAAAATTATTTTTCAAGGCAACATTCAAAGAGCATTACAACAAGGAACAAAGCAGGAAGAGATCGAGTCGAAAAGAGAAGAATTATGGAATCAGGCTCTAACTCAAGGGCAAGCTCGAGTAAAACTAACCTTGGTTCTTGGTAAAATTGCTGAGAATGAGAAAGTTGATGTAAAAAATGAGGATCTTGCCCAAGCAGCCACACAAGAAGCGATGATGTTAAGGAAAGATCCTACTGCCTATGTAAAGGAACTTTCTCAGGACAGACAAAAACTGAATCGCCTGAGACAGGATATTCTTTATGACAAGACCTTAGAATTAATTGCATCAAAAGCAAAAGAGACCATTTGTGAAATAAAATAAGATCAACAACATTGATTAATCATGGGAGCATATTTACCACTACCGTACGTATACGAAAGAGAAGGCAGACAAGAGAGAGCTTGGGATATATATAGTCGATTACTACGTGATCGAATTGTTTTTATAGGTACCCCAATCGACGATTATGTTGCCAACTCTATCATCGCTCAACTCCTCTTCCTGCAAATGGAAGATCCCAAAAAAGATATCCATGTTTATATCAATTCTCCGGGTGGCAGCGTTTCTGATGGAATGGCTATTTATGACACGCTTAATTTCATGCAATGCGATATCGTCACTTACTGCATCGGTATGGCTGCTAGCATGAGTACCGTTCTTTTAGCTGCTGGTACTCCAGGCAAACGATACGCATTGCCCAATAGTCGGGTTATGATTCATCAACCCAGCGGAGGGGCTGGTGGGCAAACCTCGGATATTTCGATTGCCGCGAAGGAAATTTTGCGATGGAGACAAACCATTAACGAGATTCTCTCACAGCATAGCGGTAAATCAATTGAGCAACTCGAGAAAGATTCCGACAGAGACTATTACATGTCTGCCGACGAAGCTAAAGACTATGGGTTAGTCGATGAAGTGATTTCAAAGAAACCTACAGACTAAACCAGCGAAACTATGGCAAAGCCAACTAAAATCAACTTCTGTTCCTTTTGTGGTAAACCTCAGGGTGAAGTAAGGAAGATGATTGCTGGACCAGCCAGTGTTTTTATCTGCGATTCGTGTGTGCGAGTTTGCAAAACAATTATTGATAGAGAGCTAGGAGATAAGGAAAACAAACCCAAAGGAAATGTAGACAAACCAATCTTCAATCTCCAGAAACCCAGTGTTATTAAAGCATATTTGGATGAGCACGTAATCGGTCAAGAACATGCCAAAAAAGTTCTTTCAGTTGCAGTCCACAATCACTACAAGAGACTCTCCGCTGATTTGGGGCTAAATACAGAAAACAATTCCAACTTTGGTACAGATGACCTTGAAGAGGTAGAAATAGAGAAGAGCAATGTTCTACTGATAGGACCAACCGGCAGCGGAAAGACTTATTTAGCTCGCACCCTTGCAAATATGCTGGATGTGCCTTTTGCCATTGCTGATGCAACTACTCTTACGGAAGCCGTCTATGTTGGGGATGATGTTGAAAATATCGTTCTTCGCTTATTGCAAGCCGCTGACCAGAATGTTGAAAAAGCTCAATGCGGCATTATTTATGTGGACGAGATTGATAAGATTGGTCGGAAAACCGAAAACGTTTCCATCACACGCGATGTATCTGGTGAAGGAGTACAGCAAGCCCTGTTAAAAATCCTTGAAGGCACAATTTGTAATGTCCCGCCACAAGGAGGTCGCAAACATCCCAACCAAGAGTACATTCAACTAGATACTTCAAATATTTTGTTTATCTGTGGTGGTGCCTTTGTTGATCTAGATTTAATTATCGAACAAAGGACTGGAACACGAACCGTTGGGTACAATAATGAGGTACCAAAGGACGAAATCGAAATTCTTGAGAGCGTTAAACCTGAAGACTTGGTTAAATACGGGCTTATTCCCGAATTTATCGGAAGGTTGCCGGTGGTGTCTGTTCTTCGTGAATTGAATTCATCGGAGCTTGTCAGGATACTTAACGAAACTAAGAATTCATTGCTCAAACAATATCGTAAACTTTTTCTGATGGAAGGTGCCGAGCTTCGTTTTACGCGTGAAGCAATTCAGCACATAGCAGAACAAGCATTGGAAATGAAAACGGGAGCACGGGCCCTTCGCTCTATCATGGAAAATATCATGCTCGATGTCATGTATGATTTACCCTCCATTGAAGAACCGGTTGAGGTCGTGATTAACACTGGCGTAGTTAAGGGAAAATCAAAAGCTAAAGTGATTCCCATCGAAAACTCCAAGAGAGACGCGGCCTGAACCTCGCTTTAGTTCAATTACGGAAGGGTAATTTCACTTCTACGGAAATTATTCTCGGGTAAATCATCTTCATCATTTTTTAAGATGACTTTGGATTCAATGAGAAGTGGTTTTTTGCTCGTTGAGCGATTCAAGAAAAATCTTTCACTTCTAGTTTCACCAGGGTTCAAACTGGAAACAGGATATTTTCGCGTTAGACCCTCGTAAGATACAGTCAGCTCCATTTCGCGGAGCCAGGAATTCCCCTGATTTTGAATCGTCACTAGAAAGGGTGTTGTCCCTCCTCCCTTCAAGTCATCCGGCTCGAAATAGTAACCAACTACAGAAACATCAGAAAACTGAGAATCCATTCTTCTCGATATCCTTCCTACATTGAGGATTCCGTTTCCTGTGAATTCATCCGTTCCAGGTTTTTCCGCTTCATTAGCATAATCATAAATTATGTTAATCATATCCTTATCGCTCATGTTTGGATTTACGGACCATTCAGCAGCAATAGCACCAGAAACAAATGCAGCTGAAGCTGAAGTACCGCTAAAAGAGACATAATCACCTTCTTCCCATGCAGCATCCACGAAGACACCAGGAGCAGCAATATCTACACCCTCTCCATAATTCGAAAATGAAGATATTCTTCCCATCGCATCGATCGTAGATACACCAATCACTCCATCGTATCGAGCGGGAAACGCAACTTGTCCAAGACCCTCATTACCAACGGCAGCAACTACTACAGCACCCTGACTTTGAGCATAAGCAATTGCATTAGCCAAAACTGGACTGCCATAATCACCACCTAGGCTCAGATTTATTACTCGTGCTTGTTCATCCACTGCACGGACAATGCCCTCGGCTACATCGAAGGCATTACCCTCACCATACTCATCCAAAACTTCTACTGACAGAATCTCGGCAGATGGAGCTAGTCCCAGCCTATCAGCTTTTTGAGAGCCTATAATCGAAGCTATTGCGGTTCCGTGTCCCATAAAACTTCCTTCTCCCCCTTCTTTGCTGCCCAGCCTGATAGACTTTAGTGAAATTCCTGTTAGGTCTGGATGCGTTGGATCAACCCCAGAATCAATGATTGCAACTTTTATACCCCTACCACATTGCCGCCTCTCTGCGGGGACTCCGAGGTATTCAAAAGCCGAATCCCCAAACCCAATATCTCCCGTAATTCTCGTAGGCTTTGGGAGTTTGGGCAATCTAACTCCATGATTAAGTGACAAACTAACTTCATCCTCTGAAATTTCTTTTAAATAACGCCATGCTTTCGCATAATCAGTAATACCTATTCTTAATACTCCTAGTTCAGGAATCTCCCCTTTTGCAATAATCCCGTTTTCCAATGAACTAGTTCTGAAATCAGAGAGAGCACGAGGAGAGGCAAAAATCAAATTCAAATCGTCTAGTTTAAATTGCCCATTAATGAAGTCTTCCAAATCGAAACTTCGATTACCTTCCATCCCTGTAAAGGGAAGGTCACTCAAGTTTTTATTTAAAGGAAAAGAATGAATCTTTTTTTTCCCTGAAACCTTAAGAGAGGTTGGTTCAATGGATAATTCATCATTGGATTCCCATCTTAGCAACAGAAATAGACTCCCAAGAAAAACGAGAAAAAAAATGTATTTTAATTTATGCAATCGACCCTAGCCTTTCATGAAAAAATTTTACCTGCAATGTAATTTGATTTAAGTATCTTTATTCGTGAAAGAAATTCTAATTGTTGGACATGGATTAGCGGGTGCCGTTCTTGCCCATACCCTTATTGGAAAAAATATCGATGTCCTTGTTCTAGACAAGTCCTTGCCTCATAAAGCAAGCAATGTCGCCGGAGGTATTATTAATCCTTTCATTGGTCCCAAATTAAACATACCAGAAGACTTTGTTGACTGTATTTTCCATAACCAAAGATTTTTTCGCGAATTTTCCAAGTTATCTGGAAAGAATTTCCTGCAACAGATTTCCATGCTGAGAATTTTTCAATCTTCGGAACAAAAAAAACTATGGATTTCGAAATCCTCATCTAAAAGATTCTCAGAATATGCAAAAAAAATAATCTCAAGAAAACAACTAGATAAAGCGGGTATCGAGTCCACACTAGGTGCGGGCGAGACCCATGCCCATGTGGTCAAAGTTCGAGAATTCCTTAGTTGCTCTGAATCCATTCTCAGAGAAAGAGACTGTTGGCATGAAGGATTATACAAGGAGGAGGATTGGCAAATGGCCAGAGCTATAGTTTTCTGTGAAGGATTCCGAGTAACCAATAATCCTTGGTTTCAGCAATTACCCTTTGAGCCAGCTAAGGGAGAAGTATTGAAAATCAAAAGTGATTGCGAGCTTTATGCTAGTAATGGTACTTGGCATTGCCCACAACCTGATCATTCTGCACTTGTAGGATCAACTTGGATGCATAACGAGCTTCTAAGCGGTCCTACAGAAGGAGGAATGAATGAGATTTTCAGTAAGCTCACTTTCCTAAAAAAAATTCACAACCCACCTCTGGAACATAAAAGTGGTATCCGCTCAGGTACGCGTGACCGTAATCCCATCCTGGGCTGTCATCCTGACCACGATAGACTGTTTATTTTTAATGGCTTTGGTTCAAGAGGAGCGACCACAATACCTTATTACGCTCAACAAATGGCTAAATACATTATCGATAAAAACCCTTTAGCATCGTCCGTATCACTAGATCGCTTCCTTTGACAAACAAGTGGATGAATACAGGTATAAATCTCGTCAAGCAGGTACATTCAAACCTAGATAAAACTATTACCAAAGGAGAAGCTTGCTTCGATGCCACTACGGGCAATGGGTATGACACTCTCAAACTTGCTCATTTAGTGGGTAGCACTGGAGAGGTTTTCGCAATTGACATCCAAAGCAAGGCCATCGAAAGCACCAAAGAGTTACTTTGTGAAAATCAGTTAGAAGAAAGCGTTCACTTATTTGAAGGTTGCCACTCTAAGTTCGACGACTTTCTTCCATCAGCATTTAGGGGGAAATTAGCAACAGTAGTCTTTAATTTGGGATATCTACCAGGTGGAGAAAAGAGCATTAAAACACAAATATCGACTACCTTAACAGCGGTAATCAAAGCTTATGAATGGCTTCGTCTTGGTGGGTTTATGTCCGTATTGGCTTACCGTGGCCACAACGGTGGACACGAAGAAGCAAATTCGATTGAAAAATTAATCGAGTCGAAAGGATGGAAATGCAAAAAAACAGAAGGAAGACAAAACTCCTCCATTAGTCCCATCTTGTATTGGATTAAAAAGACTTGAATTACAAACCAGCCATCGGATCGACATCCAATTCATAATCCACTCTTGGATGTCCAAAACCAAATAGTTTGAGAAATTCTTCCTGATAGAGTTTAAAATCAGTTAATTCACCAAGGTTTTCTGAAGTTACTTGGGGCCAAAGTTCAATGACCCGATTCTGAATCGATTGCTCCATTTCCCAATCATCCAATCTGATTCGGTTTGCTTCGTCGACTAAAACATCCCTATTGGGCACATAGATTCTATCTTGAAAAAGCCTACAAATCTGCTCAATACAACCTTCATGAGTTCCCTTTTCCCGCATTACTTTGAAGAGTATTGACATGTATAATGGCACCACAGGAATCGCAGAACTGGCTTGAGTGACAACAGCTTTGTTCACCGAGACAAAAGCTCTCCCTTCTATCGACTCAGTCATCAATTTATTAATTTTTTCCGCTGATATTTCCAAATGCTCTTTAGCCTTACCTATTGTTCCGTTTCTATAAATGGGACGAGTCACCTCTGGCCCGATGTAAGAATAAGCAAGATTAACACAATTTCGAGAGAGCAGGTTCTCAGATAAAAGTAATTCAGTCCAAAGCTGCCAGTCTTCTCCTCCCATGACTTTCTCTGTGCTTGCAATTTCCTCTGGTGAAGCTGGCTCAATCGTCATCTCCTTAACCAACTCTTTATCGGTATCGAGTGTCTTGTTTCGGTATACTGCACCAATAGGTTTCAAGCATGCCCGATGCGTTTCCCCACTCAAGGGATCAGTTCTTCTTGGTGAAGCCAAACTATAAATCACTAAATCGAAATCACCACCCATCTCGTGAGCTTTGCTAACAACCTCCTGCTTACATTCATCTGAAAAAGCATCCCCATTCACACCAATGCTTTTAATGCCTGCTTCTCTGGCAAACTTATCGAAAGCCAGGGTATTGTAGAATCCAGGACTACCTAACTTACCCTCCTTAGGGGCACGTTCGAAATACACTCCTAAGGTTTCAGCTCCAGCAGAAAAAGAACACGCTACCCTGCTTGCTAATCCATAACCTGTAGAGGAACCAATAATCAGTGCTCGCTTTGGTCGATGCTCAATACTTACCTGACGCTTTTTGGAGAAATTAACTTGATCCCTAACATTTTCAAGACATCCCGAAGGATGAGAAGTTATACACACAAAACCCTTAATTCTTGGTCTGACAATCATAGTTCAACTTGTAATGAGAAAATAATTTGCATATGGAGAGACTTATTTAATAGCACTTCTTTCCTTTCGAAAGAAGTTCATTTTCACTAATTCCATATGACACATAACAAAAAAGAGAGGGAATTGTTGGCAAATTTTCTTCAACTCCCCACTCCAGAGGACCCCAAGATGCATTCATTACCAGAAGAGTTTTCAAGAGTGATCGATAGAGCTTGGGAAAACTGGGGTATCGGTAATGAAGTAAGCCCGGAACACCGAATATCCGAAAATTGGCAAAAACTCGTTGGTACAGCTTTATCTGGCAAGTGTGCTCCGGAAAAAATTAATAGCAAAAATGGTACGCTTTTCATTCGTACTTCGAGTGGTCCCATAAAACAGGAATTATCCTTTCTTAAAACAAAGATACTTGCGAAGATAAGAAAACTTGAAGGATGCGCAAAAATCCGAGAAATTAAGATTTTTTAATTCAGGATTCATGGATATGATTTTTCTCCTTGTAGAGAATCGCAACAGGAATGAAGACAAGAGCCGTTACGAACATAGCCCCAGCGAAAAATAAATAATAGTCCGCACCAGATAGCCAACTGGTTCCATCTTTATTCAAAATAATTGCATTGACTAAGGCCGTAAATAGATTTCCGACGGCAACAGAAGACATGAAGAGACCAAAAACGAGGGACTTCATAGTTTTCGGTGCCTGGGTATATGAAAACTCTAAGCAAGTTACCGAAATCATAACCTCTCCTGAAGTTAACAGTAAATACGAGAGAAGTTGCCACTCGATGCCAGGGACTTCCCCCATCTGGATTCTCGATTCCACAAATGCGGGAATAATAAAGGAAGGTACAACAAGGAAGAATCCTATACCTATCTTCCTCAGTGGCGTAAGAAGAAAAAAACGATTAATTACAGGATAGAGAAAATAATTGAAGAGAGGGATTAGTATCAAAATAAGAGCTGGATTAACAGCTTGAATCTGAGCAGCCTCCCATTCAACTCCGCAGAAGAAACGATCCATTTTCTCAGCTTGAAAAACCCAGGTAGATGCAGTTTGATCAAAAAGTGCCCAAAAAACGGCTACGAAGAGGTATATCAATAGAAGTTTGCTCATTGTTTTTAAACCTGATGCCGAACAAGCATCGCGAATGAACGCGAAACCAGAAGGCGGAATATGGGCGAAATCATTCCTCCCCGCCCAAAAGGCAAAAGTAGCAACTAGCATTAAAAAACCAGGGATACCAAATGCAATCGATGGACCAAATTCATCAAGTAGCCAAGGTGTTAGTAGAGTAGAAGCAAAAGCTCCCAAATTAATTGCTAGATAAAACCAACCATACACTTTTTCGAGCATACTCACATTCGATCGACCAAACTGATCACCAACGTGAGCTGAAACACAACCTTTTATTCCTCCAGCCCCAATCGCAATTAGCGTAAGTCCTATAGTGAGCCCAACCCTCGTTTCATCTAGAGCAAGAGCAAGGTGCCCCAAGCAATAGACGAGGGACAAAGATATTATTGTTCGATATTTCCCCCAAAATGCGTCAGCAATAATAGATCCAAACAAAGGAGTAAAGTAAACCGCTGTATTAAATACATGCACCCAGACTGTAGCCTGCCCCTCACTGAGATAATCAGGATTCCCAGATTGATCGCAAAGGTACTTAGTCATAAATACTGCGAGAATTGCTTTCATCCCATAGAATGAGAATCTCTCGGCAGCTTCATTTCCTATGATATATGGAATACCGGGAGGCAATAATTTGGTATCGAGAGGGGAGTTTCTATACTTCATTTCTTTAATTTCTCTCAAGATAATCTCGCGTCTTTCTCTCTGCTAATTCTTTATCCAAATCTTCCATAATTCTCTGTTTCGAATCTTGCAATTTCGATTCATCTGACTTTCTAACTAACATTAGGCGAACAAAATAGATAACTCCAAAAATATTTCCTATCGATATTAGAATAAAAAGACTATAAATAAACCAAGAAAAAATACCCTCTCCATCATTTAAATCTAAATATTTATATAAGAACAAAATATGAGTAATTAAGTTGAATATACATAATAAAGAAAATGAAAATATTTTAGACATTACGAAATTATTAAGCTCAAAATTGCAGAAATTCAATTACCTTTCATATATCCTTGCAAAATCCATTGTTTTCCAATGAATTCCTTAAAGTAATGATCAAAAAAGTTTCTTTGGGAGTTTTCCTCCTGTATCTTCTAACCTCTTGTGACCAAGGCAGCACCGTGGAGGAATCTACTGACGCGGAGCAAAACGTTAGTTCTACTGACATAACTCCAGTTGAAATTGTAAAAGTCCCTAAAGAGCTAACTGCACCAAAACAAGCACCGAAACCACCAGAGTTACCTAAACCAGCTATTTCTCAGGATAATCAGCCTAAAGCCCCTCCCCCCATAAGAAAGGAAGAGATAGTTCTGCCTAAATTTAGCGAAGAACTTTTAAAAGCTGTACAAAACTGGAAAAGGATTCCCCCTTCGGTATTCCCTCTGCGTTCCGTCAGAATTAACGATCCAGTAAATTTCAAAATTTATTCGTCTCAAGGACAGATTATTGGCAACTCAAGCCTTCCGGCGGGAAAAGAAGTTGTAGCTCTTGGGGTTCGAGGGGATATTCTAACGGTTTCACCTTCCGCAAACTCAAAGCAGAGGGGGACAATCCGCATCGAAAAAACCGATTTCAAACAAGGTGTTGCATACCTTTTTGAGGTTCGCAAAAGACAGAGGGAACTGTTTGAGAAAGAAAAACAAAGAAAACTCGCATTGGCCAAAAACGGAGAAAATCCATCACCTTCTGAAAACGAAGTAACCAAGTCTGAATCTAGTTCACTTTTCGAGGATTTACCCGGACCAGGAGATTTTGGTCATGGTAAATTTTGTATTTGTAATGAATGCAGGGAAAAAAGATTGGCACAAACAGGATCTCTCAAATAATTTAAGATAAATGAGCATTGCCCCCAAAAAAAAGAAGAAAAGGAACGTTGACCTTGAAATTGGCGATTTTGTCAAAGAAACAGTCTCCTCCAAAGGTCGAAAGAAGTGCGGAGAGGTGCTAATGATACTCCAAGATAACCCAGGCGATCCTACCTTTGAGTGCGTGGAAGTTCATCCTGACGAACTAACGCCTCTAGAAAAAGGTACCGATGGTCTTCAAACATTTAAGACTAAAAGATCTAAGCTCAAACATTACACCCCACGAAAGCAGCTTTTCACAAAGAAGACTTTTGAAAAAGGAGATGTTGTCAGACACAAAAGAGGGACAACGATCCGATATGGTCGGATCGTATGCTTCGTTCACCCTGATGGTCTTTACTCAACATCCCATGAAGAAGGATACAACGGTAAGGATTTACTCGAATGTGTTGAAATAGACAAAAAACCAGGCTTAATGCAAAAGATTGGATCCGATGGAGAACCAAAGAGATTTCAAGCCCAGGGTAAGGACTGTAAAATTATGAAGGTAATTACGGTCAATGCAAAAGGGGAAGAAACAACTATGCATCGAATAGAAATCCCCGACGAGGAAGAGTAAGTTACACCTTATAATTAAGAGAGACTTTGTGAGAATTGGAGATCAATCTCGATTTTTCTAAATCTAACTTTGCGACTCGATTTCAACTTATAGCCACTCAATTTCAATTGAGATCTATGTCCTTCAGTATTTTCATAGCTTATTACAATAAATCCATTTATCCATCTAGTATTACACCATTTAAGACTATAAGCAGCGATTAGGTATTCTATCAATTCGCAACGATCAAGATAATACTCACCACCAACCTTTTTGACCATACCAAGTCAATTGTGTCTATAAAGCTCAGGATATAAAATATACTAGGGGTTGTTGCTTCTATAAAAACAACTCCTGGAAAACGATTACTTGTCGTAGTCGCCTTTTTTAATTTTTTGACAAGTTGCAGTAGAAACTCCGCTTACTTGAGCAGCTTCAGCTAGAGTATTTCCCTCGGAAAGGAGTTGCTTTACCTGCGAAATAACGCTGTCAGTTACCTTTCCTCTATTACCCACTATTCCAAACCTCTGGTAGAACTTTGATTTAGCAATCGGTGGTAAGCCTCTTACATAACATTCCAAGTAATCAACCACTCCCCTAAACACCTTGCGTCCATCTTGGCGTTTATGGTTGGCATGATCATTTTTGATGAGAGCATAAAGTTCTCCTTGATCAGTTTTCTGGGCTTTCTTTGCGGAAATTCTCTTCTCAATTTTCCTTTTAATGGATTCTAATTCTTTTAAGGATGTATTTTCACTAATATTCATTTTTATATAAAATTTAAGATATAATATTTTTGTAAAAAAAATACATTTTTTTGTAAAGTATTTATATCAATTTAAACTAAAACGATCCAAAGTACGATATTGAATTGCTTCTAATAAATGTTGCTTTCGTATAACTTCTGATGACTCTAAATCTGCTATTGTTCGGGAAACTTTCAAGATCCTACCATATGCACGTGCTGATAGTGATAATTCCTTCATGGCCCTTTTCAGTAGTGCAGAATTCTCATCCCCGAGGAAACATACTTCCTCCATAATCGAATCCGGTAAAAACGCATTGGCATAGATTCCATACTTGTTAAGTCTTTCAGCTTGAATTGATCTGCATTTTTCGACTCGCTTACGAATCATGTCAGAAGATTCCCCCTTTTCAGAATTCTGCAATTGCTCAATGTCTACAGCTGGAGCTTCAATATGAAGATCTATACGATCCAACAAGGGTCCACTGATCTTACTTCTGTATTTCTGTATTTGAGGTAACGAACATCTGCATGAATGCTGTGGATCTCCAAGATAACCACAAGGACAAGGATTCATTGCAGCTACAAGCATAAAGCGTGAAGGTAACGTAATCTTTCCCGCACTACGAGAAATCGTTACCTCACCATCTTCGAGAGGTTGCCTCAGAACCTCAAGTACGGATCTTTTGAACTCCGGCAATTCATCTAGAAAAAGAATCCCATTATGTGCCAGCGAAATCTCACCAGGTTTTGGATGTGAACCACCGCCAATTAACCCAGCATCACTAATAGTATGGTGTGGGGCTCTAAATGGTCTACCGGTGCCATTTTTCTCGAACACTCGAGCCTGACCATCAATCGAATAAATGTTCAAAGTTTCCAAAAATTCCTTGATTGATGGGCTTGGCAAAATCGAGGGTATTCTTTTGGCAATCATTGATTTCCCCGAGCCAGGAGAACCGACAAAAATCGCATTGTGAGAACCTGCTACCGCAATCTCAATTGCTCTTCTCATACCAACCTGCCCTTTAACATCTCTAAAGTCGAATGGATAAGAATTTTGGGCAAAAGAAAAGTGAGGACTTTCCTCAAAACTAAGAGGAGTTGGATTAGAATCTTCCGTAAAGAAAGAAACTGCCTCGGCAAGACTTTCAACCGGGAAAACCTTAATACCTTTTACCAAGCAAGCTTCATTTGCAGAACTTTTCGGTAGGATGATACCCTTTTTACCCATCTTTTCCGCAAGGATGGCCATAGCCAAAGCTCCCTTTACATATCGCACTTCTCCAGATAGTGCTAATTCACCCGCAATAAAGTAATTGTTGAGTCCTTCGGAAGAAAACTGACCAATTGAAGAAAGGAGAGCTAAAGCTATTGGCAAATCAAAAGATGCCCCCTCCTTGCGCAAATCAGCAGGTGCCAAGTTAATTGTAACACGAGTACGAGGACGAGAGTAACCAGCATTTGAAATGCTTGAAAAGACTCGATCCATGGATTCTCTTACTGCAACATCCGGCAAACCCACCAAGACACATTTGGGTTCTCCTTTTTCTCCGCTGTTAGCTTCGACCGTTACCGGATAGGCAACCACACCTTGTATAGTTCCAGTAGTAGTTTGAGCCAAC
>JAYYQI010000026.1:0-14258 GCA_036128475.1 Verrucomicrobiota bacterium
CATCATGGCTTTATCTCCTTTTGAGCGTTAGGGACTGGTGAAAATTAGAGTAGATAAAGGCTAATAGAAACCACTACATATTTTAGGACAAAATCTCACTATCGATTAAGTGAAATTAAAATCGCGATAAGGGACTCTGACTACTCCGTCAACAACTTCATCACCTCAGTTCGCAAACGATCTCCCATCCCAGAGGAAAAACCAACATGAACATGCCGAATTACACCTTTACGATCAATAATCACTGTATGAGGAATTCCTTTAACTTTGAATGCCCCCCCGACTTGACGATCTCGATCGAGGGCAACTTTCAAACCATTTAATTTTTCTTTTTTCAAAAACTGGGAAATCGCCTTTTTTCCTTCGCCTTGATTCACAGCAACTAACTGTACTCTATCGTCCCCGAAACCTGATGTAGCATCAATCAATTCGGGTAATGCCTTCACACATGGACCGCACCATGTTGCCCAAAAATCAAGTATCAAGACTTTACCTTTATGCTCCGCAGGATCAAAGGGCGAACCATCCAGAAGTTTTGCCTTAAAATCGGGCACTTTTGAACCAATCAAAGAATTAAAATCTTTCTTTGAATCAGGTTCTTGGCTTTCTCCAGACTGCGAAAGCAATCCCATTCCCTCAAATTCATCGAAGTCTTCCTCTAAAATATCGACCCTGACAAAAACATTTTTCTCTTCTGCCTGCGTTTTCACCCTTGATAATATGGCGGGTGCTTGCCCTCCCTCTTGGGCCATTGCTAACTGAGCCATACCCAACCCACCCTGAGCAACTGTCCACAATCCGAGGGCAGATTGGGTATCCTTACAATTTACGCAAATTTCGAGGCCTAAAGATTCTTCTCGAAAACTTACCGAAAGTCCAAATTCACGAATACCTTTAACTGAATTAGCCAATCCAGCTAATAGCGGGTTTTGTTGCTGAGAATTAAATTCTGGTCTTTCCCATAATGCTGGGTCCACCTTTATACCTAGAGTGATTTGTCGGTCTTTCGCCATTGCATTTACACATGCCAGAGATGAATTTTGATCTCCACTTGACGGAACCGAATCCATCTTACCAGACAAACCTACGCTAATCTTTGAGTAATTTCCTTCTTGTGAAATTAAAAATAACAGGTCCGTGTCGGAAAAGACCTGATCCAAAAGGTCAGAGGGCATGATGAGCGAAGCAGATTTACCATCCTTACTCAAGGTTTTCTCTACCTTATCTCTATACTCTTTGCCTTTTTCTTCATCGATTTTGTCGAGCATGAATGCGAAAATCTTCATTGCATTAAGCTCACCTTTAAAATTTCCAGTAAATAGGAAATCCAACTCAGACCCAATTTTGGGTGATCTCCCTTCCTGTGACGCATTGCTTATGCCATCTAAACCCTCAATCGTTAGGCTAATTTGAGCAAGATCATCAAAATCAAGGCCCGTTGCCTTAAGAAGTTCCTCAATTTCCGGCTCCATTTTTGGTGCCTGCGACAAACCTTGAGAAACCTGAGGATATTTTTCTGCAAGTATTTTGTAAAAGCCACTCTCTTTGATGGATTCAATCTGTACTTGAAAGAATAAAAGAAAGGAAAAAAGAAAATCTGAGCTGCTCATGTGTATTTTGTTCTAATGATTAAATATTATGGAATCATGAAAATTTGTATCTGTAAACGTTTGTCTCCCTGATCTCATACCCTAACGCTTGATAAAGTTTATTGGCACTCTCGCGACTTGGTCTTGAAGTCAGGTCGACACTTTTCGCTCCAAGCTTTTTAGCTTGCTCAAGTGCGTGATTCATTAAGGACTTCCCGAGACCTTTGCCCCTGGCCGCTTGATCCACAACCACATCTTCAATCCATGCCTTATTACATGTCGGAATTTTCATAACAATCAGGCTTAGCATACCTAAAATAGAACCGTTCTCATCAGCACCTATGAAGATAAGGGTGTTATCTGACTCAACCAATTCAGTAAGACGATCCATACTTAAACCTTTTGCATTAGCCGATAACTGGGGAAGTAAATGATTAATAGCAATGAGTGCCTCGTTTGTGCTCTTGGTGAGTTCAGCAATTGTTATCATTAAAAAGAATGTCCGAAGTTCTAAAGTTCTTACGAAAAAAGTGATAATGGTGAAAAAGGAGATAGTATTAGGTTAATTATTTTCATCAAGATACGATTGCTTAAAAAAATATTCATCGTGTGCAACTGAGTTGACCATGCATAGAATAACGAAAATTATGAAAAAAACATTACGAATATTCGATTTGCACTTCAAGATTTTGAATTCATCCTTTTTTAAATGGTATATAATCAGCCAAAAATCCTCTTAATTTGCTTAGGGACTCTTATTTTATTTTGCTCCCAAAGCCTTAATTCGAAAGATTTTCCTTTCCCCGGAGAAAAACCATTAGACCCTGGATTTCACGCGTTTGTAGGTGCTGACATTCAAGTTAATCCAGATGAAAGAATTAAAGATGGCATACTCCTTATTAAAGATGGGATAATTGAAGAGATCGGTAAAAATGTAGAGATACCTTTATTTTACCGAGAATGGAACTGTAGCGGTAAAACAATTTACCCAGGTTTTATCGATCCCTATCTCCTATCAGGTTCAGAAAATCCTTCACTTTTATCTCTTGGCCACCAGCAAACAGTTCTGGCACAATCCAATACTTCATTTTTTGGACTTCCAGAAAACTCCCATAATAATAATGATTTAAAATTTAGTATTCCGGGAGTTCATCCGGAGAAAAGATTAATTGATTCAATCGATTTCAAAGACAAAAAATGGAATGAATTTCGAAAATATGGTTTTACTTCTGCACATATCGCCCCTAGCGAAGGAATCTTTAGAGGTACTGGCCCATGTATTCTTCTTGGTGAAAATCATTCGAATGATCAGTTTTTAAGAGATCAAGTGGCTCAAATAATTGCCTTTGATCCAATCGGTCGTAATCATTCCCCATCAGTTTATCCGAATTCATTAATGGGCGTAATCTCAGTTATCCGCCAAACCTATTTGAAAACACTCCACGCCAAGGAAATGCTTGCTTTTCAGATGAGACACCCCCTCTCAAAACCTTTTTATGTTCACTCAGGCATGAAAAGTTTACTGAACACGATAAATACAGAGAGACAATCTAATACCTGGTTTGAATCTGGTAGCATGTCAATGAACGCCAAAGCCATTGAAATCGCAAAGGAATTTCAACTTGGCAGACCCGTACTCGTATTATCTGGTGATGAATGGAGGAGACCGGACTTAGCCATTTCACGGCAGCACAATTATGTTCTTCCCTTAAATTTCCCAGCCATACCCGATCTACCAAACGAAGATGATTGGGAACAAATATCTCTAGATCAACTAAGGGCATGGAAACATGCTCCCGAATTACCCAATCTAGTTGCAAATAGATCTAGGTCAGTCTCATTTACTACATCAGGGTGCAAATTAAGTGAATTCCACAACAATCTGCTTAAGTCTATTGAAAGTGGCTTACCCAAAAGAGAAGCTCTTGCATCCATGACTATTCATCCTGCTGAAATATGCAGAATCTCTAAGTTTTGCGGATCTTTGGAAGCGGGAAAAATGGCTAATTTTTTTATCCTTAATGGTTCAAGCTATTTTGTGGATTCTCCAAAAATTCACTCAACTTGGACAAACGGAACGCCCGAGATATTTTTGGATCAAGAAAACACTGAAGATGCCAACAAGTCTGAAGCCGTAATAAATAAAAAACAGCAGAGCACTCGTCTGGTGAAAGAATCAAAGGGTCCTTTAAAAACTCCCAATATTGTACTTTTTCAAGACTTTAATCTATGGACCTGCGAAGAGGAAGGCATGCTTCGTAATCATGATGTTCTTATAAACAATGGAAGGATAGAAGAAATTGGGAAAAATCTTTCAAGTGACCTGACTAAGGGTGCAGAAATAATTAAGGGCAATGGAAAACATCTTACTCCCGGAATTATCGATTGTCACAGTCATGCAATGATTCTGGGCGGAGTAAACGAATCAACTCTTCCATCCACATCGATGGTAAGAATTTCCGATGTTATTAATTCGGAAAGCATAAATATTGAAAGGCAACTTGCTGGCGGGGTTACGGCATGCAACCTTCTCCACGGATCAGCCAACCCCATAGGTGGTCAAAATGCAGTTATCAAGCTTCGCCTTGGTGCATCTCCAAAAGAACTTCTTTTCAGAGGGGCCCCTGCAGGAATAAAGTTCGCACTGGGTGAAAATGTTAAGCAGTCCAATTGGGGAGATAAATACAAAACAAGATTCCCCCAATCAAGAATGGGAGTAAAAGCCTTTTTTGAAAATCGGTTTAATGCCGCACTTGCCTACCTCGAGAAAACAGAAAAATGCAAGGCAGAGGACAAGCCCCTTTTGAGAGATCTCGAACTCGAGGCGATTCTTGAAATCATACAGGGTGAAAGATTGATCCACTGCCATTCTTACCGGCAAGACGAAATTCTTATCTTTTTACGTACGATGGAATCATTCGGGGTTCGAGTCGCAAGTCTTCAGCATGTGCTTGAAGGATATAAGGTAGCCGATGAAATTGCTAAGCATGGTGCTGGAGCATCTACCTTTTCTGACTGGTGGGCCTATAAGTTTGAAGTCTATGATGCTATACCTCATGCAGGTGCGATGATGCATGAGCGAGGTTGTATCGTAAGCTTCAATTCTGATTCACCCGATCACGCAAGAAGACTAAACCTGGAAGCAGCTAAAGCAGTTAAATATGGCAGCTTATCCGAAGAGGAAGCATTGAAGTTCGTAACTCTTAATCCCGCAATACAACTTGGTATCAACTCGAGAGTCGGATCACTTAAAAAGGGAAAGGATGCGGACTTTGCAATTTGGACCACTAATCCATTAGACTACCGTGCAGTTTGCGTTCAGACTTGGATCGATGGCAAATTGTACTTTGATTCAAAACATGCTCGTAAACGGAATCAAGAACGCCAGAAGGAAAGGGAATTACTTCTCACATTAGCCAAAGAACAAGCAGGAGGGGATAAAAATAGAAGAACTTCGGAATCTGCCCAAAAAAAGTTTTTTCAATTATCACTTGAAGTTGCCTGTGATACATACACTCATTCTTGCCGTTCACATGATTGCCTCAAACAAGGGAGGCACTTGAAATGAGGGTTTTGGTTTTCCTTGTTTTGGCACTATTGGTGAAAAATTTGGTTTTCGCTCAGGAGTTCTTGGTTTTTCGGGCGAAAAAAATTCAGGCAACACCTGATTTATCTTACGAACCCGGTGAAATTCTGGTTCGTGACTCCAAAATTATTCGAGTCGGTAAATCCGTCGAGAAGCCAAAAAGATTTAGTTTAGTAGATTTGAGAGAATATGAAATTTACCCGGGATTAATCAGCCCAGGATCTTCCTTAGGATTAACGGAAATCAATGCCTTACGCCCAACTCGAGATGAAAGGGAAGTAGGCACACATACTCCAGAAATTGAAGCATGGACGGCAGTGAATCCAGACTCGGAATTAATTCCTGTAGCTCGGGCCAACGGCATCACTCATTCTCTCATCATTCCAATGGGAGGCTCGATCTCCGGAACTTCCGGTCTTATTTCACTGGAAGGATGGGGCATTGAAGAAATGACGATTAAACAAAAGGTAGCCCTTCATCTTTGGTGGCCTGGGCAAGGCTTATCTCTTCCTAGCCATAAAAATGACAGTAAATCGATTCAACAGCAGGCAGAAGATAGAGAGAAGGCTGTATATAATATTGATCAGTTTTTTAATCAGGCGGAGACATATGCAAGCTCCAGAAAAACTTATCCCAAAAGTAAAATAAACCTCAACCCAAGCTGGGAAGCAATGATACCCTTTATTAACAATGCAATCCCTCTTTTTATTCATGCAGATGAAATCAGACAAATATCATCCGCATTGGATTGGGCTGAAAAAAGAAAATACAGGATCATTATTTGCGGAGGAAGGGACGCATGGAAAATTGCTGAGCGAATTGCATCCAATAAAGTTCCAGTGATTTACCGCCATGTCTTTACTGCACCAAATCAAACAAACCTTTCTTTCGATACCCATTTCCGGGCACCTAGCATTTTAGCTAATGCAGGTGTGGAACTTTCTATCGGACTAAGACTAGGAGCATGGTCTGCAGCCAATCAGCGCAATCTACCCTATCATGCAGCCCACGCCATACCGCTTGGCTTAAGCAGAAAACATGCACTGGCAGCTATCACCCTAAATCCTGCAAAAATTATGGGACTAAGTCATCGACTGGGCACCTTAGCCAAAGGAAAGGAGGCGACCTTTATTGCATGCACAGGAGATATTTTTGATCTACGATCCTCAGTTAAGCATATGAGAATTGCCGGAAAGGAAGTCGACTTATCCAGCCGTCACACACATTTATTCGAAAAATATCAAAAAAGACCGAAGAGATAAAATCAATCCTCATGTGGTTCATAACTCAGCCCTGGTATTTGCGAAACCTCAATCCAGTTTTTTCCGTCCCAGCAGGCTAAATCTTCCAAAGTAAAATCTTTGGACACTAGAAAATCTTCAATCTGTTTTAAATTGTAAGGTCCATACTGCTCACCTTGCTTATGCAAATATATCTCAGAAAGTTGGTTTGAACCGCTCGCTGTTTCATTTGATTCCTTCTCTATCTTTTGCTCTTCCTCTGGGGAGCTGACTTGTTCAGGAGGTTTGCTGGATGATTGTTCATCCACATTAGTCAATGAATTTTCATTAGGAGTCAGTTCAATTTTTGGCACTTGGCGAATATCTGATGAAAAAGTTAAGGATTTGAGGCCTTCAAATCCGAAAGCTTTGGCGATCATGACTTCAGGAAATCTCTGCTTCACCGTTCTATATCTCTCGATTCCATCATTATATCCAGCACGCATCATTGAAACTTCATTTTCCATCCTCGCCAAACGATTCATGAAATCTTCAATCATTTCATTACTCCTTAAATCAGGATAATCTTCCCTCAGGGCAAAAATTCGATTACTAACGATAAATTCATGTCCCATGGCAGCATCCGCCTCCGCAGGAGTAAATGCATTCTTTCCTACTACGGAGCTGCGTAGTTCAGCTACTGCATTCATAATTCCTTGTTCATGAGATAGATAATTTTTGACAACCTGCTCAAGGTTTGGAATCAACTCACTTCTTTTCTTTAGAGAAACTTCAATGTTAGCCCACGCTCGCTTGACCCGATTTCGGAGAAAGATCAAATCGTTGTACATCAAAGCGAACATACTGAATGTGAGGAATAATGGAGCAAACATAGCCGCTAGTACAAAATCAGTCGCAGCAAAAGAGCCTAATGCACCAAAAAGAATTAACCCAAGAAAGACTGCCGCATTCTGTGCAACGCCCAAGCCTAAGAGTCCTTTCCTCCCCTGTCTCAACATCACCTCGGTTTCAGATTCATCAGAAATGATGAAAGGAAATTTATCTTTACCATCAGAAACGGCTAATGTATTACCCTCCACTTGATCCACCACGGCTGAGCCTAAAACATAAATCTCTACATTATGTGGCAAATGCCATTCGTAGTAAGTTCTCCGTCCACGCCTCTTTTTATACTTCAACTCGGCGGTTATTTCAGCCCCATCAGGAATAATTTTGGTTTGTCCTTCTCTATCTTTGCAAAAGAAAGAAATCTCTCGGGTTTCATCTTTTATTATAACTGTTTTGGTTTTTTTCCCCGAACGTCTCTTCTCAGTAATTTTATGCCTGTAATAAACGCACTTCTTTTTGGTTTCGGGTCCCGTAAGTGGAGAATCCGCTGTGAATTCAACATGCCCCTTCAACTCTGATGGTCCATAACATAGTCCACTTGATAAGGAAGTTGGTATGTTTTCCACATATCGTTTTATTTTTATTCGACGAAAGCCGAAATATAAACCTACCAGCATTACAATTATTGCAACAAGCATGGATAAGAGTACTACCCGTGTCTTGATTGGCGTACTCTCGATGCTTCCCTCATCAACCGCAATCATCCCTTCTGGAATCTTCCATTCGTTTATTCCCCATAAGGGTGCCAAAATACTTTCGGGAAATCGGTCTCTTATTTCATTTGTTCGAGAAATAGATTCAAAATAATCGTCTCTAATTCCCAAGGCTCGATCATTTGATTTTTCATCCAACAAGGATGATTGGGCTTCTACTGTCTTCCAATCTTCATCAAACTCTCCTTCTAACAATTTCCCTATCTCTCTAAGAGTGGATTTCTCCAGACGAATCAATCGTTCATATCCGTCTTTCAAGTCAGACTTCATCATCCCCAAGGAGGCATAGATTAGTACAAAACAAACAATAACCGAGACAAGAGACAGAAAGACGAGCACTCGATGAATTCTAAATAAAAAACAGATAAATAAGCACCCAAAGCAAAAAAGTGAAATACCTAGAGCATTAAACATAATCCCCTTTGTTCCCCATGAGGCACGGTTATCTAATGCTCCATCATTTGATAGTATTGGCGTATAGGATCCAGGCATATCAAAGGATATGGAATGCTCCTTGGAATTGGTATCGGCCATTGCGAAAGCATGAACCTTCTCTTTTGGGTCAATCCTCCATTCCGTAAATCGATATTTTCCAGATGTATGCTCATAATCTTCATCTAATTTCGGTGAAACTCCCCCGCGCATTAATTTAACCAGAACTTTTCCAGTATCATCATTGATAAAAAAATCAGTTGACTCAGATCCTTTTTCCACTGTCACCCATGTTGTATCTCCATCTGAATCTTTTTTCTCCTTTTCTTTGAGATAACGATGATAAACACAGGGTGTATTTGTGTATCTTGAAAAAAGTAAACTTTCGGACTTCTCCGCTATCCCCTCTATGCTTACCTCTCCACTAATCACATGATTTGCGGAAACCTTAGGTACTCTCTCCATTTGTCTCATCTCACGAACAAACTCAGTACCTTTTTCCTGAGCATAAAAGCCTAAAACTATGCATACTACTGCACCTAAGACCCAAATTAGTACTTTCCCGAACATCTTACCCATGTACCAAATTAGTGATTTTCAAGACTTAAACTCAACAAAAAAAGGCGCATGATTTGCCCGAATCATGCACCTTCTTTTTAGACTAATCTCTTTCGTTCCTTGCCCGCGAACAAATGACTAGTGTTAGAAGTATATAACCTAAAATTCTCATAATAAGACAAACTCATGAAGAATTTAGGACACGCGGGTAACATTAATGTAAATAAGATACCCTCGATAGAATAAAAAAGTTTTATTCACTTGCAAAATACTCAAGTCTTCGGGAAAACTCTCCTTTGGGAACAGAAATCGAAAATGATTTCGGATTCAAAACAAATCCATGATGATCTCGAAAGAATGCTATGCTATTCATAGTTAGCAATACTTCTATCCTAGAACTGGAATTATTCGAAATCTCAATTAACCCGGGCATTGGATCTTCACCTGCGACCAAAGCAAGTGCCTCGATTGCTCGCATCCGTACCATTAAGTTTCTTTCTTCTTTAAGCGAACTGAGAGTGGAAGATAAATTTTTCGCTTTTTTGCCAAACTGAGAACAGACCGAACAAGCCCAATACTTTTCCCAGTCTGAACCAGATTTCAGAATCTTTAATATTTTAGCTTTCACATCAGCGAATGGTAGAAGAGCAAGATCAGCAATACCAACAAGTACTTTAATATTTTGGCTTTCATCATTGCCAAATGCCATAGGATCTCCGATTGCCTTTTCAATCATATGACTTTCAGGAAAAAAGCTTAGGTCATTCATTGATATCAACTGCTTTCTCAACTTCAAACGGAGTTCTATCAGTTTATTTTCAAACTTAGGATTATTCGACAAGTCGTCTACCTCATGAGGGTCCTTGGATAAATCAAATAATTGTTCTGCCGGACGGGGCAGAAAAAATTGACTCTGTTCATCGTTAAGCTTACCTGAAATGAACATCTCACGCCATTCCTGGTAGGCAAGCATGCGATAGCGATAGTTATTCTGCAAACCATCTGGATAGAACCCATAATAATTTCGAATATACTTCCATTTTCCCTTTCTTACCGTTCGCACTAAATCATATTTTTCATCGAACCGATCGGCATAACAATAGACTTCATCTCGCTTGCTTAGATCCTTTGATTTCACTCCTTCCCCCAAAAAAGGTTTTCCGTCCATAAAAAGTGGCACATCAATACCGGCAAGATTCAAGATAGTAGGTCCAAAATCGATGAAATTTACAAAGCCATCTGTTCTCGTTCCTTCTTCATGATCAACAAGGTGGGAAAAATTTTTAGGAATACGAACGACTAAGGGAACATGCACACCAGATTCATATGCATATCCTTTCCCACGCGGTAAAACACCGCCATGGTCGCCGAAATAAAAGACGAAGGTGTCTTCCAAAAGATCATCCTCTTCAAGTTTTTTCAGTGCTGATCCAATCAAATCATCAATTACACCCATCCGGTCATAATAACGGGCATGCGTGTATCGGAATGTAGGCGTATCCGGATGATAGGGGTGTAACTTAACACTTTCCATAGGTGTGTGCGTTTTCTCCTCTTCCATCAAAGCCTCTTTGAAGTGAAGAGCACTTTCATGGGATTGCCCCATAGATTGCATATAAAAGAAGGGCATATCCTTTCTTGGACGGTTTCGCCAACTCGCTTTTTTACTCGACTGATCCCAGGCATTAATTCCCTTAATTATAAAGTTGTAATCCTGCTTGGAATTATTGGCACAGTAGTATCCGGCATTTCTTAGGATCGCTGACCATGGCAAAACGCCTTTGGGTAAAGTAACGGCTTCTGCCTTGCGGTGATATTGAATCCCTATCCTTGGAGCCCAAATACCCAAGGCTAAGGTGGATCGTGCTACGGAACATACGGGTCCGTTTGAGAAAGCATGATTAAAGGTCAAACCCTGAGAAGCCATTTTTTCCACATTTGGCATGCTCCCAAACTTTGCACCATAATGCTTTAGATAATGGACCGAGTTATCTTCGGAAACCAAAAATACGATGTTGGGTTTTTTTGCCCAAATGAATCCGGTAATGATTAGTGAAAGAAAGAAGGTGTAAAAATGCTTCATGATTCACTCAATAAGAGCGAAACTCCCATCAAGTCCACTACAATGTAAATTGCCTAAGCAATAATATCTTTGACCACATGCCCGTGAATGTCGGTCAGACGGAAGTCCCGCCCCTGATATCTGTAGGTAAGCTTACGATGATCAATACCAAGCAAATGAAGGATCGTTGCATTAAGGTCGTGTACATGCATGGTATCTTGCGTCCAATGATGCTTATTTGGCTTAATCACATTTCCGTCACGATCGGTTAGGTTGTATCCGTAGTCATCTGATTGCCCGTATGTAATTCCCGGCTTAATGCCTCCACCCGCCATCCAAGTGGTAAAAGCACGGGGATGATGATCACGACCATAATTCTCGCGGGTTAGTTTACCTTGACAGTATGAAGTTCTCCCAAATTCCCCTCCCCAGATGACAAGTGTATCTTCAAGAAGCCCTCTTTGCTTAAGATCAGTAATAAGAGCCGCACAGCCCTGATCCACATCTTTGCATTGGTTTTCATGCTCCCTAGGTAATCCGCCGTGAGCGTCCCAGCCTCTGTGAAAAACTTGAATGTTCCGAACACCTCTTTCAGCCAACCGCCGGGCATTCAGACAACAAGCGGCAAAAGTACCCGCTTGCCTCGACTCTTCTCCATAAAGTTCAAAGGTTGAGTCAGGCTCATGGGAAAGATCCATTAACTCGGGAACCGAGGCTTGCATCCTGTAGGCCATTTCATGCTGTTGAATACGGGAAAGCACCTCGGGGTCGGCATATGATTGGTAATGATTTTGATTGAGAGTAGCCAAAGCATCCAACTGAGCTCTACGATCCGAACGACTAACGCCCGCAGGGTTTTTCAAATACAAAACAGGGTCTTCTTCACTTCTAAGAAGAATTCCCTGGTGGTCAGACGGCATAAATCCGGTTCCCCAAAGTCTATTAAACAAACTTTGCTCGGCATGCTTGGACTTAGCATGCATAACCACATAACTGGGTAGATCCTCATTCATGCTACCTAAGCCATAGCTAAGCCACGCACCCAAACTGGGACGGCCCGGAATTTGGCTACCCGTCTGGATGTAGGTGATTGCCGGGTCGTGATTGATCGCCTCCGTGAATGTACCATTTATAACACATAAATCCTTCACCACTTTAGCAGTGTGAGGAAGGAGAGAGCTCACCCATACGCCCTTATGGTTGTTCTGTTGCTTGGTGAATTTATATTTACTGGGAGCAAGTGGAAGAGTTTTCTGTCCGGCGGTCATCCCCGTTATTCTCTGTCCATCCCTCACTTCAGATGGTAAATCCTTACCAAATTCCTCGCTCAGTTTTGGTTTGTAATCCCAAAGGTCGAGGTGACTGGGTCCACCGCTCATAAATAAGTAGATAACCCGTTTAGCAGTAGCTTTGTGGTGAAGACCCCCAGCTCCACCTGTTTTGCCCAACAGACCCTGATTAAGTAAACCCGCTATGGCTGCAGTGCCCACGCCAAGAGCGGATTTACCAAAAAAGTGACGACGTGTAAGGTTTAAGTTTGATTCAAAAAATGGAGAAAAATTCATATCAGTAAAAATTAGCTTAATTTAATACAAAAGGATTACAGGGTCACTTGCCAGTACAGTGGACGAAACCTGAGTCCATGCCGCTACATCTCTGGAATCTAGACTCGAGTCTAATTTTGCCAAACCAGTGGAAAGAAGAGAATCAGCTGATTCCAGTGCATTTGAGAATCGACTTTTGGCGCTATCCAAAAGACTAACCAATGCGTCATGTTCAATTTGGCTTGGTTTACGGGAAGCCAGAATCTGGAAAAGAAAATCAATACGATGTTTGTCATCCTTTTTTTCGCGAAGTAATCTCTCTGCCAGTTTTCTCGATGCCTCCACTCTTTGGGTCTCGTTAAAGAAAGCTAACGATTGCAAGGAGGTATTGGTTCTCGATCTTTGTACGCAGCTCGTCTCTCTGCTAGGAGCATCAAAAAGGGTCATCATTGGATGGGGAGATGTTCTTTTCCAATAGATGTAGAGGCTTCTACGGTAAATACGGTCATCTTCGTCAGGAATGTAATTTTTGGTATTACTGTTTGGATGAGAAAGGGCTTTCCACATTCCGGAGGGTTGGTAAGGCTTAACGCCTTCACCACCTATTTTGCGGTTCAGTAACCCGCTGGACCATAGAGCAAGATCACGCAAAACTTCAGCATCTAATCGATAAGACGGTCCCCTACCCCAAAGTTTGTTTTCTGGGTCATTCAATTCAACACGATGCTTTGAGCTTTGCTGAAATGTTTTACTTATCATCATTTGCTTAAGCAACCGCTTCAAATCCCAATCATTTTCCTGGAAATCAACTGCTAACCAATCAAGGAGTTCAGGATGGGTAGGATGCTCGCCCTGTAGGCCAAATTCCTCTGGAGTTCTTACAAGACCTTCACCAAAAACCATAATCCAAAAACGATTTACCAACACGCGTGCAGTTAACGGATTCTTCTTATCGGTCAACCAATCGACGAGTCCCATGCGATTGGTTGGTGCATTTTGGGGCATTGCTCCAAGAACAGAAAAAACTCCAGGTTTTAGAGGATCACCAATTGGCTGATTGTACTCTCCACGATTTAAAACTTGAGTAACTCTTTTTCGTTGCTCCGGTAATTCTCGAGCCACAAGTGTAGTCGTGAGAAAGTTCTTCCGACCCTCTGTCATTTCAATATGTAATTTTTTAGCCTCTTCCACAAGGGGGTCGTTACTAACAGTATCCGCCTTTAAAAGCTCAATTTCTGAAATTTGCATTTCTTTTGCGTAAATATCAGCAAGCTTGGGAAATGTAATTCTGTAAGATTTGAAACTCCTGTTATTATCAAAGAAAATCTCATGTTTTTGATTTCTTTTTTTGAAGTGAGGTACATCACCTTGTGAAATAAGGACAAAATTCTTGGCATCCACTGAACCCTCCAATTTGTAAGCGCTGGGATCTCTCCCTGGTACATCTTCAGCAGAGGTTAAACTAAGGCCATTAATTACTCCTCCTAGAGTGTGGATTGTCAGCCCGCTACCTTTTGCGTCATAATTTAAGTATTTTGTCCTGACATTGTCGTCTATGGCATGCTTAGGAGTCTGAGTCTTTGGAGTATTTTTAGAACTGCCGACTACTTTTGAACTGGGTCGTGAAAGGTCGGGAGTCATGAGA
>JAYYQI010000027.1:0-51605 GCA_036128475.1 Verrucomicrobiota bacterium
TTCGCCGAGAAGGAGTTTCTCTTCTTCTGCAAGAAGCGGGACAAATAAACAATAAGGAGCAATCCATAGAGGCATTTGAATATGCCTTAGGAAAAGCAAGAGATGTTGATCAGATCGAAGAAGCGAGCGAATCTCTCAAAAATCTTGGAAAGATTATTCAACTTCAAGAACTTATGGGTTTCATCACCAATTGGGAGGTCATCGGTCCTTTCGACAATACTGATCGTGAAGGTTTTGGTAAGATTTACTCGCCAGAAAGGGATAATGGCTTACTTGGTAAACATACGGGGAAAAATGGTCACATTACCTGGAAACCATGCACCACTGAAGACCCACTCGGCCTTGTAGACCTTAATCAACCCTTTGGTTATCTCAAAGAAGTTCTATGCTATGCACATACTGAATTTGAATCCGATTCGGATAGAGCAGTCCAATTTAGAATTGGTTCCAAAAATGCATGGAAACTCTGGGTCAATAATGAACTCGTCTTCGCTCGAGATGAATATCATAGGGGTATGACAAGAGTCGATCAATTCATCCTTGATGGACGGCTAAAATCCGGAACTAATCTCATACTCGTCAAGGTTTGTCAGAACGAACAAGAGGAGTCTTGGACTAAACAATGGGAATTCAGCATGAGAATTACAGACCCAAGTGGAGAACCCATAAAACCATGAATCTATTAAAACTCACAATGTACAAAATCCATCTCACAACTCTTTTTGTTACAACCCCGCTTTTGTGCCTTGGGAATTGGGTAAGCTTTAGGGGGCCTTCGGGTAACGGTTGGATACAAGATAAAGTTCCTCCTACAATCGAAACGAATTCAGCCGGATCCTGGGTACAAAACTTACCAGGAAGAGGATTATCCAGCCCAATCATCGTGAATGAACTTGCTCTCTTAACTGCATCCAGCGGACCCAAAGAACAAAATTTACACATTCTTGCTTTTTCGGTGAAGGATGGAAAACTTGTATGGGAAAGAAAATTTAAAGCCACTGGTCGCACCATTTGTCACAAAAAGACATGCGTAGCCGCCCCTACAATGGTAAGTAATGGAAAAGTTGTGATCGCTCAGTTTTCGTCGAATGATCTCTTCTGTCTTGATTTGCAAGGTGGTTTGAAATGGATTCGGGGATTAACCTTTGATTATCCGAATATTGCCAACGGTTTAGGCATGTCATCCTCCCCGGTTTTAGCAGGGGGAGTTTTGATCTCCCAAGTAGAAAATGATGCAGATTCATTTGCCTTTGGCATAAACCTGGAGAGTGGTTCGACGCTTTGGCGCAAGAATCGCCCCAAAGGAGCTAATTGGACTTCACCTATCGTTCTTACAAAGGAATCCACTCAATGGGTTGGCTTACAATCCAAAAAAGGACTTACTTTTCTTGATCCGCTTACCGGTGAAAGTCTTTGGGATTTCTCTGGTGGCGCATCCACAATTCCATCAAGTGCAATCTGTGCAAATAATTCAATACTGGTTCCATCAAATGGATTAACTGCCTTTAACGAACCCATGCAAAACGAAGCTACTGCATTAAAATGGAAAAATAACAAACTTGCACCTGGTACAGGTAGCCCATCGGTCTCTGGCAATCGATTGTTTGTGGTCAATAAGGCTAACGTACTTACCTGTGCTTCGATTGAAAATGGAGAAATAATTTGGCGTCTCCGATTGGAGGGACCCGTAAGTGCATCCCCCATTTGCACTGATGAACATGTTTTTGTTTTCAGTGAAAATGGCCTGTGTCAAGTAGTTGAAATAGGGGAAAAAGAAGGAAAGATTGTAAAAACCCTAGCACTCGAAGACACGATTCTTTGCACTCCCGCTGCAAACAATGGCTCCATCTATGTACGTTCTGATAAAAATTTGTGGAAACTAAGTCCCTAGTCAAAAACTAACCTCTATATTCTTGTTCCCCTTGGCAAAACCTTCAACTTCAGTCCGAGTAACCTGACTTTGCCAAAAATAGACCCGATTCAACTTGGGAAATGTTCTCAAGTGCTTCAACCCCCGATCAGAAAAACCAGTCATCACTAAATTTAAGCTCCGCAAATTTGGCAAACCCCTGAGATTTTGTACACCATCAGAAGTTATCGTAGTGCCTGATAGATTCAAACTAACTAATTTAGAGAAGGAAGCAATCGTTCTGCAACCAGCATCGCTTACACCGGTACCCCTTAAATCCAATTTCGCCAATCGCCCACCAATTGGTTTCAAGGCAATGAGAGTATTATCTGAAACTTTTTCGGCTTCGGTTACCACTCGGACTTCAACCAAACTCGACCCTACTCCAAGGGGCCGAATAAATAAACCGGTTTCACCCGCGATCTCTTCAAGTATTTTCAGATCCAACCCATTCAAACCCGAAGCCAGTTCATCAAATTGTTGCAAATACTCTGCCTGAGGGCGATCAAATCCAGAATTCCCCTCAATTGGAGGTCTCAGACCATCCGTCGCACCAACCCATGTACCAAAATCAAGACCCTGAGCAATCCACATGCGCAATGTTTCCTTTTGCCTTTTAGTTAGAGGCTCTCCCTTGGGGGGCATGTGATCGGAATCGTCCTCGGGCAAAACTACCCGCTGATAAAGTGAGCTTTGACTGGGATGATCCACAACGACGACCCCACCATCATCACTACCTCTCATAATGTGAGCAGCTCCGTCCAAACGCAGACCAGCCTTGGGTTTTTTCAGAAGACCATTGAGCTCATAGGGTGCTTTATGGCATTCCACACATCTGCTTTCGAGAATGGGCCAAACTTCCTTTTCGAAATCAATAACCCCCCATGAAGGCAAAACAAACAAAACACCCGTCCAAAAAAAATTGAGGAAAATTCGACACATATCTGCTATTTAATCAATAAATCGAAATTTGCCGAGTCGATTGAACTAGGATACTAAAAAAGATTTTGCGAACCCTGGCTCTTTTCGCTTGGAAAAAAGCCTACGAAAGGATTTGTTCGATGGAATATGAAAAACTTTCGAATCTTTGCCTTGGCTATCCTTGTATGTTCAATGATGCTGACCTCCTGGGGTAAACTTAAATGGATAGATAGCGAGGGGAAATTCATAGATTTAGTTATGGGAGATCGAAAAGTCGCTCGTTACGTCTATGAACGAATGATCCCCGAAGACAGAGAGAGAACTTACAAACCCTTCCACCATCTTTTTGACTTTCAAGGGAAAGGTTTTGTTACCAAAGGACCTGGAGGTCGCTTCACCCACCACCGGGGAATTTATTATGGATTCTCCAAATGCTCCGCTCTCGACGCCAACGGAAAATCAGTCAGCGTGGATACATGGCATTGCAAACGAGGTTATCAAACCCACGAGAAAATCATTCACCAAAGTACTTCGCAGAACCAAGCGAGCATCGAAAGTAAAATTGCATGGAGGGTTGATGATGGAACTATCTTCATAAACGAAAAAAGAAAACTGACTTTTGGCATAAGTGACGGGGAATCCCTTCAAATAGATTTTCTTTCCACACTAAGCACAACTCAACCCAGAGTGAGCTTGGATGGAGACCCCCAACACGCTGGCTTTCAATTTCGAGCATCTAACGAAGTGGCCGAGAAGAACGCTAAGCAAACCTTTTATGTCAGACCAAATGACGGTCAAGATGCACCAGGCAAGACAAAGAATTGGCCACAAAACAAGGATATGACCAATTTAAATTGGAAAGGTCAGAGCGTAGTGGTCGGCGGTCAAAGATATTTCACTCTTTATCTTGATCATCCATCGAATCCCAAACCTAGTTATTACAGCGAGCGCGACTATGGGAGATTCGGTTCTTATTTCAAGTCTGAGCTTTCGCCAAACTCCCCATTAACCGTTCGATACCGATTAATTTTTGGAACCAAGATCCTGAGCCCCGAAGATTGCACAAGCCTGTCGAAAAAATTCAACGCAGAATAAATTCAACCAGAGGCGTTCCCAGCGTACGCTGAAAACATTTTATCTTGAGCGATAATTTACCCGCCTATCTGCTGGCCTTGTCCGCAGGTTTCTTTTATTCGATCAGCGCCATTCTTTGTAAGCGCGGACTAGAACTGGGCGCAGGCACATTACGATCTCTGGTTTTCTCAAATCTTGTGATGTCGCTTTGCTTCGTCCCCTACCCCTTTTTTGCTGAGATCGAACTCTCTGGTAGCGATCTGCTCACAGGATCCTGTTTGGGGTTCCTCTTTTTTTCGGCACAGTTTTTTTGCTTTCTTGCACTAAGGGAAGGAGACGCCAGTCTGATGACTCCGATCATGGGATCGAAACCAATCTTCGTTGCTCTTTTTCTCATGCTCGCCGGACTATCCACTCAGGCACCATCCATCGAAACTTGGATTGCCGCAATTCTCACCACTTTTGCTGTGGCTTTAATTGGCTGGCCCAGCAGCAAATCTAGAACTTCCTATCGTGGTCTCATCCTTGCTCTTTGTGCAGCTGCCGGATTTGGACTTCTCGACTCGCTCGTACCTCATTTCACTCATAAATCAGATCCTTTTAATATTCTATTTTGCGTTTTTGGTACCGTTGGTGCTTTTTCACTGTTCCTAATTCCGTGGTCTGAAGGGAACCTCATACCCTATCGTCCCGCTTCAGATTTATGGATGTGGGCTTCAGCTTTTCCAATGGGAGCTCAGGCAGTTCTTATGTCTATGGCCATTGGACTCTATCGTGTTCCGACTGAAGCCAATGTCTTCTACTCATGCAGGGGATTATGGGCCGTTCTTCTCGTCGCATGCATAGGTAACGCGATTGGCCTTAAAGAAGGGAAAGCTCATTCCAGTATCATCTTACGTCGCTTGATTGGGGCGACTGCACTAGCTCTTGGTGTTTGGCTAATAGGAATGTAGGGACAAGAAATCGAACTCTTTAATATCCCTTAAGAGAAAGGTTTGCACTCTTTAATACGATCTCTCAAGACTTCAAGCACAAGTGGGTGTTGCCCAAGCAGATCAGATCTTTCAATCAAAATATTCTTTTCGGCACAATGAAAACGAGAGCATATTTTTGCCAGATCCCCTTCTTCTCCGGCATGCCTCCCTGGTAAAAGAAATAAAGGGGCAACAAGAATCTGAATATCCTTATCTTTATTTTCAGACCATTTCTCAAGGATGCTTTCCAGTAACGGATCATTGAAGTCGTATTCCTTTCCTTCTCGGCGTTCCATGCTACAAGTGGAGAAATCACTTATTTCGGAAGACATCAATTTCTCCAATTCATCTCCAACTTGTTCCCTTACTTGATTAACCTCTCTAAGAGGAGTCCCATGATCAACAAGAGCTAAAGAAGGGTGGCACATTTTTGATTCCCTAATTGTTTTCCTGGAATGATCTGCCAACGCACGAGCAATACGGTCATCTCCTGATCGAAATAGTTCACCCAGAATACGAAAAGAAACGTTTGGATGTTCCCCTATCCATGAATTCAATTTCTTGGGTAACCATTCCCGAATTCCAAGACTCGGACCGAAGAAAAAAGGAATAAAAATCAATTCGGTCGATTCTTCCGAAAACTCAGAACTCGTTAAGGATTCTACGGATAATGCAGGTTCACCACCAATCAAACCCGGATCGACTTTATGCGAATGCATCAACCCGATCGGAAAGACTTCAACTTGAACCAACGTGCTCAAGTTTTTTGCAACTTTACGAAGGTTTAAAATGGAATCGGGTCGCAGAGTCCCATTATCCACCAGAAAATATTTTGAAATACTCAAGCTTTTTCCCATTGACGAACTGCTCTTCGCGCGCAAGAAAAAAGTTAAAGTTAATCAAACCCGGGAATTTGATTTAAAAGTTAAGTGGAAGGAAAATTATGAAATATTCGTTGTGGATGGTATCGTTAGTGGTTTTTGCAATCACTCAAATTGGTTGCTCAAAAGGCAATAAATTATCGCCTGATGACACCGCTCTTATTAAAGGAACTGATCGCGGATCATTTGTTGGGAATGGTCAAGTATCTGGAGTAGATTTTGATGGTGATGACATATCTCCTCTCGGAGAATCTATTAGCGGACTCGATGGCACCGATGGTCTCCTTCCCCAAGATCCATTCTGGAATGATTCCGATGCGCTAGCGAATGCAGATCGTCCATTCGAGCCAATTTTCTTTGGATTCGACCAATACAGCATTGGTACCGAAGAACGCACGAAGATCCAAGATATCGCCAATTTCCTTAATACAAACCCTGCATCCAGAATCCTCGTCGAGGGATATTGCGATTGGAAAGGAACGCCTGCATACAACAAATCACTGGGCGATCGACGAGCCAATAGCGTTCGTAACTATCTACTAGATCTAGGTATAGATTCCACCCGCATAGAAATTGTTTCTATGGGAGATGAACTTGCCACACCCGATGCCGATCCAACCACCGCAGGTTTGGAGAGAAAAGCTCAATTCGTTGTTTTAAAGGACTCATGAAGTCCAGGTCCGACGAATTTTTTCGCACTTGTGCGTTCTCAGTCGTCTTTTTTATTGGCTCTTTTGGATGTTCAAAAAAAGTAGATCCCACCACATCCCTTAATCGTGGACAATCTTCAGGTGAACAAGACGAGTTTACATCTCCAACTGCTTTTAATTCTGGAACAGATGATTTATCTCCTGCTGGAGATGCATTAAGTGGGGATCTCTCTGGTAACGACCTTCTAGCTACCCGAGACTCCGTACTGGATGCATTTTCAGATCCTTTGAATGTAATTCGACCCTTTGAGGCAGTATTTTTTGGATTTGATCAATACAATATAGGCCCAAGTGAACGACCCAAATTGGTTGAAATTGCTGAGTTCCTTAAAACTAACCAGAAAGCACGCCTCCTTATCGAGGGTTATTGTGATTGGAAAGGGACACCTGAGTATAACAAATCACTTGGGGAACGCCGAGCAACCACTGTTCGTGAATACCTCGTTGAACTCGGTGCGGATGCTTCCCGAATCGAAACTGTTTCCATTGGAGATGAAACCGCCATTCCCAATGCGGATGGAGAACAAGCGAAACTCGATCGTAGAGCCGCTTTTGTCGTTACCAAAGGAGACTAGACTAACTTTTCAAAAAACTCTTCGAACGCATCGATGGCATTTTCCATAATGCCAAGGTGAAAGCTTTCGTTAGGTGCATGCAAGTTATCCTCATTGGTAAATAGTCCCAGCATTAATGCATCCAGTCCAGCACACTCCTTCAGATCACGAATAATGGGTATGCTGCCTCCTTCACGCAGAAAGAGAGGTTTACTGCCAAAACTTCCCTCAACGCACTTTTCGATTAATGGAAATGCCTTCTTTGTAAGTTCTGACTCGTTCCCATTTGAACCGGGTTTAACTGGTGGAATGACTACATAAGGGTCGCCTCCCCCCTTAACATCAACCTCAACTCGTACCGAGGATGGACATTCTTTCACAATCGCATCTTTTACTTTTTGAGCAATATCTTCAGCCGATTGATCCGGAACCAATCGGCAGGTTATCTTCGCAAAAGCCTCCGCTGGAATCACCGTCTTCGAACCTTCTCCCTGATAGCCACCCCCAACCCCATTAAATTCGAGCGTTGGACAAAAACGAATTGCCTCCAAAGGTGAAAAGCCTGGCGGGGGATGAAACGAGGAAATCCCAAGAAATTTTGCATAATCATCCTCCGATGTGGGCAGCTTTGCCAATTCTTTACGCTCCCAAGGCTCTGGTGACCTAACCGAATCGTAAAATCCAGGAACGGCTACTCGACCATCAGCATCATGCAATTTGGAACAAGCCTGCATCAAAGCCTGCAATGGATTCATCAATGCACCACCATGCACACCCGAATGCAAATCTTGTCCGGGACCATATACTTTTATCTCTAAAGCGGTTAATCCACGCAGACCCGTGGTTACTACCAGTTGATCCGGGCCTGGACTTCCAGTATCTGAAACCAAAAGCATATCACCACGTAAACGATCTTGATGTTTTTCAAGAAATCCACGAAAACTGGGACTTCCAATTTCCTCTTCGCCTTCAATTAAATAGGTAATATGCAATGGAAATTCGGGGTTTTTACTCAAAACCCTATGCAAAGCCGCCATATGTACAATTTGAGGTCCCTTATTATCCGCAGCGCCACGACCATATAAGCGTCCATCCCGAATTTCGGGAGTAAAAGGTTCGCTATTCCACAAATCCAATGGATCTGGGGGTTGTACGTCATAATGTCCGTAAATGACCAGTTTAGGCCATGATGGATCTCCTCGGGTAGCAAGAATTACCGGATTGATTGGTGTCTCAATCAAATCGATATCAAAGCCCAATTCATCCAAACGCGAACACGCAAAGGAACGAGCCCCCGCAACGCCTTCAGAAAAGGCCGTATCCGCAGATACGCTTGCATGCCTGACATATTCCATCAAGGCATCACTCGGTTTATCCAAAATACTCGTACTCATGGATTGGGGGTCTCCCCTCTAGCTTTCTTGGCATCAACATAAAGTGCATACGCCTTGTCCATATTCGCTTCCAAGAACTTGATTCGATTCCCTGGATCTGGATGAGTTGAAAGAAATTCAGGTGTGCGTTTTCCGGTTTTGTTCATTTTTTTCCAAAAACTAATTGCCCCGCGAGGATCATACCCGGCCATGGCAGCGTAGTACAAGCCTCGGTGATCAGCTTCGCGTTCCTGTGAACGACTAAAGGGGAGAGCCATCCCCAGCATGGTACCTGCAGCATAAGCGCCACCGGCAATCCTTCGGTCCGAGGAACTCTTTTTACGCATTGCCGTGTCCAAAATCACACCCCCAAGGGCAATCCCCATAGCCTGAGACATCCTTTTGTTACTGTGGCGAAAAGCAACATGAGCAATTTCATGCCCCATCACTGCAGCAATTTCGTCCTCGTTTCCATTAGCAAGATCAATAAGCCCACTATTTACTCCGACTTTTCCACCCGGCATGGCAAAGGCATTGGGCACGCCTTTCTGAAAAACCACAAATTCCCATTCCGTGCCCGGTAAGTCCACTTGAGCGACATCTGCAATACGCTGACCAATTTCTCGAATCAATTCTTGATAAGAAGAACGGGAAGAAATTGTTTCGCGTTTTTTCATCTCATTGAACTGAGCCTTTGATTGTTTGGCCAGACTTTCGTCGGAAAGCATGGCCACTCCGCAACCCTGAATGATTAAGCAGACAAACAACAAACAAAGACCAGACCAAAGAGCCTTAAATGAAAAATGCATTTGTTTTGCCAAATCCCTCATGAGTTGATGATCAGTTTTATCTGATCTTTCTTCTTTTTCAATGCTTGAAGTGACGCATTCCCGTAAAAATCATAGCCATATCTCGCTCATCAGCGGCCGCTATCACTTCTTCATCTCGTACACTCCCTCCAGGTTGAATCGCTGCAGTCGCACCCGCTTCGGCAGCCGCAATCAACCCATCAGGAAAAGGAAAAAACGCATCGGAACAAACCACTGAACCTTTTAAGTCCAAGCCAGCCTCCCCTGCCTTCCAGACAGCAATTCTAGAACTATCGACCCGGGACATCTGCCCGGCACCAACCCCCAATGTCCTTTCATCTCCAGCATATACAATCGCATTGCTTTTGACATGTCGAACCACACGCCATCCAAAGAGCATCGACCTCCATTCCAAATCAGTGGGCTTTCGCTTGGTTACCACTTCGAATCTACGAGGATCTATTTTTTTCTGATCCCGATCTTGAACCAAATAGCCTCCTGGAACCGTACGCATTTCCTGTAAAGTCTCTGATCCAAATCCTGCTTCGGAAATCAATAGTCTCAGGTTTTTCTTTTTGGAAAAGAGTGTCAGAGCATCCTCCGTAAAACCGGGGGCAATAATCACTTCACAGAAGATTTCAGAGATTTTCTCAGCCAATTCCAATGCAATCGTATTATTGACGACGATGATTCCACCAAAAGGGGCTTCTCTATCCGTCTCAAAGGCTAATTCCCAAGCTTCTTCCAAGCTATCCGCACTGGCGGCTCCACATGGATTCGTATGCTTAAGGATCGCCACCGTAGGTTTTTCGAACTCACCGATTAAAAAAGCCGAGGCTGAGATGTCCAAAATATTATTGTAACTCAATTCCTTGCCTTGCAATTGCTTGAAGTGATTGAGGAAATTTCCATAAAGTGCGGCTTGTTGGTGCGGATTTTCTCCATAACGCAAAGTCATAGCCTTCGACTCCTGCAACTTCATTTCGGCGGGAAAACCTGAAATTTCTCCCAAATCCGGTTCGGTATCCGCCTGTTTATTTAAATAATCGGATATGGCAGAGTCATAAGCCGCCGTACGGGCAAAAACCTTTCGAGCCAATTCGGCTCGTAAACCCGTAAGATTATTCATATCCTCTAATCCATCAAGTACGCGTGGATAATCTTTTGGATCACACACCACCGTAACGTCACGATGATTTTTAGCAGCGCTTCTGAGCATCGACGGACCACCAATATCAATCTGCTCAATCGCTTCCTCCAAAGAAACTCCATCACGGGCGACGGTTTCCTCAAATGGATATAAATTCACTACAACCAACTCAATTAAATCAATCGAATGCACCTCCGCTGACTTGCGATGCTCGGGATTATCTCGTAGGCAAAGCAAACCTCCATGAATCTTGGGGTGTAGAGTCTTTACGCGGCCATCCATCATTTCCGGAAATCCCGTATGCTCCCCCACGTCAATTACCTCCATCCCCTTCTCTCGAAGCAAACGGGCCGTTCCACCCGTTGAAAGAATGGAAAATCCATGATCGCGAACCAAACTCTCCGCGAAAGGAACCAATCCCGTTTTATCACTTACCGACAACAAAGCGTACTTTTGCATTCATATCTCTTTGGAATGCTTCCGTCCCCTGAGCAAGCGTTTTCTGGAAATTTATCCATTAGACCTAGTATAGAAGAATAAAAAATTGGTCATTTGCTGACATATTGCTATGATTCGGCCCTTTGAAAGGTCAAAGTATAGAACTGGAAGGTCTCCAGGCCACCCTCGACAAATTGGTTCATCATGAGGAAAAATCCACACTCAATGGAATCAACCTCCATGCCTTTATTTATTTTGTTAGTATCACCAACCTAACCGACCGTAGCGTCACCTTACAGGGGCGCAAATGGATCCTAAATAACATTGACGGCACCACCACGGTGGTGGAAGGAGAGAAAATCGTTGGCGAAACCCCTGTGATTCCACCTGGGCAAACTTTTTCCTACAACAGCTATCATGTCACACATCTGTCAGCCGAGGCATTTGGTTCCTTTCATGGAGTGGATGAATTCGACAATAGAATTCACGTTCGTATGAAACCATTCAGTTTGAACGTACCCAAAGACTTCCCACCCAATCCAACTCATTCATGAAGATAACGGATTTGAATCCCCATGGAGGAATTGGTTCAAACTGCACGCTTTTTGAAACTGGACCCTTTCGCTTTGTAATCGATTCCGGACTCCATCCGAAATTCGCCGGGCACGAATCTCTTCCCAAACATGATTTAATCGAACGCAATACTCTGGACTTCATTATCTTGACTCATTGCCACCTCGATCATCTGGGTAGTCTCCCTCTCCTCTCCAGAACTCATCCGGACGCCCCTATTCTACTGAGTTATCCAAGCTCAATCATTGCTCGGCGGATGCTTGCAAATTCGGTCTCGGTTATGAGGAGACAGAGAAACGAATTAAACCTCCCAGAACTTCCACTATATGGACGTGGTGATTTAAGCTCGCTCTATGATCGGATGAAAACGCTTTCGATCAATTGTCCTCAAATCATCGAAAAAGACGGAAAATCTCTTTCCGTTACACTCCATCATGCCGGTCATGTCGCAGGGGCCGTATCTGTCGAAATCAAATTTGAAAAGCGAACCATGCTCTTCACCGGCGATTTACTCTTCAATGACCAACGCACCCTTGACGGGGCTCAATTACCCCTCAACTCAGTTGATCTATTGGTCACCGAAACCACGCGTGGCAGCACTGCCCGTGACCCTGGAACACAAAGGGAATCAGAAATCGTTTCCCTCCTCGAGGATACTCGACGAACATTGTCCCGAGGTGGTTCCGTGCTCATCCCGGTGTTTGCCCTTGGACGCATGCAGGAAATGCTTGTCGTTTTGGACGAAGCCTTTCGACGCAAAGCCATTCCTAAAGTTCCAGTCTTTTGTTCCGGTCTTGGAATGGACTTGGTTAATCACTTTCACGAAATTTCCAAAAATACCAATCGCATACGCTTCAACCGCAAGGTTCTCAAAAATATGGGCGCTCGCCCCCTGCCCCGTAAAATCGAACCGGGATGTCCCCCTCCCATGCAAGGCATCTTTCTTGTGAGCAGTGGAATGATGGTTGAGCATACACCATCTTACGTCATTGCATCCGGACTACTTGGCAACGATCGTAATTCGATCCTCTTCGTCGGATATTGCGACCCTGCCACCCCAGGTGGACAACTTTTGGAAAACCAACCCGGACAACCCTTCGCATTCGATGAAATTGAATGCATGGAACAAGTAAGGGCAAAAATTCGTCAATTCGATCTCAGTGGACATGCCGATCGGGAAGAACTTGTCGCCTTTGCCCAAAAACTTTCCCCAAAAACCATTGTGCTCCATCACGGTGATCCCGAAGCCCGTGACTGGTTCGCCAAGACTCTTTCCGGTAACGGCACTCAAATTATTGATCCCGACCCCCTTAAAACTTATGAAACCTGATTCCTCCGATAAATCCGCTCTCGCCGAGCAACTCGATCAAGTCTTCGTCCGCCCATCCGGTCGCGAACCCGATCAAATGCGCCCCGTCTCCTTTCGGCTCGGGATCGCGCCCCATGCCAACGGTTCCGTGCTTTGCTCATTCGGCAATACCCAAGTTATTTGTGCCGCCATGGTCGAAGACCGCGTACCAGGTTGGATGCGGCAGCAAAAAGTCGAGGGAGGCTGGCTCACGGCAGAATACTCCATGCTTCCCTACTCCACACTTTCCCGCAAAGACCGCCCGATCAGCAAAGGTAAACAGGATGGACGAAATATTGAGATCCAGCGATTGATTGGTCGCTCCTTACGGGCGGTTCTCGATTTGAAAAAAATGCCCGATAAGACACTCTGGATAGATTGCGATGTTTTACGGGCAGACGGGGGTACTCGTACCGCTTCCATCACCGGGGCCTGGTTGGCCACCCGTATCGCCATAAGTGGTCTACTTGAAGCAGGTAAACTCAAAGAGGATCCGATAGTTGATCATCTGGCCGCCATCAGTGTGGGAGTTTACAACGACGAATGCGTACTGGATCTTGATTACCCTGAGGACCGGGATGCATCCGTCGACGCTAATGTAGTCATGACCGGTTCCGGTCAATTCGTGGAAGTGCAATCCTCCGGAGAGGAAGCAACTTTTTCCCGCGATCAACTTGATCAACTCCTCGCCCTTGCGGAAAAAGGCGTATTCGAACTCGTCGACTTACAGAAGAAACAACTCCCTTAAATTAATTTGGGCTTAGTTGTATATTGCTCTCAGATTTGATCGGATTACCTTAAGGCAGAGTGGATAAACTCAATCGTCACTTCCGCCTGCAAGGCTCATGAGAACCTGAAGGATGTAAAAGAAAAGCAAGGCAACTGAGGCAAAGAGAGACAAAGCAGCGGCCACATGCTGATCAGTGCGATATTGGTGCAAAACATTCGATGTGCTGTAAAGTACGGAACCTGCTGCAAAGACCACCATTACGGAAGCGAAAACCAATCCCAGGGAAAAACCGAAGAGCATACTGCAAACGATGAATCCCAAGGCGACAATTCCACCAACGGATAAAATGCTACCCATAAAAGAGAAATCCTTGCGGGTAATAAATACGGTTGCAGTAATAGCACCCACTAAGACTAGAGTCATGAGTCCGGCAGATGGAATAAGTCCAGGTCCGCCATACTGACTAGCAACGAACAAAAGAGGCAAAAACACAATCGCTTCCGCAATAACAAACAAGCCAAGCCCCAAATACTGAGACTGCTGGGAACCACCGGATAGCGCGAGTTTGTTGGCAAAATGACTGACCACCATAAATAATCCCAGAACAACTAACCAACTAAATCCTCCGGTCATGGTCATGGCCAAATTGGCTGCAAAAGGTGCATTTACCAGGTAATACTCAAGACCAATAAAGGCAATGAGTGCCACAGCCAAGTGGGCGTAAGTTCTACGAATAAAGGCTGCCCGTTCGCTGGGTAAGCTACGTGCGGCTGAATCTTCCAGTGTGAATACTTGTTCTTTCATATGTCTTTTCCTTAATTTTAAATTATTAATGCCAATCCAGCATATATTTTACTTAGCAAATGAAATTACCCTTTTCAAGCATCAGAAGAAATAATCGACTCAAATCGAGCCTTTCTTCGCTCAATCTATTTCTGCGATCCGATAGCCAAAGCCTGGACCGATAATCGTAGAGAGATCAAGTTGCCCTTCCCTTCTTTGATAAATTCCCGGATGAATCTTTGAATGAGCAGAGGAAGCATCGGGATAAAACTGCATACCATTACTCTCGACTCCCCTAATTGTTCCCGCATGAGCTCCAAGCAAAACATGAGGAATTTGAGCAAGCATGGGATTCGTTAAATCCTGAACCATTAAATCCATTTGATGTGCTTTAGCCCAGCACAAGGATAGCAATGCACCGGTTTGCGTTTTGCAGGTTTTCAAGGCGACTCCATTCCAACCCAATTCCCGACCCAAGCGAATGTGTTGCCAATCATGAGCGCTTTCATCCATGAAAAGAGGCTTTCTGGAAGAAACAGAATGAACGTCAATTCGGTGAGTTTCCAGATCGTAGGGGAAGGGTTGTTCAACATATAGAATTCTCTCATGCGAATCGGGTTGTTCCTTGGCCAGTCGATCAAGTATTTCATTTACGTACTCGGGGTCGGTAACTGTGCAATTGAAATCAGTAGTAAGTGAACTTACATCGTATTGACGGGCAATACCCCCAATTTTTACCAAACGATCATAATCCCATTCCGAATCATTTCCCCGTAGTTTAATTTTAAGACAATCCAATCCATCACGCGTAATCCATTCCTTAAGATGCACGGGATATCCATCTTCCGGTTCATCCCCGGTTAACTCGGATTCATCCAAGGGATCCAACCCGCCAACCAAATGCCAAACTGGAATTTTATTGGGTCTTTTAAGAACTAGATAGTCAGCCGGATATCGATTATTGAATGAAATCTTGAAACCTTCCGCAGGCTCCAAAAAGGTAGATAAATCGCGGGAAAAGAACTCTTTTCCATATGATTGATAAGTCGATACTTGATTGACCACTCCAAATGCATCATGCAAAGCAAGATCGAGAGCAGATGCGCAAACAAGGGCTGCCAGCCAAGGCATGGGTTCCGAGTGGGGCCGTTTGCTTTGGTTGGATTCCTCAAGAGCTTGTGGTAAATCCTCCATGATCAGAGTATGACCGATTTCCATACAGTGTCCCCATTGATCATGATCCCGCCATCGACGAATAAGAAGAGAGGAAAAATCCATCAATGCTTGGTGTCTCTCGGAATAGCTTATATCCGAAGGCCATACCCACTGAACGCTGAGGGGGGTCTCCCCCCAACCTTCCGCTTTTTGACCCTTCCGATTTTCAACGACCACTTTTACTCTTGAACAAGTAACCGATGAAAGAGTCTCGGTTCCAAACTTGAGTGGAACTCTTGTCTCAATAGGAACGAATTCGAGTGAGAAATCAGAAATGCGAATATCGGATAAAAGGGACATGAAAATTTATCAATTATTTTGAGTAGAACTTAAGATTTTTATTCTTTTCCTTTATCAGGCAACGAGATTATAAGATTAAACAATGGACGCAGATTTAATTGGCTTATTTGCCTTATTGGTGGGACTGGAACTCATTCTCGGAGTGGACAATGTTTTGGTGATTGCCATTCTAGTTTCGAGATTACCCGAATCGAAACGAAATTCCACACGAAACTTCGGGTTAATTTTGGCTTTGGTCGCAAGAATACTTATGGTTTTTGGAGGGCTGCATCTTATACAATTAACCAAACCAGCTTTTCCCTTTGCGCCCGATTGGTTTCAGTACTCTTGGCGCGATATTGCCTTATTGTCTGGTGGGTTGTTCCTGATTTGGAAAGCAGTGAAAGAAATTCATGCAACTGTTGAACTCTCCCATCATGAATCAAAGGCAACGGTCAAGGATACATTCACGGGTGTAATTACCCAAATTCTAATTCTTGATGTTGTTTTCTCGCTCGATTCGGTGATTACGGCAGTAGGTCTAACAGATAATCGATGGGTGATCATTGTAGCCGTTATTCTTTCCTTTGCGGTTATTCTGGTCTTCGCCAAGCCCATAGGAGATTTTATTCTTAAGCATACCGCCCTGAAAATACTCGCTTTATCCTTTCTTATCGTAATTGGAGCAACGATTTTTCTAGAAGGATTGGGAAAAGAAGTAGAAAAAAGCCTAATCTATGCACCCATTGGTTTCGCATTGCTTATCGAAATCCTGCAAATGCGTCATAGCCATAATCTACACCAAAAGACAAGTGACTCCAATTGAACGATTAGGCAGATTTCCAGTCTTGCCCATCCTCAGCCAAAGCGATCCCAAGCAGGCATTGTCCACAGCAGAAGCTCTTCTGGAAGGTGGGTTAGATGTGCTGGAAATTACCCTCCGAACCGAGACCGCCAAAGAATCACTGCAAGCGGTCAGGAAAGAATTCCCCAATATCCTTCTTGGAGCCGGTTCAATTCAAACGCCCAAACAAATCAAATGGGCGAAGGATCATGAAATCGATTTTGTAGTTTCTCCTGGATGGAACGATGAAAATTGGGAATGTTCCAGAGACATTGATATCCCTCTTTTCCCCGGAGTAATCTCTCCCAGCGAACTTATGCATGCAATTGCCCAAGGTTGCAGGACACCTAAAATTTTCCCAATCGAACCCATTGGTGGAATTGCATATCTTAAAGCATTACTTGCCCCCTTTTCAAAAGAAGGGCTGAGTTGCATACCAACTGGAGGAATCGGCATGGAAATGGTAGCCAAATACCTAAGAGTTGGAAGCACCCTTACGGTTGGCGGAAGTTGGATTACTCCGTTTAAGCTAATCGAATCAAACGATTTCAAAACAATTACAAGGCTTGCCAATTCTTCTCTTTTGCTTGCTAATCAAGATCAATGAAACCTCATATTGCACTTGGCCTAATTGGGCTCACTTGCTTAGCTTTTCTGCCTGTTAAGGGATTCGAAAAGCAAAATATCACTATTCGAGGCTCATTTGATAATTCGAGATTGAAATTCGAAACCAAACATACTGGCAGAGTCGCATTCATTGGCGGTTCAATAACCGAAATGAACGGATACCGTCCGATGATGATGGAATTCCTGCAGAATCGATATCCTCATACCGATTTTGAATTCATCAATGCCGGTATATCTTCAACTTGTTCAACCACCGGTGCCTTTCGCTTGTCAAGGGACGTACTCAGTAAAGGTAAGATTGATTTGCTGTTTTTGGAATTTGCAGTGAACGACGATCAGGATGCCGGTCATAGTCGGGAAGCCTGTATCCGTGGTATGGAAGGCATAATTAGAAATCTTCGCACGCATTATCCCCATGCGGATATCATTGTCACCTATTTTGTAAACCCAAGGATGCTGGAACAATTGCAAAAAGGGGAAACTCCGCTCTCGATGGGAGCTCACGAAGAGGTGCTGGAGACCTATCAAATTTCCAGAATTCACTTGGCTCGTGAATTGGCGACTCAAATTCAAAAGGGGAAATTTACTTGGAATGAATTTGGGGGTACACACCCCAAGCAACCTGGAAATCGACTTTGTGCGGATATGCATCAAAGGCTTTTCGAACTTGCATGGAGTGGATCCGTTCCAACCAATACCCGAAAACATGCCCTACCCACTTCTCTTCTGGACAAAAACAGTTATTCCCAGGGACGATTTTTAAGTCCAAGCAAAGTCGATCTTCAGGAAGGTTGGAAATTTTCAGAACCGGAATGGAAAGAAATCTCTGGAAGCAAAAGATCGCGTTATCTCGGATTCCCCCTTTTGCATACTCAAGATTCTGGAAAAAGAATTCATATTCAATTTGAGGGCAAAGCTATTGGGGCTTTTGTACTCGCTGGACCAGATGCAGGAAAAATTAAATATAATATCGATGAAGTACACGAAGGAACCATTGATTTATATCACCACTACAGCAAGAATCTACATTACCCGCGAACAATTATGTTCGCCCATAATTTAAAACCCGGCAAGCACAGGATGACATTAGAAGTCATTAAGTCCGAAGATCGAAAAGTCGTTAGAATTATGGAATTTTGCATTAACTGAAAATAATGAACGAACATCCATTCCTAGACACCTCCAATATACCAGATTGGGAAAAGTTGACTCCAGATCATATTCGAGATGATATCTCCAAAGCCTTGGAAAACGCCGAATCCGCACTTGAAGGGATTCGCCAACTTAATCCGACTGATATTACTTTTGCCAATACCGTCAAGGCACTTGAGGAGGCCAGCCATGAGCTTTATTATGCTTGGGGTTTGGTGACTCACTTGGATGCAGTATGCAACTCCGAAGCACTAAGAGAGGCTCACAATGAAATGCTTCCTCAAGTAAGTTCTTTTGGGGCTAAGATCACCTTGGATCCAAAACTTTGGCAAGCTCTCCAAACATTCGCGGAAAGCAAAGAAGCAACAAAACTCAATCCTGTTGATCGACGCTTGCTTGATGAATCCATACTCGACTTTCGTGAAGCCGGTGCCGATTTGGACGATGAAAAGCGTAAAAGGCTCGAAGAAGTTTCTCAGGAACTTGCCCAAGTGACGCAAAAATTCTCGGAACAAGTATTGGATGCGACTAATGATTGGCAGTTGGTCGTAAGAGAAGAGAGTAAACTTAAGGGACTACCCACAACTGCAAAAGAGGCCGCCCGATTGACTGCCTTGGAAAAGCTTGGCGAAGAGAAAGGAAAAGACGCGTGGGTTTTTACTCTTCATATGCCTTCCATGCTTCCGGTGCTACAATATTTGGATGACGAAGAAATCCGTCAAAAAGTCTGGGCGGCGAGTGATCGTTTATGCGTAGATGAACCCTATGCGAATGAGCCTTTGATTCGTCAGATACTCGCATTAAGACAGGAAAAGGCTGAAATCTTGGGAAAAGGTGACTTTGCTGATGTGGTATTATCCAGAAGAATGGCGCGTAACGGAGCAAAAGCGGACGAATTCGTAACCGAACTTGGCCAAAAAAGTACCCGTTTCTTCCAAGAAGAAAACCAAGAGCTTGAAGAATTCAAGAGCCAAATGACTGGTGAAGCGGTCGACCTCCTTCAACCCTGGGAAGTTGGATACTGGTCGGAAAAACTGAAGAAGGAGAGATATGCTTTTGATGATGAGGATTTACGGCCTTACTTCCCCATCCAGTCCGTTCTCGAAGGTATGTTCGAACTCGTCTCTAAGATCTTCGGACTACGAATTGAAGAACGACCAACCCAGTTTGGAGAAAAAATTCTCCGAGAAGAAACTGGTGTCCTCCCCCGTTCAGTCTGGCATGAAGAAGTTAGATTCTACGATCTATTTGATAATCAAAATGATCGACTTCTTGGTTCCTTCTACGCTGACTGGCATCCCCGATCAAGCAAACGAGCGGGTGCATGGATGAACTTCCTGAAAACTGGAGAACCGGATGAAAACAATGATCGTGAGCCTCATCTTGGTTTAATTTGTGGAAATCTTACCGCGGCTACCGAATCCAAACCGGCTCTTCTGACTCATTACGAAGTGGAAACGGTTTTTCACGAATTTGGTCATCTACTGCATCATCTTTGCGGAGAAGTACCCCATCGCAGCTTAAATGGCGTAAACGTAGCATGGGACTTTGTGGAATTACCATCACAGATTATGGAAAACTGGTGCTGGGAAAGAGAAAGTCTTGATCTATTTGCCCGTCACCATGAAACCGGAGATACCATTCCGGAAGAACTTTTTGACAAAATGCTTCGGGCGCGAAATTTCATGGCTGGCAATACCATGATGCGACAATTGGCATTCGCTAAGTTGGACTTACATATTCATCGAAAACTGGCCAAGGAGGAGTTTGAAGATTTAGAATCAAATCTACAGACCACTCTGGAAAATTATTTACCCAAGAGAAAGAGTACGCCCAGAACAATCGCTTTGCGTTTCAGTCATTTATTCAGCAGCCCGGTTGGATATGCCGCCGCTTATTATTCATATAAATGGGCTGAAGTATTAGATGCAGATGCATTTACCCGCTTCAAGAAAGAGGGAATTGTGAATGGGGAAACCGGTCGGGCATTTCGCGAGTCCATTTTAAGCAAAGGCAATTCCGAACCTCCCGAAAAACTCTTTCGTGATTTCATGGGTAGAGATCCGGAAATGGAACCCCTGCTTGTAAGAAGTGGTTTAGGCTGATTCACTCTTCACGATCATGTCAACCAAACCACAACTTCTTGCCTGGATAACCTGTGACTCCGTTTATGTTGATCCGGCCACGGGTAAGCATACCCTGCTTGGAATCTTCTCTAATCTACGAGCCAAAGAATTTCCAGTTACGCACCCCAGAATGATTTGGTTTTTATCTTTTTCGGATCTTACGAAGGGAAAACACGATCTCAAAATCTCGATCGGAATTCCCATGTCCGATGAGGAACCACGCACCATAATTGAGAGGGAATTCGATTCCCCTGGTCCTCAACATCGAATCAACCTTATAAACGACATACATCGTTTAAAGTTTGAAGAACCCGGCAACTACTCGATTCTTATTGAAATCGACGATCAAGTTATTCTTGCCAGCACTTTTCCGATCACCCTGCTTAAAGAATGATGAAAGTGCTTTTTATTTCCATCGTCTGGCTTCTTGCCATCCACCTTTTTGGAGAAAGCCAAAAAAAGACGGAAAAGAATCAGAGTTCTGGATTCCCCAAACCCGTAAATTTAAGCTTGGAAGGTTGGCCTATCGAGTGGGATCCAAAAATTGCTAAAGGTACGAATGCTTCTTTATTTAGAGAAATTCGTAAGGGATTAGCCAATCATTTGCAGCGAATCAAATATTTGATGCCAGCTAATAAGGTCAAAGAATTACAAAGACTTCCCATTCGAGTAGACTTGCAGCATGAACTGTCGAACATGCAGTATCATCCAGACCGAGGTTGGTTGGAAAGGAACGGATACGATCCAAACCTTGAAAAACGAGTACATTTACCCCGAGCCAAACAACTTATCGACCGAGGAACTTGGTTGAAACATCCATGGGTCATTCTTCACGAATTAGCTCATGCATATCACGACCAAATCCTGGGTTTTGAGCATCCAGAAATCATCAATGCCTACAAGCGAGCTGAAAAGGATGGATTATATGAGAAAGTGCTTCTCTTCAGAGGAGGTAAAACCAGGCATTATGCCCGTACTAACCACAAGGAATTCTTTGCTGAAATGACTGAATCTTATGTTGGTATGAACGATTTTTATCCTTTTGTCAGAGCTGAGCTAAAGGAACATGATCCTCAGACTTACCAATTGATGGAAAAAATTTGGGGTAAGTTCTAGGACTTTTTACAGAAGGAGATTCTATTGGTCATAACGATAAGTCCAATCCTCTTGTAAACGATAAGGTAAAAGGATAACCTTTGAACATATGGCAGATCGTATCGACTACAATCCAACTGAATCAGCACCTGTTTTGGTCGTAGGTTCAGTTGCTTTTGATAATGTTATCACTCCGCATGGATCTCAAGATGGAATCCTCGGGGGAGCCGCATCCTACTGTTCATTTGCTACCAGTTATTTTACGCAACCTCGTATGGTGGGAGTAATTGGAAATGATTTTGGCGAAGAACATCTGGAGCGCCTTCGAAAGAGAGGAATTGACTTAGAGGGTATTCAAAAGGATCCAAGTGGACCTACATTCTTCTGGAAAGGTCAATATCACGAAAACTTCAATCGAAGGGATACACTCGATATACAACTGAACGTCTTCGAGAAGTTTAGACCCGATCTGCCCACAAGTTATTTAGATTCGCAATTTGTATTACTCGGAAATATTCATCCGGCTCTTCAAATGCATGTTCTCGATCAATTAAAGGGAGACGCTTATGTAGTGGCGGATACCATTGATCTCTGGATTGACACCGAACGCAATGCACTTCTCGAACTCATCAAGAGGATCAATTTATTTGTGATCAATGATACGGAAGCGGAGCAACTAACCAAAGAGAACAATATAATTAAGGCTGGCTCAAAACTGAGAGAACTTGGTCCCGAAACCGTAATCATCAAAAAAGGCGAACACGGGGCACTTCTTTTTCATGAGGAGGGATCCTTCGCCTTACCCGCCTACCCCGTTACCGAATTACGGGACCCCACTGGTGCAGGCGACTCGTTTGCTGGGGCATTGATTGGCCGACTGGCCTCTCAAAACCGCAGTGATTTTAAAGCGATTAAAGAAGCCATTCTTTACGGAACCTGTACAGCCAGCTTAACCGTTGAGGCATTTGGTTGCGATCGTTTGGAATCCGCAGGGGTAAATGCCATTGTCGAAAGAGTCGAGACTTTACGAAAATTAATTTCCATCGATTAAATAAAAGTTCTTTGCCCCTGTCAAAAAACTGGGATTATGAATTTCCCATGTATTTTTTTTGCCCACAGGTTTTTATTTCTCCAATTTTTCTATCTTTAGTGTTACTCATGGGGTGCTCGAATAAATCCAGGGATCCTGAGCAAAATGAGAATAATTCGACTGTTCAAGGGTCTGAAAAGAATATGAGCGAAAACAAAGTATTGGAGAGCAAGTGGACAAGACAAGCTCTTCCCTCTCCTAGCGAAATCGCAAACCTACCTAAAGATGGAGGAGATGAATTTAATCGTTTGATTTTTGAAAGTAGTCCCTACTTACTCCAGCATGCCAGAAATCCAATCGATTGGTACCCATGGTCCGATGAAGCCTTTAATCTGGCCAAAAAAACTGATCGTCCAATCTTCCTTTCGGTAGGATACACAACTTGCCACTGGTGTCATGTCATGGAACACGAATCATTCGAGGATGAGGCCGTCGCTGCAGTGATAAATGAAAATTATGTTTGCGTAAAAGTCGATCGGGAGGAACGACCGGATGTTGACAACGTATACATGACTGTCACCCAAATGATGACCGGGCGAGGAGGATGGCCCATGACAGTGATTATGAGTCCGGAAAAGATTCCATTTTTTGCCGGAACTTATTTCCCCAAGGATTCGATGATGCAATTACTACCCCACTTTGCCAAAGTATGGCGAGAGGATCGTGAAAAAGCAAAAGAAGTGGGTAATGCAATAATCAAAAGCCTCAGTGAACTTCAAGCTAACCAAGCAGGGGATGATCTAAATTCAACTCATCTCGACGCATGTTACCGCTCACTAGTTAATAATTTCGATCAAACTCACGGTGGGTTTGGTCGACAACCCAAGTTCCCAACTTGCCATACGCTAAGCTTTCTTCTTCGATATCATCTGAGGACTGGTGACGAGAACGCACTTAAAATGGTCGAGGAAACCCTCAAAAATATTCGCCAAGGAGGAATTTACGATCATGTTGGACTGGGAATCCATCGATATTCCACTGATCAAGAGTGGCTACTACCCCATTTCGAGAAAATGCTTTATGATCAAGCTTTATTCGTAATTGCGAATCTTGAATGCCATCTTGTAACCGGTAATCCCTTCTACCTTGCTTCCTGCCGGGATACCTTAAATTACGTAACCAGAAAAATGACCTCCGATGAAGGGGGATTCTTTTCAGCCGAAGATGCTGACAGCGAGGGAGAGGAAGGGAAATTCTATCTTTGGAGTACGAAAGAGATTGAATCCATCCTTGGTGCAAAAGATGGAAAAAAATATTCTGCTCGTTACCAATTTCAGCAGGACGGCAATTATCTTGATGAAGCAACACACCAAAAAACCGGAAAAAATATTCCACATCTAAATCAAAATTTAACAGAAGAAGATGATGAGTTTGAGGAAATGAGAATCAAACTTTTTGAAGAGCGAGAGAAAAGAATTCAGCCACAACTCGACGACAAAGTCTTGACCGATTGGAACGGTCTGATGATTTCCGCATTCGCTCGCTGTGCTCGTTCATTGAATGACAAAGCATATTTACAAATTGCCCAAAAAGCGGCTGATTTTTGTCTTTCTAAACTCCGGACGAAGGATGGTCGATTGGTTAAACGCTGGCGTAGAGGAAAAGCTGGCTTACCTGCGCATCTCGAGGATTATGCTTTTTTAGTGCAAGGATTACTCGATACCTATGAGGCTAGTTTCGAAACTAAATATTTGAAGGCATCCATCGAGTTAACCGATATTGCCATTGATTTATTTGAAGACGAACAAAATGGCGGATTCTTTCTGACTGCCGATGATGGAGAATCTTTATTAGTTAGACCTAAAGAAGTATACGACGGCGCAATACCATCCGGAAATTCCGTAATGGCGATGAACTTGGCTCGCCTCAGCAAAATGACGGGGGTTCGCAAATATGAAGAAACTCTTTTTCGCCTTTTTTCAGCCTTTTCAGGTTTTCTCGAAAAAAACCCACAAGGAGCCGAGCTTTTGCTTCAAGCACTGGACTTCATGCTATCCTCCCCCCTCGAATTGGTATTGGCAGGTGATCCAAATAAACCAGACACGCAGAAAATACTCCAAATAATTAATCGTAGATTTATGCCCTCTAAAATTTTACTTTTGCGTGATTCCGTAAAAGAGGACTCGGAATTATATGATTTAATTCCTTTTGTCCAGAATCATAAAGAGATCGATGGTAAAGCCACTCTTTATGCATGTCGTAATCAAACTTGCGACCACCCAAGAACGGACCCTCAAGAAATCAAGAAATTCCTCAGCCAATCAAACAAAAATTAATCTTTCTTCGTACCCATATGTAGGGATACGATGGAAAAGGTCATGGGACAATAAACAACTTCAGAAAAGCCAACTGCAGCAAACTCCTCAGCCAACTTGCTTCGATTCGGAAAAGCGGAAATACTTGTTCCCAAGTATAAGTAAGCATTACGATCACCCGTAATCAATCGAGCCATCCACGGTAACACGGCAAGTAGATAAAAATAGTAAAAGGGACGAAACCAACGATAGGGTTGGCTAAACTCAAGTACAATCAAACGCCCGTTTGGTTTAAGCACACGATAGGCTTCCTTAAAACCAAGTTCTCGATCCTCCAGATTTCGCAAGCCAAATGAAATCGTAAGCAGATCGAATTGATTATCGTCAAAATGTAAATCAAGGCAGTCACCTGCAATGAACTTATTGGCATCCTTACTCAAACCACTTTTTTCCCTTTTGATTCTGGCTTGTTCAAGCATGGGTTCGCAAAAATCAATTCCGGTTATAATCGCATCACTGGGTAATGCTTTACGCAATGCAAACGCCACGTCTCCACTCCCAGTTGCCAAATCCAATACTTGAGAACAATTTCCCTTCAGAGCCCACTCTACGAGCTTCTTACGCCAAATAAAATCAATTCCCGCGGAAAGGACGTGATTGGCCAAATCGTAACGATGGGCAACACTTTCGAAAGTTGCCCGAACTGAAGCAGGGTTCGGTTTACTCACTCGAACCATGTCCGAAACTCTCAACAACCCAACTTGAGAGTTCCTTATCCGGATCATCGATCACTTTTCGGTCAATGGCGAATGACTTTTTGCCAGTTCTTTGAGAGATAATAGACAAACCATGCTCAAAATCCGTAAATTTCCTTTCACACAAAGCGAAAACAGATCGATTTTGAGCAATGGCCATTTTTACCAGTGCAATTTTTGTCGGCTTTCTCATTCGAAGTTCGAATCCATGCTTCGTCTTAAATTCTTCGACAAAACGTTCAACGTCAGCGAGCATACTATCGTCAACTTGATCACGATTGCTTTCAATTAAATCAAGCATCTTGTCTTCGGGATTCATTACCGTCTCCACATCTACGTCGAAAGATTTAATGCCTGTGGATGGCAACTCGAATTTAAAATCCCTAAAGGTTCTCTCAAGAACGGTTACTAATCCCCGAGCTCCCGTTTTCTCCTTAACCGCTTTTTTCGCGATTGCATCAATTGCATCTTCACTAATTTTGAATTCGATATCATAACCCGAGAAATCACCGCGATATTGCTCCAGAACATTTCCTTCAGAAGAGCGCAAAATTTCTCCTAGGTCATCCTCTTTTAATTCTTCACAAGCAACTCGAACAGGTAAACGCCCAATGAATTCAGGTTCAAATCCATAATCTATAAAATCGCGAGTTTCAGCTTTTCCAAGAAAAGAAGAAGAATCCGACTCGCTCAATGACTGCTCGTCGCTTGATCCAAAACCAATACGGTTCAAGTCCAGTCTCTTCCGGACATTTTCTCCCAATTGATCAAAAGCTCCACTAACAATAAAAAGTATGTTCTTTGTGGATATAACGGATTTGCCTGGTTTTCCTCCCTTTTGCATATCCATAAAGGCTTTCATTTGGCCCATCATATCTTGAGGTGAATGCAAATTCACCTCTGTTTCTTCCATTAATTTAAGAAGGTTTATCTGTACCCCTCTTCCCGACACGTCTCTTCCGCTACGAGAGGCTTCGGATGCAATCTTATCAATTTCATCCACATAAATTATTCCATATTCAGCCAACTCAGCATCTCCATTGGCCGCCTTGACCAAATCGCGAACCAAATCATCAACATCATATCCAACATATCCGGTTTCGGAAAATTTAGTCGCATCCGCCTTGACGAAAGGCACACCAATTAGTTTTGCGACATTGCGCATTAAAAAAGTTTTCCCCACACCCGTAGGTCCAAGAAGCAAAACATTTGGCTTCACATAGGATGCATTAGCAATGGAGGAGTCTTTCAAGCATGATCGGATATGATTATAATGATCACAGACTGCTACCGAAAGGACTCGTTTTGCCTGCTCCTGTTTAATAACAAACCGGTCCAAATAATCACGAATTTCCTTTGGCTTCCGATCGAAGCTTCGAATACTCTTTAAATGTTCGTCTCGATCTGCAACCTCTTCTTCGGGTGGCGTGGCATTCTTGGATTTCTCCTTTTTGGATGGATCCTCGTTTCCGCTCATAGATTGCATGAAAGGAGCAACCGCAAGCTGAACATTCTTGTTGTTAAGAAGATCTCGCAGTTGCTTTTGGATTTCCTCCAGCGGGTTATCGTCGTCTTTTTTGGACATAAATCGTAAAATATGAGTTTGACAGGTTGTTAATGGTTCGGAATTTATGAAAAGTACACAAACTTACCCTAAACCCCAATTTAAGCGCTTTCAAACAGTTTTCATTATGTCGAACAACCTGACCAAACGAGAAATCGTACAAAAAATTTACGAAAGCACGAATCACAATCACAAGGACATTACGGATATTGTTCAAAGAACCTTGGATTCCATATGTAAGGCCTTAACTCAAGGAAACAATGTGGAACTAAGAAACTTTGGCGTGTTCGAAGTCCAAGTTAGAAAGGCTCGTGTCGGAAGAAACCCCAATCAACCCGAAACCGATGTTCTTATACCCCGTCGTGCAGTAGTTAAATTCAAGGCCGGCAAGGAAATGAAGTTGGGACTTGAAAAACTCGATCTGGATTCGATTTAATCAGATCAACTTTTTAAAGGATCGGGTTCATGCTTGAAACCTTGCCCGGCTTTAGGGATTTTCCTCCCGAGGAGTGTGCTCGAAGAAATCACTTATTCAGAGTTTTTCGTACTGTAGCTCGTGCATTTGATTTCCGCGAATATGATGCACCTATACTCGAACCACTCGACTTGTATGTTGAAAAATCTGGTGAGGAAATTGTAAGGCAGCTTTTTCATTTCACGGATAAAGGGGATCGACCTGTTGCGCTGAGACCCGAACTCACACCCACTCTGGCCAGAATGGTCATTTCCCGAGCGAATTCCTTAGCAAAACCTATCAAGTGGTTTAACATTGGAGAACATTTTCGCTATGAACGTCCCCAAAAGGGAAGAGGTCGCTCATTTTTTCAATTCAATGCGGATCTTTTAGGAGAATCTGGTCCTACTGCTGATGCTGAATTGATTGCCATGCTTGTTATGATTTTCGAAACACTGGGTCTTAGTCAATCAGACTTCAAAATCAGATTGAGCGATCGTGTTTCTTGGATTTCTTTACTTAGGGGGTTAAATGTGTCCACTGAATCCCTCCCAATGGTTCTTGACGCAATAGATAAAAGCGAAAGAAGAAAACCAGAACAAACGATTGAAGCCCTCGAAAAATCAATGCCTGGAGAAGGAGAACATCTTTTTGATGAGATCAATGAAATCAAACAGATCAGTGACTTGAAAGAACTAACTGATCGATTGGAGCGATTGGGAGATGAAGAGAAATCTCGAGGACAAGACTGGATTGAGTTAATGGAAATGATCCATGCTCATGGAGTGGCTGATGCGGTAACCTTAGACCTTTCTATTGTTCGTGGCTTGGCCTATTACACCGGATTTGTCTTTGAGGCATTTGAAGCATCTGGCGAAGGACGAGCCTTGGCTGGAGGGGGACGATATGACCATTTGCTAAAAAAACTATCGAACAAAGTTGATCTTCCCGCTTGCGGGTTTGCCATTGGAGACATGACTCTGAGTGATTGCCTGGAAAAGAAAAAACTTTTGCCCAACTACATAATGGCCCCGGATCTTTTTATAATAACGGGAGACAGCCAAAGGAGCCTGGGTCTGTCCATCGCATCTCGTGCTAGAAAAGGTGGATTTTCCACAAGTTATGCGATGAAAGCAGTAGGATTTGGGAAACAATTTAAGGAAGCCGGAAAATCGGGGGCTAGGTATGCATTAATTTTGGGAGAGGAAGAGGAGTTGAAAAATGAAGTCAAAATCAAAGACTTGAAATCATCAGCTGAAATCTCCACTTCACAAAATGATTTCCTTCGCAAATTAGACGATTTGGATGCCGAAGGAGGAATCAATACGGAAGTGTAAAAAAATCAAAGGAATGAATGAGGAAATTCCGGACTATCAAAAATCGCAAGTAAGCAAACGAAAACACGTAGCGGATAGATTTAGTCGTCGTAAGTGGTTTGTAAAAGCAAGCACCATGCTTGTGCCTCCTTTGCTTCTAGGTGGATATTCCAAGTTCGAATCAAGTTGGTTGGAAGTAACCAAGACTAAAATGACCCTTCCTCCCTTCTCTAAGCAAAAGCCTCTTCGTATTCTTCACCTTTCAGATCTTCATATATCCAAGTCGATCTCAATCGAACAAATTGAGCATGCTTTTATGGAGGGTTTTAAAAGCCATCCTCATGCATGTATGCTTACGGGAGATTTCATTACGGATAAGCCATCAAGCGAACAATTTACAAGTCTTGAGAATTGCCTAAGTAAATTCGCGTCCAAAGTACCGACTTTCGCTTGCCTTGGAAATCATGACGGCGGGAAATGGGCTGCCGAAAAGGGTGGTTTCAAAAATACAGAAAAAATCAAGACAACTCTGGCGAACGCGAAGATACGTCTTCTCGAAAATGAAAAGATCAATCTTTTTCTCAATGGTCAACCGACATCCATTACGGGTTTGGGAGATCTATGGACAGGAAATTGTCTTCCCAAAAGATGTCTTCCCAAAAAACCGCTTAAACCGGCAAATCGAAAGTATGCATCCATTGTTCTATGTCACAACCCCGATGCAAAAGAAATCCTTCGGGATTTCGACTGGGACTTAATGCTTTCCGGACATACTCATGGAGGTCAATTCAAAATACCTTTTACCGATTTTGCTCCACTTTCACCAGTCAAGGATCTTTCTATGACCGAAGGCTTACATGAATTCCAGAATCGTAAAATATTCATCACGAGAGGAGTTGGCAGCCTTTATGGAATCAGGATCAATTGTCGACCTGAAGCAAGTGTTCTGGAATTTGGCTAAATTTATCGATGATTGCCCTGATGGAGGAAGGAAAAAACACTCGTTTTCCAAACCCCAATAAATTCGATAACAAAGGACTCGTTGCCATCAGCCAACACCTCGGTGTCGAAAGAATTCTTCAAGCATATCGAAATGGTATTTTCCCATGGATGAAAATGGAATGGGAACCGCATTATTGGTGCTGGTTTTCTCCCAATCCACGGATGGTTCTCGTTCCAAGTGAAATGAAAATTTCAAAAAGTCTTCGAAGAATCATTGATTCCGGAAAATTCGAAATTCGAATTGATTCAAATTTTGAATCCACAATGAAGGGTTGCGCTCGGGCCAAGCGCCCAAACGAGGAAGGTACTTGGATAGAAGAGGATATGATTTCCGATTACAGTGAACTTCACAAACTTGGACACGCACATTCGATAGAAGCATACCAGGATGATCAGCTCGTAGGTGGTCTATATGGATTAGCAATGGGGCGAGTTTTCTTTGGTGAATCAATGTTTTATGAGGTTGCCAACGCCTCGAAGGTTTGCCTCGCACACTTGGTCTCTCTTTCCCTTTCACAGGGAATTAAACTTATTGACTGCCAAGTTCACTCGCATCATCTCGAGAGTCTTGGGGCAAAAGAAATTCCGAGAAGCGAATATCTAATATGCTTAGATAATCTTCTTCGAACTCTGCCCTCGGTGGTGAATTGGAAATCCTCTCCTTAGCTTCGTTGTTGCTCATTGTTGAATGGCATGCGAAAATGTTTCCTGATGATTGATGTAAACCCGGAACACGAAAACCTTAGCCAATTAGGACAAGGAGGAACTAAACCCACGCGTGAGTTGGAAACCTTCCCTAATCGCAATCCCGAACGCGATTATGTAGTTGATTTACAAACTAGTGAATTCACATGCATCTGCCCGAAAACCGGTCAACCAGATTATGCCGAGATTCATATCCGTTACACACCCGATCAAAAAATCGTCGAATCCAAATCTCTCAAACTCTATCTTTGGAGCTTTCGTGATGAGGGTACTTTCCACGAACACTTCGCCAACCGCTTACTTGATGATCTGGTCAGTGCACTCGAGCCTCGCTGGTGTAGAGTTGAAGTGAATTTCAATGCGCGCGGTGGAATTGGCATAATTGTAACCGCTGAGCACGGCACACCTCCAGAAGTTGCTTATTCATGAGCAAACAAAACACCATTCAGCTCGGCAATCTTCAAGTCTCCAACGATTTGCCGTTTACCTTGTTCGGGGGAATGAATGTTCTGGAGTCCCGTGAACTCGCACTCGAAGTCGCCTCTGCATACAAGGAAGTAACTGATAAGCTTGGTATTCCTTATGTCTTCAAAGCATCTTTTGATAAAGCCAATCGTTCATCCATCACCTCATTCCGTGGTCCAGGATTGGAGAAGGGATGTGAAATCATAGCAGAAGTCAAGGATACCTATAAGATACCGGTTATTTCCGATATCCACGAACCTTTTCAAGCAAAGCCGGCAGCCGAAGTAATCGATGTATTACAGCTTCCCGCCTTTCTCTGCCGACAGACCGATCTTGTGGTGGCACTGGCTGAGACCGGTCGACCGGTAAACATAAAGAAAGCCCAATTTCTTGCTGCCCACGAAATGGGACATATCATCACCAAATTCAAGGAAGCCGGAAACGAAAAGATTTTTCTCTGCGAACGGGGCAGTTCTTTTGGCTACAATAATTTAGTGGTCGATCCCTTAAATTTCGGAATTATGAAAGGCACGGGTTGTCCGGTTATCTTTGATGTCACCCACTCTTTGCAAATCCCAGGCGGCCGAAGCAATTCAGCCGGTGGTCGCAGGCAGGCGGTATTTGATCTTATGCTTGCTGGTATGAGTCAGGGTATCGGCGGCTTATTTCTGGAATCACATCCAAATCCCAGTGAAGCAAAATGCGACGGCCCGTGTGCCCTACCCCTAGACAAACTTGAAGCTTTTCTTTCCCAAGCCAAAGCCGTGGATGATCTGGTTAAAGGATTAGATCAAGTAGAAGTCGAATAAACTACATGAATGAATCCACCGATCCTTGGGCGACCCTACGGGTTTGGTTTCCGGATCTGGATGACGAAAAGTGGTTAAAATTGCAGGACTACTGTGATCTGCTTCGTGCATGGAATACAAAGATAAATCTCGTCTCGCGTAAAGACACCGACCGACTTGAGATCAAACATCTTGCCCATTGCCTGACCATTACCAAGTTTCTCCGGCTTATGCCCAAGGCACGCTTGCTCGATGTTGGTACGGGTGGTGGACTACCCGGTATACCTCTCTCGATTTGCTATCCACAGGCACGGTTCACCTTGATGGATTCGATAGGAAAAAAAGTCATGGTGGTCGAGGATATGGTCAAAAGACTCGGCCTTACCAATGCTGAAATCAGAAGAGGGCGGGTAGAGGAACTACCCCGGAAAAAAAGTTATGATTTTGTAATTGGCCGAGCGGTCACTGCGTTGCCGACATTTTTTAGCTGGGTACACAAGCAAATCGCAAAAGGAGGCAAACACTCCCCTGCCAATGGAATTCTTTATCTCAAAGGTGGCGACTACACGGAGGAACTAAAAATTTCTGGATTACATCCCGCCAAAATATGGAATCTGGATGAACTCCTTCCCCAAGCAGAACTTGGAGAAAAGTTCTTAATTCATTTTAAGATTTAACGATTCCAGACCTTAAACAGAGCCTCCGCGATATGAGAGGGGGTTTCGGCCACTGAAATACCTGCGTCCAATAAAGCTTCCACTTTAGCTTCAGCCGTACCCTTCCCTCCGGATACGATCGCTCCGGCATGCCCCATTCTTCGACCTGGAGGAGCCGTACGACCAGCGATAAATGCAGCACATGGTTTGTCGACGTTTTCCTTAATAAATTCAGCGGCTTCTTCCTCGGCAGTACCACCAATTTCTCCGATCAGAATGATCGCTTCAGTGTCAGGATCTTCATTGAATAATTTGACCGCATCCAGGTGGCTAGTTCCGTTAATCGGATCTCCACCGATACCTATACAAGTGGATTGTCCGTGACCGGCACAAGTAATTTGCCAGACCGCTTCGTAGGTCAAAGTACCGGAACGGGAAACAATTCCCACTTTACCAGGCTTATGAATGTAGCCAGGCATGATTCCAATCTTACACTCACCGGGGGTGATAATTCCCGGACAATTCGGCCCGATCAAACGGGTATTGGATGTGGCAAGCCGTGCTTTTACTTCAGCCATATCTCGCACGGGGATTCCCTCCGTGATCGCAATCACCAATGGAATCTCAGCATCGATTGCTTCCAGAATCGAATCCGCAGCAAAAGGAGGTGGCACATAAATCGCGGCCACATTGGCACCTTCTTTGTCAACGGCATCCTGGACGGTATCAAACACGGGTACAGAGTCCTGAAATTTTTGACCACCCTTTCCGGGAGTTACGCCGGCCACCACATTGGTACCGTACTCAATACATTGACTGGTATGAAAACTTCCCGCACTTCCAGTGATTCCCTGAACTACGAGGCGGGTGTCTTTGTTTACTAAAACGCTCATCTAAAAATTTTCCTTTCTTCTATGATTAGGATTCAGCGGCAAGCTTGACGATCTTCTCTGCCGCTTCTGCAAGGGAGTCTGCAGGCTCGAGGGCCAGCCCACTATCAGCAAGAATCTTTTTACCCTGTTCCACATTGGTACCTTCAAGACGAACAACCAGGGGAACTTTCATGTCCAGCTTGCGGGCAGCATTTACGATTCCCGTAGCGATGACATCGCACTTCATGATACCACCAAAAATATTAACCAGGATCGCTTTGACCGCATCATCAGAAACCAGAATACGGAAGGCATTCTCCACCTGTTCCTCGTTGGCTCCTCCTCCCACATCCAAGAAATTTGCGGGAGATCCACCATAGTGTTTAATGATGTCCATGGTCGCCATCGCCAGTCCGGCACCGTTTACCATACACGCAACATTTCCATCAAGAGCGATGTAGTTTAAATCAAACTTGGAAGCTTCCACTTCCTTAGGATCTTCTTCGCTAAGATCACGAAGTTCCACGACATCCGGATGGCGAAACAAGGCATTGGAATCAAAATTCACTTTGGCATCCAAAGCAAGAACATCCCCTGTAGGAGAGGTTACTAAAGGATTCACCTCGACTTGGGAACAATCCTTAGTCCAAAAGAAATTATAAAGTTTTGTAACCAGTTTAACGCATTGCTTGAAAGAATCTCCAGAGAGTTCCAGTCCAAAAGCAATTTGGCGTGCCTGATAAGATCTTAGTCCAAGGACCGGATCCACCAGCACCTTCAAAATTTTCTCCGGTGAAGACTCAGCCACTTCTTCAATATCAACCCCACCCTCCGTGGAAGCAATTATGACAGGCTTGGATGTGGCACGGTCCATCAATACTGCAAGGTAATATTCTTTCTCAATATCGGAAGCTTCCGTGAAATAAACGGTGCCAACTTCCTTACCCTCTTCACCAGTCTGCTTGGTAACTAAAACATTATTGAGCATAGCCTGAGCTTTTTCCTTGGCCACGGCACCATCGGATACCACATGAACACCTCCCTGAAAACCATCCTTAAAGGTTCCTTTTCCACGTCCACCTGCATGGATCTGGGCTTTGACTACAATCGGTTTGCCTGCTGGCAGGGCCGAAATGGCTTGATCGAATTCTTGCTCGCTCTGGGCTACCGTACCATTAGGCACGGCCACACCCGCGTCCGCAAAAAGTTGCTTTGCTTGGTATTCGTGTATGTTCATTGAAAATTCAGTTAGGGAAAGGGACTTAGACTGCCACGGATTTGGATGCAATCAAGCCTATTCAAAAAAGAAAAATACTAAAATGAACCCAAACGGGGAGGATGTGGATCCATCGTAAAAACAGAGGCGTCAAAACAGCGGGCGATCATGGCATTTTTTCTTTTTTCAGCCGTCGGATCATCCCACAAGTTAAAGAATTCCTCCGGATCATTTTTTAAATCATAAAATTCCCCCTGTTGCGTACCATGAAACACCACGATTTTTTCATCATTCGTACGCAACATTGTACCGTAGGCATCTCCATGAGTCCATGAATTATAGTATTCCGAGTAAACCTGTTCACGGCATGACTCCACCTCTTCTCCACCCCTAAGCAAATGTAATAGACTCCTCCCTTGCATCTGTCCCGGTATATCCATCTTCGTAGCATCCAGAAATGTCGGTGCAAGATCGATCAATTCAACCAGTCCATTAATTTTTCGGTCGGCTAAAATACCCCCCTGAGGCCATCGCATAATAAGGGGAATACGCAACTGACAGTCGTAAAAATGTGGACCCTTAAAGTAAATTCCATGATCTCCCAGCATCTCCCCATGATCCGACATGAAGATCACCAAAGTATTTTCTGCCTGTCCCGTATCCTCCAATGCCTTAAGGATACGCCCCACCTGATCATCAATTAATGAAACCATCGCGTAATAAGCGGCACATACCTGCCTACGGTCATCATCCGACATCGCTTCCGTGTGAAACTCACCGGGATTATTATGAGCCCAAACCCGGTCCAAAAGTTGAAAACTCGGTTTGGTATCCTTCTCCGCTGGGTGTTCAGATGGGAGTGGCTTTTCTGAAGCATTAAATCGCTGAAGATACTCTACAGGTGGATCAAAAGGATGATGGGGATCAAAGCAATTAAAACTGAAAAACCAGTTCTCCCCCTGATTTTCCTTAATAAAGTCGATCGTCTTCTCTGCACACCAAGTGGTTTGATGAAATTCAGCCGGTGGGCCTTCCTGCACATAAGGACTAATTTTTTCTCCCTGTAGGTCATGCCAATCCTGACCATGTTTTTTCAACCACTGGGTGTAGGCATTCTCTTCCCAGTCAGGTTGGGGATGATGCGACCAAGAAAAATCATCATACCCATCATCCGTACGCACTTCCACTTTTCCATCCGAACATGAAGCGAGGTGTAATTTGCCTGCTAATCCGCAACGATATCCCTCCCGATTAAAAAGAGAAGACACCAATACTTCGTCCGGCGGGATGGACTGACCATTCTGCCGGCATCGTGTGGTTCGTGGATACCGGCCAGTCAAAAAAGATGCCCGACTTGGCGCACACACGGGGCTCTGACAAAAGGCGTTATTAAAAGTGGTTCCCTCGGTCACAAATTTGTCCAAGTGGGGCGTCTGGGCAAAGGGATTCCCCAAAGCACTCAGAGTATCAAATCTTTGCTGATCGGTACAAATCCATAAGATATTCGGACGACTAGACATGATTTAAGGTAGAAACGGCTTGCGTGTTCTTTGGCAAGACACTTTGCAAGTAGAATGATTTTTTTACTTCCATGATCTGGACATTAGAGACAAATAAATTTCTTGGCGAAAACCAATGACTGACAAACAGGTACAGGGAAACATTTCACGCTTCTTTTGTTTCCGGATGTTTTTCAATGCCCGTTTTTATTATCCGGTATTTGCCCTGTTTTTTTTGGAACACGGACTAACCTGGGAAGAATTTGGTATTCTTAATGGGATCTGGGCGATCTCTATTATTCTTTTGGAAGTACCTTCAGGCGCTCTTGCTGATACAATCGGAAGAAAGCGACTAATTGTGATCGCTGCCCTTTGTATGGTCATTGAAATGCTGGCTCTGCTCATTGCACCGATGCAAGGTGGATCCACCGTGTTTTTGCTCTTCGCCATTAATCGAATTATCAGTGGAGTAGCTGAAGCCGCTGTAAGCGGAGCGGACGAAGCCCTTGCCTATGACTCTCTCAAAGAAGTGGGTCGAGAAAAGGAATGGGGTACCGTACTCGAAAAAGCCCAGCGATTTACCTCCCTCGCTTTTTTCTTTGCGATGATGACAGGTTCCGCTTTTTACGATTCCTCCTTCATTAACCATTGTCTCGAGTTTCTAGGGATCGACTTTACATTTAGTGCGGAAACTCTGGTAAAGGCACCCGTCTTTCTCACTTTTCTTTCTTCTTTGGTGGTACTCATCGCCGCCCTCGGCATGAAGGAACAAAGAAAAATTAAACAAAGCAGTACGATCTTCGAAACCATGCGGGAATCAATCAGGACGACTCTTATCGGTGCTTCCTGGGTATGGAAGACACCCCTGCCATTTGGTATTCTTCTGGCGTCTATGGTGCTAGACAACGTTATTCGCCAATTCCTTACTATTGCAAGCGCCTATTGGAGCGTGATCGATTTACCTCTTGCCACTTTTGGACTGGTCGCTTCAGGCATGTCCCTGATGGGCTACTTTGTTCCAAGAATTGCCAAAAAATTGGCCGAACACCGGACACCCAATCAAAACTTTTTCCTCCTCTGTTCTCTGCTGCTGATCGGCTTACTTGGTTTGTCCAAAGCGATTCCCTATTGGGGAATCCTTCCAGCAGTTCTTCTTTACGCAACGATGCAATCCATGAACTCCCTGGCCAGCCGCTATCTCAACGAGGAAGCACCCTCCGAACAACGGGCAACCGTTCTCAGTTTCCGTGGCCTCTCCACCAATGTATCCTACGGGGCAGTGTCCCTACTGTATTCCAGCTTGATTGCATGGATTAAACTAAAAGGGGTTGACCCTTTAATCGCGGCAAGTCAGGAAAATCAACAGGATGCGGTCTTTGTGGAAGCACTCGGGTGGTTCCCATGGTATTTTTTGTTCACGCTCCTCGCGACCATCCTAATTTTTCGCTTTCGTTTCCGAAAAAAAGATACCAATCCCTCAGATCAAACTTGAAGTTAATCCCTTAACTAATCAAATAAGAACACCATGAATATTTCACTTTTAGGAAAAGTATGTCTCCTATCCTCCATTACATGTTTGATGAATGCCGGAGAATGGAACCAGCACCGCGGTCCGTTCTCCAATAACCTAAGCGACGAGTCGATCAACTCCGCCAATTGGCTTAAATCACCTAATTCGGTTGAATGGAAAGTAAAGACACCGCTTGGCTTTAGCTCCTTTACTACCTACAAGGGGAATGCCTATACCCTGATTGCGGAAGAGGATGAAGATGGGCTTATGCGTGAGATTTGTATTTCCCTCGATTTAAAGACTGGTAAACGAGAGTGGAGTACCCATCTGGGAATTATGGACTACAAAGCGGGCGGTGGAAATTCGGGCGCTGCCGACAACAAAGGCGGTGACGGTCCCCGGTCAACTCCTTCGGTTCTAGAGGGAAAAGTCTGGGCTTATGATTCAGATATGTCTCTCTACTGCATGTCCGCCAAGGACGGAAAATTGATCTGGAAGGTAAATGTACTCAAAGAGCATGCCGGAATCAACCCTCGGTGGGAAAACGCGTGTTCTCCCCTGATCGTGGATGATTTGGTGATCATTTACGGAGGCGGCCCTAAAGAGTCCTTTCTCGCCTTCGAAAAAGATTCCGGAAAAGTAAAATGGAAATCCGGATCTGAGCTCGCAACTCATGCCACTCCCATTCTTACTGAGATTCACGGAGTGGAACAGGTCATTTTCTTCTGTCAATCCGGACTTGTCTCTCTCCAACCGAAGAGTGGAAATGAACTCTGGCGTCAGGAATTTCCCTACAAAGTATCGACCGCCGCTTCTCCCGTAGTCGCCGGTGATTTGGTCTACTGCTCAGCCGGATATGGTGTAGGTGCTGGTCTCTATAAGATCACCAAGCGAGGGAATAAATTTTCCAGCGAACAGGTCTGGCGTAAACCCAATGATGTTATCAATCATTGGAGCACTCCCGTCTATGATAACGGTCACCTCTACGGCATGTTCAGTTTCAAAAAATACGGGGACGGCCCTCTTCAGTGTGTCGAACTCAAGACTGGCCGCGTAAAATGGAGCGAAGACGGATATGGTCCCGGCAATGTCATTTTAGCCGGCAAGAACCTACTCGCACTTTCTGACAAAGGAGAATTAAGTGTGGTCGAAGCCACACCCAACTACTACAAAGAACTTGGTCGAAAAAAATTAATTTCCGGAAAATGCTGGAGTACACCAACTCTCAGTCAGGGAACCGTACTAGTTCGCAGCACGGAAGAGGCCGCTTGTTTGTCCGTCCGGTAAAGTTTATTTATTCTAAGAATATTTTTTCGGGTTGTAGCTCAGCCTGGTAGAGTGCTGCGTTCGGGACGCAGAGGTCGCTGGTTCGAATCCAGTCGACCCGACCAGATGCAATATCAATCTACTACATTGAAAGGTAGAGTTTAATAAAAGGTTTCCCTAATCTTATTTTCTTTTCTATCCGGGTTACTCGATAAGGAAAAAATGATGAAAACTCGCGAACAAGAAAAGATTCCCAAGACCAATCGGGAGATTTTGAATCAACAATAAAAGTAATGCTCTCACCAATAAAGATGTGAGTATGACCAGATGTGAATTGATCAGAGATAACCTCAGTCGATTTTAAATAATACATCGAAAATTCATTTAAGAATGAATTGACTCGAGGGATTTAGACTTGGGTAAGGAACCAGAATCCAGTCGAGGAAACGCTAAGGATGATTGCGAGGGAAATTAAGTTATTTATCATATTTATATTAGGGAATTAAAATCATATTTACACTAAATGCATATTTAGTCAAGAAATATTTTTAATTTTGTTAAAAAAGTAATCTCTTGTGATTAAGGAAGGGGAATTTGCTGAATTACGAGTGGTTTTTCAGAAAATATTCAAGTGATATACGAATACCCTCACGAATATCAGTTTGGGGCATTTTAGGAAATGCATCGCGGGTGGATTCGCAATTAAGATCGTAAATAAAGGGAGTTTGTTCCGCACCTTTCGCATAGGTAAGATCACAATTATCCAAACCAAGCTTTTCAGCCTCTTCCTTAATCAAACCAATAAATTCATCCACAGTATGGGTTTTGCCGAGTAGATTATATACTCCGTAACCGGCGAAGGAATCAACTACCGCCCGGGCAAAGCCTGCTCCCACATCATGGGAAAAGTGATAATTTTCTTTTCCCCGGTAGGGAATCTGAAAACTTTCTCCCTTTGCCACCGCTTTGAGGGCACTGGTCATAGCTGCAGTAAAGCCTCGGTCCCGCCCTGGTCCATAAGTGGTGGCAAGTCGAAGCGATACAGTTGGCACTCCACTCTCCTGATGATATGCTTGAGCCATCCCTTCCCCAGCAATTTTCCAGTAACCGTATAAATTAAAGGGCTGAAGTGGATCTTCTGGGCGCACACCGGAGTCTCCATACAAAGCACGTGGTCCATTAACCGCACTAGAACTCGCAAATACAAAACGTTTGAGTGGAAGTTTCATTTCCAGGCATGCCTTAAATAGGTAGGCAGTACCGAGAAGATTTATGTCCAACCCACGAATTGGGTAATCTCTGCAATCTGGTGTTTGAAGAGCTCCTAAATGGAGAACATGAGTGGGGTTGCATTTTTGCAAGGCGGATTCAATTGATCGCTTGTCGGAAAGATCTCCTTCGAGATGCTCATAAACAAATGGTATTTCAGAAGGTGGCTTTCGGTTAAAGCCAAAGACCTTACATCCTTCATGCAATAGAATGCCAACAGCATGAGCGCCAATACAACCGGTCGAACCCGTAACAAAAATTCTGGTATTCATGGCCTATAAAAGAAAAATCGACGCCAGCCCGAGAAAAGCAAAGAAACCAACCACATCGGTAATCGTGGTAACAAACACACCTGAGGCAACTGCAGGGTCAATCTTCATTCGATCCAAAAGAAGAGGTAGAGCGACTCCCGCAATTCCCGCTACCACTAGATTGATAATCATGGCACCAGCAATAATTCCTCCCAAAAGAACGGCATTTTCTAATTCGTGAAACCATTGATAGGTTATCAGACCAGTCACCGCCGCAAAAAGACAGCCGTTCAAAAAGCCAACGACTAATTCCTTACGAAAGGTACGGAAAGCATTATAGGTGGTCAATTCCTTGGTCGCCAATGCCCGCACGGTGATGGTCATAGTCTGGGTTCCTGCATTCCCCCCCATTGAGGCAACAATAGGCATGAGCACAGCGAGGGCGACCATCTGCTCAAGCGTAGCATCAAACAAACCGATAACAAGAGATGCCAAAATCGCAGTCCCCAGATTCACCAGTAGCCAAGTAAACCTCTTGGTGGATGATTCCCAAACACTATCGTCAACGGTTTCCTCCCCCACTCCTCCAAGTAACAAGATATCCTCCTCAAACTCCTCTCGGGCAACTTCCATAACATCGTCAACCGTAATCATGCCAAGCAATTTGCCCTTGGCATCAACGACACCAGCCGTTGTTAAGTCGTACTTTTCAAAAAGCAATGCAACTTCTTCCTGCATCATGTTTGCGTGTACAATCACTTGTGTTTCATCACAAATTTCACGCATCAAGGTAGGCCTTGGTGAGCGAAGAATACGAGAAAGGGAAATTACGCCAACCGGCTTTGAATCCTCATCTACCACAAACACATCCAAAAACTCCTCTGGTAAGTCATCCTCCTCCCGAAGATAATCAATGGTTTTTCCAACATCCCAATTTGTTCCCACGGAAACCAAGTCGGTCTGCATCCTACGCCCAGCACTATCTTCAGGATATGCCAACCCAACTTCGATATCTTCTCTTTCTTCTTCAGGAACTTGGTCAAGAATCTCCTTACGATCCTCCAAGTCCATATCCTCAAGAACTTGAACGGCCTCATCGGAATCCATCTCGGAAATAACCTCCGCAACCTCCTTGGGCGTAAGTTGCTCGGTGACCTCCTTCCGCAAATGATCTTCGAGCTCGAAAAGCAAGTCCGGATCAAGTTCGACTTTAAGCAAAGCAAGGAGGCGTTTTCGCAGACTACCCGAAAGCAGACCAACCGCATCCGCCAGATCAGAGTGGTGAATTCCCCCCACTTGTTGGATCACTTCATCATCAGTACCCTCCTCAAGCAATCGAACGAGCTGATCGAAGCGGTTAGAGATTTCCTTAGAATTCTCAGGGTCGATACGGTGAATGGTATCCTGACTTTCCTTGGTAATTTGCATTTTTCTGGAGTTGTTCCCGAAAGCCTGAAACTCGGTTTTAAGAGGAATTAACAATATTTCAAAGCTAGATAAAAACTGCAATCGAAAAGCCCACTGGATTCATTGGACTCAAGACGAAATCTAAAAGGTTCTGTTTGTACTCGGGATTATCTTCTCCAATAATTTCGTCTTTCAATTTTGGTCTCTTCTCTTAGAAATTTAAATATGAATGAAATCCCAGCATATGCAGCCGACAAGAGAGAAGATTCGCTAAAACCATTTCCAATCAGGCGAAGAGAGCTTGGTCCATCCGATCTAAAAATCGAAATTTCCTATTGTGGCGTTTGTCATACTGATTTGCATTTCGTGAATAATGATTGGGGAATGACACAATATCCCGTGGTTCCCGGTCATGAGATCATGGGAAGAGTATCCGAAGTGGGAAGTAATGTACAAAGATTCAAGGTTGGTGATCTTGCTGCCATTGGATGTATGGTAAATTCCTGCGGGAATTGCTCGAGTTGCGAAAAGGGTATGGAACAGTACTGCCTGAAGGGCTTTATCGCCACATACAATAGCCCGACGGAAGATCCAGGTGGATTTACTTATGGTGGGTATTCCAAAAACATCGTAGCCGACGAGTCATTCATTCTTAAGCTGCCGGAAAGCTTGGATGTTGCAGGAACCGCCCCCTTACTTTGTGCTGGCATTACAACCTACTCCCCACTTCGAAAATGGAACGTCACGAAAGGCATGAAAGTGGGCATTATTGGTTTGGGTGGACTTGGTCATATGGGCACGAAATTCTCGCATGCCATGGGTGCTCACACCGTTATGATAACAACTTCGCCGGATAAAATGGAAGATGCACATAAACTTGGAGCCGATGAAGTTCTACTGTCTACAAACAAGAACGAAATGGCCAAGCAGGTTGGAGAATTCGATTTCTTGCTCAACACCATTCCTGTAAATCATGATGTGAACCCCTATTTGGACTTGCTTAAGGTGGATGCCACGATGTGCGTAGTGGGTGCGGTGGAACCACTTGATCAAGTTAATGCAGCCCAACTCATGTTTGGCCGAAAAAGAATGGCTGGCTCCATCATTGGTGGAATTCAGGAGACTCAGGAAATGCTTAACTACTGTGCCGAGAAAAATATAGTATCCGAAGTTGAAATGATTGAAATGACTCAGATCAACTATGCCTTCGAACGCCTCGTTGCAAACAACATAAAATATCGCTTCGTTATCGACATGAAGGGATTTGCAAACTGAATTCAGGCACAGGACACACAGGTTTGCACTTCAGGAAATGCCTCCAGTCGGTCATCGCCAATTTCAACTCCACATAAGATGCATTTTCCGTAAATGCTCTCTTCCAAACGTTTCAAGGCATTAAGAATTTCCAATCGCCTTCTTTTTCTCCGTCTTCTTAACTCAAGGACCATTTGTTGATCCTGCATCGCTTCCATTCTAGACAATCGCCCCAAGGATTTATCAGGAACCACGGCTTCAGCTGAATCTTCACTTTTGGATAGATATTCCTCAATTTCCACCAAGGCTCTTTCCAAGGCCAACTTATATTTGTGCTTTTGAGAATCGTTCACTTTGAACTCCTTGATTAATAATTAAAACTTGGAATCATTAGTGTCGTCAACGATTCTTCATCCAAGTCCCATTCAAAAAAATACCTAAATTCTATGAAATGCTTGAAAAAATCGGTTTTTAAGGACATTAGTTAGTTATGAATAAATTCCTTACCATCTTATTTCTGTTATCCTTTGGTCTAGCCAATGCAGATAATCACGAAACTTGTGCAATCATGTTGGGTGATGAAATTGATCCCGAAGAATTCTCAGAGGTCTTAGGCAAGAAAGTCTACTTTTGCTGTGGTACATGCGTCAAAGCTTTCGACAAAGCTACTGCTTACTACCTGAAAGCCATTCCTGAACTCGCCAAGAAATTCTCTGCAGACGAGCAAAAGAAATTAGGAGTGGATAAGGTCAAGTTGCTCGATCAGCGTTTTTGCCCAATCTATCCTGAAAGAATTGTAAATCCTGAAAGTAAGGCAATAGAATATAAGGGTAAGAAAATTTACTTTTGGTCATCCAGTGCCGAACGCCGTTGGAAACGTGATCCGGAGAAATATTTCAAGGAAGCTTTCGAGCGAGGACATCTTCCTCAATACAAGTAAGTCAATTTTATGATTTTACGAAAAAGGCCTCATTTGAGGCCTTTCTTATTTTACCAGAAAGACAAAAGCACACCCGGACTGACACTTTACTTCAATATTATCCGAAATACATTCGTTACTTTGGCTTACTTTTGAATCCCTAATTGAAAGCTTCTCGTTCGAAAGCTCCCATTTTAATCCATTTGTGCTTAGCTTGCATTCTTCGATGGGCAAAATGCTAAGGGTTGATCCGTTTCGACCTTTTAAGCTCAAAGGTGTTTCCGGGGTTACCCTACGAATCCATTCATCTGTATCATCAAAAGTTACCGTCCAGCGGGAATTAAAATTAGCAGCAATAATTAAGTTGCTTAGGAAATGATCACTACGCTCTCCCATCCCACCTAAAACAACCAAATCGGAACAATTTGTATTTTGATTCACCCAAATAGCCGCCTTCTCAAAATCAGTCGAATCTTGATCTATTGAAGGAATAACCAACATGTTTTCATAGTCTGAACTAAGACTTTGGAATTCATCACAGGAGTCTCCATCCCCAATCCAGGCATTTGGAACCAACTCTGCAGCATGGAAAGACTCCCAACCTCCATCGACCGCAATTGAAAGATCCGCTTCCTCCAGTCTCCAATTCAAAAGATCGGCTCTGGGTGGACGACCAGCCAACACCATTAGGACTTTTTCAGAATTCATCAAAGATCAGAGAAAGAAACCTCTCTGCTTCTCGCTGATGGGTATGTTCATTCGTTCCATCACCAAAAGCATATCCTCCCAGACCTTTCGTTTACTCATATTACTTGGGTTATGGAGAAGGTAGGATGGATGATAGGTAACCATTAAGGGTATGTCTTCAAAAGCATTCCACTTTCCCCTCACATCGGAAAGCCTTCTTTGCTTATCAAGACCCAAAAGACCATCCGTAGCGGTTTTACCTAAGGCTACAATGACTTTTGGTTGAACGATTTGCAATTGAGCTTTCAAGTAAGGCAGACAAAAAGACATTTCATCCCAAGTCGGTGGACGATTCCCATATTGTTGATTATGCTTAGGTCTCCAGTTCAGAATATTCCCTACATAAACATTTTCTCTCGTTAAACCCATAGCCTCTATGATCTTATTTAGGAGCTCACCGGCCGGTCCCACGAAAGGCAAGCCCTGTAATTCTTCTTCCGCTCCGGGAGCTTCTCCACAAAAGAAAATATCCGCATCCAAGTTGCCCATTCCGAAAACGACTTTTCCATCTGGATTGAGTTCTGCATTGCAAGTCTCACAAGAAAGAACTTTCTCCCTTAACCAAGCCCATTGCTCCTTCTTGGACTGTTCAGGCAAGGAAACAGGGGGATTTTCGGGGAAATTTTTATCAGATTCCGCCTCAGTTTTCTTTATTACGAAATCAGAGGAGACATCCCCGGCATCAGATTGCGCGTCAACTGAGCTAGGCTGTAAGGAATTTTCAGGGGTTTTGTTTGACCTAACCTGCTCTTTTTCAGGAGAGCGGTCGTGCGAATTTTGAGCATTTTTACTACCCAGAGCTTCTTTAAGCCCCTCAAGACTCTGATCACTTAAGAAAATTTCCCGTACTCCTTCAACCCGAAGTCGTTTCAATTCAACCAACATGGCGATTGTAGCCTCTTCAACTTCCATCATGAATCGCGGGAAAGAATTGGAGCTGCCAATTTCTCCACGTACTTGGCAAGTAGATCGAATTCAAGATTTACCGAATCTCCCACTTTACGCTCAGCCAAACAAGTTTTAGTCAGGGTGTGTGGAATTAACCAAACGGCAAATGTATCCTCTGTAACGTCGCAAACAGTTAGGGAGCATCCATCGAGTGCCACACTTCCCTTATCCACCAGATAACGAACGTCATTTGAATCCACTCGAATTTGCAAGTATAGATTCTTACCCCGCTTCTCAAAAATTTGCACGATGCCTTTGGTGTCGATATGTCCGGTAACGAAGTGTCCTCCCAAACGACCATTTGCGGGTAAAGAACGCTCCAGATTAACCAAGCTTCCCTTTTGCAAATCTCCCAAGTTCGTTCTGCTCAAGGTTTCTTCAAGTAAATCAAAAGATGCTTCATCCTTGGCATTTTCACGAAGAGTTAGGCAGCATCCATTTACGGCAATACTAGCTCCTTGTTCCAATCCATCCTCATCATCAAACTCTAATGACAATTTCAGAAGACTGGTGTCTTCAAGAGTATCCATGGAAAGGACTTTGCCCATATTTTCTACAATTCCAGTAAACATTTAAAGATTAGGATAAAAGAACGACGACTGTTATTAAGGATGAAAGATAATTTGACCTAACATTCTTTGAAGCTAGCTTGTAAGGATATCAATGACAAATTCCATTTGCCTACCAACAAATATTCTTTTGGCCCTAGCCCTGTGGCTGGTTGGTCCACTCAAGCAAAGTATTGCCCTACAACCAACTGCTCTGCGTATTCCCACTGACTCATTTCTCGTTTTTTCGGTCAAAGCGGATAACCTTATTGATAAATCATCCATTCGAAGCAGTGAAACCTGGTCCCCCCTTCTCGCAGATTGGGCATCCAGATATCCTGAAATTTACGAAGCCTTTCTCGATGAAAACACAAGTGGTCTAAATTTTAAGCTTCCAATACAGTTTTTCGCCCGCATGGAGAAAGTCGATAGTCCTGTTCCGGTTTTTGGCCTTATTAGTCAGGTATCTAACCCCAAAAGGATTGATCAAACTCTACGAACTCTCGCTGAACTATTTGACCTCAAAAAACGTGGAAGCACACCCCTAATATACGGTCATTCGAATTTTCCGTTCGAAATTGGACGAAAGGGAAAGATTTTTATTTTAGTTGGCACACCCTCCCCCAAAAGTCCTCTTACTGACCAAATCCTTTCGATGACCATTGAAAAGGTTTTTCGTGATCTACCCGAAAAACCTCTTCTGGGAATCCCAGATTCTCTGCAAAAACACTTCCAAAAACCTGCAGACGCATCTTTATATCTTGACGGAACTGGCTTAGCTCGAGCCTTTGAGGAATTCCTACCAAAAATACCCAGCTTCTGGATCCAAACATCTCTCCCTGTGATCGAAAAAATGGCATACCGACCTTTTGGTATATACCTGCGCTCCAACCCCGGCTCTCTTCACCTTTCCATCGTTGATCATTCCCCGATGGGTTTTGATTTGAATTCTAGTTCATCTCCAAATTCAATGTTAACTTCAATTCCGGGAGATGCTCCAATTATTGGAAAAATAAGCCTGTCTGAGAACACCTTTAAAGAGACGGTTTTCAATGTGATTAATAGCGTTTTATCCAAAATTAGCTCTGGTAAATTGAATGCAACATCGACCTTACCAGGCATTGATTCCTCAGTCAGGGATATACTCTCAGTTCCATCAGGAGAGTTCGTTTTTGGGATTGGTCCTCCCCGTACATCCATTCGAAACGACGCAAACTCTCCCACCAAGAAGACCAAAACACTTGAACCCCCTTTCTACATGGGAATTGGAATCGAGGATATTCTGCAAGCCAGACAACTGATTGCCAGTTTAAACTCCGCTAACTCGCTTAATGCGATTCTTGAGCACAAAAATTTAAAACTGGGATTTCTAGAGTCTGAACTCTGGCTGGCAACAGCGGAATATTCTCGAGAAATCTTTCTTGCCAAACCACTGCGAAAAATCGGGCAAAAAAGAATGGAATTCCTCGCAAAACACCCGATTTCGATAGACCTCAAGGTACAATCGCTTACCCAACCACTAAGGCAAGATGAGCGGCTTTCCTACGAAGATTTGAAAAATCTCTACTTCCTTGATCATTTCTCCAACTTCTCCACCTGGACGGAACAAAATTCCATCAAATTCTTAATCCGTACTAGAAATAAAGAGGTTCAAGGATTACAAACGCTGGCCGAACACCTAGGACAAGAACTGGTAGACTCAAAAAACGCTCTTTTATACTCAGCTATTGCAAATAATGACTTTAATTTACTGGCTCAAGAGGTTGAGAAAGGAGCCTTAATCAACGCCAACGACCGCTTTGGTCATACACCTATGCATTACGCGGCTTACAAGGGTAATGCAGAATTTTTCCAATTTCTCCTCAGTAAGGGAGGAGATCCAAATGCACGGGGAAGGCAAAATTCCACTCCTCTTCACAGTGCCACATGGGGAAGAAACAAAGCCGTTTCCAAACTACTGCTTGAGCAGGGTGCTGAGGTTGATGCAAAGTCAAACGAAGGCGAGACCCCGAGTATGACTGCAGCCTTACGGGGCGAGAAGGAATTACTGGAGATTTTCTTTGCTCTTTCCGCCGATCCGCATGCCAAAGATATCCATGGCACCAATCTACTCGATTTAGCTGCAGCAGGTGGTCATGAAGCGGTTTTTGAATTACTCATGGATATTGGGGTTAAAAACCAACACCCTCTTCATACGGCAGTCGGTTTAGGTAAAATTAACGAGGTTAAAAAATTATTAAAACAGGGGCGAAAAGTAGATGAATTAGACTCCTTCGGAGCAACTCCACTTTTATTTGCATTCGTTTCCGGCAATGAAGACATGGTTGAGTTTCTGCTTCGACGTAAAGCCAATCCAACAATCGAAGCAAAGGAGGGATATTCCATAATGCATGCGGCGGCTTTTTCCGGGAAGAAAACCCTAGTCAATAAAGCCCTTTCCCTCGGTCTGGACTTAAATGTTAGATTTGGAGAAGACGGCACCACTCCAACCGATGTCGCGGAAGATGATAGTGAAGGCTATCGTTTTCTAAGGGCAATGGGAGCCAAAACATCCTGGGAACTGGGACCACACTTTAAATAATTTCTCTATTCAGAAAAACCTAGGCTCATCAATTTTCTGCCCAGCTTCGAAAGTTCACGATCCTTACCTCGGGCGTCCGGAATCATTTCATTTAGCAGATTCCAAAAAGCAGTTGAATGATTCAATTCACGCAAATGAGCCAATTCGTGATAAAGTACATAGTTACCAAGCTCATATGGGAGCAGAATAATTCTCCAATTAAGCGAGATCACGCCTCTACACGAGCATGAACCCCAACGGGTTCTCTGGTTCCCCACCCGACAGGAAAACGGGTGAAGATTTACCTTCGAGGAACAAGTATCTAAACGCTTAGGCAGATATTCCTTAGCCAATTTAATACATTCTCGAAGAATTTCCGTTTCCATATTCTCTGTAAATCGAAGACGGAATAAAATTTCATCACGATCAATCCAAGTATTATTTCTCTTTCGCTGTTCTTCAGAAGAAATTATCACTTCACGCGGCGTATCATCCAACCAAACGACATTCCCAGAATCAAAGTATTCGAACAAGGAAGGTATTTCTTCAAAGAGTGATGCTTTATTCCGAATCCATTGTTCCTGATCAAGAAGAAATTGTTTTCCTACAGATACCGAAACTCGAGCTGGCAAAGTCAGAACAACCGTATCCACACTCCTCATTCGCAGACTGATCCGCCTCGCCCTTTTTGATTTTCTTACAATACAATTAACGGCTAAGTTTGTATCATACTTACGAAGAATAATTTTTTCCGACTTGGAATTTGTCACGAGTCCACCTGACCTAAATCTCCGATTTTCTCTAATTTAGAAACTTGTTGGGTGACAAATCGACGAAGAGCAGACTCAGGATCGATTCCAGCTATTTTACATGCACCCACCAATTCAAATAAAGATTTCCCGACCTCTTCTTCGCTTACTTTCTTTCCGCTTTCACGAGTGAGGTCCTGATCCCAATCACCCCATTCCTCCAATTCCTTTTTTTGGGCCTGCTTGAAAACCGATCGCGCAAAAAGCAAGGCGGGTAATTGTGGAGGTAAATCTTTAAACATTTTCCGTGGAGATTCACTTCGCCCGTCCTTTTTCTCACTCGCCTTAATTAATTCCCAGCGGTCTATGACTTCGTCTGAGGTTTGCAAACGCTCCTCTTCTCCACCAAATACATGAGGATGCCTGCGAATCAATTTTTCATTTATTCCCCTGGCAACATCCTCCAAATCAAATTGGGCATTCTCCTCTGCAAGACATGCATGAAAAACTACTTGGAGAAGAAGATCTCCTAGCTCCTCTTCCATAGATTCGACATTCTCCGAGTCGATTGCCTCCAGTACCTCGGAAGCCTCTTCCACTAAGCAAATGGCAAGGGATTTATGGGTTTGCTCCCGATCCCAAGGACATCCATTTGGACTCCTTAACCGGGTTACAATTTCTCTTAGTCGTTGAATTTCGCTCACTCTCGCGCATTGTGTTGATTTACTCGAAGAGTTGCAATTCATTCTCTTCAGTTATTCATACAATTCGATCAATGGACAAATTAGCTGAAATCATGGAATGGAAACGTAAGGAAGTTTCCGAAAGAGAACGCCCCGTGAGCGATCGTGAACTTGCTCAACTCGGTGACAGGATGAGTGAATCCGGTTCTTTTTTGAGTGCCCTGTCGGATCCAGAAGAACTTTCGGTGATTGCAGAGATCAAGAGAAAATCACCCTCTGCTGGAGAAATTTCTCCCAATGCATCCGCTTTAGAACAAGCCAGAGAATATTGCAACGCTGGAACAGACGCCATGTCCATTCTTACTGATGAAAAATTTTTCGGAGGCAGTCTTGATGACCTCTGCGAAGTGAATGACTTCCTTCGACAACATCGCCGAAACGTACCTACCTTGCGAAAGGACTTCATGGTCCACCCAATTCAAGTCCTAGAAGCAATTGAAGCGGGCGCTTCCGCCATACTTTTAATAGTCCGTGCACTGGAAGATGAAGAATTATCTATCCTTCGCTCATGTGCGGATGCTGCAGGACTTGATTGTCTCTATGAAATCCACGAAGAATGCGAACTTGAGAAGGCCCTCAAACACTCTCCACACATAATTGGAGTAAATAATCGGGATCTCAAAAGATTTGTCACGGATCTCTCGGTGACTGAGAATCTATTCCCGCAAATACCCGAAGGTATTGTTAAAGTAAGCGAGAGTGGAATTGAAAGTCCGAAAGATGCATGGCGAGCCAGAGACGCAGGGGCTGATGCAATTCTATGCGGGGAAGCACTCATGAGGTCTCAAGACACTGAGGAATTCGTCCGCATGATCAAACAAGAAGCAGAATAAGCAAACCAACTTACTTTCGCTTTTATTTATGGCGTTATCCCCATCCGAAACCAATCGTTTGCTTCAATCGATTAATCATTCGCCAAAGAAAAAACTGGGACAAAATTTCCTCATAGATGGAAATATCGTGCATAAATCCTTACGCATGGCGGAAAATCCGGAAATTCGAGAAGTCATTGAAATTGGCCCCGGACTGGGAACGCTTAGTCGTGCTCTACTCGAGCAGGGATTTACGGTTCATGCGGTCGAGATAGATAAAAATCTCTCAGAGTTTCTAAAGCATGATTTACATACATGGATTGAACAAAAGGCTTTTAGGCTTACTGAAGGCGATGCCGTAAAACACCCATTAGGTTCACTCTCGCAGGATACTGATGAGTTTATGATCATCGCTAATTT
>JAYYQI010000028.1:0-37295 GCA_036128475.1 Verrucomicrobiota bacterium
ACTCCTTATACATATGGAAGTCATCATTCGAAGAGGGCTGGAAAAAGATATGCTCGCCGTAAGAGATATCCTCAACCACTACATCTTGAATACCGCCGTGACTTTCGAAATGGTGGAGCTGTCGCTTGAAAATCGTAAAACTTGGTTTACCCAGTTTTCGGAAACGGGGCGATATCAGTTATTTGTGGCGGAAGAATGTGGTGAGGTAATAGGTTACGCAGCTAGCCTTAGGTTTCATCAACGACCTGCATATGCCCCTTCGGTTATGAGCAGTATATATCTTCATCCTGAGCACACGGGAAAGGGTATTGGGGAAAAAGTGTATTCCAAACTCATTGAAAACATGAAATTGGCAAAGGATGTCCATAGAGTTTACGGGTTGGTGGTGCTCCCGAATCCGGGATCCGAAAAACTTCATGAAAAACTAGGCTTTCAGGTTGCCGGGTTGCTTCACGAGGGAGGCTACAAATTCGACGAGTATCATAATGTTCGTATTTACGAACATCGCCTAGAGAATTAGGCCACTCTCTGATCAAAGATACTGCTGACTCTCAATCCATGTGAATAGGGAGAGGATGCAAAGAAGAGCCCCGCCCGCCAGAATCCATGGAAACGGGCCAGACGGTTTTTCCATGAATTCAAAACCGCATTCTTCACAGTTCATCTCGTCCCGCGTTCTTTTGGTATCGCAAAAAGGACAGGCATCATGACCGGGGGAATTTCCCAGACGAAGCAGAAAGATAAAGAGAAAAGGACAAAAGAGAAGAAACCAGACCAAACTGACTAAGTTCATATACCTAAAGCCCTAGCTGGAAGCATTTTCTGAAAAGCTGTACCGCAAATAAACAAATAACCCCTGAGACAATAACATCGCCACAAAGACACCGCTCATAGCTGCCGCTACCCGCAAACCCACTGACTCGGGGTTATCCAGGTTGCTCATGGTACATATAAGACTAAGTATGACCGCCATACCACCTCCTGCTGCGGCATAACCCCTGGCATTGTCGGATATTTGGCAATACTCGCGATTGGCAACCGGTTTTCGGACAAGGGCAAGAAATGCCTTGGGTAGGTAAGCCAAAAATTTTGAGCGATGGGTGCATAAAAGGCCAAAAAATATAGTGCCTACCACAATGATAATTTCAGCTGGATGGACGAGGGTGATGACATTTCCCCCGGCAACCACGAATCCGAAAATTACAGCGGCAAAAAGGCCAATAATTCCGAGAACGCGGAGGATGGAGTCTGTCAAATCGAAGGTGTGATCATGTTCTTTCATCATTAAATGTTTCTTACTAATATAATGAATGCAAATTATATTTTAATTTTTATTTAAATGCACCAAGTAATGAAATGATCAATTCCTTGGAACTCTTTCTATTATTTTGGGACTAACTGGGAAGAAGATCGCTCACCATCTCACATTCTTCGTTGAGCTCACTGACGGAGGCGTCGATCTTTTCACGGGCAAAGTCATTGATGGGGAGATCCTGAACGATTTCCCATTTTTCTCCATCCGAACGGATGGGGAAAGAGGTAATTAATCCCTCCTTCGTTCCATAACTACCGTCGGAGGCGACACATACACTGTTCCAGTCACCTTCCGGTGTGGGGGTGCTCAGGGATTTTACCGTGTCGATCGCCGCATTGGCGGCAGAAGCGGCGGATGAAGCTCCTCTGGCCTGAATGATAGCTGCTCCGCGTTGCTGAACAGTGGGAATAAAGTTAACATGTGCCCAAGTATCGTCGGATATGACTTCTGGCGCTGATTGTCCACCGATTCTAGCATTGTAATAATCCGGATATTGCGTAGCGGAATGATTGCCCCAAATGGTAACGTTAGAAACTTCTGATACTTGTCGATTCGCTTTGGCGGCTAACTGAGCTGCAGCGCGATTTTCATCAAGACGAGTCATGGCAAACCAACGATCTTGAGGAACATCCTGTGCATTATTCATCGCGATAAGACAATTGGTATTGCAGGGATTACCCACAACCAAAACCCTGACATCGGATGCGGCATTTGCCTGAATCGCCTGCCCCTGTCCCGTAAATATCTTTCCGTTTATACCCAAAAGGTCTCCTCGCTCCATTCCTGCCTTACGAGGAACACTACCTACTAAAAGAGCCCAGTTAACCTCAGAGAAGCCTTGATTCAAATCAGCGGTGGGGCGAATATCCTCAAGTAGGGGAAACGCACAATCGTCCAATTCCATACATACGCCTTCTAGAGCCTTCATTCCGGGCTCAATTTCAATCAAGTTGAGAGCAACCGGTTGATCGGGACCAAAGAGTCCGCCGGAAGCGATTCGAAAGAGAAGAGAGTAGCCAATTTGACCGGCGGCACCGGTGACGGCTACACGAATAGGTGCATTATCGTTCATGTAATATATGGAAGAAAAGGTTGGTTGGGTGAAAAATTATTTCGTTCGCTTTAAAAACGACTCTTATCGATTACCTCAGCTGCTCGACGAAGGCAAGCTTCAGTGGTAGACCAGTCTATGCATCCATCCGTAATGGATACTCCGTAATCAAGACGATCCAATGGGCGAGGGAAAGATTGATTTCCCGCATTTAAGTGACTTTCAATCATAACGGCATGAATACAATCCGCTCCCTGCTCGATCTGCAAAAGTACTTCCTCAAGCACTTGAGGCTGGCGAGCCGGATCTTTCCCGCTGTTTGCATGGCTACAATCGATCATGATTGAACTGGGCATCTTGGCGGTGTCTAGCGCAAGTTGAGCCATCTCAACGTCTGAGGAGGAGTAATTCGGACCATTGGCACCCCCTCGTAAAATCAATTGACAATCAGGATTACCACCAGTTGTGACGGCTGAAGCCAAACCATCCTCGGTTATGCCAAGAAAAGTTTGGCTTTGAGTAGCTGCAATGATCCCATTGACGGCGGCTTTCAAATCTCCTCCCGTGGCATTTTTGAAACCCACGGGCATGGAAAGACCCGAAGCCATTTGTCGGTGGGTCTGGGATTCGGAGGTTCGGGCACCAATGGCCGCCCAGCAAAGAGAATCAGACAAATATTGGGGAGTAATCGGGTCGAGAAGTTCGGTTGAGGTTGGAATTCCATATTCAAGCACTTCTCCCAAAAAGGAACGGGCGATCCGCAAACCTTCCGGAATGTCACATGTTCCGTTGAGTTGGGGATCCATGATCAATCCCTTCCATCCCACGGTGGTTCGAGGTTTCTCAAAATAGACACGCATTACCGGCAGAATACGCTCGCCGATCTCTTTCGAAAGTTTGGCGAACCGCTCGGCATACTCACGACATGCCTTGAGATCGTGAATTGAACAGGGGCCCACCACTGCCAATAATCGTTTATCCTTTCCATGTATAATGGAATGAATCTCCTTGCGTGATTGAAGAACGAGTTTCTTTTGATCATCCGAACGCGGGATTTCCTGCCGAAGATCGATCGGTTTTGGAAGGGCGACGGAGTCGGTAATTCTTAAATTAGTTACTTGATGCACGAAATAAGAACATAGAAGGGAAGCTTGCATGAACAAGCTAAACTTTTACGAATAGGTATGAATGAAAGTTTTTTTTCACCATGATAAGCCCTTTGGATTTCTTCGAATATTCGGAGAGGATGCTGAAGACTACCTGCAAAGCCAAGTTACCGTAAATGTTAGAAAGCTTACTCCTGGTTGTGTAAACTTTGCTTTGCGACTGAATTCCAAAGGCAAGGTATTCGCCGGATTTTATCTTCTTCGCGAAGAGGAGGAATCATTTATTGCCTTAAGTCGAACATGTTCCAGTGCCAATCTCAAGAAACTTCTGAACGAAAACATAGTGGCAGATGATGTGGAGTTTGAATTCTTAGAAGACTCATGGGATTTAATAACAACTAAAGGGGAAGACATCGAGACTCTGCATGATTCGATAGGTCTTCCCCTACCCTCATCAGGTAAGTTTTCGAGTAATCAATCGTATTGGACGCTTCAAGACGACCGGTTGGGAGAAGAAATTTATTCGATTCTTTCCCAAAGCGACACCAAAGAAAAAAATCCATGGAAAAATGGTACTGCAGTTGAGTGGGCTTATTTTGATAAAGAAAGAATTCTGTCGGGCTTGGTGGAAATACCTAAAGAAATTGGCCCAGAAGATTTACCTCAGGAAGGAAATCTAGAATCCAAATATGTGGATTTTAACAAAGGATGCTATCTTGGCCAAGAAGTGATGGCCCGTATTTTTGCAATGGGTCGTGTGAGAAAAAAAATTCAGGTCGTTAAATGTCCCAAGATTGATTGCCCTGATCTTCCTCTTGACCTTTTATTAGAGGAAAAAGTCGTGGGGAGTTTGCGAAGTCTTACGCCTTTTGATGATAAATTGATTGGCTTCGCTCTTGTTCATGAGAAAGGCATCGATCAACTAAATACAAAGGGACTGGATATCTATGGACTGCAAAACCAACGGATAACTTTATTATGAATCGAGAGGAGATCGAAAAAGTTGCCAAGCTTTTTAAAAATCTTGGTGCCGAAGAAAAACAAGCTGAGATTATGGCAAAACAATTACTCAAGAGAGCCGACCAACTGGCACAGGAAAGAAATAGCTCGAAAACGGAGGAATTACAAAAATTACTCGAGGTCTCGATTTATGGTGCTCAAGGCATGCTCAAACCCTCTCAGGAGAGCGATTTGGACCAGTAATTTGGTAAAAATGCGAAAAAAAAGGCGTTTTTTAAAAAAAAAGTTTGACCGAAGCTCAGAAAACCGCGTTCTAGAGGTGTTTAATAGATAAAAACAATACTTCCAAAAAAAGGAACTAAATATGAATAAAGGACAACTAATCGAAGCCGTACAAAAGAACCTTGGTAAAGACACAACTAAAGCTTCTGCCGAAGCAGCAGTTAATGCAGTCATTAGCAGCATCCAAAAAGCAGTTAAGAAAGAGCCAGTTCAAATCATCGGTTTCGGAACCTTTTCCGTGGTCAAGCGCGGAGCTCGCAAGGGAATCAACCCCCAAACGGGTGAACAAATCAAGATCAAGGCTTCCAAATCGGTTAAGTTCAAACCAGGAGCAAAGCTTAAAGCTGCGATCTAATCGGCTTGATATCTACCCCTTTTAAAAACCCGTGGGTTTCCACGGGTTTTTTTGTGCAAAGACAAATGGTTGATGGTAAGGTAAAACAATGAATGAAGAATTATCTTCTCATGATTCTAAGGAAGCATATCGTAAATATATGAAGGATTCAGTCGCAGCCTTTGCTCCCGGTCGAATCGAATTTCTGGGTAACCACCTAGATTACAATGGTGGTACCGTACTCGGAGCAGCAATTAATGCAGGAATTTATGGACTCGCTAAACCCATGGTAGATGATTCCTTCCGCTTATTTAGCGATAGCTTCGAGAAAGCGGTGATCAAAGGTTCGATCAATCATCTTGAAAAGCAAACGGGCGAAAGGAGCTGGGGGAACTACTGTCTGGGTGTACTCAAGGCACTACAAAAGCGAGAGCTCGCTCCGAATCACGGATTTTCGCTGATTCTAACGACTGATCTACCTATGGCTGCTGGACTAAGCTCAAGTGCGGCCGTAGAGTTGGCCACCGCTCTTTGCCTTTTGCAACTGGCCGACAAAGATATTTCCAAGAATGAATGGGTAACCATTTGCAGAGAAGCGGAAAATCAGTGGGTGGGTTTACCCTGCGGTATCCTCGATCAGGGAACCTCTGCATTTGGCGAGATCGATCGAGTGGTGAGGATCGATTGCGCACACGAGAATTATTCAACCATAGCGTTACCACCCGATACAGCCTTTTGGATCTTCGATACTGGTATCAAACACGATTTGGTTGATTCTCTCTACGGAACCAGAAATCAAGAGTGTATGGATGCATTGCTCGAAATGAGGAAAATTGATGATAGCCTCGAACACCTTGCTCATGGTTCCCTGGAAACAGCCATGAATGCAGGTTTACCTGAAAATCTTTTAAAGCGGGTCAAACACGTCCTTGGTGAGCAGGAGCGAGTGAAGCAATTTGAATTGGGATTAAAGAACGCAACACCCCTGCAAGAACTGGGTAAGCTTTTGTATGAATCTCATCTGAGTTCATCCAAACTGTTCGAAAACAGCGTAGCGGAACTTGATTATCTGGTTGAATTACTTAATTCGGATGATGAAGTTTGGGGTGCAAGATTAACGGGAGGAGGATTTGGCGGTGCGGTGTTGGCTTGGGCCACCCCCCTTTTCTCCCAAGAAAGAGCGAATTCAATTGCTCAGAAGTACTCAGAAAAATTTGAGGTCGAACCAAAATTTCATTCTTTCAACCCATCTTGCGGGGCACATCCAAGAGACCCTCTAGACAAGGGATAAGAATTCGCGAATAATTCGTAGGAAACCAGGTCGGTCTTCTACATGGACATCGTGACCAACCTCCTGAAGAACTTCTATACGGGATTGTGGGAAATAAGTTCTTATCTGGGGATAATGCTCTGTTCTAAGGTATCCCGATTTACCACCACGCACAAAAAGCGTGGGACCGTCAAATCGATCATTAACCTCCAACGGGTTCGACGACAATTTGCCAATCGATTTCCTGAGAAGCACTAAGTTGGGTTTCCATCGGAACCCGTCTGATATTTCTTCCAAATTCGTTAGAAGGAACTGGCGAAAGGCCCAGTTGGGAATTTCAGAAGTTAGAGCTTCGTCAATTTCCTTCCGGGAGGTAAACTTATCCAAACCCAGAGACAAAAGGGCATCCAAAGTAGGAATATGATGTTCTGGTGGATAATCACGGGGGGCAATATCAACGACCGTTAGATTTTCAACCCGTTCAGGATGATCACAAGCAATTCGCATCGCCACTTTTCCTCCCAAACTATGGCCACACAAAGAAAAGGCTTCGATTTTGGAATGGTCCAACCAAGCCAGCACTTGCTCGGCCATCGTGGAAACCGAAATTTCACCGGTATGTGGAGACTTTCCATGATTAGGTAGATCTAATGTACAGATCGCCAGGGAATCGGATAAATCCCGAGCTACGCTTCTCCAATTTCGACTGGATCCAAGTAAACCATGGAGGCAAATGAATACGGGCATTCCAGTCTCTCCAAATTCCTCTGCATGAAGAATTTCACTCATATCCTCAAAACAACTCCAACTGACTGGGGTCCGACTGACTTCGATTTTTTAGACGCTTCGGTTTTTTTGTATACTCGGATTCTTGATTTGCTTGTATTTCATTATTCGAATCCGCTCCGGGGATACTGTTTGGACCCTCATCTCTGGGTATTTCTACTTTATGAGATTCCCTGACAACACTTCCCGTTTCAAGCCCGGCAAGGATTTCCTTGGCTCGACCCACTACGGAATCCGGCAAACCCGCCAAACGAGCAACCTGAATCCCAAAAGATCGCTCCGAGGCCCCTGGGGTAACTTGCCTAACGAAGATAATTTCGTCATTCCACTCTTTGACCGCCACTGAAAAATTACGAAGCCTGGGAAGACTTTCTTCCAACTTGGTGAGCTCATGGTAGTGAGTAGCAAAAAGAGTCATAGGTCCACGGTCGGAACCACCGTGCAAATGCTCAACGACGGACCATGCAATACTCAACCCATCATAAGTACTGGTACCCCGTCCAATCTCATCCAGTATGATCAAACTAAAAGGCGTGCAATTATTCAGAATGTTGGCGGTTTCATTCATTTCTACCATGAAAGTTGAATTTCCCCTGGCCAGCTCATCACCCGCACCCACTCTTGAAAAAATTCTGTCCACTATACCTAAACGACACGTTTTCGCCGGAACCGCACAACCAACTTGGGCCATTAAGGTAATGATCGCAACTTGGCGAATGAAGGTCGATTTCCCTGCCATATTTGGACCGGTAATCAGAGAAATCTGATCTGTTTCTGAAGAGAGCACACAATCATTGGGTACGAATGCATGGGTACCAGCTAACCCCAGACTCTCCTGTTTGAGCACTGACTCAACAACCGGATGTCGGCCTTCTGAAATTTCGAGAAAACTCTGACCTTCGATAAATTCGGGTATGCAATAATCCCGATCTCTCATCATCTCTCCCCATGATGAAAATAGGTCGATTTCAGCCAATACTTCAGCAACTTTGGCCAATGCATCGGCATGCTCAAGGGCTCGCTCGACCACACTCATAAACAATTCCCTTTCGCGAGCCACTGCAGATTCCTCTGCGTTTAGAATCTCTTTTTCCTTTACCCTTAGTTCGTCGGTACAAAAACGTTCGGCGTTCGTCATTGTCTGTCTGCGAACATAATCATCGGGAACAAGGTGCAAATTCGCCTTAGTGACCTCGATAAAATATCCGAAGGCGCCATTGTATTTCACTTTTAGATTGGATATTCCCGTCTTCTCTCTTTCCGATGTCTCCAATTCCATAATCCATCTTTTCCCACCACTTCCTAGATCACGCAATTGATCCAATTCCGCATCAAACCCTTCACAAATTACACTCCCCCCCTCCCCCTTTAAATCGAGCTTGATTTCAACCGGTAATTCCTCTTCTAGAGAAGTTTCAAGCAGCTGTCCCAATTCATCGAAAGTCTCCACTGCTTGCCCGAGAATTCGAAGGGAAGAAAATTCCTCATCCAAGTCTAATAATACTGATCGCACTTTGGGTAATCCCCGGATTGTTGACCTCAAACCACCCAGTTCCCTTGGCCTAACCAAGCGATTTCGCAAACGTCCAAGAATACGTTCCAAGTCATTTCCTTTTCGCAAGACCTCGCGTAGCTTGGAAACAGCTTGAGGAATTGAAGAAAAATCAAGGACGCAAGTTTGCCGGCGTTGGATTTCCGGAATATCTCGTTCGGGATGAGTCAGGAAGCGTTCCAGCAAACGAGAACCGGCGGCCGTCACTGTCTGATCCATCGAATCAAGTAAGGAGCCTTTTCTGGTCTGGGACGAGGTTTTGAAAATCTCCAGATTTCTCTGAGTGGCTGGATCGAGAAGTAATGATTCGCCTTCGCGAAATTCGGAAATGGTTCGTAAATTACCGGGCTTTCCCTTCAATACATCCTGAGCATAAACCAAAACTGCTCCAGCTGGTCCCAAGCCACCATGCTCAAGGGATATACCAAAACCCTCGAGATTCATAACCCCCAGGCTTTCCATGACTTCTCGGGCACCGGCCCGTTGATCGAAATCAAAGTCAGGACGATCAGTTTTGGTGATGGTTTCCAAAGTCGCGTTCAATTCATCTTGAAAAAGCGTATCGACCTTGGAATCGGAAAGTTTTTTCTCCAGACTTTCAGGAATCAAAACTTCCCTGGGGGCAACCGAGTGTAAGACCGCCAGAAAATCCTTGTGTTTATCAAATGTGGAAAGAACGAACTTTCCTGTGGACAAATCCAACCAAGAAGCACGCATCTCTTTCGGATCCAAATCAAAGGCCATCAGAAAATGATTGCTCACGGCATCCAGTTGTCGATCCTCCAAAACCGTTCCTGGTGTGAGAATGCGGGTAATCCCCCGCTTAACCAATTTTCCGGTTTTCGGTGGTTCGAGTTGATCACAGATCGCAACCTTATGGCCAAGTGCCAAAAGCTTGGTAAGGTATCCTTCCGCGGCATGAAAAGGAATGCCCGCCATAGGCATCTCGTGACGCTTCGTAAGGGTTATTCCCAGGAGAGATGCTCCCCGAACCGCGTCTTCTTCGAACATTTCGTAAAAATCCCCCAAACGGAAAAGAAGCAAAGTATCCACCTCCAAGCTCTCGCGGGCTTCGCGATATTGCTTCATCATGGGAGTTTCCTGCGTGGATTTCTTACTCATTTAGAAAACCAAATAAGCAAGCCCTTAGGAGGTCTTTCGTCAAGAATATGTCTCGTCCCGAAATCGAAACTAAAAATTTGCCCCGACCCCAGCCTCAAAGAGATGCAAGGTCACTTGATCAAAAGACCCGTTATCCGGTACTCCCATTAGACGATATCCAAAGTAGCAGGACAGAACCTCGGAAAAATCATAGTCAAGAAAAACTCGCAAATTATATATAAACTCGGAGTCGGACTCAGTATATAAAGGTGGATCAATGTCGAAAAAAAGCAGTTGCAGTTGTTGATTATTATGAGGAAAGAGTTGAACACTATCCCTACGCCATGCCGTACCCAGATCCAAACCAAACCCGAGAGACCAAGCCTCCGATACGGGGACGGAGTAGCCTAAACCCAAGGCAAGGGAAAGAAGTTCGCATTCCCCCTCGGCAGAAATTAAATTTACTGACTTAAAATCGGGATTCGAATATTCCTGATGATGATATCCAAAGCCGATGGAGACTTCCAAATTACCCAATCTTTGTCCCGCCCGAAGGCCTAGAGCATATCCTAGATCCGAATCCAAATTGTCAGTTATTAAACCAAAAAAAGGAAGATTTGCTGCATACTCGGTCGGTGCTTGGAGAGCCATGGACGGACGGAAAAAGTATCGCCCCTTGAGTTCTTCGATGGTTGGTTTGATCTCACTAAAGGAATCTCCCTTGGGGTCTTCATACACGACGGAAGGAGGAACTGCTTCACTCCCATTGTCCACAGGTTCAATTGATTGTGGAGGCGGACCAGGCAAGGCATTATAGTACTCCTGAGGAGCCTGTCTTTCGGGTAATATCATTTGTTCCTGCTTTTCCCTCGGTTTAATCAATTGAATTGGCTCCGTTCCGGACATATCGGCCATTTTTTTGGATAGAGACATTGCACGAGCTTCCATTCTTTTAAAGAATTCATCCCGGTCTACTTCCTGAGCAAAAAGTGCACTCCAATTTACGCCAATAAACAGGGAGACAGCACCTAAAAAGACATTAAATTGGTGGCGGACAAAATTCATTCCTCTTGAGATAAGCAATTTTAGAAGCTTAACTCAATACCATATGTCAACAATATCGTGGATGAACCGGTAAATAAAAGTTCTCGTATGATATCCAGTTTCTCTTCTTCCGAGAATATAGGTGATTCCCGAACATATCTGGATACGCTAATCGCACTGGGCAAGGCTTCAATTTCCTTTTTAATCTTCTCCACTTGAAAATCCTTACGTGTGATCATGCGACCCTTCTCACTTTCTGTGTAATCGATTAATACCCAATCGGAACCATCGCTGATTGGTTCCCACATCAACCAGAGACTGAGATCATCCGAGTAAAGATAGCGATTCTTAAAATAGGTATTTCCAGTCCATAACCAGCCTAGTTCGTCACTCCAAATCCATGTGGAATCGGATAATCCTGATAGATCAGGAACATACAGCCAACCCAAATTTTCGTGAAAAATCCAATTTTGATTTTGATTAGGCTGAAAATAAGAACCGAATTCTCCCACGTAGTACCAACCGGGAAGTTCTTTGGATGTAGTTACTCGTATGTTTACGGTTGCGGAGTCACTTCCCCCACGCCCATCAGAAATTTCGTAAGTGAAGGAGGTATCGCCAATAAATCCTTCGTAGGGAATGAAGGTAAAGTTCGTTCCTAACAAGCTTTGATTATTTTCCAATACAAGTGAACCGTTGAGACTAGATTCGTCAGGGGTAAGAATGGTCAAAATCTCATCTTTATCCGGTTCAATCGTATCATTTTTTAGGAGAGCAAATGAAAAGGATGATTCGTCGGATATCTCTACAATAAAATCATCATCCATCGCAACAGGAGGATCATTCTCCTCCATTATATTAATGGTTACGGGGAAGGATAAATTAACGTCATCCAGTTCCAATTGAATTTCGAGGGAATCTACCCCCGATAGGTTTTCGATGGGCGAGTAGTAAAAAGTGCCATTATCATCCTCAAGTAAGCCAAGTGTACCGTTGGTGAGAATCGTTGGAATGTAGGTCTCCGTTGGAGCATCAGGTGAATCCGGATCAACGAATTGAAAATCAATAGGTTGTTTTGCTAAGTCTTCCCTGACCGAAAAATTTCCATCTAGTAAATAAGGAAGCTCATCTACATTGATTATTTCCAAATAGATTTTTAATTCGCGCTCCATCTCTCCATCGGTGACGGAGACATAGACTTCGTATTTTCGGTCAGTATTGTTGTCTGAAGGATTTTCCCAATCGGGAATCTTCGAACTTAAAAATCGTAATTCATTGGTCGATGGATCCAGTTCAAAAGCACTATCGTCACTACCACCAGAAATTCTGTAAGTTAAAGATGCATTCAAGTCGTCACTTGCCTGAAGAAACATAACTGACTGCAGGGTTTCATTATGTTCGATTGGTTCCAGAATATTTCCACCGGAAACTTCGAAATCCGGAGCGGATTCATTGGCATTTTGAACGGAGACAATCAAGTTACGATACAAAGTATTATCCTCAGTAGAATCCCCATCAGACACCGACACTAGAAGATAATAAAGATTATCTCCATCAATTGATCTTTCGGAAGAAGGCGCTTCGTAATCCGGAGGATTCCTAAAGGTCAATTCACCCGTTGTGGCATTGATTTCAAAGCCCTTAAAATCAGCAAAATCGGACTCAATGCCATAAACCAAAGAAATATTATCGTCAGCATCACCATCCGTTGCCCGAATGGTCATAACTTCCAGTTCATTCTCCATAACCTCCACGGTCGTGGTTGCATTTTGCTCCAAGTTTAAGATTTCAGGAACAAAATCATTCACGTTTGTTATAGAGATTGTAAAATTGCCTTCCCTGGAATCATTTCCATCGGAAACTCGAAGGCTAAATTCGTAGACACTATCATTATTATCCGACCGTGGGTTTTCATAATCCTTGGTACCATTACCTTCGACAAAAGTAAGTCGATATTCATCATCAAGAAACAATCTAGGTTTATCAGCCCCACCAATGATTTCCCATGTTAGAGGCTCTCCTTCCACATCCGAAGCGTTAAGCTCAATGGGTTCATTTTGATTCTCCGCATATTCCAAAGCAAAAGGAGTAATGAATTCCGGCTTATCATTTACCGCCTTAATGTCGATAGGCATAACCACGTCACGATGAAAACCATCAATATCGGTCGCCCTAAGAGTTAATTCATCGCTTCCGTTGATATTTAAATCAGGTACATAGCTGAGAGTAAACCCACTAACATCAGCCGTCCCATACAATGGTTCGACGAGGATTTTCCATGAGATGCTATCGTAGGCGGCACTTCCATTAAGATCCGGATCGAATGCATTAAAATCAGTTCCGTTCAAATTGAAGGAAAAATCGGTTTGATCCTCGTGCAAACGGATTATGTTTCCATCACTTCGATAAATAATTTCAGGTTTATCCGGACCATCCTGAATTTCAATGGTTAATTCCTGAATGGTGGATGCACCCCCATCATCCGTTGCCTGAATGATCAAGTGATAGAATTGATCCTTATCCAAATCCATGGGAGCGTCATAGTCCGGATCTTCTTTGAAGCTAAGTATTCCATCAGTTTCGCCAATCACAAAAAGCTCTGCATCCACTCCTCCAACTATATCGTATGTAATTTGTTGATAAGGATCATCCTCTCCACTTCCCTCGTTTTTCGCAGTGTAAGTCAAAATTTCCAGCTTATGCTCCAAGTGAGAATGGGTCGCGTTTGAGGCACCCAGAAAGTTATCGATCAAAGGCGCCTCGTTTTCGTTTTCCACACTAACAACGAGAATTTCCTCAACAGAAGAATTTCCATCCGAAACACTTATCTTCACTTCATATTCATTCAATCGATCAGTATCCTGTGGTTTTTCAAAATCCGGAGGATTGATAAACATGAGTTTACCGGAGTAATTGGAATCGAATTCAAACCATTGACGATCTTTTCCTCCCGATATGGAATAAGTAAGCCGATCTTTCCTTTGATTCGATTCTATCAAGGAAATATGGTTGATCGAATATGTTCCCTTTACCCATTCGTCGGTCCTCTCAAAATCCCTTGCATTGCCTTTGTTAACATACTGCGCAAGTCGATCGCTACTGGGAAGGGAGATTAAAATTTCCGAATCATCATCCGCATCCATATCCACAAAGGCAATGGAAGATGCATAGGATTCCAAGGTCGGATCGATCCAAGTAGTCTCGAAATCCATAGCTTCCGTAGTCTGGTAATGAGTACGAATTTCATCGGGGTTTCTTGAACTAGTTACGAAATCAAGAAAACCATCATTGTTCAAATCAACTAGGGAGATAAAAACCCCGACTCCCTTCGTATCATCATCACTCGTTGGATATAAAAGATAAGGATCAGAAAAATTACCATCACCAAAATTTAGAATGGCAGTGAAATTTCCGTCGTAGGACGCAATTGCCAAGTCTTCAAAACCATTGCGGTCAAGGTCACCCATAGAAATGCTTCGCGGTCCGTTAATCAGTGCTTGATTCTGAAAAATAGTTTGGGGAGCATCAAAATCGAAACTGGGTTTCCCTGAATTTGGAACCCAAAGAATAAGATCTTCGCTTTCGGACAAAGCAACTATATCCAGATCGTCATCCTGGTCCAAATCAACAACACTCAAAGAGGTCATACCGGTGAAAACCCCTCCGTCCAACAAATCGTTTTCGGAACCAAAAGTGGTACCGTCTCCCTTAAACATGGATAATTTTCCTGCTGCGTAATAAGCTACAATCAAATCGAGCCAACCATCCTCATTCATATCTGATAACACGGCATAATCCGGTTCACCAATACCAGAAGCAGAGGATACTTCATAACGTTCAAAATCACCAAATTGATTTCCTGCCTTATTTAAATACAGTGCAACTTTATTAAGACTCTTTTCCAGAGAGACAAAATCTTCGTGCCCATCTCGATTGACATCGCCAACAACCGTAAAATAGGCACCAGAGGCACCAGGTAATGGATTTACGGACTGGGAGAAAGCTCCTTTCCCGCTATTATCAAGTAACCCAAGACTATCATCTTGAATGGAATAGAGAATCTCGGGATGATTACCACCACCATCTTGATCGGAAGAGGTTAACTCGATTACCTTACGGGTATTCTCCAAGACTGAAAGTCCACGAAATTGCTCAACCAAGGAAGACTCAATCTCGGGCAAATCATTGAGGTCTCCAACACGGATAAAAATTGCTTCCTGATCAACTCTCGACCCATCCGAAACTTCGATCACGATTGCGTAGGTATTATCTTCGTCCAGATCAGCCGGTTCCTCAAAATCAGGAGCGGGTTGCACGAATGTAAGTGTCGGAGTGATTGGGTCGGCAAAGGTAAATCGTTCATAATCCGTTCCGTTAACTTCCTTCACAGAATATGTAAGTGGATCTCCCTCTGGATCGGTTGCGGAAAAGGAACCTGAAATGGAAAGATCGCTTTCATATACGTCAACCGTGGTGGAAAATGAATCGAAAACTGGAGGATTATTGATCGCTGATAAAATCTCCACGGTTATCGAAATGATAGACGAATCCGCACCTCCATCGTTCACGCTTACTTTAATTTCGAGTGTATTATCCCCCCCAGCTTGGTAGGTGGCGGGGTCCTTAAGGGATAAAACTCCCCGTTGATTGACATTCTCGACATTGAACTTGGTCCAATCCGTATCCTGCTGTTCGATTGTCCAAATAAAATCATCCGGAGAAGATGCTGAAGTAGTCGGATCCAATCCAAAAACACCAAGGGACTGGTCATCGTTATTCATGTCATCATTCGCGAAAAGCTCACCCACATCCGTCTCTCCTTCGTTTACTTGAAAAGTTTTTGTCGATGAGGGTACCTGCGGAGCATCGCTTTGCTCCTCAACAATTACGGTAACTGTAACATTCTGATCGTAATTTCCTTCGCCGGGATCGGTAGAACTATTTGAAATACCCAAATGAATCTGCCCCTGCCCGGCATAATTCGTATCAGGACGATAACTTAGAGCCCCCGTATTCGTATTTAGGTTTACGGTACCATCAATCTCGGATTGCTTGTAATGATACCAATAAACCAAATCACCCTCATCTTGGTCTTCTGCACTAAGATCTGTCCAAACATCGTTCCAAGAAACAGGCGACTCATCTTCTGAAAGATTAACGACGGTGGACGCTTGATAATTCAGAATTTCAGGAGCTTCCTCTAAATTATCAACCCGCACAGTCATATCAAAGTCAGCTTCTCCACCATTCCGATCCCTCAGAACAACACGCAGAGAATATTCATTATTGCCCAAAACTGATTTATCATCTTCACGATTTGGTGGTGCCCTGAATGAGAGTACACCCGTACTGGAATCGATCTTAAATTGTTCATAATCCAGATGTGACTGATTCCCCTCAAATCCATCCAATCTCCAAGTAAAACGCGATTGAGTGGTTCCATCCTCCACATCAGTTGCGTTAAAATCAATAAGGTTCTTCAACTCGTTCTCATTTTGGTCAAGCACTTCAAAATCCTGCCCACTCGTACCTGTGGGCCAGGTGAAAGAGGGTAGATCGTTAATCGAACGAACCGTAGCTTGAACTTTGAGCAAAACCGTATTTCCATTGGGATCGGAAGCTTCCGCGTTAAAATAATCAATACCATTGAAGTCAGCATTCGGCCAGTAGTTCAGAAGGCCAGTTCCCATGGAGAGGGTTGACTTGTCTTCATCCCAATTGTCGGTTCCCACTTCCACAAAATTCCAAGTCAAAGCCAATCCCTCCGGATCCTGTGCAAATAGTGAAAGATCAACAGTATGATTGGAATCTTCATCCAACTCGATTTCCAAATATTGCGTACTTAAATTCAATAACACCGGAACCTCATCGATGCTATTAATCCTAACTTTTAAATCCATCGAAGAGGATTCGCCATCCCGATCCGTTAAATACACCTTAAATTCAAAATCCGTATTATTTGCCTCCGATCGCATGGTCTCATAATCCGGAAATTCCTTAAAAGAAACTAAGCCATCGCCAGCATCTATATAAAACATCTCATAATCCGTATGGCTGGAATTATCATCCTTCCCGGCAAGGGACCAAACTACCCCAGCCGGAGACGGCTCACCATCTCGTGAATCATTCGCATCCAATTGGACGACATTGAGGGACTGTTGAGACTCCATACTCTCGTCCAATTCAATTAAACCACTCCCCAGAAGAGGATAAGCGGATGCATCGTATTCGATTGTCGGGGCATCATTCACGGGTTGGACATAAACTGTAACATTCAAATCCGAGGTCAAAGTACCATCGGAAGCCGTTAGGGTAAACAAACTCTCCCCATAAACATCGGCCACAGGGCGATAAGTAAATCCATTGGACGCCATAATCAACATGCCTTTTGTCGCATTGGGATCGGTATGCACGCTCCAAGTGATATTTGAATCTTCCGGGTCAGACGCTCCAATGGAGGCAAAGGCTACATAAGTATCATTATCTTCAAGCCCATCCACTTCGAAGGGACCCGTAAAGGGGAATTCGGGTGGCTCCTGAACCTGCGTAACTACGATATTGAAACTTCCGCTATCCCAACCTCTTCGACCATCCGAAGCATTTACTTCCAAAGCAAAGGAGGTACTATTTCCATCCGCATCGGAGGGTGCCCGAAAATAAAGCGAACCATTGGGATCCAAGTAGAAAAGATCTTCATCTGCCCCACCAATTTTGGACCATCTAATTTCGTCCTTACCCAAACCTAAGTAATTATCTTCATCAACTATGTATGCTGATTGATTTAAATCCGCCACGAATGTGCTTGGTTCCGCCACAAAAAAGTCGGGTGGAAGCGAGAGAACAGGGGCATCATTAATATCCGCCACAGAAACCACAATGGTTTCGTAGTGCCCTTTCCGGTCATTATTAGTGGATGCGTCATCCCATACCTTAACTTGTACTTGATAGGTTCTATCGCTTCCTACATCCAGTGGGTTCTCGTAATCCGGATTAAGCTTAAAATATAATCCCACCACATTCCCAGACGACGCATTCAATTCAAAGAAATTCTCTTCCGTGCCACCTATAATCTCCCAATGATAGTTTGGTACGGCTGCATCCTCATCATTAGCAGAAAGGGAAAGAACGAAATTTTGGTTTTCTTCGACTTCCGGAGTTAGATTAATGTTCGTGTCAAATGCAGGTGCCTCATTAACGTCATTCACCTTGACGTGAATCTCTATTTCATCGTCACCGGATGGGTTATTTCCATCCTCTACGCCAACGAACAAAACATAAGTACCATCCTGCCCATCATCCGACTCAATTTCGTAATCTGGTTCAAAGCCAGACTTGAAGCTTATTGTTGCCTTGACTGGATCAAGCGGATCCGTCGGTGTCAGTGTCGTTGTGGAAATGTCAAAAGCATCTTCATCCTCGCTTGTATCAAGCATCTCAAAGATCCCAATACCCTGCCCATCCACTTCTTTCGCCCAAACCTCAATATCCGCTGGATTATTTTCATCCACATAAACGATAATGGGCTCTCCTTCCACCAAACTTTGATTGTTATCTACGCGGTAAATCCTGGGTTCGTCCTCAACAGGCCTGATGAATATTCTAAAAGTTAGTTCAGCGGTTGAGATATTTCCGTCATAAACTTCAATCGTAAAATTATCGTCAGCAGTATTGACATTGCCATCCCCTTGTTCATCGGCATCAGGAGAATAAAGGAATACGGATGGAGAAGTTCCTGTTCCCGAAACGCTAAGAGAGCCGTAACTCGGATAGTAACCGGTCTTAAACCTCCATGACAGGGTATCACCTATATCTTCATCCGAGGCCGAAAGAGTAGGAACAAGCTCCGTGGTTCCATTCCAGTCCGTATCCTCATCGATGGTGACATTAATGATTCCACTCTGGTTAAGCACCGGAGTTTCATTAACGTTTTGAACGTCGATCGTAAGGGACTGAATCGTGCTTAAGGATGAACCACCACTGGGTGGTGTATCCGTTGCCGTGACCTCTACGATATACTTATTATTCAGATCTGCATCCATTGGGGTTTCGAAATCTGGACTGCTAACAAAAGTTAGTACCCCTGAGGAGGAATTGATTGAGAATAGATCATTATCAAAAATTCCAGACGCAAGCGAATAGGTTATTGCACCCAGATCATCGGGGTCTTCGGCAACAACCGTAATGACGGTTTGCGTGTTTTCATTATGCAAAATAGTAGCATCAGCAGACGTAAAGACGGGTGCATCATCATCCTGCCTCTCCACATTAACCTTTACGGTAATGTAGTCGTACTTTCCATTTGCTGCGGCTCTGACCACAAATTCATCCGCTGGGGGTTGACCTCCGATCGTGGAATAAAAATGCTCATCCGGTTCGTAAGAGGAAATGGTAAAGGTTCCACCACTTCCAGTAGGTGCCGGATTTCCCAGACTTCCATTGGTGGGTAAGGTAGTAACACTCCAAGAAATTGTATTACCCTCCGGATCGGTCGCATTAAGAGTCAACCCAGGCCAAGCTGTTGGAATTTCATCTTCACTCATGGTTCTCTCAATGGTTGTCGAACCATAAGAAATAATCGGAGCCTCATCAACTTCAGTCAGGGTAACGGATAAGGTCTGCGTATCGGGTGCTGCACCCGAAACAGAATCATCGGCAGTAAGAGTGACAGTCCAATTAACGGTGTCCAAAACCTGTGTTTCATAATCAAGAGCGTTGGCCAACTCGAGATACCATTTTTTCGGATCCGAACCATCTTGTCTAACTTCGAAAAGAGCTAAGTCCGAAGTTAAGTCTGGGGTGGAATCAGGGTCATTTATTGTGATCGTAGCAATAGTGGTCTCATTCTCCGCAACACTTAAGGCACGCGAATCGACCGAGGAGCCTGCCGTGTAAATAATTGGTGGATCAGGAACATCCGTAACCGTAATTGTAAATTCGTAATTATAATAAATGCCACTATCACTTCCATTCCAATCAAAGGTATCTGTCCCGGCAAAATTTAGATCTGGTGTGTAGATCAAAATGGGACTCGCTTGGTCAGTCTTCCAAGATAGACTACCATTTGGCGGTTGCTTGATATTCCACAAGTTGAAGGTGTTACTGGTCGAACCACTCGGAGCACTGCTGTTATTGCTCGGTAATGTGATCTCAGTTGCAATATCTTCGGAAACCGTAAAAGTTCCGAGAGCAGGATGTTGACTGAATGACACAAAACAGAAAAAACAGCTAACCAAAGAAAGCTGCACAAATCGGAATATGGTAACTAAACAGGGCAAGGTATTAATCTCTTTGAAACATCATGTAATTGCAATCACTATTATGAATTCGACCAAAACCAAAAAATCTTTAGCGAAAACTCAAAAAAATCACCTAAATCACTAATAGTGAGGTGAAAGCGCGTTTTTAAGTAAACTCATATTCTCTGATCTCTCAAAATCAAAGATTAGCCAAATTTTCCGAAAATCAACCGGTGATTTATTTCTTGCCCTTTCAATGGTACTCTCTCCATGATTCGTCGAAACAAGACAACTCATGGAAAATAACTCTTCTTCTAATTCTTCTTATTGGAAAGCAAATCTTTCCCTCGTAGGAAAACTACTCGCAATCTGGTTCATTGTTTCATTCGGTTGTGGCATTCTTTTCAAGGAACAACTTGATCAGTTTTCCATCGGAGGCGCACCATTGGGTTTTTGGATGGCCCAACAGGGTTCGATCATCTGCTTTGTGGTTCTTTTGATTCTCTATGCATTTTTGATGAACAAGCTCGATGAAAAATACGGGTTTGGTGAGGAGGATTAATGATGGATCAGACAGTCTGGAATTTTATTTTCATCGGTATTTCCTTTGGTGTTTATATAACCATTGCCATCTGGTCCAGGGCCGCCTCGACAAAGGAATATTATACGGCAAGCGGAAACGTTTCTCCCTTTGCCAATGGTATGGCTACCGCTGCCGACTGGATGTCTGCCGCCACCTTCATATCCATGGCTGGTGGAATTGCCGCCGCCGGTTACGGAGCATCCAAGTTTCTCATGGGATGGACAGGTGGATTTGTTCTACTCACCACCCTCATGGTGCCTTATCTTCGTAAATTTGGCAAAGCAACCATTCCAGACTTTATTGGCGACAGGTATTATTCGGATACTGCCCGTTTAGTTGCGGTTATTTGCGCCATTTTTATTTGCATGACCTATATCATGGGTCAAATGCGGGGTGTGGGTATTGTTTTCTCACGTCTTTTTGACATCGAGATTTGGATGGGCGTGATCATTGGAGCCGGCATTGTTTTCTTTTATGCCGGGCTTGGTGGGATGAAGGGGATCACATACACCCAAGTAGCGCAATATTGCGTAATGGTCTTTGCCTACACCATTCCCGTATTCTTCATCTCCCTTATCATTACGGGACAAGCCATCCCCCAATTCGGATTGGTTGGAGACTATGTCAAGGATGGGGCGGAAAATGCAATTCCGTTGATTGAAAAAATTAATCAAATTTCCACCGATCTCGGATTTTCAAAATACACGGAAAACACCAGTAATACGCTGGATCTCTTTTGCATAACCGCTGCCCTTATGGTTGGCACCGCCGGTCTGCCTCACGTTATTGTCCGATTTTTTACGGTTAAAAATGTCAAGGCGGTGCGCAAGTCCGCATACTGGACACTCAGTTTCATTGCGGTTATTTACCTAACCGCACCTGCCCTGGGGATGTTTGCCCGAACTAATTTCATTGAGGAAATCAACCAGAAGAAATACCAGGAAGCACCGGAATGGTTCAAAAATTGGGAAAACCAGGGAATGATTGCCTGGGTCGATAAAAACAATGATGGAATCATGCAATACCGAGCAGGCGATGTCTTTGCCGGCAAACCAACCTTCGATGACACGGACCGATCCGAAGGGGCACCACGTAGTGTCACCAATGAAATCTCCGACTCCGCCAACGAGGTGTATTACGACAAAGACATTATCGTCCTCGCCAATCCAGAAATGGCTGGACTTCCCCAATGGGTTATCGCCTTAGTGATGGCGGGTTGCGTGGCGGCGGCTTTATCCACTGCCGCTGGACTCCTTTTGGTTCTATCGACCGCCATCTCTCATGATTTAATGAAGAAAATCATTAATCCAGCCATATCAGACGAGCAGGAAATCCGCTATGCCCGAATAGCCTCTTTCGGAGCCTTGGCAGTGGCCGCTTATTTTGGCATCAATCCACCCTCGAGTTTTGTTGCCAAGACCGTGGCTTTCGCCTTTGGACTCGCCGCTTCTTCTTTCTTCCCCACCTTGATTATGGGAATTTTCTCAAAGAAAATTAACAAGGAAGGTGCGATTGCCGGTATGGTTTGTGGAATTGGGTTTACGATGTCTTATATAATATACTTCCAATTCCTCACTGATTCCAAAGCCTACTGGTTTGGCATATCCCCCGAAGGAATTGGATTTGTGGGTATGTTCATCAATTTTATAATTGCTTTCATTGTAAGCGCCCGTACATCCCCTCCCCCATCCGAAGTTCAGGATATGGTTGAGAATATCCGGATACCCAAAGGGGCCGGTGATGCGATTGAACATTAAGAATCCTACAAGAAAATTATTGCCATATCTTCCTACAATCCCTACCTAATTTAATTCCATGAAATCATCCATCGCCCTTTTATCCGCATTTCTTTTTGGTACATTTGCCCAGGCACAGGAAAACATTTCCTCAGACACTTCAGGAGATTACCACCTGGGTTTTCGAATTGCTCCACGGGTCAGCACCTTAGGTGGGGGTCTGGAATTAGCCAAGGGCTTAACTCCCAGTTTTGGTCTCCGTGGTGGATTCAATTATTTTTCCTACGATTACGACGCCACTGAATCGGATGTTTCTTACAACCTCGACTTGGAACTCAAAAGCTTTGGTTTGTTTGCTGACTGGCATCCATTCAAGGGTGCGTTTCGGATCAGCGGGGGATTTCTGATCAATGGAAACGGCCTCGAGGGAAAAGCCAAGGCAAGTGGTTCTTATGACATCGACGGCACCACCTATACCAATGCCCAAATTAGCTCCATTGGCCTGGATATCGACTACAATACTTTTGCTCCCTACCTCGGTCTTGGCTGGGACACCACTTTTGGCGATGATGATAATTGGGGATTTGTTTTTGATTTGGGATTGATTTATTCCGGCTCTCCCGATGCAGCGCTAGGAATTGCAGTCGTCCCCGGAAGCTTAAATGCCACCGAAGAACAGCAGCTTGAAAACCACCGTAAAAATGAAGAATCCGATCTGCAGGATGACTTGAATGATTTCGAGTGGTGGCCGGTTGTAAGCGCTGGCTTGGTTTACCAGTTTTAAGCTATCCCCTAGCTTCCAAAATTTTAGTAAACCTACAAAATTAGGGTTGCCCAATCGCTGGTGCATGCTCTTGGTTTATTCGTATGAATACCACAAGAAGATCCTTTATACGAAAATCCGCACTATCCTCTTCCGCTTTTGGCCTGTTTGCCATAAGTGGCACCAAATCATCCGGTAAAATCATCGGCTCGAACGATCGAATTAATGTTGCCGTTTGCGGAATTAAAGGACGGGGAGCCTCCCATATAGGAGGGCATGGAAGACAGAAAAACGTGGTAATCTCCCATTTGGTTGATCCCGACTCTCGTCTCTTCGAAGGGCGCAAAAAATTTGTTCAGAGCAAATTCAAAAATTCTCCCGATTGCGTCCAAGACATACGCAAGGTTTTGGACAATAAGGATGTGGACGTGATTTCCATCGCCACGCCGAACCATTGGCATAGTCTGTTGTCAATCTGGGCATGCCAGGCCAAAAAAGATGTTTATGTGGAGAAACCCCTCAGTCATAATCTTTTTGAAGGACGCAAACTCGTTGAGGCCGCCAAAAAGTACAAATGTATCGTTCAACATGGCACTCAAAATCGATCCTTAAGCAAGTGGTCAAACTTAGCCAACGAGATTGCTTCCGGAAAAAAGGGCAAATTGGAAGTTGCACTTGGAACCTGTCACAAACGAAGAGGATCCATTGGTTTTAAGGATACCAAATCACCACCAAGCGAATTGGATTTTGATGTATGGACCGGTCCCGCTCCCAAAGAGGATTTTCATGAGAATCTGGTTCATTACAATTGGCATTGGTTTTGGAATTATGGAAACGGCGACATTGGAAACCAAGGAGTTCATCAGATGGATATTGCCCGTTGGATGATACCGGGTGCAGTTTGGCCCAAAAGTGTCTTCTGTGTTGGTGGACGTTTTGGCTACAAAGATCAGGCCGAAACTGCCAATACCCAATTGGCCATCTTCGACTATGGAGAATCCCTTCTCGTTTTTGATGTTCGGGGTCTATCGGGCAAATCCAATATGGGTGTTTCCAATCATGTCTATTTCGACTCCAATGCGAAACAGGAAAACACCAAGTCTCATGGGCTCAAGGGCATTAAGGATCCACTCGCCGATCGTGGAAAAGTTGATATTTTCGAAAACTTCATTCAAGCGGTTCGCAATCGAAAAGAAGAACACCTAGATGCCCATGTCTACGAGGGACACGTATCCAGCGGACTCTGCCACTTGGCCAACATATCCTACAGACTGGGAGAAAAATCTTCTTTCAGTAAGAAGAGCAAATCCTTCGGAGATAATAAGAATGCCTACGAATATTTCGAACGTATGCAGGAACATCTTAAGGAAAATGGACTCAAACTGGAAGAAACCGACTACATTGTAGGACGTATGCTCCAATTCGACTCCAAAACTGAGTCCATCAAGGGAGATCAGGAAGCCAACGATCTGCTTACCCGGGCCTATCGGGCACCCTATGTGGTCCCTGAAAAAGTCTAGCTACTCAGGAAGAAGAAAATCATCAATCAGAAAGTGATCCATGGCCGCAGCGTTGTGGATAAATTTCATGTTCAAACTTAACAACGCTTCACTCTTTCGTAGGTCACCCATTGCTTGAGCAATGTTTAAATCTTCAATATTGGATCCATGTTTCTCCAATTCGATAATAGACTCCTCAAATCTCTCATTTAAAACCTCCAGTGCTTTAGCAGAGGCACCATTTTGCGCACGAGCCGTACTGACTACTTCGATAAATCCCTCTAAATCCTCGAGTTTAAAATCTCCCAAGCTCCAAACATTCTGCGGATCACCCAACTCAATTTCAATAGGATCATACTCGATTTCATAACTTGCTTCCCAAGCTGTTCCACGCCCAGTTTGACCAAATTCGTTTACGATTAATTGCATAGTGGTCGATTTGTTTCCATTCCTTCCAAATTCAACCACATCGATTCTTTCACCCCCTATTGCTGGAAATGAGACTTGTATTGTCCTTGTAGAAGTCTGTGCAGCGGATTCATAAAGCTCAATCGATGAATTACCAAAATTATCACTTATCCCATAAACTTCTTCGTGAATAACCTCAGTGCCATGAATAATTTTGAAATAATCTGTTATAGAATAAGGATTTTGCTTCCAAGTAATTTTGCCTGCGTGATTTGCAAGATTGATTACTGTTCTATCTTCTTCGGGACCACCTGTTGCGTTAGATGAACCAGCCTCAATGGGGATGGATGTAGTTGCACCAAATTCATCAAAAATTCCAGTTCTTTTGATCAGGACTTTCTCACTTAATTGACTTAGTGAGGACTCCAAATCATTAGGATCGACCGCATCAGAAACAAGTGTTGGGTCTTCCTCCAGGGCAAATAAACTAACGCCATTGAATTTGTATTCGCGAATATCTCTGAGTTCGAGTTGAAGTTCCCTAAATTCTTTGTCGTAATTTTCCTTCTGATTATCAGTTAAAAATGGAGACAAGTGAGAGGCTTTAAGCTCGGCACATCGATCTATAATTTTGCCGATTGTAACTAATGCTGCATCTTGCGTTTGAAGAAATGATAGAGAATTCTGAATATTTCCCTTAGCGGTTCTTAAATTTTTTAAAACTTGATCATTTTTAGCAACTAAACTGACTTGTGAAGAATCTTTGCCATGAATCTGTTTTTTTCCAGATGAAACAGAGGAATGTAGTTTTTTTTGAGCATCAATCTCGCGATTGAGATTCGAGACAATCAAGTTCTGTGCACTTATTCCAGACATTTAATCAAAAGAAACTCTTTGTAGCCCAGAGGAATTTCACTAAAAAGTCAAATAATCTATTCTATAAGTAGATTTACAATATAAAGTCTTTCTGCAAAGAAGCTTTTACTTTAATTTAGCCACAGAGCTTAAGTATTCCTTCGATTTCGACGGGTACGCCTGCGGGTAATCCGGATACTCCGCATGCACTTCTTACACCCACACCATTTTCCGGACCCCAGATTTCCGCAAATAATTCGCTGCATCCATTGATGACTTGTGGATGTTCGGTGAAATCTTCCGGAGCATTGACCAAGCCCAACAACTTGACCACTCGTTCGACGCGGTCGAGTGATCCAAGGAAGTTGTTAACGGATGATAAAATATTAAGTCCCACTTGTCTTGCCGCTTTTTTGGCTTCTTCAACATTTAGATCCAGACCAACTTTTCCTGTTATTAAGGAACCATCATTTTGTATCGGTAAGTGCCCCGAAAAATAGATCAGATCTCTATCAACCAAAACAGGTTTGTATAAACCGGCAGCAGATGGTGCGGGAGGCAATTCGATACCAAGTTCCAAAAGTTTATCCATAGGTTTCATAAATCCAGAAGCTAACTTTCTTTCCAATCCATTCAAGCACCGAAAAATCGATTGAACATTTCAGCATTGCCCAATCAATGCTTTTCGTTTCGAAAGAAATAATGAATTTAAGCCAAAGACTATCCAGACGATCAATCCTTGGAGGGAGTGCCATTGCCGGCACTTTAGCTGCCGTTGCCCCACTAACTCAGGCAGCCCATCATCAAGGCTCTCATAAAAGCTTATTATCAAAAAACAATGTCATTTTATTCCAAGGTGATTCGATTACGGATGCGGGTCGTGACAAGAAGAACGAGGTACCGAACGAGCAAAAAGCCTTTGGTCGGGGATATGCATGGATGGCTGCATCTCAATTATTAATTTCTAACCCTGAGCACAAATTTACCATTCACAATCGTGGTATTTCCGGAAACAAGGTTCATCAACTGGATGACCGTTGGGAAAAGGATTGCCTCAAAATCAAACCCGATCTGGTTAGTATCTTAATTGGGGTCAATGATATCTGGCATGGATTGAATGGCAGATATGATGGAACAGTAAAAACATACGAGGACGATTACCGTAAACTCATTGCAAGAACCCGAAAAGCTCTTCCGAAAACAAAATTGGTAATTTGTGAACCCTTTGTTCTCAAATGCGGTGCAGTCAATGATAAATGGTTTCCTGAATTTGATGGATACCGGACAGCCGCAAAAAACATCGCCACCGAAAATAAGGCCATCTTTGTTCCATTCCAAGCCATGTTCGACGAAGCAATTAAATACGCTGAACCAAAACATTGGGCAGGTGACGGAGTACATCCAAGTGTGCACGGAGCATCCCTGATGGCTCATTTTTGGCTCCAAGCCGTACTTGGTTCCTAAATTCTTTTTCCTATACAAATTCCATTTCAATGAAAGCCTGGCAATTGATGGAGCCCCAGAAATTTGTATCCCTTGAGATGGATACGCCTAACCAACCCGGTCCCGGAGAAGCTCTCATTCGTACTCTTCGTATGGGTATATGCGGAACGGATATAAGTTGTTTTCATGGAAAATTCCCCTTTTTCGATTACCCTAGAATTCCCGGACACGAATTGGGGATTGAAGTTTTGGAAGTCGGGGAAGGCGTGGAAAACGTCAAACCGGGCGATCGATGCTCAGTAGAACCCTATCTGAATTGCGGGTCGTGCCATGCCTGTAGCAAGCAGCAAGGAAATTGCTGCGAAAACCTGAAGGTGTTTGGAGTAATGATGGATGGTGGTTTGTGTGAGCAATCCATTATTCGGGCCGATAAGCTCCATCCATCAACCAAGCTCTCAGCGGAACAACTGGCTCTGGTAGAAACTCTGGCCATTGGCTGCCATGCCTCGGATCGTGGAGCTCCCACAAGTGGGGAAAATATTTTGATTATCGGAGCGGGTCCTATTGGTCTGGCCACATTGGAATTCAATCGCTTGACCGGTGCCAATGTCACCATCATGGATATGTCGGAAGAAAGATTGGAATTTTGCCGTCAGAATTATGGCATCGATTCCCTCGTTCAGTTTAAAGGAGACGGATCGGAAAAAGAACGAATCATGGAATTAACCAATGGTAATCGCTTTGATGTCGTTACTGACGCCACCGGAAATCCACACTCGATGAGTGGAGCACTAGAATACGTCGCTCATACTGGCAGGCTCGTTTATGTCGGGATCACCACCGAACAAATTTCCTTTACGCATCCCACACTTCATCGCCCCGAAATCACTCTACTTGCCTCTCGTAATGCCTTGCCCAGCGATTTCCCCCGCATCATCAAATTAATCGAAAATGGAACCATCAATACCGATCCATGGATTACGCACCATATTGATTTTGACGAGGTTGGCTCGCGTTTTGAAGAGGTTACAAATCCCAAAAGCGGTGCTCTAAAGGCAATCATTGAGGTTGCCAACTAAGACGGTAACGCTGCCTATCTCTTTTCCTCAACCCGGTGGCTCCAGCCAATGTCTGAAGAAAAAGAAAGAACCATCGCCACCTTTTATAAGTTTGCGGACTTACCAGATTGTGAAGAATGGAAAAATCGACTCGAAGAAACGGGCCATCAAAATGATATCCTAGGAACCATTATTTTGGCACCGGAAGGAATTAACGGCACCATTTCCGGATCATCCCATGGCATCGAAGGTTTCATAAATGAAATCAAGAGAGACTCTCGCTTAGACGATATTCAACCACGTTGTAACCAGAGCAGGGGCAATACCTTTTATCGACTTCGAATCATCGTGCGACCGGAGATCGTTACTCTTGGTGATCCGTCCATTAATCCAAATAAGGGAGTAGGAGAATATATCGATCCCGATCAATGGAATGACTTAATCCGCGATCCGGAAGTAACTCTTATTGATACCCGAAATGATTATGAGGTGGAAATCGGTACCTTCGAAGGAGCTGAAAACCCAAAGACGCAAACCTTTCGCCAGTGGTCCGATTACGTTTCGCAAAACCTGGATCCCCAAAAACACAAAAAAGTCGCAATGTTTTGTACGGGTGGCATCCGATGCGAAAAGGCATCTGCCCATCTTCTAAGCCATGGATTCGAAGAAGTTTTTCATCTCAAGGGAGGCATTCTTAATTATCTGGAAAAGATTCCATACGAAGAAAGTTCCTGGAATGGAGAGTGTTTCATTTTTGATCATCGGGTCTCCGTTACCCACGGGTTAGAAGATGGAAACGCTAAGCTTTGCTTTGGGTGTCGATGGCCCTTACAAGAGGAGGATTTACAATCCCCTCAATTCGAAGAAGGCGTTTCCTGCCCGAAATGCTTCGATGAATTAAAGGAGGAGAAAAAAGAAGGTCTACGGGAGAGACAAAAGCAGATGCAGATTGCGAAGAAAAGAAAGGTAAAACATATAGGATTGAAGATGCCTAATGCATAGCTTGCTCCTTGCGAAATTGCTCATTTTCGAGTAGCTTTCAAATTGTCGATGATACGATCAGAGCAAGAAAAGCCGATACTCAAAACCGAAAGTACCGACTTGATCCTACCCACCGCATGGAAAAGCGGTTCTCTCAAATACGAGGAACTCCATCCCTTTGCTGTTGGAGGCACTGCCAAGCTATACAGTACCTTTGACAAAAATCTCTGTCGCGAAGTCGCATTTAAAACCTTACATGAAGATTTAAGAAATTCGGATATTGAAACCAAGCGTTTCCTGCGCGAAGCCCGAGTAACTGCTAATATCCAACATCCGGGAACTCTGCCGGTTTACGAACTTGGACGGGATCGGGAAGGAAATCTTTTCTTCACCATGAAAAAGGTGAATGGGCGTGATCTACGGGAAATCCTTCTGGATTTATCCCATGAAGTACCGGAAGTGGTGGAACAATTCCCCCTACCCCGTCTACTGGATATTCTTATTCAAGTCTGCCAAACCGTAGCATTTGCCCATGATATGGGCGTCATTCACCGGGATCTAAAACCAGCCAACATCATTGTTGGTAAATTTGGTGAAGTCTACGTTCTGGATTGGGGCTTAGCGAAAGTTCTTGGATCTCCTAACCTCGCTTCCACTGAGTTTTCTGAGGACCCTCCACAAATGGATATGCAATTAACACCTACGGGTAGGCATTATGGTACGCCCTTGTATATGTCACCCGAAGTTGCATCCGGTGACTCGTCCATAGATCATCGGTCCGATATTTTTTCCATAGGTATTATACTTTTCGAAATGTTGACCCTTCACCCTTTTTTGGAAGGAGAGGATATTCTTGAGATCAAGAAGAAGGTTTTGGAAATGCCTTACCAACTACCCCGAGAAGTCGCGCCCAGTCGAAACATTCCCAAAGATTTACAAGCGATTTGCATGAGAGCCCTCAAAAAAGACAAGCTTAACAGGTACAAGAATATGAGTCTGCTCTTGAATGACCTCCAGCGCTTTAGACATGGAGAAGAAGTTTCCGTTTATTGGTATTCAGGCTGGGAGAAGCTATCCAGATGGAACCAACGAAACGCTTATGCCACCATTGCAATCTTATCCGCATTTCTTGGAGCCACGGCATACGCCCTCTATCTGGGTTAAATTTCTTGGACTAGGTAAGACCTAATCCAAATAAACCAAAGATCACAAATCCGGGAACAAACTACCCTTTCCAATTTTCTTTACCCGGCAATCCTTGCAGACGCAATTCGATCCATGGTCACTGGTATCCACTTTGGGTTTGGGCATATTATCCAATAAATTTTCGGGTTTTTGTGGATTCCTAGCTTTCCCCACCGCAATTGATACCTCTGCAGGTTCGACGGATTCCTCTTGTGCAGCCACTTCGGAAATCGTTTTCTGCGCAGACTGCGGTTTTGGGGATGTATTTGCACCCGTTAATTCCTTCAAACCCTTGGGAAGGGATTCACCCAAAAATTGTTGATGGCGGGCATATTTCGGAGCAATACTTTCAATGAAACTACTATTGCTCAGCCTCATGGAAGCCAGAAACTTATCGCTATTTTCCTGAGCCACAATCAGGAAGTCAGCAGAAGATGGATGAAATTTTAAAGCCTTTACGCTCTTACCAACAGAGACGGGGATTTTAACATTTCCACCTCGATCCTGAAGAGTTACGGGAGTCTCCTTGACTTGGAGAAGAACAGGAAAGGCCATGGTTGAATTATTCCGTGCCCATTGCATAATTTTATCCTGCGTCGTTTCCGCCAATTCCTGCTTTTCGTTAGTTGGCTCAGAAATTGGTTGGGCAGGTGTGATTTTTTGAGCCCGTACCAAATCATCCTTAGCTTCCGAAAGTTCATCCTCAACTTTCTTCAATTGCATCCTGAGATCCTGGGTCTCTGACATCGCATCGGATAAATTATTAGCCAGTTCCTCTTTTTCCTTATTTACGTCCTTCTCACGATCCACAAGTTCTTTATTTTCATCTTCGAGACGTTTCTTTAAACCCAGATAAAATTCCTCATTAGCCTCTAATTTCTTAACCTTCGAAATTACACTGGCAGCTTCTTGAAGGGCCGCTTCATCATCGGCCAAAAAGAGAGCGATCATTCCTGCGGTACTGATGAACGCGACCACACTCGCAGCCATGGCAAACAAGTTACCACCCTTCTTAACCGCACCACCCTTAAAGGCATTCTGCATATTGGCCACTTTGCCTTGCATTTGACGAAGAGCCTGATCCTTCTGCGATCCGGCGGAGGATGCTTGCTGTAACTGAGCCAAGGAATTTTGAAGTTCCTTCCCCATATCCACCACCTTCTTATTTCCATCAATCAATCGACCCGACAGAATACTCGCCACATTCAGGCAAAGTTGCCCACCGGCAAATCCATGATCTCCAATAAACTCCAATAATCTTTCATGATCCAAACGCCAGAGAATCACTTCTCCCACTGCTTGAACGTTTGCGGAAGCAACCCCACCAGACAAAAAAGCCATCTCTCCAAAAGCGGCACCCAACCCAAGGGAAGCAATTTGCTGGGTCTTTCCATTATCACCCACCTTCGTAATGGCGACCTCTCCGGAAACGACCATGTAGAGATATCTTTGCTCATGTCCATCGGCCACCAACACCTCATCTTCAGCGAGGATCCACTCCCCACCAAATTTCAATTCCTGCATTTCCTCGGCTCCGATATTAGCGCACAAACCCGTATTGGGTAGATCGTAACCGGCTTCCAAGACGTCTTCTCGATGTAAGAGCTTCATTTCACTATGAGCTTATTCGTTTATGATCCCAAAAATCAAGGTTAGAAATTGGTAGAATCGAGCTATTTTCAATCAATGACAACATTTGCCGTGTTTTTTTAACCGCCAGTAATTATACGGCCAGGCAGCCAAAAAACCCGCTCCCAGAGTAAAAGGCAAAACCCCCAAGGTAATTTTAGGCTCCCCCATCATTCCATAATCCATCAGATTCATCGCCACTTCCATCAGGAGCATGGAAATCATACTCATTCCAATCGCCGTATGGAAAGCTTTCCGAAAACCCATTTGCTTCCATAAAATAAAAGTTTCAAGGATCACACTGGTTACAATTCCCGAAATAATGGCAGTGATCCAAACAACATTCCACAAATCCTCCGGAATCGAATCGGGTGCATAATGTCTCTGAAAAAGATAAATCGCACCCAAGTCCCCAATGGCGCATCCAATCAAGCACCCCAAGGTATTCTTGGCTGATCGACGTACCATCATATCAAAATTAAAAATTCGTGTATTTGCATTTCAATCATTTTAAAATTCAAGCCGCGCACAAACTGGGAATATCAAATTTCCGTTCAATCGATTGAAAAATCTTACGCACTACGGGAACCACCACGGAATTTCCAAATTGGCGGTAACAGACATTTCGCCTCGGGTGCAAAACAAAATCCTCGGGAAAGCCCATCAAGCGCCGACACTCGACTGGATGAAGCCGCCTTACTCTCCCATCCACGAAATACATCCCCGTTTTGGCCCCTATGCCTCCCCCATAGGCCGAAAGAGTAATTGCATGCCCCTTCGGACTATAAACTCGTTCCCCCTGCCCCCCCTTACTTACCGTACCTATTCGCAGTGGACGATTTTCACTTTGCGGATGTAATTCTGAGTTCCAACGCAGATCCGAGCGCTCAATGATGAGATCCTCCAGTCTCGGATCATCCGATGGAAGGAGTAATTCCTCAAGAGCAATACACTCATCGGTTGGTTCGGGAAATTGGAACTCACTCAATTCGAGATCTTTTCGTAGGCAAACGAAATAAATTCGTTCACGCTTTTGAGGAACTCCAAAACGCGAAGCATTAAGGACATTATAATAAACCCGATATCCTTCCTTATCGAGCAATCCAAGTGTCGTTTCCAAAGTACGACCTGAATCATGCCCCAGATAATTTTTTACGTTTTCCAAAAACAGAGCCCGGGGACGATGATGACGAGCGACCCGTATAATCTCATACAAAAGAGTACCCCGTGCATCTGCAAATCCAACTTGATTACCGGATATACTAAAAGGTTGGCAGGGAAAACCTGCACACAATACATCGTGGGTCGGGATTTCTTCAACTTTTGCTTCCGTCAAGTCTCCAAATGGACTTTCGCCATAATTTTCCCGATAGGTCAGACGAGCATCCTTATCCCAATCCGAAGAAAAGACACAGCTATGTCCACATCCTTCCAAGGCTTGGCGAAATCCGCCAATTCCACAAAAGAGATCGATAAACCTTAGACTCTTTTTCCTAACTTCCACCTACCCTAGAAGGTAGTTGGCAACTTAGGATCAATCAACTCGAAAGATTGGAAGAACAATCAAACGTCACAAAGTTCAACTGCCTCGGTAAGTCCCTGAAGTGGATCACGGGTAGGAATGAATTCCTGACCAACAAATCCCTTGTATCCAGTATCGAGCAAGGCTCTCATAATGGGTGGATAATTAATTTCCTGCTTATCATCCAATTCACCCCGACCCGGATTTCCGGCAGTATGAATGTGTCCGATATAATCCTTACACTCGCCCACCCGGCGGATCACATCTCCATCCATCATTTGCACGTGATAGATATCGAAAAGTAATTTTACCCTAGGGGATCCGACTTGGCGAACAATATCCAGGCAATAGTCAATATGATCTCCCTGATATCCCGGATGTCCCTTATTCGGATCCGAACCATCCCGTGTATTAAGCATTTCCAGGCAAATCGTGACCCCCTTCTTCTCCGCATATCCGGCAACTTTCTTAAAACCCTCCACACAATTCTTTGCTCCCTCTTCCAGCGAAAAATTTTCTTCGTACCCCGTAAATGCAATCACGTTGGGACATCCAAAATCCGCAGACTCATCGATTGCCTGCTTGGTCGCCTTTATCAACCAACCATGATACTTTGGATTATTGTATCCTTTAATGAAAGGTCTTCCCTCCACCGGTATTCCGGAAATCGCACAGGTTAGACCATGCTTCTTCAACACCGGCCAATGTTTCGAATCAATCAATTCTACACTCTTACAGCCCAAATTCTTCGCATGCTGGCAAGTTTCCTCCACACTCCAATGATTTGCAAAACACCAGGAAACGACGGACTGATTAATTTGTCCTTTGCGAACACCCCGCTTCTTACCCTTGGACTGAGCGTTTAGGTTTGCCACCGGGGCACTTGCGAGGCCTCCGGCAATCAAACCGGCCGACATCCCCTTAAAGAGGGAGCGACGGGTAACGAGATCATGAGAATCGGAAATGGATTTCTTATTTTTCATCCATTTCTTTTGTCATGCTCTTCTTAAAAATGGCAAGGGGAAAGAGTACCCCGAGCTCCGGTTTTTCTTTCGCCCTAGCGCTTCCAGAAAACCATTGAAAGCAATAATCCACTAAAGGCACCCACTGCATCCGCCGCCGCATCCCATACCTCCGGAGAACGTCCACTCCCCAGCCAATCCTGCCAACATTCATCCGCTACTCCAAAACAAGCGCAAAATGCAAACAATCCCCAGGGAAATCCACCTCCACTCCTGCCAAATCCACCCCATGCAAGCACACCCATGATCGCATATTCAATGAAGTGCAAAATCTTGTCCGATACCGCAAATCCACCCTCGGGTAAATCACCAGGAGCCAGACTCGATAAATAAATTACTAATCCACAATACAAACCCAATCCAATTTTCCACTTCACCATAATGCATTTTTTGCATGAGAATGGATTCCATGGCAATGGAAATTCACTTTCCAAAAAATCGCAGCAACAGAGTCAATCCCACACTCAATAGGATCATAGTCGTCAAAGGAAAGAAAATCTTGGTATTCCCTTTTTCATATCGGATATCCCCGGGTAATTTTCCAAACCATGAAAATGCCTGTGGAGCAAATTGGATAATCACCCCGACAAGCACCACCATTAATCCCAGAATAATCAAAATCTTACCCATAACACTACAGGCATAGCCCAGTTTCGAAGAGGAAAACAAGATGAAAAAGTTGGCATCCGTCTAAAGCACCCTTAAGATTGATTCCCATGAGCCATTACATTGCCATGAATCGATTCCGAATCGTAAAGGGACAGGAATCCGAATTTGAAGAAATTTGGAAAACACGAAATACTTACCTGGAAAACGAATCCGGGTTTATTAAATTCAATCTTCTTAAAGGACCCGAACGCGAGGATCATTTACTATATGCTTCTCATACTCTGTGGGAATCAGAAGATCACTTCATTGCCTGGACAAAATCCGAAGCCTTTCGCAAAGCTCATGCCGGTGCCGGTAACCGTGGACATCTTTATTTGGGACATCCCGAATTCGAAGGCTTCGAAACGGTGGAGGGAGCCTCCGTTGGTTAGTCTGCCCGCTTAGTTCTTTGACTATATAACTTTGAATTACTGGCTTTTTTGGAAACTGACACGGAAGCCAAGGTTGCTGTGGCGGTGGTTTGGAGTCCACCCGTGACGTTCGGCAGAACGCAAGTACGCTTCGTCGCCGTGCCAGGAACCTCCTCGAATGACCCGGGTCGAGCCTGATATTGGTCCAGTTGGGTTGATCACCGGGTTACCGGTCGGGTACGCTGCCTGGTATCGGTCCGCAGTCCACTCCCAGACATTCCCGTGCATATCGAAGAAGCCCCAAGGATTGGCCACATATTGCCCGACATCTCGGGTTTGCTTGAAGTCGTTGCCCGTATTGTAAGCGCCGTCCCAGTTATAGTTCGCATTCGAGTTCACGATCGTATTCCCCCACGAATACGCCGTGGTCGAACCCGCCCGGCAGGCGTATTCCCATTGCGACTCGGTGGGTAAAACATATTGCCAGTTTGCGGGCAGGCGACCCGCCGTCTGTTCGGCGGCGTTCAGAAGGGTCAGAAAGACTTGCACATCATTCCACGAAACCTTCTCCACGGGAAGATCGTTACCCAAAAACTCGCTCGGCGTTGTGCTCAAGCTGTCCGTATTGCCCGTCATCACCGCTTCGTACTGAGCCTGCGTTACCTCGTATTTTCCTAAGTAAAACCCCTGGGTCAGCGAGACATTGTGCTCGTCCTCCCGATCGGCTTGCCTACCCGCCTCCGTAGTCGGACTCCCCATCGTGAAGGTCCCGGCAGGGACCCAGATCATATCCATCGCCACGGTGGCATTTAGATCCACGGTGCGGTTACCCGTTACGGTGACGGTGCGGGTGGTGGTGGTGGTGTTGCCTCCTCCGTCCTGTACGATATAGGTTAAAATATAATCGCCCGTACTGTTCATATCCACTGTTCCCGTGACCACGATCTGATCGGTGATATTTCCGTCCCGCGCATCGTGGGCCTCAACCCCGGGCTCCGCCCAGGCTTGGCCCGCCTCGCGCGTGATGGCGGCTCCCCCGAACAATTCCAGTTCGGGATTCGCCGTATCTGGCTGGACTGCTTGGAAACCGACACGGAAGCCTATGCCGTTGCCGCGGCCACCGGGGGGGTGGCTGCCGCGCTCAGCTGAACGCAGGGACGTCCCGTCGGCGCTCCAGGAACCACCCCGTAGGACCCGATACGAGCCCGATGCCGGACCCTCAGGATCGGTTTGGACACCGGTAAGATAATTCGCCTTCCAGTCGTGGACCCATTCCCGCACATTTCCATGCATATCATAAAATCCCCACGGGTTGGCGGCATACAGACCGACATCTCGGGTTTGCTTAAAATCGTTTCCCGTTGTGCCACCACCATCCCAGTTATAATTGGCACGGGAAGAATTGATATCATTCCCCCACGAGTACGCCGTGGTCGTGCCTGCCCGGCAGGCGTACTCCCATTGAGCCTCCGTAGGCAGAACATATTTCCAGCCCGCGGGTAATCGACCCGCAATCTCTTCCATATTATTCAATCGGGACAGAAACACCTGCACA
>JAYYQI010000029.1:0-27955 GCA_036128475.1 Verrucomicrobiota bacterium
CATGGACAGGGCGAAAGAACGATCTACAAAGAAATATCGTCGATTTTGAAAATAAATTTCTCACGAATTACGAGAAAGATAAATCCATCACCAAGCCCAATAAAGTACGGGCAAAACCAGTCATTATACTCCAAGATGCCAGAAATAAGGGTAGCCAGTGGAGTTATTTTGAAAGAAAACCAAGCCAAGACTGGATTGAGGTTGGGTATAATGATCAGGACTGGAAAAGTGGTTTTGGTGGTTTCGGTACCAGGGGAACACCAGGCTCTCATGTCCGCACGGTTTGGAAGGGTAAAGAGATCTGGTTAAGAACCACCTTCCGTCTAGCAGCTATACCTAAAACCCTACGCTTGACTTTGCATCATGATGAAGATGTGGAGGTTTATCTTAACGGAAAGCTTGTCCTCCAAAAAGCGGGTCATACATCCAATTACCATACGCATGATATTACACGCGAAAGTGCCGATGTGCTTCAAACGGGTAAAAACGTCATGGCAGTACATTGTCGCCAGACAGTGGGTGGACAGTATATCGACCTAGGGCTCGAATGCTTTGAGGAAGCAGTTGATCTGGCGGGGTTAATACGCAAATACGCAAATCAGGTGATGGGAGAAGGACCTTACAAAAATTACAAAAATAAAGTGCGTGATCTTGAACGGCATTTTAATCAGAAACCAAAATCCGACTACTACAAGGTACTTGCGGTAGATGAGCGTGGACAACAGATAACCAAAATTTTACGCCGTGGAAATCCTGCCCTTGAGGGTGAAGAAGTTTCACCGGCATTCCCATCAATACTAAGCCCACCTGAGCCTACCATCGAAAAACTTGATGATTCATCCGGAAGAAGAACGGCTCTCGCAAAATGGATTACATCCAAAAATAATCCCATTACTGCCCGGGTAATGATGAATCGTATTTGGCAATATCACTTTGGTCGGGGCATTGTACGTTCTTCAAGTGATTTTGGATACCAGGGAGACTCGCCAACGCATCCTGAACTCCTTGATTGGCTAGCCATTCAATTCATGGAGTCAGGTTGGGACATCAAAGCGATGCACAAATTAATAATGTCATCCGATGCATACCGTCGTTCTTCCGCCCCCAACGATGACTGTATCAATCAAGATCCGCTAAATAACTATTTCTGGCGTTTCGATATGCGTAGACTGGGTTCTGAAGAAGTTCGTGACTCCGTGCTTGCCGCCAAGGGTACCATCAATCTGAACATCGGCGGTCCAAGTGTCACTCCCCCTCTACCCGACATTATTTTAGCAACGGCTTCACAGAAAGGTAAAGGTTGGGGGCCAAGCACTCCTGAACAAGCAAATCGCAGAAGCGTTTATGTGAAGGTGAAAAGGTCAATGCATATGCCTCTTCTTATCAATCATGACATGGCCGATACCGACTCAACCTGTCCAGTGAGGTTTACAACCACTGTGCCTACGCAAGCTCTTAACATGCTGAATGGACAGTTTATGAACGACTCAGCCAAGCAATTTGCACAACGCCTGCGGGAGGAAGTCGGTGATGATATCCGTGAGCAAATTAAACGGGCTTTGCAAATTGTATACTCGCGCCCTCTTGAGCAAACGGAAATAGATCAATGTGTAGCGGCAATGAAAGATCTAATGGCAAAACATAATTTGAATGAAACAGAAGCACTAAATCGCTTCTCGCTCCTTGCCCTCAATTTAAATGAATTTTTATACCTAGATTGATTATGAATATGGAAAGACCCACAAATACATTCTGCAACCGAACACACAGGAGAGAATTTATCAAGGACATTGGAGGTGGCTTCGCCGCCCTTGGACTTACGGGAATGCTGGCACAGGACGGCTTCTTTTCAAGCAAAGCGATGGCTAAAGCGGCTCCGCAATTCATCAATCCACTTGCCCCTAAAAATTCTCCCCTTCCTGGCAAAGCGAAATCGGTAATCTTTTTATTTATGTACGGCGGTCCAAGTCATGTAGATACTTTTGATTACAAGCCGGAACTCTATCCATTAGATGGAAAAACCATAAAAGTAAGAACTTTCGGTCGTGGTGGTAAAAGAAATGAAAGCCGTGTAGTGGGTCCAAAATGGAAATTCAAACCCTATGGTGATTGCGGAAAATATGTATCTGACCTTTTTCCTCATATTGGCTCATGTGTGGACGATATAGCCTTCCTGCACTCCATGAAGGCCGAGTCTCCCATTCACGGATCAGCTATGTTGATGATGAATGCCGGCAACTTGCTTTCCGGACATCCCTCTCTCGGCTCATGGGTAAACTACGGTCTAGGCAGTGTTAATGAAAATTTACCTGGATATGTGGTGATGCTCGATAAAACAGGTGGCCCCATCAGTGGTGCCAAGAACTGGTCCAGTGGATACATGCCAGCAAGTTTTCAGGGAACGGTTTTACGCTCCCAAGGCTCTCCGATTTTAGATCTGGAAAATTCTCATGGGATACCCCGTTCCCAACAGCGAACCATGCTGGATCATCTAAGAACGATCAATGAAGGTCATCTGTCGGAAAGATATGATAACACCAATCTATCTGCCCGTGTTGCTTCCTATGAGTTAGCCTACAAGATGCAGGCATCCGCTCCGGAAGCTGTGGATGTAGACAGCGAACCGGAATATGTCAAGAACCTCTATGGTATGGATGGTACAAATACCGAAGATTTCGGCCGTAAATGCCTGCTTGCCCGTCGACTGGTAGAACGTGGTGTGCGCTTCATCCAGATTTATTCAGGTGGTCATCACAATGACAACAATTGGGATGCACACGGTGACTTAGTCAAGAACCACTCCTACCATGCGGGAAATACTGATAAACCAATTGCCGGCCTTCTTAAGGATTTAAAACAGCGAGGCCTACTGGATGAGACGCTGGTGGTATGGGGTGGAGAATTCGGTCGTCAACCAACCGCCGAGTACAGAGAAGGTACTGGTCGGGACCATAACTCCTATGGGTTTACCATGTGGATGGCTGGAGGAGGCATCAAGGGCGGTATCAGTGTTGGTGAGACCGATGAACTGGGTAGCCAAGCTGAGACTGACCGTTTTCATGTCAAACGACTGCATGCTACAATCCTCAATCAATTGGGCTTGGATCCAAACAACCTAACCTACTTCCATGGAGGCCTCGATAAGAGCCTAGTTGGAGTCGAGGGGGCAGAACCGATTCATCAGGTCATTGCCTAGCAAGAAATGTTCGCTCTCTAAGTCCTGCTAATCCTCGTTGCACAACGAGGTCAGAAAAGATAGTTATTTGGTGTGGTTAATTTTAGTAAACCATTGTTGCTGGATTCTCCCTTTGAAAAATGGGAATGGGATGATGTACCGAAGTATCGAAGAGAACAGGTAAGAAACTGGATTTTTGAAAAAGGATTTCTCGAATGGGATAAAATGTCCAACCTGCCCAAGGAACTAAGGAGCAATCTATCCGAAAAGGTTGATTTGTCTCCCATGGAGCTAGTAAAAGTTCAAGGATCTACTGATACCACTCAGAAGATACTCTGGAAATTACGTGACCATCAATTCATCGAAGGTGTACTGATTCGAGCCACCGAAGGAACGAAAGGGGTACGAGCATCAAGGTTGACGCTTTGCGTATCAACACAGGTTGGATGTGCATTGGGTTGTAAGTTTTGTGCTAGCGGATTGGACGGACTCAAAAGAAACCTCTCAACGGGTGAAATTATTGGGCAAGTTTTGATGGCAAGGAATGAGGCAGGACGAAGGATTGATAATTTGGTCTTCATGGGTATGGGAGAGCCATTGGCTAACCTCCCTGCCCTGCTACCGGGGCTAGACACAATTCTCTCCCCACAAGGGCTTGGAATTGGTGCGAGACATGTTACCCTATCAACAAGTGGGCTTGTACCAAAAATCCTAGAGCTTGCGAAATATCCAGCTCAAATACGGTTGGCGATTTCTTTGCACGGAGGAGATGATGAGACTCGCACAAAAATTATGCCGATTAACGAACGATATCCGATGGCTGAACTCATGAGAGCTTGCGAGAAATTTATTGAGCAGAGAAAAAAGATGATCACGCTCGAATATATTTTAATCAAGGGAATTAATGATGACCTAAAGCAGGCTGAGCTTCTTGCAAGGCATGCTCAGAGGCTGAATGCCAAGGTCAATTTAATTCCCTACAATCGCGTGGATGGCTTAAAATGGGAAAGACCCAGCCTCGATCAGATAAACGCATTTCACAAAACCGTAGAAAGAGAAAAGGCTCCCAGAGTTACCTTACGAATGGAAAAGGGTCACGACATTGATGCAGCATGCGGACAGCTGCGATTAAAAGAAATGAAATCCTAGACCTATTCGAAAAATCTAAATTAGATTTTTCGTAATTTAATGTTTTTTAAAACTCCCGTAGTTGCAAAGGTACAAATTCCCAAGGGTACTGACATTTCAATTTCTCCCGGACGCATACTGACTTTCCTTCCCTCTACCTCACAATCAATGACTGATTTACCATCTATCCAGACTGTAAATTCTGCATCAGTCACCCTAAGTTTTATGTCGTACCATTGATTATCCTCAAAAATGTATGCATCTCCCGTTTCGTTTTCTGATGCATCAAAATCATCCAAACTTGAAATTCCAATTAATGAGCCTCCCCAGCCACCAAGTATAAGAGTAGCATAGGATTCTTTGTAGGGAAAGGTAAGGCCGCAAAAGAAATCACTTCCCATTGTTCTTTTAGCCTGAAGTGAAATTTCATAATTGGACTTTGGTAAAGGTTCACCCTTCCAATGAAGACCTGAAAGCTCAGCACCCATTTCCAGGACTAAGCTCCCGTTCTCATCGATAAATATTTCACCCTTTCCGGCAAAATCAGTCTTTTCCCAGTTATCTAGGCTCTTACCATCGAAAAGAATGAGTTGTGAAGTATCCTGAAAAAAAGTCTCTAGTTTAATACTTTGGCAACTCGAGAAAAAGAGAAGAAAGAAAGCACACCATACATATTTGAATATCCAAGAAGAATTTTTCATAAGCTAATAATTCATATCGTTCAACTTGGATTTAATTTCCGCAACGATATTTTCGCAACTATTGTCAGTATTTATTTGAAAGCCCGTCTCATCTTCATTCAATGCTTCCAATGTGTTGAGTTGGTCTAAGAGAAGAGAAGGGTTGAAAAAATGGTTTTTGCGAGCGTTTAGGCGGTGCTCAAGAATTTCTGGGTAAGCATGTAAATGAATGAAAACCGTACGATTGGAATGTGCAGATAGAATTTTCCTGTAGGATTTTTTGAGAGATGAGCATGACAGCACAATTCTTTTAGAGGCTTGCGAAAGGTGATCTCTTAATTCATTAAGCCAGTCAAGGCGATCTGCATCCGTCAATGGGTCGCCTTTAGCCATTTTTTCCTTATTGGAATATGAATGATAATCATCTCCTTCAATGAATTCACAATTAAGGATCTTGGCCAGTTTTTTTCCGATTAAAGTCTTCCCTGAACCGGAAACTCCCATTAGGACCAAAACTGTATGCACTTAAAAACGCGGTTGATGCTTATTTAGGTCTTTCGATGACTTCGATTTCGTAACCTTCCGGAGCATCCACAAAAGCAAAGGTTGAACCTGAAGAACTTTGTGTAGGGCCATCACTGAATTCGTAACCTACACTTTTAATATGTTCTGCAAAAGCACTCATATCCTCTACTTCAAAAGCAAGATGCATCAAGTCCTCTTGAACCTGAACTGAACCTGAGCCAGGAAAAAAAGTAATTTCAATTTCTTCTTCACTGTTAGGTACGGACAAGAAAACCAATTTGGAGCCTCTTGGCGATTCATGCCGCCGAGAAACTTTTAACCCAAAGACTTTTTGGTAAAAATCGACCGTGCGATCTAGATCATCAACTCGCATTCGAGTATGAAGGAATTTGGAAACAATGTTTTCCATGGGGATCTAAGGATTATTGAAAGGTAAAGGTAACTTTATTCACTCCAGCCTCTGAACATGCATTCAAGACACTAATTGCAGCTTGATGTTCAGCAATGCCAGAAGATTCGATTTCAACCTTCAACTCGGCTTCAGCCTTTGTTTTTGCTCCACTACTAATGAGCTGGTCTCTCATTCCCTTCTGGGTTTTTAAGTTAGCAACTAAATCGGGCATACTAAAATCAAGACCGTCCTCTATTTCCGAACCATTAAGATAAACCTCGCCCTCATCCCCTACTCGAACTTTTAGCATATCCATGGGTGTCACATCACTGCTTTGTGGTTTCCCAGGCAATTGGATAGACAATTCCGCTTCCGGTTGCTTCAGCATCGTGGTCACCATGAAGTAAATCAAAAGCAAAAATGTAACATCAATCATCGGTGTCAGATCGACTTCATCTACATCCTCTAAAATCTGTTTAAAAAATTCCATTTTATCCGGCTACCTGCCAGGTACCAAAAATTATGTCAGCTTGACCAGCATTTCCGATTTCTTTCATAACATCCTGAACGACCGCATGAGTTACCTTCGGATGAACCCGTAAAAAAACTTTCCACTCAGGATTTTTTTTAACACACCAGCCAATCTGAGAAATATCAATTTCTGACATACCCCAGTAAAATTTTTGACCCTCGGGAGTCTCGTCAATACTAATGATTGTTCGAGAAGGAGGGGATTCCTTTACAGCCGAATTACTCGCAATAGCCATAGATTCTAATTCGATATACTGTTCGGACATTCTTTGAGCCACGACCATAAAGAAAACAATGAGCAGAAACACCACATCAATCATTGGTGTCAGATCCGGACTATCGTTAGTCTGAGGTGGCTTATATCCCTTCATTTACAAAATTTAATACAAAAGGCTAGGTAACCCTATTGTGCTGGAGGTAAATCAGGTTGCGGAGGGGCTTCTTGGGCAGCTTCCTCATAATATTCCTCACCACCTTCCTCATCAGAGTCGAAACCACCGCGGGCGGCCCGAACCAAAGTGAAGACCATCTCACCAGCAACACGATTAACTTCAGCGGAAATATTACCAAATTTTGTCTTATAGATGAAATACGCAATCAAGGTGGGAATCGCAACAACAAGCCCAGCTGCTGTCGTCCACAAAGCACTTCCGATATTACCGGCCATTTGTTTACTGGACTCTCCTCCCATGCCGGATTCTGTCAAAACATTAAACGCACCAATCATACCTGTTACCGTACCAAGCAGACCAATCATTGGAGCAATCGAACCAATCGTATTAAGCATATTGATCCAGGTAAATGGCTTGGACAATTCCAACGCGGCATTTTCCTCCAAGCCTTTTTCAATTGATTCAATATCGAGCTCATCATCCTGAATTCTCTCTAGCCCACCCTTCAAAACTCCTGTAACAGGAATCTTATACTGATCACACAGAGCCTTAGCACCATCAATATTCAAATTCTGCAACTCCTGAAGAATGGGTTGAACGACATCATCCTTAACAAATGCCTTTTTCCGGACGGCAATTCCGTTGTAAATGATCAATGTGAAGCCTCCAATCACTAATATAGAAAACGGTGCAATGAAAATCCCAAGGGAATCTACAAGTTGATCCACAAAACTTTTAGTTTGGGCTTGTGCAACCGTGACAAGCATATCGGGCATGAGAGCAGCAAAGACTATAAATAGTAGGGTAAAGGTTCGGATGGATACGGATTTCATATTCAGTAATTTAATTTTGTTTAGAAAAGAGTGAATTTAGGTGTCGGTCAACTTAGGATTTAATCAGCTTGGTGGAAGAGCTCCGAGTTTTTGTTGGCTTAATTGAGCCCATTTTGAATCTTTGAAAAATACTATCACTTGCTTGTAAACATTTGCGGCGGCCTCATTCATTTTAAGATTTTCATAGGCATCCGCAGCCATTATTAGTGATTCCGGCAACCAATCCAAGCCGACTCGGGCGGTAACAATACCCTCCGTTACCTCCAACACGGATTGCCTGTAAAAATCTGCGGACTTTACTGCGTTTCCAGCTGCCTCAAACTGTCTCGCATATTGAACGCGAAAAAGGGCACGAATAAGTTTGTACAGAGAAAATTCATTTGATTGTCGTTTCGGAGGTTTCTCATCAATCTCTTTTATTGTTTGAAGAGCCGTGTTAAACATACGACTGGCAGCTTGTGCATAACGTTTATCTTGAGCAGCAGCCTTAGAGTAAGATTCGTAAAGCTTGATATAACAGTAAATTGGCCAAAGTTTAAGCACATCACGATAGGGTGAATTTAATGACTGCTGAACAATCGGTCCAAGCCTAGAATATTCAGAAATCGCTTCGGAATACAGACCTTGCCTTCGAAGGGAATCAGCTAAGCGGAGATAAGCAGCATGGTCAGCACTATCATTACGTATCGAAACTTTTTGGAGTAAAGCCCGAGCGGATTTTGCAGATTTAGAATTAGACAAAATCATTTTACCGGCTAATTCCAAAGCTAATTCAGAAAATTCACGAAAACCCTGTTCATCCAATTTGGCCAAATTCAACCTTGATAAAATGTAAAACGCTTCCGTTAATTCATTCATTTGCACCAAAGCTTTGGTGTAGATGAGGCAACTATCGTGGATTTGCATGAATTCGTAAGGAATATCCAAGAAGAGTAAAAGTTTGTATACAATGGGTCTCAATGCCTCCAACACCCTCGGACTATATTGTTCGTTTGATAAATACTGAAGAGCTTGTCGAGGGGTATTGGGCCATTCGTATTCGAAGCGATTGATATTTTGTTGCTTCAATCCCCTTAATTGAAACTCAACCGAGCCCGCACCTTCCATTTTCGCATAAATTATTCCCTTTGTGGAGTCTACACCAAGTAAACTAACCGGTCGAGGTTTGACCCCGTAAAATACTTTAACTGGTAATTCACCCCTAAATTTTACGAAATAATCTACGGCCTGCCCAAAGACTGGAAAATGAAACAGTGCGAGGAGTAAAAAAGTAAGCGTAAACGATTTCATTTGAGAAACTTTCTTTGCCAATCGCCGTATTGTTTTTCGATTCTTGCAATCTGATCGGTCTGCCCTGTCTGTTCATAACAACGAATCGCCTGTTCATAGGATTTGGGTGCCCATTTGACGGCACTAGGAAAGTTCAAGGTAGTCTCAAGATATAGAAATGCGGCACCGGCGTGATCTCGGACTTGGCGAAGGCATTCACCCATCTTAAAAGAAGCCTCAGCTCTTTGATCAAGTGAGGTATCAGTATCACTACGAATCTCACTAAAGAAACCACTGGCTTTCTGAAAAACTTCCTTTTCGTTGGTCGATTCACCAACCTTTATTAAGGAATCTCCCAAACGCATTCTGGCATCGTTGGCATTTTCGTGCCAACTCGAATTAGTAAGTGCCGCTTCGTAATTAACGGATGCAGACTGATAATCTCTTTCCTTCTCCTTGGCTTGACCAATCAAATAATGTGCATCGAATAAAAACTCTCCTCCTGTATCCCCATAAATCTCAACAAGTCGCTCCATCGCAGCTACGGCATCATCAAGCGAATTTTGTGCTATCATTTTATTAGCCATCCAAACAAGAACACCTGCACTCGCGGCAGGAAAATCACTTCTTTGTGGATTATATGAACCTCCAGCGGAAGAACCAACCTCATCAAGGATAGCTCTCATCCTGAGTTCCAAGGATTTCTGACTTGAGGATACAGCAACCTGGAGTAGATCTGCAAAAGCATTTGCGGGCGATAGATCCGAGGGGAAGTTGTTTTGTAATTGCTCGTATCTCTTCAAATAGCCTTTAAATTTTGCGGTGTAATCTGGATTAACAAAAATGGCACCACGAAGTTTCGCGACTTCACTGTAAATTTCGGAATCCATACCTTCGAAGGAAGAAGCCAGCCAGGGTAACAATTTTCTACGATCCTTGAGAATTTCTTCTACGGTTCCAGCTAAGTTTTCCTCAATTCCTTTTCGATTTCTGTAGGTAAAGGAAACGGCTTGATTGGGGTTCTGTAATTTATTCAGAAGATCCAAAGTTTTTCCGTAAAGACTTTCATATTCGGAATACTTGGCAGAATATTTTTTTAGAATATCATCAACACCAATATTTGCCACATCATTTCCGTATTTTTTAATGTCTTCAAAGTAAATTCGTAACATTTCAGACGGTCTGCCCTGTTTTTCACAGGCAAAACCAATCTTTGCCGTTGCTTGCGAGACTCGTGCTCCCTGTACGTCCGCAAACTTCGTATTATAATCCCTGAAAAGTTTTTCGATCTGAGCAAAGGTCAATGAAGAAGCAAGATCATAGAGTTCCCCAAAATCAAGAGACTTATCTTCATTCAAATCATACTTAGCAAAATCCACTTCGGGAAAAAGTTCTGATGAATCAAATTCCTTCTCCTGAAGAACTTCGTCTTTGTTTTTATCGAAAGTATAATAGTGGTTAACCAAACCTTCTGGATTTTCGGCAATTCTCTCCAAAAGGCCTCCCTCGTTAAAAGTTGCATCAGAAATAAGACTAATATCCTGAGTCTTTTCACGAACCAGTCTGTAGTTCTTGGTAGACTCGGTTATCTGGTCGAAATTGGGTTGCTCATCTGGCTTAACCTCACTGATAGCCAAATCTCCTAGACTCAAATGGACATCGGCTATCATTTTGTCTTCGGGAAACTGAACGACAAACTGCTCAAATAGTCTAATGGCATTAAGATTATCTTCAGAGCCTTGAAATGCCACAGCTAATCGAAATAGTGCATCTTTCAAGTACTCGTCATCTGGAAAATGTCTGGCAACACCACCATCTTGCCATTTGCCATTTAACTCGGCTTCACCAGAAGCTATCAAGGATCCTCCACCCGTACGATCCGTTATTCTCCAATTGGATCCATTAAACCATAATGAAAATCCTTCCTGATTCTCATAAACCGGCTTACCATTCCTTTCGTCACCAGTTGGAAGATATACTCCATTGGGGTTTGGTTTAGGTTTAGGAGCCTCAGGTTTCGGCACATAAACTTCCACTTTTTCGACTGGTGGAGGCATTTCGGCGTTGGAGGAATCAATCTTCGAAGAATCTGCAGGTTTTGTCTCATCGGGAGAAGAATCTGCAGGAGTTTCATCTCCGCCACAGGAAGAAAGAGAAATAAGAATCCAGCAAACCAGAGAAAGAAAGCAAGTTTGTTTCAACTTATTCACTATCTGAACTTTCCTCGACATTGTCTAGGGAGCCATCAACAAGAGGCAATCCTCGAACATTTACACCTACTACAGCACCCAACAAAGGCTTAGCTTCCTCAAACCTACCGGTAGCCAACAGGGCCAATCCACTCATGTAATGAACGGTTGGCATGGCAGGGCTATTCAAAAATCCTTCCTGATTAACATAGCCCTTTCTTGGATTGGGACTTCCATTTTCAAATCCAGCAAATTTCTCGAGCAACTCTTCGAAACTTCTACGCTTAAAGTAAACCGACCCCATCATTCCAACAAAATCCTTCGCATACTTATGATCTGGCATTACTGAAAGGAAATCATCGCAGAGATCGAAAAACCTTTCGAAATACTGAATGGATTGCTCCCTAGTCTGTTTAGCTCGTTCCTTGTCAATAGTTGACATTGCCGTTTGCAAACTGGCCGAAATTTGTTGCAGGGCTTCAGCCTGTTGACGATATGCATTTGCCATAATAAAAGTAACATCTGCTCGAAATTTCTTCCATTCCTTATTCGCTAGATACTCCTCACCCAATTCGATAGACTTTTCCCGATGTTTAACGGTATTTGCTGATGCGAAAGCTGCATAAATAAAGTTTTCTACATTATCGTGATCCGGAAAATCCTTGTAGAGCCAATAAAAGCCCCAGAATGATTCCCAATCTCTTTTGGTCGATTGAAAGTTGTCAGCTTTCCTCCAACGTAGCGTGGTAGTGAAAGAAGGTGTATCTAGGGCCAATTTAAGCTGCCCTTTTGCGTTGGTAAGCTTCATGGCTAAATCATTGATTTGCTCCTTGAGAATTTCCAGTCTTCTTCTTGGGAGTCCGGCACCCCTTAATGCGACAAATTGTTCCAACCTTGAGAGCTCCGTTTCCAGTCGTTTTTGTCTTTCTGTATAATAGGCAACGATTTCTTCCGTAGTCATCGTCAAAGAGTAAAAAAGCGAAGCGTCCACATGACGCTCCTTACCCTTGAGTAATTCCGCACCTTGCATCAAATTAACATTGAGACGCAGGTCATATCTGGCAGGTGTATCCCCGGATAATCTCGGAAGATAAGGAAAGACTTCATCGATTCGCTTGGTTTGCACAAACATCTCGGTAAGGCAGGAAACTGCATAGGCCGATCTGTCTTCATCTTTGGCAACATCGGCAATTTTCAAAAGCGACATAAATGCTGGTTCTCCCTTAACCCAATCTTGAAGGATATGATAGCATTGAGCTCGTCCGAAAAACAGAGAGAGTAATTCACTTCTCTTTACAATCTGTTTACGATAAGGCTTATTTTGATCAAGCAGGGTTTCTATAACAAGTGCCGCTTCCTTCCATTCATGCAAGGCCCTAAGGCAATCGGTCCTTTTTTGCATTGCCATAACTGCCTTGGAATCGTTGGGGAATTGCTCGGCAAAATCACCAAAGGCGACCGCTGCTCGAGCCAAGTAATCCTTGTCGCCTTCTTGGGCAAAGCTTTGCAGATAACCAATTCCACGCACAAAGCCAAATTGTTGAAGAATTTTTTCAACCTCTGGGTTTTTGTCATCCTCGAAACGAATCTGCAGTTCGTCCAAATAAGGGGATGCCCCTGCAAAATTTCCTTCTCCAATAAGTTTCTGGGTTTCTTCGATTACCTGCCTGAGGGGCATATCTCCCGGGTTTTGTCCATACAAGCAGAACAACTTCGAAGATATCGACAGAAGGACAAGATAAGATGCTACTTTTGAAAACTGTTTCAAGGGGTCAAAGAAAGAACCGCATTCAAAAGGGGTCGCGTTGTGGTCGCAAGTCTTTTTTCCGAAGTATCTTACTTCATCAGCTATTTTCCAAACAGCATGGGCAATCGAGAACCCATCGACCTGTAGTTATTTCCTTGAAATCCATTTTCATTTTGAGGCTTTCCGGATATCGAACTGATTGAGTTCTGTGACCAAAAGCACAACCGGGTGGAGGATTTATGGGCGATGGAACGTCTCCGCTTAAGACAACTTTCTTTTTGGAAAGACCCGGTTCAGGAATGGCAATTGAAGCAATTAATGCCTTCGTGTAAGCGTGCAAGGGTGAAGCGTAGACATCTTCAGATGGCCCGAGTTCAACGATTTTGCCCAAATACATTACAGCGATGATATTAGAAATATGTTTAACAACGGCTAAATCATGAGAAATCAATAGATAGGAAAGTCCGAGATTTTCCTGTAAGTCCATTAACAAATTAAGAACCTGACTCTGGACGGAAACATCAAGGGCCGAAACGGGTTCGTCCAATACCAGAAGTTCCGGTTTCAAAGCCAAGGCACGAGCAATTCCAATTCTTTGTCTTTGGCCTCCTGAGAATTCGAAGGGATATTTGCTAGCGGAATTTGCGGGTAATCCGACTTGTTCCAATAATTCCTCTACCCGTTTAGCCCTTTCTCCTCTATTTCCTATTTGATGCACATCCAATGGTTCTTGCACAATTGAAGAAACGGTCATTCTGGTATTTAAAGACTCGGCGGGATCCTGAAAAACCATCTGAACGGATTTGCGAAAAAGGCCTCTATCTTCAATTTCAGAAATTTCACGCCTCTTGAATCTTATTTTACCGGCCGTTGGTTTTACCAATTGAACTATAGCCTTCGCCAAGGTTGATTTACCACAACCCGACTCTCCAACAAGACCAAAAGTTTTTCCTTTTGGGATTGAAAAACTGACACCATCCACCGCTTTGCAGTATCCCATGGCTCTTCGAAAAATTCCACCTCTGACGGGAAAGTGTACTCGAAGGTCCTCGACCTCCAGCAGGCTTTGGTCTTCGTTCATAATGCAACACATAATGGGCATGCCTCCACCCAATGACCTTTAGCGATCTCCTTCATGGGAGGTCTACTTTTCAATGTTTCTTCCGGGTGAAATACTTCACTTCTAGGACCAAACCGGCATCCTTCATTCATATCCGCGAGACTGGGCACAATGCCTTCGATCGTGTTCAGTTTTGTCTTGCCAATTCCATCCAACCGGGGAATCGACAAAAGAAGATTTTGCGTGTAAGCATGACGCGGATTTGAAAAAATCTCTGCGACTGGCGCTCGTTCGACAACTCTTCCCGCATACATTACGCATACCTCATCGCAAGTCTCGGCGATGACACCAAGGTCGTGCGTTATAAGAAGAATGGAAGAGCTCATTTGGCTTTGCAGACTCTTAAGTAGATCGAGTATTTGAGCCTGAACAGTAACATCCAATGCAGTCGTAGGCTCATCGGCTATAATTAGTTTTGGCTTACATGCCAATGCCATAGCAATGACCACTCGTTGTCTCATCCCTCCAGACAATTGATGAGGATATTCATGCACCCGATTTTCGGGTGAGGGAATCCCTACCAGTTCCAGCATCTCAACCGAATTCAACCATGCTTGGTGGCGGAGAATGTCCTGATGGAGCAAAAATACTTCCGAAAGTTGATCTCCAATTTTCTGGACAGGATTCAGGGCATTCATCGGCTCTTGAAAAATCATTCCAATTTCATTACCTCTGATTTCTCTCATTTCTTCCGCTGAGAGCTCGAGGATTGACTTATGTCCAAAGGTAATCGTTCCCGATGTAATTCTTCCCAAAGGTTGGGGAAGTAGTCTCATTATCGAGTAGGCAGTGACACTCTTTCCGCATCCGGATTCACCAACCAGTCCAATGGTTTGACCTTCATTAATTTCAAACGAAACACGATCCAATGCTTCTACTTCTCCGTCGTGGTCCGTTCGGAAGGAAACGGACAATTCTTCAACCCTTAACAGAGGATCAGCATTTGAGGAATCAATCATCTTCTGGATAATTCCAAACAATTTAGTTCATTCGGTCTTGTACTTATCGTAGACCAAGACTGAAGGTGAATCAGAAATAGCTCGATTTTCATCCATAGCCTCAAGAATTTTCTTTTTATCTTCGAGATCAATCCAGAAGACTTGAAATTCTTCGTAATCCCTCGTTTCCTTGGGGCCCCAATCTTCGGGAAACTTTATCCAGTTCCAATGACCTATCCTAAGCCAAGGCTTCTTCCATGCAGGTACCCAAACCGCATGATCATGAATCATTTGACTTAATTGATGGGCCATTTCAGTGATTTTGCCCAAATCTTCTTCGTTCCTGTATTTGTTAATTAAGTGATCAATCTCACGAACAGCTGTTTGCGTAAAATTATTGGTACTTACCTTGGTAGTAAGGTTTGGCTTGAGTGAACCGTCTTCCTTAAACTTTGAGTCCCCAAACTCCTGATAAGCATTATCAGAGTGATACGGCTCCCAAAATCTTGGAAAAAGCTCAACGAACGAATTAAAGGCAGAAAAAATCACCTGATGGTTTTTTTCATTGGCTGCCTTCCATGCGGCAGTAGGCTCCAAAATCTTGAGCTTCAATTCAAGTCCGGCTTTCTTCGCCTGTTCCTTTAGAACAACAAGCACATCTTCGAAATGCCTATAACCGGTTAGTAATTCAACAGATAGTCTCTGTCCATTAGAGTTTATCAAAATGCCATCTCCCCCCCTTTCCCTAAAACCGGCTTTTGCAAAACATTCCATGGCTTTTTCAATGGAGAACTCTCTCGCCTTTAAAGTTGGATGAGAACGCCCACCATAGCCGTCAGCCACCGTATTCATACGAACAAAATCTCCACGAAAAATTTTCTCTAGAACAAGATCGAAATTCATTGCGTAATGAAAACCAATTCGAATGTTTAAATTATCAAAAGGTGGCTTCTGTGAGTTGATTCTCAATGCATAAGATGGGGGAGGCGTTTGGTTAAAAAACGTAACTTTTGAAAGATATGCATTTTGAACCAGCTTGTGATTATCGGGAAGCTTGTCATACCAAAATTCTGTCTTGGCTAACCCGAACATATCGATACCACCCTTGAGAAAAACCTCAAAAGCTTTGTTGTAGTCACGTATCACGCTTACCTTTATATTATCAGGATTATAGCGATAACGGAAAAATCTTTTTTTATCCGCCCACCAATCTTTTTGCCTCACCAACATAACCGACTTTCCTTTATCCACATTTTCAGGCAAAGCCACATACGCTCCCGTTGTAGGCTCGGGATTCCACTGATACTTGCTCAGAAATTCACCATCAAGCTCTTCATAGAAATGCTCAGGTTTTGCACGGATAGATACTCTTTCCACAACATCGGGCTTGGCCTTATAAAAAGTAATCGAAAGAGTTTTTTCGTCATAGAGGGTAACTTTTTGAAATTTATCTTTACCATAGAAATCATTGTACCAAGGTGCCTGAATATGCTTGCTCCTCATAAAATAAAAGAAGAAAAAGAAGTCCGACACCTTTACTTTTACTCCATCGCTGTAACGGGCATTAGGGTCTAACTCAAAGTAAACGGTCCTACCATCTTCACCGACCGCCCAAGACTTTGCCAGACCTGGATAATATCCATCCGAATTAGGATGTGGGTGAGTTAGTCCAACCACGTTGTAATCTAGAAGATAACTACGAAAAGCACCGTTTGCATCCGGGCCGATCGTTCTCAGTGTACGAGGAAAATCTCTCATAAAGACTTCCCATGTTCCACCTTTTTTTGCTTTCGGGGAAGCAAACTCATGCTCTTCACTTCCGTCCTGCCAATTCAAATTCTGAGGCAAATTATCAATTGATGAAATCGAAAAACAATCCGGATGCTTTTCATAAAATTCCAAAACATCCTCCGAACAATGAGAAAGCAATGGGTGCACTTTTCCGCCTCCATCCATAAGACCTTCCATTGTTTTCGTGTCATTTATATCTTTTACAAATTTCAAATTTGATGGATCGGAATAGCCTTTCATTTGTAGGGCAAATTCACGGGCGAATTCCCTTCCAAACTCTCGAGCAAGTTCACGGGCGAATTCGCGATCAATCTTTCGGCTTCCGTCTTGTGAAGAGTTTTCCTGACCCGAACCATCTGTTCGGGGTGGTTTGAGTTGCGGATTGTCGCAACCTTGAAACCAATAAACATTCACTAATACAAAGAATCCAATTAGGTATTTTCTCATTTTCATATCTATTCGTATGTTGAAAATTTCTTGGGGTCAAAAGCCTCGCGAACTGCCTCCCCAACAAAAGTGACCAGAGTAAGGGTGAGGACCAAAGCCGAAACAGCAGATATGACGATCCACGGAGCAATGCGGAGATTGCTCACCCCTTGTTTAAGTAATTCCCCCCAACTTGGAGTTGGCGGGGGCAATCCATAACCCAAAAAATCAAGAGCGGTGATGGAAGAAATCGCTGCAGCTATGGTAAAGGGTGCGAAAGTAACAAGTGTGGAAATAACATTGGGCAGAAGATGCCTAAATACGATTCGAAAGGGATTGGCTCCAATGACCCTCGCAGCTGATACGTAATCGCGGGATTTTTCCTTATAAACGGATGCTCGAACATAGTAGGTCATTCCAGTCCAAGAAAACAATACCATGATGATGAGTAAGGATGAAATTTGCCAACCAACCCCCCACCAACCGGGCATGACCGAGACAAGAATAATTACCATATAGAGAAAAGGTACGTTTGCCCATATCTCTACTAATCTTAATCCCACAAGATCGTACTTACCTCCTAGGTAACCCATAAAACTTCCCGCTAAAATCGCTATTACATAAGTCAGAACGAGGTAGCCAATTGCAAAGGTCATCGCAATTCGAAAACCATAAAGCAATCTGGCTAGGACATCGCGTTCTGTTTTGTCGGTTCCACAAAAGTGTCCTTTGGAAAAACTTGGTGGAGAAAAGCCTGTTGAATCTTCTTCAGCATAATCCATTTCGTATGGATCATACGGAACTAAAGGCATAAGTACCCAGTTTTCGGAATTATCTGCCTGGAATTTCTTTTTCAATGATCGGTAATCCACTTCATAGTCGTAATTCAAACCAAATTGCCGACCACTTAGCTGCGAGCCATAAGTGGGGAAAAATAATTCACCATTGTAGGAAACGATGAGTGCTCTCTTATTAATTAATAATTCGGCTCCCAAGCTCAATAGGTAAAGCCCCAACAATATAAGAAACGACCAATATCCACGCTTTATGGAACGAAAGCGCCGAAGCTTTTTTTGAGTAAGTGGATTAAGTTGAATCATTTGATTATTCGAAGCGAACTCTGGGATCCACAAGAGCAACCAATGCATCAGAAATAATATTCCCCAGCAGCATAAGCGCGGCAGACAATGTGAGAATTCCCATAACAACAGGGTAATCGCGGTCTATAACAGAATTAAAGCCGAGTAACCCAAAACCATCTATATCGAAAATGGTCTCAATCAGAAAAGATCCCGTAACAAATAGAGTAACCTGATGCCCTATATTTGTGGCTAACGGTACAAGCGAATTTCGCAGAGCATGTTTGCGCACCGCATTCTTGAAGGAAACGCCTTTAGCCATGGCAGTACGGACATAATCAGCGGATAAATTATCCATCAAGTGATTTTTCATCAACATTGTGACGAAAGCAAATCCGCCAATTAGGTAACAACACAATGGTTGAAAGGTATGAGCAAGTAAATCCATTACTTTTTGAAATGGTGTAAGAAGATCGAATTCTTCGCTAACCATCCCGCCCATTGGAAACAGATCAAGGTTTACGGAAAGAAAGAGAAGGAGGAGAGAACCCAAAGCATAACCCGGCACGGCATATCCAATAAAAATAAGAATAGAAGTTAGATCGTCGGAAAGTTGCTTGTGACGAACTGCCTTAAAAATTCCGAGGGGAATACATACAATATAGGTGAGTGCAAAAGTAAGCAGACCAAAATAGGTAGATACTGGCAAACGTTCGCCAATCACTCGAAGAACTGGTTCTCCATATCGCGTGGATTGGCCAAAGTTGCCCTGAAAAACACCTTCATATTGAGTCATGTATAATTCTGCCACTGGTTTGGCATTCAATGCATCCAATTTTTGCTTCCGCATACGCACTTTCCAGTTGCCAAGTAACTGATTGTAGTTGGCAATTTTGACCTCACCTGCATTGCCTCTAATCAAAGTTACTTTTTCGCGAGCTCCTTCAATCCATGCATCCTTACCCGAAGCCTCCATTCCATCAAGTTCGTCATCAAGATTTCGATCTAATAGATCAAAATCAATATACCTAGAGAGATGCTCGGGTACTTCATTTCGTTGAATATATCCATCCTGATTCCAATCAAGTTGGGCAATGTGAAACTTCGGTAATCTTATCCTTTCAGCCAAATCGCTTTCATTTTGCAAGAATCGGATTTGGCGAAATTCGGTTTCTCTTGGTAAAACTCCCAACCATATTAGATAAGCTTCCCAATGTGGTTTATCGAAACCATAGAGTCTTTTCATTTGTTCTAACTGTTCTTCCGACAAGGCTTGATCAGACCCTAAGGCTGATCCCCCTCCACCGTCCTGTGAGACCTGTTGCATTTGCATCATTGCCTGCTCCAAAGGCCCGCCTGGAGCTAAGCGAGTAATAGCAAAAACAAGAATGCTGATACCCAGAAGCGTGGGTGGGATCAAAAGCATTCGTCTTATGAAGTAATCTCGCATAAATATTTTAACAACTCTTATCCAGACTCGTGCCAATGAGCAAAGTCAAAGCACAAAACATAATGCTTTTGCTTGCCATGATGCAAAGCGCTGGCAGTTTTCATTTTATCAAATCATACTCAACAAGGAAGCTTTCGCAAAAGTGGATTATGCTTATCTGCGTTCCATCATTAGTCTTGGCACTTCTTTTTTCATGCTCCGCACCCAGCAATGTAGAAAAAGCCTTGGATGAACAAATTCTTCATTTCGGACTCGGATCTGAACCTCAATACTTGGATCCACATTTAGCTAACAGCGTATCAGCCCATAATGTTATCATCGCCTTGATCGAAGGTCTGGTTAGCGAGGACCCTAAAACCCTTAAACCCGTGCCGGGAGTTGCTGAAAAATGGGATATCTCAGATGATGGGTTGGTTTACACATTTCATCTTCGGAAAAATGCCAAGTGGAGTAATGGCGATCCCGTCACTGCTCATGATTTCGTTTTTTCCTATCGTCGGATTTTGAACCCTGCACTTGCTTCCCAATACGCAAGTATGCTTCATGATTTAAAAAATGCGCGAAAATATCATCTAGATGGCATAGGCTGGGATGAGGCACAAGTGGGCGCAGTGGCACTGGATGATTGGACGCTGCAATTGACTCTGGAAAACCCAACTCCTTACTTTCTTGAGCTTCTTAATCACTACAGTTGGTTTCCTGCTCATCCGCCAACCATTAAGAAATTTGGTGCATTTGAGAAACAAGGCACCGCATGGACTCGACCCGGGAATTATGTGGGGAATGGACCATTCGTTCTCACTGACCATCGAGTTAACTCTGTGATCGAAGTCCAAAAGAACCCACAATATTGGGATTCAGAGACCGTCAAACTCAATTCAATTCGCTTTTATCCCATCGAAAGCGCAGATACAGAGGAAAGGGCTTTTCGATCAGGTTTTCTCCATCTAACGCAAACCGTTTCTCCAGACAGAATAGACTATTTAAAGGAAAAGCATCCCGACTTAATCCATTTCGAATCATATTTAGGAACCTATTTCTATCGTTTTAATGTGGAGGAACCTCCTTTTGACGACATACGTGTTAGACTTGCCTTTAACTTGGCGACCGATCGGCAAGCCATAGTGGAAAAAGTGACCAAAGGGGGACAAGCACCTGCTCGATGCTTTACTCCTCCTGGCACAGGCGGTTTTTATCCTGAAGATAGATTTCGGTTTGATCCCCAAAAAGCCACTTCCCTCATCCAGGACTATCTTAAGGACAAGGATCTTGATCGCCTTCCCACGATCGAGTTAAAATACAATACTTCGGAAGGACACAAAAAAGTGGCTGAAGCCCTTCAAGGCATGTGGAAAACTCATCTTGGGGCAGACATTCAACTAATGAACATGGAATGGAAAGTTTTCCTGTCCACTATCGCGAAACGGGATTTTTCGATCGCAAGAGCCGGATGGATTGGCGATTACGTCGACGCCAATACTTTTTTGCACATGTGGCGAACAAATGATGGACATAACAACACGGGGTGGTCCAATGCCCGATATGATGAATTATTGGATTTAGCAGCAAGTGAAGCGAATACATCCAAACGGTTTGCCCATTTTCACGAATGCGAAAATTTACTTTCTGAACATGCACCCATTCTTCCTATCTACTTCTATGTACATGTCACATTACGCAGTCCTACCGTTCAAGGTTGGCACCCTACTCTTCTGGATCACCATCCATACAAATATGTTAGCTTGCTAAACAACGAAAAGTAAGCGTTTAAGGATGGCGAAGTTTATTTTATCTAGATTTCTGCAGGCAATTCCCACCCTCTTTGTCATTGCCACTCTCACTTTCTTCATGACTAGACTTGCCCCCGGGGGTCCCTTTGATTCCGAAAAAGCCATCCCTCAAGAAATCAAGGATAAACTCGAAGCTCACTTTGGACTGGATTTACCCTTACATAAACAATATCTCCTCTATCTAAAGAATCTTCTTCAGGGAGACTTAGGGCCATCCTTCAAATATATGGGATGGGACGTATCCGAACTGATTGCTACTGCATTTCCAGTTTCAGCTCAACTGGGACTTTGCTCGCTTTTTATTGCTCTTCTCTTGGGGCTTCCCACTGGCATTATCGCCGCACTCCGGAAAAATACTGCTTACGATTACCTTTTCATGTCCATAGCAATGCTTGGTATCTGTCTACCCACTTTTGTGCTTGGACCATTACTCATTTTGATTTTTTCCTCCTTCCTCGGTTGGTTGCCACCCCTTGGTTGGTATTCCATGACAGACATGTTCCTCCCTTCACTTACTCTTGGCCTTTTCTATGCTGCCTACATCGCCCGCCTTACCCGTGCCGGCATGTTAGATACATTAAATCAGGATTATGTTCGGACTGCCCGAGCCAAGGGAGCATCTCCAATGCGAGTGGTAACTCGTCATGCATTGAAAGGCGGGCTACTGCCTGTTGTAACTTTTCTAGGTCCAGCATTTGCAGGTTTAATAAGTGGATCCTTTATCATCGAAAGCATTTTCTTTATTCCTGGACTCGGTCGTTTCTTTGTTACCGCCGCATTCAATCGAGACTACACCATGGTTCTTGGAACCGTACTGTTTTATGCCTGCCTAATCATCTTTTTGAATCTGATGGTAGATATTATACAAGCAAGCTTGGATCCAAAATCTAGAAGCAAATGAGTATAGAGACAGCAAAGGCAAAAAATCTCCTAGGACAAAACCCCGAAGGTTCTTCACTTTGGGGCGATGCTTGGATTAGATTGCGGGCCAACCGATTAGCCACTGCCAGCCTGTTCTTTTTTATATTTGTATCAATCGTTACGATTCTAGGCCCAGAAATGATATCCACCAGCTACGAGGAACAAGACCTGAACAATGCATTTGCACCTCCAAGCCTCACGCATTTTTTCGGAACAGATAATTTAGGGCGAGATCTTCTGGCACGTGTTCTTCATGGAGGAAGAATATCCCTAGCCGTTGGTTTTCTTGCCACAGCAGTGTCCCTATTCATTGGGGTTTCCTACGGAATGGCATCAGGATATTTAGGGGGCAAAATTGATGCTCTTATGATGCGTGTAGTCGATATTTTATATTCACTCCCATTCACGATTTTTGTTATTTTGCTAATGGTTCTTTTTGGTAGAAATTTTATTTTGCTCTTTATTGCGATCGGAGCTGTCGAATGGCTTACAATGGCCCGAATCACACGAGGGCAAACCCTTAGTCTCAAACAAGCAGAATTCATAGAGGCTGCCCGTGCCCTTGGTTTTCCCGACTCAAGAATTTTAATCCGTCACATTTTACCAAATTTACTAGGACCAGTCATTGTCTACGCAACTTTAACCGTACCAGCCGTTATGCTTCTGGAGGCAGTTCTGAGCTTTCTTGGCTTGGGCGTGCAAGCACCCATGAGCTCATGGGGTAGCTTAATTAAGGAGGGTTCAGAAAAGATGGATATTGCCCCATGGCTTATCTTGTTTCCCGGCCTGTTTTTCTCATTCACTCTACTCGCACTAAACTTTTTGGGTGATGGGCTTCGGGACGCCCTGGATCCAAAATCCGCCAAGGACTAATGAAACTTTTGGAGATTAAGAATCTAAGTACCCATTTTCATGTTCGAACTGGAACCGTTCGAGCGGTTGATGGCGTTTCCTTTTCGATTGAACAAGGAGAAATTGTTGGCGTTGTGGGAGAATCAGGCTCAGGAAAATCGGTAACCTGTCATTCAATGCTAGGGCTACTTCCTCAACCACCGGCTAAAATTGAAAACGGAAGCATTCATTTCAAGGGAGAAGATTTGATCCACTTACCGAAAGATGAGTTACGCCGTTTGCGGGGCCAAAGCATATCGATGATTTTCCAGGACCCCATGAGTTGCCTGAACCCTTATCTTACAATTCTTGATCAAGTGTCGGAACCCTTACTAATTCACGAAGATATAAGTAAAGAAAAAGCTGAAGGAAAAGCTATTGAAATGATGAAGAAAGTAGGAATACGGGATGCTGAAAAGCGTGCTCACTCCTACCCTCACGAATTCTCGGGAGGAATGCGTCAGAGAGTCATGATTGCCATGGCACTCGTTACCTCTCCCAATCTTCTTTTGGCAGATGAACCCACAACCGCTCTTGACGTTACGGTTCAGGCAAAAATTTTGGGAATTTTAAAATCGCTGAAAGACGACCTCAACCTTTCTGTTTTATTTGTAACCCATGACTTGGGAGTAGTCGCTGAAATCGCTGACAGAATAGTTGTGATGTATAGAGGGAAAATTGTTGAAGAAGGTACGGTAAGTGAAATTTTCAACAACCCGAAACATCCCTATGTTAAAGGACTTTTGGCCTGCCGACCATCTCTGGATTGTAAATATCAAACCCTCCCCACAGTTGATGATTTTCTTGAATCGATCGAAAAACCTGACGGAAGCTTTGAAATTAAAGAGCGAACCACGGCTAATGAATATTTGGAAAGTCTATTGGAGCAATCTTCATCGGATCTGAAATCCTCTATAGAACCTAAACAAACTCTACTGAGAATCAATGACCTCAAGGTTCATTTTACAACCAAAAGATCCTTGTTCCAAAAGCAGGGTGAGACAATTAAGGCAATAGACGGTATCGATCTTAAAATATTACGTGGACAAACCCTTGGGCTCGTGGGTGAATCTGGGTGCGGCAAAACCACAACAGGGCGGGCAATCCTGCAATTAATTAGACCCACAAAAGGAACTGTAGAATATGGTGGGCAGGAGCTGTCAAAATTGTCATCAACAGATCTGATCCCATTTCGGAAAAGAATGCAGATCATTTTCCAAGATCCATATGCCTCGCTTAATCCTCGTCTTACCATAGAACAGGCCTTAACCGAACCTATGCGGGTTCACCAAATAGGTACGAATGATAATAACCGAAGAGATATGGTAGTTTCCCTGCTAGAAGAAGTTGGTCTTTCCTCGGTCCATCTTCGTCGCTATCCACATGAATTTTCTGGAGGGCAAAGACAAAGAGTCTGCGTCGCCCGTGCTCTTGCAGTCGAGCCTGAATTTATTGTTTGTGACGAATGCGTTTCGGCTATGGACGTATCAGTCCAAGCTCAAGTCCTGAATCTTTTACGCGAACTCCAAGAGAAAAGACAGCTGACCTATCTATTCATTTCCCATGATCTTTCTGTAGTTAAATTCATCTCGGATGAAGTTGCGGTTATGAAAGCTGGAAAAATTATTGAAAGCGGTAAGTCTGATGCCCTTTATTCTAATCCAAAGGATAAATACACCCAAGAACTGATTGAATCTATTCCTTCTCCTGAAAAGGTTATTGCTTAAACTATATTATTCGTCGAGCCGCTTTACGATTACCTCTACCTTTAAGGTATCAGGCAAACGACCGAAGTAAGTCCCGGTTATTGGAGCGACATCTCGATAATCCCTGCCTGAACTAATAATAATATAGTTATCATCAACTACCCTATTATTTGTAGGATCTAAGCCAAACCAACCCTGACCATTAACCAACACTTCAATCCAAGCGTGAGAAGCACCCGCTCCCCTCATGCTTTGATTTCGAGTAGGGTCATAAAAATAACCGCTCACATATCTGGCAGGGATTCCAAGGCAACGACATAGTGTGATCGCAACATGTGCAAAATCCTGACAAACTCCTTTCTTTCGCTCTATAACTTCAATTGCATGTGTATCCACACTGGTGGTTGAGGCCGCATATTGATAATTGGAATAAATATATTCCATAATTTGATAAGCCGTCTGAAACACATCCTGTGAGTTTCCCTGTACATCCACCGCTAGACGCCACACCTGCGGATTTATTTCCACATAGGAAGAACTTTGCAAGTATGGCCTATACTCAGAACTTGCTTCCACCTCTCGCAGGCTTCGCATGGAGAGACCGTAAGGTAAATTATCAAAGTCGACACGCTTCTGAGTAAGGATTGTGGAGCGGCTTTCAATAATAAGCTTTGAGTGATCATTAGGAATTTCAAAGTGATGAACCAAATTACCATTAAGGTCTAGATACTGAATCATTCTGGCAGTTGGTAAAACGCTTACAAAACATGATTCGCACTTTTGCCAGTCATTGGTTAGTGGATGTAATCGCAGTTCATTAAAACTGTCACATACCGGACTTGGGTACCTGTAATGCGTTTTGTGAAGAACGTAAAGGTGCATTAAGGGGAAGACTATTGCTGTTGCATTTGCCTTTGAGAAATTATGGGCATACTGGCATTTTTAATTTCAAAGGGTAAAAGTACATATGTTTCGAAGATACTTTGGCCTACCTCAATGAGTTTTCTTTGTAATTGGTCAATGGACTCGTGAAGACCTTCCAATAAAAGTGAATCAATATCGGAAAAATTCAGTTGAGCCAATGCACTACCAGATAATCTTTCGGCTTCATTGGAAAAATTCCCCGAAGGAATTCCTGAAATTTCATGAAGCAAAATATCAATACGACCCACAGTAAACCTCAATGAACGCGGGAAATCCTTAGAAAAAAGGAGGAAGTCTGCTACGTTTCGTAAATTAAGCTCTCCGGGATAACGCTTTCGGAATGCCGATAATGCACTGCAGCTTTTAAGGGCAGCAATCAAATCCAAGCGGGTCGGATCTCCCTCCAAAAGAGTAAGTGTATCAAGTACTCTGCTTGTTTGGTCCGACCTCTCGAGATATTTACCCAGTGACATAAATCGCCATCCTTCATCTTGGTGAATTGTGGCATCCGAAAGGCCTTGAAAAACTAGGGAAAAGCGAATCACTCGACGGAAAAAGTTATCGGGATCTTGTGCAAATTGTTGAAGTAAAGTAGGTGAATTCAAGAACAAATAAAGGTTATTTAGTTCAACCCAAATTTCCTCAGAAAGTTGGTCTCGAATCATACGCCCATTTTCTCGAGCCATATTTATACAGGTTACCAAAGAACTTGCCCACTTATCTGAGAAAAGAATGAATTTCTCCTCATCATTGATTTCATCTTTGGCAAAATCTTCAAGCGCACACATTGCATTGAGTGCAGATTTCCAATAATCTCGATAATCTGCACTGGGATTTGATTCTAAATTAGTGTCCCGATTAACTTCTACTAAACGAGTTACGCCTTCTGCCCTTTCGACATAACGACTCACCCAAAACATATTATCTGCTACCCGAGAAAGCATATCAGTTATTCAAAACCCATGTGTCCTTACTCCCTCCACCTTGAGAAGAGTTAACTACAAGAGAATCCTTTTCAAGTGCAACGCGTGTAAGACCACCAGGCACGATCTCTATATCCTCACCATACAAAATAAAGGGTCTAAGATCAATGTGTCGTCCTTCTATGCCATCAGGACAAAATGTAGGATGTCTGGATAAAGAAATAATGGGTTGTGCAATATAGTCTCTAGGATGCTCAAGAATTCTTGCGGCAAATTCTTCTCTTTGTTCACGAGTAGAAGCATTTCCAATTAACATACCATAGCCGCCAGATTCATTTGCGGATTTCACCACTAGGTTCGCAAGGTTTTCCAAAACAAAATCGCGGTCTTTTTTCATCCAGCACAAATATGTAGGCACCTGGTCCAATATTGGATCTTGGCCGAGGTAATACCTAATCATTTGCGGAACATAAGCATAAGTTACTTTATCATCGACTACACCAGTTCCAATACCATTGGCTAGTGCAACATTACCTTTCAGGTATGCATCCATCAATCCGCTAACCCCTAATACTGATTCTTTGTTAAAAAATAAGGGATCTAAATAATCGTCATCCAACCTACGATAAATAACATCTACTTGAACAAGACCCTGTGTAGTCCGCATGTATACAAATCCATCAACGACAATTAAGTCTTTACCCTCCACAATCTGAATACCCATCTGGCGAGCCAGAAACGTGTGCTCAAAATAGGCACTGTTGTAGACACCCGGGGTCAATAAGACACAGACGGGTTTTTGAGATTTCCGTGGTGAAAGAAATTCCAAAGATCGCAGAAGAAGTTCAGGGTATACCTCAACTGACCTTACCTTCATTGCCTTATAGGTTCTCGGGAAAGTTTTTTTCATGATCTCTCTGTTTTCAAGAAGATAGGAGACTCCGGATGGACAGCGTGCATTATCTTCCAGTACTAAATATTTTCCTTTTTCATCTCTTATTAAATCGGTCCCGCATACATGCACAAAAATGTCTTTGGGTACATCGAAACCTATCATCTCTTTTCGAAAATGAGATGAAGTATTAATGACATCTTTGGGGATCACTCCATCTGATAAAATCTTACCTCCATGATAC
>JAYYQI010000030.1:0-28350 GCA_036128475.1 Verrucomicrobiota bacterium
TACTTTTATTATTTTCGTTCTCCAAAAAATCCAGTCGCTCAGACAATCCGTAAAGCTCGGAGACTGTTGAATTATCTTCCATGCTATCAATGCGTTGATAAATATCGGATAGGTTCGAATCGATGATCTCAAGAGAGCTAATCAATTGAGCGGTATCGATTTCTTCGATTCGGGAAGACATTTGATTCAGTGCATCGAAAATACTTTGATTATTTTCGTTCTCCAAAAAATTCATTCGCTCAGAGAGTGCATTCATCAGTTGCGTATTTCGCAAGTGATCGCTGACAATGGAATACGTCGATTTACTCAAGGGTTGATTTTCGCCAAGACGAGCAATCCCATTCACGCCATCGCTAAACCAAATCGCCAACTCCAGATCATCGTTTGCCGCCAATAATTGATCGGGTAATGTGGACATGCCAGTAATCGAGGTGTCTCCAAGAATAACTTTATAAAATCCTCCTATTACGGAGATGGTGATTGGAGAGGTGGGAACACCTCCCCACCCTTCGTGATTCCAGGCAAATCCCCCGTCTTGGGTAACAAGGGCAAACCAAAACTGTCCTTCTCCATGAAAAGGTTTGCCCTCAACGAGCACTCTTCCCTGATGGGGAATTTTCGCGGAATGAAGGGAACTCGCAAAAAGGAATGGAAGAAGAGAGATGAAAATTAGAAAGGGATGTTTTTTCATTCGAAGTATTGTGACAAATTTGGGCTGAAAAAACACAAATTCAATATGAACCTATTGAAGAAGCAAGGGGAATTCTCGATGAAATTAATCCGATGCTACAATCAATCCAAAAAATACCAATCCTTTAAGCGAAAATCGTAGTAGCGTACGGGTCGGCTTTTAAGATCGATAAAAATCCATCCCGGATTGTCATCATCATCGACAAAGAAGTAGGAATATGTTGAATAATCGGACCAAAGCCAACCAAGGGATTCCTTGAAAAGCCAGAGAGAATTGTTCTCATCCCTACCGGCATAAACCCATCCCAGATGAGAATGATATATCCATGGGTAATGAGTACCGAAGAAATCACCAAACCAGGAACTCTCGCTCCATCCATTAAGATTTTCTGCTTCAGCCTGAATGGAATTTGATACTATAGTTTCATTTGCGTCTGGATCGAGTACTTGAATTCTTAAATTAAAAGGGGTTTTTAATTGGCCGTCTGAAACTTCACCCGAGACTTCATACAAATTATCCCCATCAAGATCCAAGGGTGACGAGAAGTCGGGTTGATGTATGAAAAAGAGAGAATTTGTATTTTGATTGAGCATAAACCATTGAGAATCTCCTGTTGTGGAAATCGAGAACATGAGTTCGTCCCCTTCGGGATCGGAAGCATTTAATTCTCCAACCAATGACTGTGATTCCATGATTTGAAGGAATGTGGATGAAGTGAAGACAGGTGCGTCATTAATCTGAGAAACGAAGAAATTCAGAGTGACTTGGTCGGATAAGGAACCATCCGAGACTTGTACGATTGTGGAATCGGAACCGGCGAAGTTCACTTGTGGAGAATAACGCAATAATCCAGTTTCCGTATCTATGCTGACGCTACCGTGGATGGGAGGAGTATGGATACTCCATAGTACATTATCCGAATCGGGGTTCGATATGTTAAGATCATAAATCCATTCGGAATCCTCAAATAGGGCGAATATATTTTGATCATCGAGTAAGGCGATGCTAAGCGAATCAGGTAATGTATCTTCCGTTACGGAGACCAAAATCTTTTGGGTATCGGATAAAGGACCATCAGAGACGGAGATCAGAAGCTCGTATTGATTGTCTCCATTTTTATCTTTCGGTTCCGAAAAAACAGGGGCTTGCACAAAGGAGAGAATGGATGAATTCGAATCGATTCGAAACAAAGCAAGATCATCCCCGCCAGAGATCAAAAAGGCAATCTCGTCTCCATCCGGATCATTACCGGTAAGCTGGACCACTTGAGTCGTGCCTTCGACCACCGAATAAGATTCATCTATTGTCAAAATCGGGGAATCACTTACCGGAGTAACTTCCAATTCAACGGATAGCGATACCACATGAGTTCGATCACTAAGTTGAATAATTACTTGATCGGTTCCGTAGAAATTAGCTAACGGTTCGTAGGCAAAAGCTCCGGTATCGGCATTGATTTCGGCTGAACCATTTTGTGCAATCGAACCAATCGACCAAACCAATTCGCTTCCGGAATCAGGATCCGTCCCATTGAAATCATAAGTGACCCGAGAATCTTCAGGAAATGATATTTTGAGGACGTTATTCATTTGGTCTATATTTGGAGATTCATCCACATCGTAGGGGCTTACCCGTAAGAGTTGCTCACTTAAGGAAGTACCATCCGAAACCCCAATTGTTAATTGATATTCTCCATTCTCATCCAAATCCAGAGCTTGTTCGAAATCGGGTGGGGAAACAAAAGAAAGCAAACCGGTAAATTCATCAATCGAAAAGAGAGAACCATCCAATCCATCCAGAATGGAGAAAGTCAAAGATTCTCCTTCATTATCGAGAGCCAATACCTTGATAACATCGGTTTGGTTTTCGGAAAGACTTACCGTGCTTCCGGAAATAATCTCGGGTGGAGAGTTGACCCAGAACTCGTAGGCTCCCAAATCAGGCTTACCCGATCGACTTTTGCCCAAAATGTCATGGCTTGGATAATCAGTAAATCCATTTGAACCAATATTGATTGCAGGACTTGAGGCTTGGAGTTGAAAATCGTCATCCGATGTACCAAGGATCCCATCCAATCCATCCTGATCGACGAACAGAGGATCACCTGAAATATTTTCAGTCCCGTTAATCACCCCTTCGGATTCTGCAGGATCAAATAGCGAATAGTGAGCAGATGCGGAGCCGCTGTTTACCGCTATCTCGCCCCCCCATTGGGAATGATTATTCCAAAGAATCGAATTTTCCAAATTAAGGGAATCTCCTTCAAAAAGAATGACTACTCCTCCGGCATCAAGTGATTCGTTTCCGACAATCGTACAATTCGTAAAGGAAAGCTGATGACTTGGTCGAACCACTCCCCCGTATTGGTTAGCTCGGTTACCGGACAAAATACAATTAACAAATTTTGCACTCATAGAATTAAGCCCTTGATACAAAAAACCGCCATTTCCTGAAGCACTGGCATTTGCTTCATTCCCGATTCCTTTAATTCCTTGAAAAGATATACTTTCAGAATTTTGAACACTCACGGCACCCCCATACGAAGAGAAATTCTCGATAAAATTCCCCGAATCAATAATGAGGGAACTACTATCCAAAAAAATTGCCCCCCCCATATCGGTGGATGAATTGCGTAAAAACTCATTTTCGGAAATTTCCTCGCTTCCAAAACTTTTTAAATACAGAGCACCTCCAACATTTGCAGAATTTTCGATAAAATTATTTTCGCTAATCGAGCTTTCGCCCCCGTCGACAAACAGAGCCCCACCCTGCCCAGCTTGATTATACGAAAAATTATTGTCGAAGATCACAGGATTGGCATTACCCGAACAACCAATTGCACCACCCGAGTTATTTAGATTAAGATTACCAACAAAAACACATTGGGAGATAACAGGGGACGAAGAGGATAATTTAATCGCTCCTCCATAGTTAGTGGCATAAGTAACGTTTTCTATAAATCGACTACGGGTGATCGAACCCGTTACCGAACTAAAATGAATGGCTCCACCTCCATTCGATACCGAATTCACATTAGCCGTAAAATTAGAGTCTTCGATAACTGCGGATAAATCAAACGCAAGAATGGCACCACCATCGAATATCGATCGATTTGCCGAGAATGAACTAGAGGTAATCGAGACAGACCCATTCTCCGCATACAAGGCTCCACCACCATTTGAGGTAAGACTCTGGTTTTCGGTAAACGAACTTTGATCCAGCGAAAGCGAACTGGAAGTAGAATGAATGGCTCCACCATAAAAATGAGCATAGTTCTTGTCAAAAAGACAGCTTTTAAATTGGGCATAAGAATCCTCTATAAATACCGCCCCTCCACTACCAGAAGAATCAGTTTGATTATCCGAAAAGACACAATCTATAAAAGTACCATTAGCATCATTAAGAAAAACCGCACTTCCACCCTGAAAGGATTGATTAGAAAGAAAGCGACAATTAGCCACTGTAAATACTGATCCGTCTGCCAATAAACCCCCACCCTTCCCACGGAAGTCATTAGTGATATTCTTATTGGCATATCCATCCCTAACAACGAATCCATCCAAATGTGAGCCTTCCGCAACGGTAACAACATGATAGGCGTTATCTTCCGTAGAACCCAGCACTCCCAAATCTCCACTCAAAATTGTCTCATTATTAAGTGGTGAGCGGGATTCCCTATTTTCTTCGTGTCCAGCAAATCCACCATATACCGGAATGCCTGGAGGAAGCGCGAAAGTCGAAGAACGAACAGTGCCTGGAAAGTAAGTACCCGATGCAACCCATATCTCATCAATGGACAGTGGTGCATTCAACGCATTAGCCAAATCGGTAAATGCATTTGACCAACTTGATCCATCATTCCGGCCAAGCGCATTTTGATCCACATAGGCAATCCTCGAACGGAACCCAGAAACTTCAATTTGTTCCTGATCAACATATAATTGATCAAATGTTAACAGGGAAGGATCTAAAGAAAATGAATCTTTGGTGAAAGAAAGAGTACCCGACCAACCTGCTGGAACTAAAGTATGAAAGAGTCCATCATCTCCAGTCAAAAGGGTATTCTCCATCCCCACCAACTGGATTTCCACTCCTTCCACACCCATGCCCAATTGATTGCGAATGAATCCAGATACAATAACATCACTGGTATTCGAACTGCGTGAATCAATTTCAATCAATTCAGCCGTCGTTGAAGCAATACCGTCCGATTCCAAGATCAAACTCGCTGAGTCATTATTTAAATCCAGATCACTTTCAGCAAATATTCCAATTGGTTGGGCGAGATTCCAATTGCTCTCCGTAAAAATAATTCGTGGTTCACCAATTAGACGGAAGCTGGAATCTTCGCTCAGAGAGACTGAAACCACCACTTCATCAATAGGTTTTGTAGCCAAACGAACTCCAATGGATGTTGCATTTCCTTCATTTACGAACTTAGAGAATTGATTCGGATAAATGGCTTGTATCTTTGAAGCTCTGAAATTGGAAACATATGGAGCCGTCATCGAAATAACCTGGGCATTATTTTCGGTTCCAACATTTCCGGTGGATACCCCAAGATAAAAAACCTCCGGATTTGAGAAATAGGGAATTCCAGTTGAGTAATTCATCACCGCATCGTCGTAGGCCATGACTGTACGGTAACCACCCTCAGTCGTCGTCCAGCGTTTACCATATCCAAATTCGTAAAAATCATATTCCTCCGAACTTCTTGCATCCTCAACCGAAACATCCTCCCGATTGTGCAAGCATCCCATGTTGTGACCAATTTCATGGGCTAGCGTGTAACTGGGAGCCCCAATTTGATCCCATAAATTTACATTGAATGCAGAATCCGCAAATCCAAGGCTTGAGGTATTCATTGTATTGGCGAGCCCCCCCTTATTTCCATGAGTGGCAAGCAAAGAAACAACATCCGCACCAAATTGTTCACGAAATTCACCAACCTCATCCATATAACCATCATTTAAATCCTGCAAACGATCCAAATCGGTTTCGAGTGTTCCACTTGGTTCGTATTCAATTTGTTCGAAACCGACCAATCGAACCCGTACATCCAATTGACTATTGATGTAGCAAAGATTGGTGTCCGCAACCGCTCCAGACACTGCTGTTTTCAGAGACTCATACCCTCCCGCAGCGTTTACTACATCAAGAGGATATACGACCAGTAAATCGATCAGATTCGCATCTCCATTCCTCCAAGAACGGACAGGGGGAAGGGCCCGACGATTTACGGGAAATTTCTCGTTACCCATAATACAACCTCCACAAGGAAGAGCTTTTTTAACAGGTGTCAGTTCGAAGGATGGTCCTATTCCCGAAAATTGATAGGCCTTCGATCGGTAAACGATTGTTCCACTTTGAAAGGTACCCAACCGGGCAAGCGAAATTCTACCAATTGAGCCATTGTCAGATATACCGATCCATGTGGAAGAGTCGCGGGATGATTTGGATGAATGCTCTCGAGTAAACAAGTAGGTTTCATCTGCAAAAGCGATTTCGATTGTTTCACTTTTCCAATTCCAATTTTTGATCCAAAGGTTGATAGTTTCTCCGAAAGCCGAAGGGAAAAAAAAGCAACCAACAATTACTGGAAAGATGATTAAAGGAGGAATAGGCATTGAAACATAAATAATCTTAAATAGTTTCTATTATTTGCAAAGCATGAAGCGGTTAAAATGAAGACGATCACTGAACCGAAGATATCAATAGGGGCTATCCTCAAAAAACTAGAAGATGATGGAGGAATAGTCAAACTGAGTGTATCCCTTGACCAAGAGAATACTGAAATTTGTGAAGAGTTTTTTAAGGGATATGCATCCAAAATAGGAACACTCCTGCCTCAAAATGAAAAGGGTGACTTGATTCTAAGCGTTCGTAATGCAGGCTTTGCTCAACAAGATCCACGTACTCGAGGCCCAAATACAAATCGACAATTAAGCTTTCATACCGATCGTTGTGATGTCATTGGGTTTCTTTGTTTAAGGTCGGCCAAATCGGGGGGAGAAAATCAAATCGTAAGCAGTGTGGAAGTCGAACGTATCATTCAAGCGGAAAGGCCTGATTTGCATCAAACACTATATTCTCATTTTCCCTATAAAAGACATACAGTTGATGGCGGGAACCCAAACCCCTATTGCATGCAACCGATTTTTTCTAGATGCCAAGGCTTTTTCGCATGTGCCTATTTGAGAGTTCTCATTGATCGAGCTGACCATGATCCGGATTGCCCGAAATTAAGCGATCAACAAAGGGAAGCGATTAATTTTCTCGACGAAGTCTGCGAACGCCCACAACTTCAAGAGCGAATGATTTTAGAAAGAGGACAAATGCTTTTTCTCAATAATTGGACAACCCTTCACCGTAGAACTGCATTCGATGATTATGGAGAAGAACATCTAAAGAGACATTTTTTGCGAATTTGGCTTTCAGTATCCAATAGTCGTCCCATAGACATTGCATTCAAGCAGAATTATGGATCCGTTGAAGCCGGTGCTATTCGGGGTGGAATGAATCCAAAAGTTTAAAAATAACCTATAAATTTTTCATATGTGAAAAAGTCTAGAAAACTTCAATTACTTTCTTACTGCCTGTTAGCTTCACTGGCTCATCTGGTTGCCTTGCCCAAGGAAGAAACCGTAAAATCTACTGCATTTATTCCCCCAATTAAGCATGTATTCAACGCAAAACCTGAATCCTTTAGGGCACAATTATCCTTTAGGATTTTGGTGATGGGGGGCGGTTATTCCCCATCGGGTAACCAAGTATCCCTTGAAAGTAATGTCCGTTACTTTCATAGAATAAAAGAGCAGATGGGACTGAGCGAATTTCCCATTCGGACTCTTTTTGCGGATGGCACCGACCCTTCTCGAGATCTACAATTCTTCGACCCCCAATTCATCGTCCCCAAATCGACAAGACTGCTGGCAGAAATCTTTGGTTCGACACGCGGCTTAACTCATCAGTATAGGAATAATGAATTAAATGCGGATGGTACATCCTCTCTCTTGAAATTTGATGGATGGATTAATGAAGCAAATGCATCAGTTGATGATTCCATCAACCTCATTTACTTTACTGGACATGGTGGAAAAGGTGATAAAAAGACACCCCACAACACAACCGCCTACCTTTGGAATAATGAAAAGCTGAGGGTTTCTGATCTTTCCAAGAAAATTGATAAACTACCAGACAACCGAGCGACAATCCTTTTCATGGTTCAATGTTATAGTGGAGGTTTCGCGAATTTTATATTTAAAGATGGAGACCCGAAGAACGATCTAAGCAAGCAACCAAGAGCTGGTTTTTTTGCGACAGTTGATGATCGAGTGGCAGCTGGATGTACTCCCGACATTAGAGAGGAAAACTACAGAGAATATAGCACTCGATTCTGGGAAGCCTTGTGTGGTGAGTCTCGTATGGGCCAAAAAGTTGAGCAACCCGATTATAACAAAGACGGAAAAGTTTCGCTGTCTGAAGCTCACACATATGTCATAATTAATTCCCAGACCATTGATATCCCCATCAAAACATCCGATGTTTTTCTTAGAAAGTTCATCGATTTGAATCCTAGTGAAACGGAAAGCAAAACAGGCGATAAAAAAGAGAAAGATTCTTCCGACACCAACGCCACCATCACAAAAGCCATTTTGAGCGATGATATGCTTCAATTCACCGACTCATTTCATAAGATCATTAAATCAGCTTCACCCAATTCAAGGGCAATTATTGAAAGTCTAAGCAAAAAACTCAACCTAGTTGAAAATAATCGCTATGCTGAAACTGAGAAAAAAATCGAAAGCCTCAAGGAAAGGCGAGATGAGTTAGCCAAGAAAAAGAAAACCAAAGAAGATGAAAGGAAAAAACTCAAAACAAAGATAAAGGAACGGTTGAAGAAGGAATGGCCTGAATTGGCAAATTTACAGCATCCTTTGGTACTTCAGCTTCAAAAGAGCGAAAACTCGCCCAAACTACTTGAATTAGCTGAAAAAGAAAAGCAATGGTCGAATATGCTCAAATTTAGAGAAGAAAGCGCTAAACTTGAGGAGGAAAGATTTTTGGCAGAAAAAAATCAAGTTCTCGCCATAAGACTGAAAAGAGAATTGGAAAATGTCGTGCTTGAAGATGCACTGCCAAAACTTGTGAAAGGAAAACTTGTCCAGCAGTTCAACCAACTCAAAGAACTCGAAAATCTTCATTTACCTCGCTCTAAAAAGAGCGAGTAGAAGTAAAAAAACACGATCTTTCGATCAGAAGCCTTTGCCCCGAAGAGCTGAGTCGAGTTGCTTTTGGAACTCCATCACATCTTCGTCTGATGGCTTATATCCTTCATCTCCACCGGAGAGTCCTAGGCGACCGAATTGATCAAGAGTCCATTTTTTATGCTGACCATCCGAAAAAGTAACGGATCCACCAGCCATCGCTCCAGGAGGAGTTACAGGGTCTACTTCAACAGATACTCCACTTGGAGCTTCAGTGGCATTAGGGTCAACAGAGTTGGTATCTGAATCATCCCCTTCTGTGGCTTCTGGACTTGGATCCTTTGGCTTTTCAACCTCCTTGTCCACAAGAGTAAGATCCAAATCATCCACTAGAAACCTCACATCCATGTATGTCATGACGACACCAAAATCTTGATTAATTCTTTTTTGCACATCAGAAAGCCCCATTCCGTCGGCAATCCAACAAGAAATTTCCCGTTTTTGATCTAAACTTAATTCGCCCTCATTGGCTGCATTATCCGTTGGTTCGGATGAGGTATTTTCTTCTGAGGAGAAATCAGTGGAATCGCTTATATTCATTACATTCGATTCGTAATGAATTTTTGCTGAATTACAAGAGAGGAAAAAGAAAATTCTCCCCGCAAAGACTTATTCCATGGATTGAGAAAGCTGCTCGTTGAGAAATTCAACGGAATGTTTGATGGAATTATCCTGATCCATCATATTCTCTACGGTTTTGCACGCATGGATCACGGTTCCATGGTCTCGTCCACCAAAAGCACTACCAATTTCCTGTAACGAATGCTCTGTAAGTATCCGAGACAGATACATGGCAACTTGGCGAGGAAAAGCAATATTTGCTGGGCGACGACGAGAAAGCATATCAGCCATCCGCAGATGATAATAATCAACAACTTTCTTTTGAATGGTTTCGATTGTGATTCTACTTAAATTCTCTTCTCGCAGAATATCTCGGAGCAATCGCTGGACAGTATCCAGATCAGCTTTTTTGCGAGTTAGACCAACATAACCTGCTACTCTAGTCAGGGCACCTTCCATTCTTCTAACATTTCTGGAAATATTTTTTGCCAGGAATTCAAGGATTTCCGGCTCGATAGTAATCCCCATGGCACCCGCTTTACGAGTAAGAATCGCAACCCGAGTTTCTAGATCAGGTGCTTGAATATCGGTGACTAACCCCCATTGGAACCTAGAAAGAAGTCGGCTTTCGATTTTATCAATTTCTCCAGCAGGGCGATCGGAAGTAAGGAAAATTTGGCGCTGAGCCTCGTAGATTTCGTTAAAAGTATGAAAGAACTCTTCTTGAATTCGCTCTTTTCCTGCCAAAAATTGAATATCATCTATTAGAAGATAGTCCACACTTCGATACCTAGCTCTAAACTTTGTTAAAGTGTTTTCCTGGATGGCACGAATGAATTCATTGGTAAATTTCTCGCACGAGACATAAGTAATCCGACAGGATGGATTGCGATTCAACGCTTGGTGAGCTACTGCATGCATCAAATGAGTTTTCCCCAAGCCAGTCTCTCCGTAGAGAAAGAGTGGATTATAAGCATGAGCAGGAGCATTGGATACCGCAATACAGGCAGCATGAGCTAATTCGCTACCCCCACCAACAATGAAATTAGAAAATGTGTTCTTGGGATTTATGCCTAAGGACCTGCCCTTCAATGCCGGACCAGTCATACGATTCGACTTTACATTCTTGGAGTCTTTCGTGCTATTGAAGCGAGTTTGATCAATTCCTTCCGAATCTTCATCAAGATCTCCAAGTAATTCGACAGTAAAAGGACGACCGACCAAACGATCAGCTTCCTGTCGAATCACATCCAAATAATTGTCTCGAATCCAAATTGCAGAAAATTCGTTGGGTGTAATAAGCTCGCATCCATCGTCGTCGAGTCGACCAACTCGCATGTTGTCAAACCATACACGAAAAGTATCGGCAGGGATGACTTCGAGCAATTGCTCGCGGAGAGAATTCCAAAAGGTTTCAGGTGTTGAAGTTGTTTGAGACATACCAAATCAATTTTTTATTCACAGCATGCCCGAAGAGAACAAAAACAGCGAAATGAAAGAGAGTTACGAAAAAAACCCACTAAATCTGAGACACTTACCAACAATGGCAATATATGATGAGAGTAATTCCGCAAGACTCTCTTTTTCAGTAGTTTATGCATTTAAATAGATGGGGGGTGTTAGGGGACCTCGTGTGTGATTGTTACAAAATGTATACTTGTTTCTGAAGAAGAAATCCAAGTAAACCAAGAAAAAAATTTAAGAAAATAAGGAAACTTTCTCACAAGTTATTAACATGACAAAGTCCATAAGTTTTTTTTCATTTTTTGAGTTGCCAAGGATACAAAATTTACCTCCTTTCGCAGTTCGCTGATAATTCGACACTTAGAAAAAAAATCTTGTTGTTTTAATCCGCTGAAAGCGTTTCAAGCATTCATTTTTTCCAATAATTTTTGATTAAAATCCGATGCGGAGTCATGACCCAATTGACGTGCAGCTTGAACCATTGCGGCCACTTCGACCAATCTTGCCATGTCTCGTCCTGGTCTTAAGGGAATTTCCATATGCGGAATGCTGACTCCGAGAATATCAAAGGATTTTCGATCCAACCCCGTTCGATCCGGTTCAACTTCAGAATTATCCTCCAAGAAAGTAACAACCAAGTCGATACGCTTGTCCAAACGAACAAACCGGATTCCAAATAACTCTTCAACATTGATGATTCCAATACCACGGCACTCCATAAAACCACGGCTCATCTCATCGCAAAAACCTACTGGTGAATGATCACTCAACAGCTTTATTCGAACCATATCATCAGCCACCAGACTGTGTCCACGTTCGATCAACGCAAGAGCTGCTTCACTTTTACCTGCACCACTTTCTCCTCTAATCAAGGTTCCTATTCCGCGAATGTCCAAAAGTGTTCCATGACAAGTGGTTCTTGGAGCAAATCTCTCCTCTAGCATTACAGTAACCTCTGTTGTGAAGGCCTTTGAAGTTAATGTTGTCCGAAAAAGGGGGACTCCCGCATCATTTAAAATCCTTATCATTTCCTGCGTTGGTGCCAAATTCCTCGAGATCACGACGCATGGAATGCGCTTGGAAACCATAGTCGATAGAACATTAGATCTTCTCGCCTCGGATTGCTCCCTAAAAAAGGCCATCTCACCAGCCCCAAACAATTGGATACGTTTATTGGCAAAATACTTGAAATAACCAGTAACCGCCAATGCTGGACGATTAATACTCTTTTCACGAATTGTACTTCTCGAAAGAGTCTTAGGGTCCGTTACTAGACGAAGCCTGAGTTGCTCACCAAAATCCTTAAAGAACTCCTTTACGGCTATGCTCTCTATTGGCTGAGCAGAAGAAGAGGGTAAGGATTTTTGCGGACTCATGAATTTGAATATTGAATGAATGGATTAAACTTAAAAATCGAAACCTAGGTATTTCTCTCGAGCTATTGAATCATTTTGTAGAAAATCAGCGTCTCCATGAACCAAAATCTTGCCATCGTAAAGTAAATAGGCTCGATCAACCGCACGAAGAGTCTCCCTAACATTATGATCTGTGAGCAGTATCCCCATTCCATTCTGACTAAGTTCAACTATAATGTTTCTGACTTCGCTAACACTAATGGGATCAACACCACTAAATGGTTCGTCCAGCAAAAGAACATTGGGTTTCAAAACCAAAGCCCTCGTTATCTCAAGTCTCCTTCTTTCCCCACCGCTCAATGTACCAGCCTTTTGCTTAGCCAAATGACTCAAATTGAGTTCCTCCAATCTTTTATGAACCATTTTATCTTGCTCACTTTTAGGAAGCCCCAGTGTTTGAACGATTGCTCGAATATTGTCCTCCACCGAAAGTTTAGTAAATACGGATGATTCTTGGGGCAAATAAACCAATCCATTTTTTGCCCTTTTATGAGGAGGGAGACTGGTCAAATCAATTTCTCCCAAACGCAAGGAACCCGCATCTGGCAAAGTAAATCCCGCCAAAATCGAAAAAGTGGTTGTCTTGCCCGCACCATTGGGTCCAAGTAAGCCTACGATTTCCCCAGGTTTGGCTTTCAAAGAAACACCCTTGAGTACTTCCCTTTTTCCGTATCTTTTAATCAAGCCATCCGCAATCAGTTCTGACCCTGTTAAATTCTCTGTCATACTACTTGGAATTGGGCGTCTTTTTTGGTGCGAATGGAAACTTAAGCTTATCCAAGTCAAGGGAAGGAAAGGTCAACCTTGGTCGCGAATGCCCCGACTTTAATATTTGGACTTTACCAGTTTCCTTTTCGAGAAGGATTTTCTCTCCTACCGCCGAACCCCAAGCATCATCCTCAACTCGGGCTGAGCCTTCTAAAGACACAATCCCCCGAATCGGGTCAAGATTCAATCTATCCGCCAGGCAAATTCGACCAGTTTGTTTCAAGGTTACGGCACCTTCGGCTTGAATCTCCCTAATTCTTCCGATTTTGATTGCAGAACTAGAATTTGCATCAAATAGGAAAAAAATCTGAGTATTCGAACATGATATACTAACCCCTTCACCAACGATAGAAACATTACCTTTAAGAGAAAATCGATACCCACCCGATTCCATAGACAAAAGCTCGATGAAATCAGCTTCGGCAGAAGTTGAAACTGTTTTCTCTAGCTTTTGGGTATTTGATTTTGGAAAGCCGTTCTCCTTTTCCAAGTTGAAGGATGCCAATGATTTGGATTTAATTGATTGAAGAGACAATACACCATCTTTGCGGAAAAGCATTCTATGTCCGTCACGCCCACTCTTTTGCTGCCAGACCCAATCTATTCCACTCATCCCAAATCCATTGCCCCGAACAACCATCAAAGCAGGACCTTCTGCTTTTCCCTCATCTAAATTGAAAAAACCACGCGAAGTATTGGCCTCGGTAATGTTTCCATTTGCATGAATAGTTTGTAAAACTGGATTTTCAACTAGGTAGAGGCTATTTCCTTTCGGAGTGATTTCATCTGCTCTCAATTTCCATGATAAATTTCCTGAGTCATCAAATCTAGTAGTCAAAACTTTCTGAAGAGCATTTCCTTGGTCGAAATCCGAAACAGCAAAGGAAAAGTTGCCATGCAAAACTAAGAAGAATCCAATAAGGTTAAAAAGGCTAAACCGTGCCTTCTTAAATGCTGCAATCATCCTCATCATTAAAAAAGGTAGTGGGTATAATTGGAATTTTATTTGCGCCCCTCTTTTTCTTCACTTCCCTTTGCAGGAACAAACTTCAGAACTGTTCCATTGATGCAATAACGCTTATCTGTTGGCGTATCGAACCCCTCACCAACGAAGACATGACCTAGATGTCCATCGCAAATCGCACACAAAACTTCAGTTCTTGGGTAACCCAAAAGATAGTCAACCGAGGTCTTAACATTTTCAACCTTAGAAGGATCGAAGAAAGACGGCCAACCACATCTGGAATCAAATTTTTCATTAGAAGAAAACAACTCTGAATCGCATCCTGCGCAAAAATAAGTTCCTGCACCTTGTTTTTTGAATTCATGATAAACCTCACCATTGGGTCTCTCGGTTCCTGCCTTCCGAAGAATCCGATATTGCTCCGGTGTGAGTGATTTTTTCCATTCGGAATCGCTTTTGGTCACTTTCTTTGTAGTTTTTGGTTTTTCTGTGGCTGGTTTGTTTGCAGAATCATGCTTGGATTTTTCAGAATAAAGGAAACCGAAAGAAACTATGGCAATTAAAGAGAAAGCAACCAACCATTTAGTTATATTAGATTTTCGCATGCCCTTAAATTTACAAGATTTAAAATAACCCTTTTATTCCAAGCCCTCAAGCCTTTCAATTAAGCTTGCTTCATTCGTGTAGGCAATGGCCGATTCCTTAGAAATCACTCCATGCTGATAAAGATAGAGAAGATGTTGTTCCATCGTCATCATTCCTTCCTTAGATTGAGTTTCCATCGTTGAATAAACCTGCTGCCAATTTCCTGATCTGACTAGATTGCCCAAAGCAGGTATGTTCTTGAGTACTTCCATAGCAAGTATTCTTCCATTTCCATCTACTCGGGGCACCAATTTTTGACTGAGAACGAAAGAAAGACTGAAAGACAACTGCAAGCAAAGACTCTTGGTTTGTTCTGCAGGAAACATATCGACAATTCTTGACAACGCACCCTTTGCATCTCGGGTATGCAGAGTGGAAAAGACCAAATGTCCAGTTTCTGCGGCACTTAAAGCAAGTGAAGCAGTCTCGGTATCTCTTATCTCTCCGACAAAAATAACATCTGGATTTTCTCGTAACGCACTACGCAACCCAGCAGAAAAAGTAGGTACATCCTGCCCTACTTGCCTTTGCGAAACCATGGACGATTCACTTTTGAAAAGGAACTCTACCGGATCTTCAAGAGTAATAATTCTCGTTTTCCGATACAAGTTAATGTGATTAATTAAAGCCGAAATTGTTGTCGACTTACCGCTACCGGTAACTCCCGTTACAAGAACTAATCCTCTTTTCAAATTTGTTATATCCTGCCAAATTTTTTCGGAAGGCAACCCGACTTCCTGAATCGAAGGAATATTCGACGCTAAGACCCGCATAACAAAGGCTAGACCATCTCGGTCCCTAAAAACATTAAGTCGAAAGTTTACTCCCTGCTCCACCCATTCATAGGCAGTATCAACATCTTGTGGACTATCTTCATCCAAAACAATCTTTAAATGCTTCTCAGATAATAAAATCCCAAGCATGTATCTGATTACTGCGTCAGAAACCCCAACGCCCTCGGGTATGGGAGTAAGATCATCATCAATTCGAAAGCTAACTGGTCGACCTGTCTTGACATGCATATCCGATATTCTAGACAAATTTCCCCGCTTGTATGAAGGATCTACAAAATAATTTAACATCTGAGCAAAACTCATGGAGCTCTGCCCGACCTGATATAGAGAATGATTAAGGTCGTACTGTTGGGACATTCAACAAAGATGAGGATTTATCATCGATTCTTCAAGCAAAGACGATCAATCCTTGAAAAGCTTTTCGATATTTGATTTGCCTTAGATACGCGAAAAATGGAATAAATACCTAATTTATATCAATGAAAGTTCATTTCAAAGGAACAAGAGGATCCATTCCTATCTGTCCCTCCGCACAAGATATTAAGGAGAAAGTAGTAGCTTCCTTGCTTGCTGCTAGAGGAAAAGAACTACGTTCAGAAGGACAAATTCGTGAATTCGTTGATAAGAACCTGCCTTTTCAACACTCTTCATCTTGGGGCGGAAATACTCCATGCGTTCATATTGATACGAAATCAGAGGACTATCTTATTTTCGATGGCGGATCCGGCCTACGTGTATTGGGCAAGGAAATTATGGAAAATAATGGATCTCCCGGAAAAACTTTTCATATTTTCGTGTCTCATTTTCACTATGACCATATTCAGGGTATACCTTTCTTCATTCCTGCTTATATACCTGGAAATAAGATCGTATTTCACGGAGGGCACAAACATTTGAAACAATCTCTATTAGATCAAATGAAACCGCCTTTTTTCCCAATTGATTTTTCTGCATTTCAAGCAGAAACCAAATTCGAGGTGCATACACCCGGTGATCAGATTTCCGTTTGCAATTCAAACATTACTCTTGTAGAGCAAGATCATCCTGGGGTTTCGTATGGATATCGAATCGAATCAAATGGCGTTTCCGTTGTTTATTCTACGGATGCCGAACACAAAAATTCCGCTCATTGCAAGAATTACCCTTTTGTGGACTTCATTCGCAATGCAAACCTTCTGATCTTCGACGCACCCTACACTCATTCTCAATCCATTGGCATTCGTGAACACTGGGGGCACTCGAGTAATATCATGGGTGTGGAATTAGCTGCCCGTGCAGAAGTTGATACATTGGCTATATTTCACCATGATCCAGGGGCATCGGATGGGGAAATGGAGGAATTCCTAGGCCATACGAAGAAATTTCTTGAACGATCTAGAATTGCAGTTCGAGAAACTAGGCCTGGAATTCCTGGGTCTCCTTCTCCTCGTACTCATCCTAAGGAGGTTATCATGGCATATGATGGACTAAGTCTTTCTTTATAGAAAATTATAATGTCTGCACATTTGCATCATGAGGAGATTCCGAAAAGACTGGATAAGGAAATTATTAACGAATTGCCATTAATTCGTTTTCGTGGAGCCATCAAGGTGGCTGAAGACTCCAAGTCCTTTAATAGATATGCTTTGCAGTTAAAGAAGCAACGAGTTTTGGGTTTCGATGTCGAATGTAAGCCAAACTTCAAGCGCGGTCCCAATAATCCACCTGCTCTCATTCAATTGGCTACTGCAGATCAAGCTTTTTTGTTTCGTTTATACCCCATCCATAAACTTGGTCCGCTGGTCGACATACTGGAAAATCCTGATATCATCAAAACTGGAGTTGCAATCAAAGACGATCTTGTAAATCTTAAGAAAATCGATGATTTTACCCCATCTGGATTTGAAGACTTAGCAAGTCTGGCTCAATCCTTGAAAATCGAGCAAACCGGATTACGAAATCTTACTGCAATTTTCTGCAAACAACGACTCTCCAAGTCTGCCCAACTTTCCAATTGGCAAAAAAGACCTCTTTCCCCCTCTCAAATAAACTATGCTGCCACTGACGCTTGGATTAGTAGAGAGCTTTATCTCATGATGAAAGCTCGCTTGAAATAGGTTAAAAAGCTAAATTACCAGTAACTGGTTATTTTTTATTTTTCCTTAGGCTTTTTTCTTAAAGGTATCTAGTAGCACAGCAAAAAGTAATACCGCTCCCAAAACAACTTTCTGAGTGTAACTCTGTACACCAGTCAAATTCATTCCATTTTGTATTACTGCAATAATAAAGGCACCGATAAGAGTACCGAAAACCTTACCTTTACCCCCCGAAAGAGATGTACCACCAACCACCACTGCCGCAATTACGTAAAGTTCATACATGAGACCGTATTTAGGGTCACCGCTCTTAAATTGAGAAGCCATCACAATACCACCCAAACCGGCCAAAGCTCCAGAGGTCGCATAGACCCAAACAAGGACTTTTTTCACGGGAACCCCAGATAATCTGGCCGCCTCGGCATTTCCACCCACCGCATAAATATAGCGACCTACTATTGTTCGACTCATGATTATTTGAGCTCCAAAATAAAGTGTTATCATCAGAACGACTGCGTTCGGAATTCCGAACAAATCATCTCCCCTTCCGAGCCAATCGAAGGAATCGGGCAGTTGGTAAATCGAAAGTCCTCCTGACAACATGTAAGCGAAACCGCTGGCAACCATCATTATTCCCAAACTCGCAACAAAAGCAGGAACGCGAAAGAAAGCCACCATGGAACCCGAAAAGGCTCCAATTCCGCCACAAGCAATCATAGTCAGCAAGCAGGCTATAATCATTCCCCAGACAGAGGCTTCCATTCCACCCATCAAGTCTCGGATGATCCAACAACAAAGAACTGCGGAAAATGCGATTAAACTCCCAACTGATAAATCAATCCCTGCGGTTATAATCACCATTGTCATTCCAATTGCAAGAATAGCAATTACCGCAATTTGATTAGCCACATTAAGCAAGTTTGAACTCTTAAGAAAATTCGGCCACCCAAAGCTCTGCGGACTCATGATCTTCATTTCTTTGATTCTCGAATTTGAATTTCTCAGATTTTCAAGCACGGACAATTTCTCTAATGCTTTCTCGCATGCCAAAAGAGCAACTTTTGAGTTTTCTTCAAAAGCACTTCTAATAGTTTTGCCCAACTCCGGCGGCCCGCCATTCACCAAGCCTACTACCTTCCATCCTCGATCAATTAGCAGTTCATGGGTTTTGGAGGCAAAAGCCTCACCTTCTTCGCCCGCCTTTCCTGCGACAATGACATTTTGAGGACGGTCAAAAAATGCATCAATTTTGTCGACTAAACGCTCGGCAGCCTCCACGCCCTCGGGTTGTTGCTCCTCAAAGGTAATAAGACTGAAGAAAAGGCACAAAGCAATTAAGACCCAAAACATTCCATAATCTGATGTGAAAAGGCTTTTGATTTTCATTTTTTTCACTTGGTTATTTCCCTCCAATTGCAAGTTCCATAAGGCTTTCTTGTGTAACTGCATCTGAGTTCTCAACTTCACCGACAACAGACCCTTCCCTCATAACCAGAATCCGATCGCTCATTCCCAACACTTCAGGCAATTCGGAACTAATCATCAGAATACATTTCCCTTGATCCGCCAATCTATTCATCCATTCGTAAATTTCATACTTTGCCCCCACATCGATTCCTCTCGTGGGTTCGTCAAAAATCAAAACTTCCGCATTCCTTTCAAGCCATTTTGCCAAAACAACCTTTTGCTGATTCCCACCTGACAAGTGACGAACCAATTGTCCCGCCTCAGAGCATTTTATTCGAATACTCTTCTCGTAGTCACGATAAGATGCATCTTCTTTTGTTCCATTCAACCATCCATACCGAGAAAACTTTTCTAAATTCGGAAGAGAAAAATTATCCCTAACCGATAAACATAGTACCAACCCTTGATCTTTTCTGTCTTCGGTCAACAGACATATACCCTGAATAATAGCTTCCCTTGGATTACGAGGATTGATCCTAACTCCATCCAATTCGATAGATCCACTCTCAAAACGATCCGCTCCGAATAAAAGACGCACTGCTTCAGTTCTTCCCGCTCCGACCAACCCGGTTAAAGCTAGAATTTCTCCCCCTCGAAGCTCAAAGGAGACTTTTCGTACCTGATCCCCACGGGAGAGATCTTTCACCCGAAAACGAACCGACCCAGGATTCCGCACATTAGCTGGAAATTCGGCATCCATGGATCTTCCAACCATCATCTCGATGATCTTGCTCTTCTTAATCTCTGTCTTTTGGAGTTCTCCCACTCGTTCTCCATCTCTCATGACTACAGCTCGATCAGCCAACCTCTCAACCTCCTCCAGGCGATGGCTAACATAAACCACTGCAATGTCCTCACTCTTCAGCTCATCCACCAATTGATAGAGTTGCTCTACCTCCTTGTTAGTTAAGGCCGCACTTGGTTCATCCATAATTAGAATTCTGGCATCTCGGACCATTGCCTTGGCAATTTCAACCAATTGCTTTTCGGCTATAGTTAATAATTCGCATTTTCGATTTGGGTCAATTTTTGCTCCAAGTCGGGTGAGTATTTCTCTAGCCTTTTGAAATTGTTGCCTTCTTTTAACAAATCCGAAATCAATAGGCTCAATACCCAAGAAAATATTCTCTGCCGCACTAAGCTCAGGGACCAAATTGAATTCCTGATAAATCACTGCAATTCCCGCCGACAATGAGTCATTTGGATTGCTAAAATTCACTTCCTCTCCATCCAATTCAATTAATCCATCGTCCGGAGCATGGGCCCCCCCGAGCACCTTAATTAAGGTACTCTTCCCGGCTCCATTCTCACCTAATAGAGCCACGCATTCTCCAGCACAAACTTCAAAATCAACCGATTTCAAAGCATGTACTCCAGGGAATCGCTTGGATATTGAACGTAGTGACAGAAGCTTTGGCATACGATGTAGGCTCTGGCTGAAAAAAACTCCTACAATAAAATTTTCTTTCTTATTTCGGCAGCATGGGACATGCAGATTTCTCCTATCTCCTCGAATCTTCCCGGAGGCATCCTAAAGGCAGGAGCAATCGTGGTAATCGAACCAACCGGATATTGGTAATCATCAAGAATCACTGCGGATACACAATGGATTCCCTCCAATCCTTCAGCCAAATCTACGGCATAGCCACTTTCACGAATTTTGGCCAAATCCTCACGCAAAGTCCGTGCATTCGATAATGTTCGATCAGTAAATTTCTTTAAATTAACCCTCTTTAAATAGGATTCGAGCTCGGAATCGGGTAACTGGGCAAGGATGGATTTACCAGGGGCACAGGAATAACATGGAACCCGCATTCCGACTTTCCCCGACACCTTAATCGGTTGATTGGAGATACACTGCTCCAATATCAAGCACTTAGCCTCAAACATGACTGCAAGTTGAGTAGTTTCCCCCGACTGGTCTCGCAAATTCTTAAGAGCATCCCAAGAACAAATGGTCAGGCTCTTCTCATTGACTTGTGGTCGGTTTAAATCGGCCACTCGATTGGTCAAAACATAACGACGATCGTCCTCTCTTCTGTATAACCAGCCTCGCTGTTTCATAGTTTCGGTTATTCTTCCAACAGTATTAACTGGAAGAGACAACGCACGGGCAATTTCGCTTGCAGACTGGCCTTTCCGAAAACCACTTAAATACTCAAGAATCGCCAGTGTTCTTTCCGTACTTCGAGATGAAGCGTCTTCCCTAACAGCGATGACTTGACTCATTTTTTTTGAGGGATAAATTATCTCAAACTGGCATCTTTCATACCATCTTCTTGCTTGTAAAGCTCGGTTGGTATTAAAACTTCCTTGGGTATTTCGTCCCCATTGAAATAAGCCATAATCAATTCAACTGTCTTAATGCCAATTTTATCGGGAAACTGCACTGGATCCGCATAAATTTTACCCTCCTTAATCGCCTGCTTTCCTTCAGGTTGGCCGTCAAAAGCCACAATTACCACTTGATCCTGCTTAGCCGCTTTTTCCAGAGCTGCCCTAGCACCCAAACCCGATGGGTCATTAATTGCAAAAATCCCAGCAAGATCCGGATGAGCCTGCAGGGTATCTTCCGTAACCTTGTACCCCTCATCCCTTACTCCACCTCCATCCAATTCGGCGACAACTTCGATTTTAGTTGAACCCGAGGATTCATTGTGTGCATCGATCACCTCCTTGAATCCCTGAACCCTCAATTGGCAAGAATTCGCCTGTGGAAAATGAACTACCAGAACCTTACCTCCCGAATCGCGCAGTGCTTCTATCATTGCTTCTCCGGCAAGCCTTCCTCCTTGTAAGTTATCAGAACCTACATGACTTTGAACATCAGCTCCTTCAGCTACACATTTCAGGTCACAGGTAAAAACTGGAACTCCGGCTTGATTCGCTTTCTTGATTGCCGCTCCGATGGAGATACGGTCACAAGGATTTAAAATAATAGCGGCAACACCTTTGGTCAGAAAATCGTCAATTTGATTGGCTTGCTTCTGCACATTTCTGTCTCCATCAACCAAGAGCACATCGTATCCATGCTTTGCAGCCTCACTTTTTACGTTTTCTGCAATTACAGAAAAAAATGGATTTCCAAGGGTTAGAACCGAAACGCCAATGAGACCCTTACTGGCATTATTTCCCTCATCTTTTTGATTCGATGGCGTTGGTTCTCCACATCCCACAAAAAGTAAAACGGGCATTATAATAATTGCATTTATTATGGAGAAAATACGTAATTTCATAGTTGTATGCTCAGTTATATTGTTTTCTATATTTGGAAGCGTACCCATAATTGGAAAAAATGAAAGAACTAAACTTCAAGCAAGAATTAACCGCCGCATTCGGGCAACCCATCTCCGAAAACCCGACTCAAGTCATGATTGAAGCCGCTTATAATCATCACGGCTTGGACTGGAGATATCTTACAATCGAGGTAGGTCCGGATGACCTAGAAACAGCAGTAAATGGGGCGAAGGTAATGGGTTTCCAGGGATTTAACTGCACAATCCCACACAAAGTAAAGGTTATCGAATACCTTGATGGACTAGGTGAATCCGCATCACTCATGGGTGCCGTCAATTGCGTTGTTCGAAGAGAGGGAAAATGGATTGGAGAAAATACGGACGGAAAGGGATTTGTTTCCTCCCTCAAGGAACTCACTGACCCCGCGGGTAAAAAGATCGTCATTTTCGGAGCTGGTGGGGCTGCCCGAGCCATCAGCGTAGAAGTCGCCTTGGCCGGAGCAAACGAAATAACCATCGTTAATCGATCCGAGCAAAGGGGTGAGGAATTGACTAATCTCCTACGCAATAAACTTCCTTGCGCTGCCCATTTTACCTGCTGGAATCAAACCTATCAGATTCCACAAAATACCGATGTTCTGATTAACGCCACATCCATAGGCCTCTTCCCGGATGTTAATGCCCGACTAGACTTTGAACTAGATAGTCTGCAATCAAACATGGTGGTGGCGGACGTTATTCCAAATCCACCCAAAACTCAATTAGTCAAGGATGCACAAGCCAAAGGTTGTAAAGTTATCGATGGGTTGGGCATGCTCGTGAACCAAGGCGTCATAGGCATAAAACATTGGACAGGCATTGACCCAGACCCAATGGTTATGCGATCTGCTCTAGAGGAGGTCTTCGGATAAACCCACTCGATCCAAGCTATCTCACAACATGAAGAACTCCCCCCCATTATTACTTTTAGTAAGTCTTTTGCTCATTTCTTGTGACAGCAATACACCGGAACCCACACCACCAGTTAAGTCCTCAAGTCATCAAGCTCAAGTCCTACTGGAAAGCTCGGATTCTGCCTCTCATCAAGACAAGTCCTTCTCCGCTGATTGGTCAGTCAACAAAACCTCTCTCACTGGAGGCAAACAGGAGGGGGTCGAACTCGTTACTCTAGACAATGGGAATCTCCAGATCGTGATCATCCCAACCCGGGGAATGGGTATTCTGGAAGTCACAATGGGAGAACTAAGACTAGGATGGGACTCGCCAGTCAAGGAAGTGGTCCATCCATCTTTCATTGATTTGGAAAGTCGTGGCGGATTGGGATGGCTCGAAGGCTTCAACGAATGGATGGTTCGTTGCGGACTGGAGTTCGCCGGTCATCCGGGAACGGACGAATTCCTTAATAATACGGGGGATAAGGCCACCCTTAACCTAACTCTTCATGGCAAAATTCAAAATATCCCCGCGTCTAATTATGAAGTAATTGTCGATCCAGACCCACCCTACCGAATTCGTATTCGAGGAACCGTTTACGAAAGTTTCTTTTACGGACCCAAGCTAAAACTTACCACGGAGATCTCGACAATACCCGGTTCCTCATCTTTTCGCATATCAGACGAACTGACCAACGAAGGAGGATCCACCCAAGAATTTCAGCTAATTTATCATGGAAATTACGGATCAAGTATCCTCGAAGCGAATGCCACACTCTATACTGCGGCAAATAGTGTTACTCCGATGAATGATCACGCGGCCAAGGCCATCGATCATTGGAATATCTACCGGGGACCCACTGAAGGCTTCATAGAGGAAGTGTATTTGATTGATCCACTCGCAGATGAAAATTCTTCCTCAATCGCGTTATTGGTTAACGCAAAATCAGACCTCGCCACATCAGTTCGATGGAATATCACTGAACTGCCCTATCTCACCATTTGGAAAAACACAGCCTCTGAACAGGATGGATATGTAACCGGTATCGAACCGGCCACCGGATATCCATTTAACCGCCTAGTGGAGAGAAGATATGGTCGAGTCCCCAAACTTGCACCCGGTGAAAGCCGAAGTTTTAACTTAGAATTCGGAATTCACTCAGGTACGGATGAAGTCCTTGAGATTATTGACGAAGTCAACGATCGTCAGGGTTCCAATTCCCTACAAATCATCAGTGAACCTCCTGTCACCAAATAAATTTTGTCATGAAAAAAATCCTTTGTCTGTTGTTTTTTCTTTTCTCCCAACTCTTATCAGGTGCGGATTGGCCAAATTGGCTTGGTCCCACACAGGATGGAGTATCCACCGAGAATAGTTGGACCAACCAACTCGATGATCCGATATGGAAAAGTAAAGTCGGAATCGGATTTTCCTCAGTAGTGGTCGCCAACGGAAGACTTTTCACCATGGGACACGATGGAGATAAGAGAAAAGGCATGGAAACCGTTTATTGCTTGGATTCCAAAACCGGTAAAACTATCTGGACGGACTCTTATCCCGCACCGATGATTGACTATCTTCACGAAGGGGGCCCCTGTGCCACCCCAACGATCGACGGGTCAATGGTCTATTCCATCAGTAAACACGGGCATTTGTATGCTTATCAAGCAAAAGACGGAACTAAAATCTGGCAAAAGGATATGCTCGCACTTTCCGGTATGCGAAAACCACCAGAATGGGGTTTTTCCTCTTCTCCCTATGTACTGGGAAATATGTTGCTCATAGAAGCGGGAGCTACCTTCGCCCTTAATAAGCAAACGGGAGAGTTATTGTGGAAAAGCGAAAACTATCGTCCTGCCTACGGATCTCCCATTTCATTAAGAATCGGCAAAAGTATACATGTGGCTGTTCTCAAAACTGATGGACTCGTAATTATGGATGCGGCAAACGGAAAGACCCTGGCCTTTGAAAAATGGGAAACCAGCTATCGCACCAATGCTTCCACCCCCATCATTCAGGGTAATAAAATATTTATATCCACTGGATATCGTAGAGGATGTGCTCTCTTCCAATGGAATGGAAAAACCCTTTTAAAAATTTATGAAAATAAGAACTTATCCACTCATATGAACCACGCCATTCGAGTGGATGATTTCCTTTATGGATTTGATGGGAATGTGCACATGGCAGGTCCAAAAGACTTTGTTTGCATCCGCTTCTCCAATGGGGAGGAACAATGGCGAGTCAGCGACCGTGGATTAAAAGTGGGTTCTCTGATTGTGGCCGGAGATCGAATGATCCTACTTGGTCAATCTGGAGAAGTGGCTATTGCCCAAGTCAACCCAACCAAATTCGAAACTCTAAATAGGGAACAGTTAATCGGAGGGAAATGCTGGACCATGCCGGTTTTATCAAATGGTAAACTCTATCTTCGCAATGCTCGTGGTGACTTAATTTGCGCCGATTTAAGCAAGTAAGCCTTATTACTTTTGGTGATTTTTTTGTAGGAATCCTATATAAATGTATTTTTTAGCATGTATTCGCTAATAGGTACTATAAGTTAACTACGCAATCACAGCTGAATATCATTGATAAAAGATCAAAAAAAGCTATCTTATGCATGAGCATTTATTTTAACCCGGACAGGTTATGAAAACATTCAATTCTATTTTCTTATTTGGAATCTTCACACTTTCCTTCGGTCTGATCGTAAATGGTCAAACATATATCTTCAGCAATGCTGGAGCGACTGGGCGCGAGGGCCCGACTCAGGCAGACATCAACGCTAGTTATGCGGGAACAAATTTGGATGGAACGGTAACCATAAATACTCAAGGCATACAAGCATGGACCGTGCCTGCTTCAGGCACTTATCAAATCGAAGCATATGGAGCTAAAGGGGGCGGTGATAATGGTGGTCTGGGAGCTAAGATAATAGGAACTTTTTCTTTATCCCAAAATGAAGTAATAAATATCATTGTAGGACAAAGTGGTACTGTTACGAACCAAGGTAGTTCATATGGAGCCGGTGGTGGTGGTGCGTCTTACATTTTTAAAACTTTCGAAAACCTCCTCATGGTTGCTGGTGGTGGTGGTGGACAAGCACAGGAAGCAACTGGTGGTAATGGCTCTGACTCCGAAACTCCCACAAACTCAACTGGTACTCAAGGAAATGGTAGTGGAGGAACGGGTGGAAATGGTGGCGACGGTGGTAGCGATCAAGGTCAATTTTCCACTGGTGGCGGTGGGGCTGGCTGGAATACCGATGGTAGTGATGGATTGAATATTCGCAACGCACCCGGAAAAGGTGGTTTATCTCCATCAAATGGTTCTATTGGTGGTGAATTTACCCATCCTACAGCCTCTTATCACTCGGGTAATGCTGGAGATGGAGGTTTTGGCGGTGGTGGTGGAATGTCTGACAATACCGGTGCCGGAGGCGGAGGTGGTGGCTACAATGGTGGTGGTGGTGGCAACAACTACTCTGCATCAAAATGGGGAGCTGGTGGAGGAGGGGGTTCCTACAACTCCGGAACTGATCAGAACAATACTGCAGGAGTAAATACTGGACATGGACAGGTTATCATCACAAGACTTTCGTATACCTTTACCAATGCTGGAGCAACTGGGCGTGAGGGTCCCACTCAAGCAGACATCAATTCTAATTATGCGGGAACCAATTTGGATGGAGGGGTTACTATAAACACCCGGGGAATTCAAGAGTGGATAGTTCCATTTACTGGGAACTACCAAATTGAGGCATATGGTGCTGAGGGTGGGGCCTCAAACTCTCAGTATCTTACTGGTAAAGGATCAATAATAAAAGGAATTTTTTCTCTTGCAACTGGTCAGCAACTTAATGTTTTGGTTGGTCAACATGGAGAAAGTGGAACTTTCATTGGTGGTGGTGGTGGGGGTTCCTATGTTTGGAAAGCTTCCTCTGACGAAGCCCTTATTATTGCTGGTGGTGGTGGCGGTCAATCGTACTCAACAGATGGTGGTAATGCCTTAGTTACTCAAAATGGTGGAAATGGAACTGATTTAAGCCAAGGTGGCGGAATAAATGGACATGGAAGTTCTAATCCAGGTGTAACAAAGTATGGAGCAGGTGGTGCGGGATGGTTAAGTGATGGATATGCTGGAAGTAGCCCAGGCTTTAATGGTTCAATTGCGACAGGTGGGCAAAAGCCTCTAAACGGTGGAACAGGTGGGACTAAAGGTGGTAATTCAAACAGCGTTGGCGATGGAGGATTTGGAGGTGGTGGTGGTGCACAGGGTCGTTCTGATGCGGTTGGGTCTGGTGGTGGTGGCGGTTACTCCGGCGGAAGTGGTGGTCCTGAATTTAGCGGAATTTATGGAGGTGGCGGAGGTGGTGGTTCCTATAACTCAGGCACCGATCAGAACAATACAGCTGGAGCAAATACTGGGCATGGCAAGGTTGTAATCACTCTTTTGTCTGAAACGAGTTCAAATGCATCCCCAGTGATTACTCAAGGATCCGGTCCGCTAACAAAAGCAATCGACGAGGATACCAATGCATCGTGGTTGTCAAATGAACTAAATGCAACCGATGCAGACACAAATGCATCCCAACTCGCTTGGTCTATCCTTAGTAATCCATCGAATGGTACAGCCAACATCGATGGCAATGGCACATCCCCCTCGTCATTGACCTATCAGCCAAATGCCAATTTTCATGGTTCTGATTCTTTTTCCGTTCAAGTTTCGGATGGGGAAGGAAATGATTCGATCACGATTAACCTAACAATCAATGCAGTTGATGACGCATCCATTGTTTCCGGGGATACCAATGCATCCATTTCCGAAGATTCCTCAGCATCCGGTGATCTTAATGCAACGGATGCGGATGGACTCTCCGATGGTTCCGTGTTCGCCATTGCTTACAGTCCATCCAATGGATCCGCAACGATCCATCCATCCGATGGAAACTGGACATACTCCCCTAACCCGAACTTCTTTGGTTCCGATTCATTCCAAGTATCGGTTACGGATGATCTAAACTCATCTTCGGTCGTTACCATCACTATATCCGTCAGTTCCATCGATGAC
>JAYYQI010000031.1:0-29215 GCA_036128475.1 Verrucomicrobiota bacterium
AATGTGAACGCTTTTTATACATTTTTTTTTTAATATTTTTATTTCGAATATTTTTATAAATTATTATAATTAAAAACATTCATACTATTGGTATTTTTCTTCTCACTTGATCTTTTTTATACAGGGAACTACCTTCTGAGATACTCGTGAGCCTATTTTTGAAAATCATTCCAGTTTGGATCTTTTCCTTAATCTTAGCTTTCTACTTGGGTGGATTTTTTATGAAAAAAAACTCATCTGCCATCGGAGATAAATATTCAACGGGAGAATCTCAAAACAACCAGAAATCCCAAATTGATGAAACTGTTGCTCAATCTATTAAATTGCGGTCATCTTCGACCTCCTTGACTCCCAAGTCTGAAACTAGAGAAAGTCAATTTCCCATTGATGCTACACCACCCCTACCACCAAACCTCATAAGAATTATGGAAGGGGCAGGTATCATTGAAAGAATGGGAGCCTACCTTGATGCAGTACGGGCAATGGATCGCTCGAATGTCCAAGATGTAGTCGCTGCATTTGAAGCTCTGCCGAAAGGCTATGGACGCCACTTGGAGATGAAGCTACTTATGAGAAGCTGGGCCGCGATCGACCCAATATCCGCCCTCAAATATGCGAATGATACTCTCGATGAAAAAAGCGAGAGGCGATTTGGAGTTTCGGAGATTCTTGCGGGATGGGCAAATGAAGACCCCAATGCTGCCTTAGAATGGGCAAACACAAACCATAGCGGAGAGAATCCGGGAGACAACCCACTATTGGTTGGCATCATCAAGGGATTGGCGGAAAGCGATTTGGATTCCGCAAACGACATTTTCTTTTCTCTCCCCGAGGGAAATGCAAGATGGCAAGCGTCTGCGTTTCTGGCTCAAAAATATTCTAGCAAAGGTACGCAAGAAGCGATTGCTTGGGCAAACCGGCTCCCCTCTGAGGATAATCGATTAAAAGAGTCCATTTTTGGACAATTAGGCTCTCGTTTGGCTCGCAATGATATTTCAGGTACTGCAGATTGGGCAAAGTCTCTTGATCATGATCGGGCAAGTCAGCGAGTAATGGACAATCTCCTCACGCATTGGGTATCTCAATCTCCAGATGATGCCTCTAAATGGGTTACAACTCTTGAAAATCAAGAGAAAAAGAATTATGCAATGAAACAATTAACCTCCAGATGGTCTTTAGTTGATCCAGTTGCAACTGCAGAATGGCTGAATACATTTCCTGCTTCTCGAGAATTGGATCCAGTGGTGGGAGAATTCGTTAACCGGATAGCAGGAAGAGATCCGGAAGGTGCAGTTGGCTGGGCTCAATCAATTATTGATCCCGAGAACAAGAGAAAGGCCTTAAAAAAGGCACTTCAATCTTGGGAAAGAGTTTCCCCCGAAGATGCCAAGAGGTGGAAGAGCCAAAATGGGATTGACCAGTAAATCCTTGTTTTGCAGCAAATTACTTTCCTATTGTTTCGATGATGGCAACAATCGGCAGAAAGAGAGCAATTACTATAAATCCCACAACAACAGCCAAGAAGACAATCATAATAGGCTCGATTAACGAAGTCATTCCGGCGACGGCATTATCAACATCTTCATCATAGTTATCAGCAATTCGAGTAAGCATGTCTGGAAGTTCTCCAGTCTCCTCGCCGATTTCAACCATACTGGTAACCATCGTTGGAAAAACTGTTTCCCGCTCCATTTGCACCGCCATTGCCTCACCATCCCTCACTGAGTCATGCACATTGCCCATGGCTTTTATAAAAAGTCCATTGGTAAGGGTATCTCGAGTAATTTGCAACGCCTGCAAAATCGGCACTCCACTACTCATCAATGTACCGAATGTACGAGTTATCCTTGAAATATTAGATTTCCCGACAACATCTCGAACAACAGGAACATTTAGTCCCAGCCAGTCAAAAATCTTTCCTCCAAATTTGGTTTTCTTGAAAAGAATGATTCCCCCAACGGTCCCTGCCATCCCACCAAGCACCAGTATCGGATGCCCACTGAACAAATCACTGATGTTAATTACAATCTGCGTAGGACCTGGCAAAGGTGCTCCTCTCAACATTTGCTCAAAAATCGTTTGAAACTGAGGGACAACTACCATCATCAGCAAAGTAACGATCGCCACAGCTACGAACATAATCACACTCGGATATATCATAGCTGATTTGACTTTCTTAATCGTTCGAATGGATTTTTCCTGAAATTGGGCCAAGCGATCTAGAACTAGATCCAAAACTCCACCCGCCTCCCCTGCTTTAACCATGTTTACAAATAGATTATCAAAAGTCTTTGGATAAATCGCTAAGCCATCAGACAAATTTCCACCCGATGAAACCTTCTCGGAAATTTCCTGTAACATTTTCTTAAATTTAGGTTTTTTCTCCTGTTGTTTGATCATAACCTCCAAGCTTCGAAGCAGAGGAAGTCCTGCTTGTACAAGAGTCGACATTTGTCTGGTAAAAACGGATATGTCTTCTTTTGTTGGGCCTCCACCGATCTCCAGGGCCATGAGACCTTTTTTCTTTTTCTTGGACGATTTTGCCGATTTATTTTTGGGAGTGACTTCCTTCTTAGGGGATTCTGCGTCAGTCGAAGGCGAGCTTTCTGTGGCAGGAGGTCCATCCATTAGAACTAATTGGGAAACTTGAAGACCATATTGAGCGAGTTGCTGATGTGCCTGTTGTTCGTCAGGGGCTTCAAATGTTCCTTGCGACTGGGCACCAGTTTGATCGGTTGCGGTGTATTGATAAATTGGCATTTTAGTATCCTGTTTAAAAATTAGGTGTATTTCAAGACTTCCTCGACCGTAGTCTCTCCGTCGAAAATCGATCTAAGTCCATCTTCTCGCAAAGTTCTCATTCCTTGTTCAATTGCATTCTGCTTCAGCACAAGAGTCGCTGCACCGGAGTTAATTAGTTCACGAAATGCATCCGTAACCTTAATCATTTCAAAAAGCCCAGTACGCCCTCGATAACCAGAATTACTGCATTCTTTGCATCCCGCTCCGAAGAAAAACTTACGATCTCCCAACTCATTGGGATCCAATCCTAAAGTTGCGAGCAAATCCTTTTTGGGTTCATACTCTTCTCTACAATCCGTACAAATTTTTCTTACCAGACGTTGGGCAAGAACAAATTCCAGCGAAGCCGACAAGAGGAAGGGTTCCAAGCCCATATCAATTAACCGCGTTACTGCACCCGGAGCATCGTTGGTATGAAGAGTACTAAGGACCACATGCCCAGTAAGAGATGCTTGAACTGCAATCCGGGCAGTTTCAATATCTCGAATCTCACCCACCATAATTTTATCCGGATCCTGACGAAGAAAAGCACGTAAAGCTCTTGCAAAATCCAGTCCGACCTGATGATTCACAGGCACCTGCATAATGCCCTCGATTTCATATTCGACGGGATCCTCTGCAGTGAGAAGTTTAATATCCATCTGATTTACTTCCTTCAAGGCACTGTAAAGGGTAGTTGTCTTACCAGAACCCGTTGGTCCGGTAACGATGAATATTCCATTAGGTCTACGCACTGCATCTCTAATCCCCGTCTTAACGTTTTCAGGTAGACCTAAGTTATCCAAATCCAAATTAACCGCAGATTTATCCAAAACCCGAAGAACTACGCTTTCACCAAATTGAGTAGGCAATGTGGAAACCCGTAGATCAACGGCTCTTCCCTCAATAGTCATTTTGATCCGCCCATCTTGCGGAATCCTGTGCTCAGCAATGTTTAAGTCCGCAATCACTTTGATTCTGGAAATCACAGGTAGAGCCAAACTTCTGGGAGGAGGTGACATTTCGTAAAGAGCTCCATCCACACGATATCGAATTTTAAATTCTTCCTCAAATGGTTCGAAATGGATATCTGATGCCTTTGCTCGAATCGCTTGCTGCATCACCAAATTGACAAACCGAATTATGGGAGTCTCATTTGCCGCATCAGTCAAATCTCCTTCCTTCGAATCATCCAAGTCTTCAAAATCAGCCAACCCAACATCACCGAGTAAATCCTGCAAAGAATTCTCTTCTTGCTTGTAGTGATTTTCAAGCAGGACTTCAACATGATGTGGATCCGCAACAATAAGATAGATCTCCATCTTCAATGAGAAGGAAAGGTCATCAATAATCGAGGAGTTAAAAGGATCCGCAGACAGCAGATGGATTCCATTCTCCGAAAGATATAAGGGAACCACTCGATATTGATTCGCAGTTTCAGAATCAATTACCTTCAAGCATTCCGGATCGATCTCATCTACTTGTCCGATTTGTAATTCATAACCAAGAAATTCGGAAACCAGGCTGAAAATATCTTCTCTCGATGCAATGCCCGCATGAATTACTGCATCCGCAAAAGACTTCTCACCTGTCTTTACATCCTCATCGAAGAGCTCGTCCAATCCGTGCTGGGAAACACCTTCTACCTGCTTGAAGATATCGCGCACACTGGAGTTGTAGTCTGCGTACAACATAACTATTCCTGTTCAGTGGTTACCATCAGCACTTCATCCAGTGTAGTGACACCGGCCAAAACCTTACGAAAACCATCCTCACGCATCGTACGCATACCCATTTCACGAGCTTTTTTGCGAAGTTCCACAATACTAACATTGTGATAAATCATCTCTTCGATCTCTTCATTGACAGCAAAAATTTCGAACACACCTTTTCTTCCACGATAACCTTTATCCGCGCATTTCTCACAACCCGCTCCACGCATAAAATTGGTTGAACCCAATTGATCCTCGGCAACACCCAATACAGACAATTCGCTGGAAGTTGGGTCATACGGTTGCTTACAATTCTGACAAATTGCACGAACCAACCTCTGTGCCAAGGCAGCACGTAAGGACGCTGACACCAAGAAAGGCTTCACCCCCATGTCAATTAATCTTGAAACTGCACTTGGTGCATCATTTGTATGCAAAGTACTGAATACCATATGACCAGTTAAGGATGCATTAATCGCTATTTCCGCAGTTTCTAAATCTCTAATTTCACCAACCATTACGATATTGGGAGCTTGTCTCAACATAGCTCGCAATGCCGCCGAGAAAGTCATTCCTACATCCGCTCGGACCTGAACCTGATTGATCCCGGCAACTTCATACTCAACCGGATCTTCAACGGTAATAATTTTCCGATCCGGCTTATTAATTGCATTCAAGGCGGAGTACAGGGTAGTCGATTTACCTGAACCCGTAGGCCCAGTTACAAGAAATATCCCATCGGGCAAAGATATAACCTCCTCGAATAACTGTTGATCATCCGAGAAAAATCCCAATTGCGGAAGGCCTAAGCTCAGACTTTCCTTATCAAGAATACGCATGACTATACTTTCCCCGTGGACAGTAGGAAGAGTTGAAACACGCAGATCGATCACCTTTTCACCAACCTTGACATTAATCCTACCATCGAGAGGCACTCTTTTTTCCGCAAGACTGACGTTCGCCATTAGCTTAGTCCGAGAAATAATCGAAGGCTGTAATCTCTTGGGCGGGTCAGGTTGCTCCTGCAGCTTTCCATCCACTCGAAAACGTAATCTAAATTTCTTCTCCAACGGTTCCATGTGAATATCGGAAGCACGCATATCAAGCGCATCCTTAATCACCGAATGAACATACTTGATAATGGGTGCATCTTCCTCGCTTATGTCTTCGGGTTTCACCCCATCCCCAATCTCGATCCCCGAATCACCCATATCATCGAAGAACTCATTAACCTTACGATCTTCCGCCGATCCGTAAGCTTCATCAATTGCCTGGAGGACTTGTCCCCGATAAGCAACCTTGGGATTAATCGTTTTACCCAATAAATGAGTCAAATTATCAAAACCATCTTCATCGAGAGGATTACCAAAAGCGATTTCTATTTCCGTTCCATTGGCGGAAATGGGAAAGACTTCGTATTTTCGGGCCCACTCCGCAGAAACAAGAGAAATAATTTCCTCAGCAGGGTCCACGCTTTCCAAATCAACAGGCTCCATGTTCAACTCGGCGGACAGAAAGTTAACCACTTCAATGGCGGGCATACCCGTTTTTTCGAGCACCAAGTTCATTAAAGACAAATCCTTATCACCAACTTCAGATTCGGGCTTGTTTTCGATTTCAGCCAAAATTTCCGAAAGCATCGAGTCATTCGTCAGCCCTTGGCTTTTGAATGCTTCCAGAATGAATTCGTCGGTGGGATTCATGGGTTCAGTCTACATGACACTGCCTATTAAAATAAGAACGCAGGCACAAGCTCATCTACCTAAGCCCATCAAAAACTCTGGATTGTTCTTTGTCTTTCGGACTCGCTGAATAAACATCTCCATTGCTTCAGTCGGCGGTACTCCTTTGAGAGACCTTCGGAGGGAGTAAATTTTATTCAATTCATCGGGATGGTAGAGAAGTTCTTCCTTACGAGTTCCGCTTTTCTCAAAATCCAGAGATGGAAAAATTCTCTTATTTGATAGCTCACGATCAAGATGAAGCTCCATATTGCCGGTTCCCTTGAATTCCTCAAAGATGACTTCATCCATTTTACTACCAGTTTCGACCAATGCCGTTCCAAGGATTGTCAAGCTACCTCCACCTTCAATATTTCTGGCCGAACCAAAAAATCTCTTTGGTCTTTGCAGGGCTGTCGCCTCGACACCACCACTCAAAATCTTTCCGCTATTAGGCATGGTGGTATTATATGCTCTGGCAAGTCTTGTGATAGAGTCCAGAAGAATAACAACATCCTGATTATGCTCCACCATACGACGGGCTTTTTCGATAACGATTTCAGCCGCATGCACATGACTCTCAGCACTTTCGTCAAAGGTCGAAGCAATCACTTCAGCATCCGGAACTTGTCGCCTAAAATCAGTCACCTCCTCGGGTCTTTCGTCAACCAACAAGACAATTAAATGAGCTTGCGGATTATTCACTCTGAGTGCCCTGGCTATACCTTGCTGTAAGACTGTCTTTCCCGTTCTTGGTGGTGCTACAATCAAACCACGCTGGCCAAAACCAATGGGAGAGACTAAATCGACGACACGCATGGAAACATTATCCCATTCCGCTTTCTCATCGGTTTCGAGAAAAATTCTCTCCAATGGATAGTACGGAATTAGTTCAGTAAAAGGAGTCACTCTACTTGCTTCTTCCGGAGGACCATCCATGACCGATTCCACTTGGAGCATGAACGGACAGGTCGCCTCATCCATCTTAGCGCGAATGAAACCCTTAACCAATTGCCCGGTCTTTAAACCATATTTTTTCACCAAAGGCTCAGGCACAAAAGGGGATTGAGATTTCAAGCGATAGTTATCTTTCTCTTGAAGAAGAAATCCATGTCCATCTTCCATCACCTGAATGATTCCTGTAATACTGACGGCACCCTTCTTTTCCAAACATGCATCCAATACCATATCAATAATCTCCTCACGGAGTGGAGCTACGGGTAGATCAATCTCCAAATTTAGATTACCGACTGATTCCTTCAAGTCATTCAAATTCAAACCCAGTAAATTATCTAAGGAGATAAAATCTGAGTCAGTTGAATTAAATTCCTCCGCAATTGCGAGAATCCCCTCTAGCGTCTTGAGACTTTCATTTTCAAGCAAATTCCCAATCTCCAAAGCCTTCACCTCAGTTTCTTCATAAGGTAATTTCTTGGGTTTCTTGAATTTTTGTCTCTGTCTATTCTTAGGTCTCTTCTTATCTTGCCAATTTTGTTTTTTACCGGGTGAATTTTGATTGCCACTCGGGCCCGCTTGCTCGTTAGGCTTTCTTGTGGCGTTGGGATTTCGACCGGGATTCTTGTGACTTGAAGGTTCGCTCGCCCCCCCTGATTCACTACCACCTGACCCCTGCTTTTCAGAAGGCTCATCAGGAAATGGGTTCTCTTTGGGGGGTTCTGGTTCGGAACCGTCCGTACTAAAGAAAAGCTGGCCCGAAGTTTCTTCTTTCTCAGTTGGTTTATCCTTCACTGACTCCTTGGAGGAGTTATCAACTTTCGATACAGATTTGGATTCTTTTTCGGTTTCTTCTTCCGACTTAGATTTATTTTGGGTAGGCATTGAATAACGATTAAAGGATTACGATTTTGAATTTAGAAAAAATTCTTAACAAAATTGTGAACTTGTCGCTTGAGGAAACTCTCGGAACTATTGGCCAAGAAAACAAAGTCGGCATGCCTGACTTTTTCTTCAAGCGGCAACTGATTTTTTATTCTCAAGCATGCCTCCTCTTTAGTCAAACCTCTTTGTTCAAGTCGAACTTGACGAACCTCGATAGATGCATAGACGGCAATAACCCACTGAAAATCTGCCTGCATTTCTTTTTCAAAGAGTAGAGGAATCTCCACGACCTGAGTTTTTTTATCAGATTTGCTAACGATATCTGTCCATTCCTTACGAACGATAGGATGGATTATGGATTCGAGCCATTCTCTTTCAGCCTTTGAATTAAATATGATTTGAGCAATCTTTGACTTGGCTATTTTTCCATCTTCAAAAATGTCCCTGGAATTCCAACGAGAGGACACGGCGTCAATTAATTCTTCATTTTCTCGATATAACCTAGCAACGATATCATCGGTCGATATCGTTCCAATGCCGGACTCCATAAAGAACTTCAGTGCAGTGCTTTTCCCGCACGCAATGCCTCCAGTCAGTCCGATAACCGATTTAACCGGAAATTGGGACATGACATGATACTTTTTGAATTTTATCGAAGAAGCAAGTCTTGAAAGCCGAATTCTTCATCAGTATCGGCTTGATTCTCAAAAAGCATCTGGTACTCTAGCACACCTTGCAGGTAGGGTATCCAAGTGGCTAAAGGATGCGGACTGTAAATCCGCCCGCTTCGTGCGTTCGTCGGTTCGAATCCGACCCCTACCACCACTTTTTTCTTATAAGCAAAGAAACCATCCCTCGAGAATATATTCTCTTTTGTTAAAGACGGATTCACGAACAAAAGTAAATTTTATAGGGCATAAAGAGGCTTCTTCCCTAAAGTCGTAAATCCAAAACTTAAAGTATTTCCCCCATAAAATAGAAATTGAAATTTCGCTCATGTGGATTTCTCTTGATCAAATGCAATCGCAATTCATGAAATAATTAAATGAGTAAGACTAAAAAATGGATCGTTATGATTTTGGGCGGAATTATTTTATTCCTTTACCAGACCTGCACTGGAAAATTACCCCCCATTGGTTCATGATTGGCAAAATCCATGTACTCCGCCTGTTATGGGGAGGTCTGCTTGGCTTATTTTTATCATTCTTCCTTGCAGATTATTTGAGCAGAGAACTATTTATTGAATATTCATCCTGGACAGGTTGGAGAGAGATTATGGGGAGTTCACCCAATACAATTACCAATGGTCTCAAAAAAATTTCATGGGCATTACTTTTTTGTTCAAGTTGGTGGATGATTTGGAAACTGGATCATTTTTTCACCCTCAAGCCCAAAGTACACGAGAAGAAAACGAAAGAAGAAGAAACACCAATCGAACCTGAAAGCAAAACTCAGGGAGAACAAATGGAGGAATCGCCGGAAAATTCGGATATTGCCTCCGAAACATCAGATAGCGAGGATACGATAGAGGAAAACACAAGTGAAGAAACTTCGGAAGAACCGAGTCCGGAAGACATCGCATTTGCCGAGGTCCTTGGCTTATCGATGGAAGAGATCAGTAAGCTTGAAGACATAAAGTCTGTTTACAGAAAACGCATAGCTCAATATCACCCAGACAAAGTTTTGGCCATGGGACCCGAAATTCGTAGCGTGGCGGAACAAAAGGCAAAGGAAATTAATGAAGCATACGAACATTTCCGTCGAAAGTTCCCCAACGGATAGAAAACCAATTTATGCAATTCTCACTTGAAGAGTTGCAACTACTTATTAAAATACTCCACCTTTTTCATCATGAGCAAAACAGAACAACACCAATTCCAAGCGGAAACCAAACAGGTCCTCGATATTGTAGTAAATTCTCTTTACAAGGATAAGGAGATTTTCGTCCGGGAACTCATTTCAAATGCTTCCGACGCATTGGAAAAACTTCGCCGCACCCAACTTACAGAGAAAGAAATCGTAGATGATAATCTTGAACTCGAGATTAACCTAACTACGGACGACTCAGCTAAGCAGTTAGTGATTCAGGATTTCGGCATCGGAATGACCGAAGAAGAGCTCGTCAAAAACCTTGGAACCATTGCTCACTCAGGATCCAAGGAATTTATGGAAGCCCTTAAATCCGATGGCGAAAAGAACGACGCCCTCATTGGGAAATTCGGCGTGGGATTTTACAGCGTATTTATGGTCGCCGAGAGCGTTCAAGTTTTCACAAGAACTTGGCAGAAGGAAGGTAAGGGATATTGCTGGGAAAGTGATGGTGGCGGAAGTTATCAAATCGAGGAAGTTGATGGTCAAAGAAGAGGGACCAAAATTGTAATTAAGCTAAAGGAGGATTTCTCCGATTTCGCCAAGGAGGATCGGATTAAGGATATCGTTAAGAAATACTCCGCATTCGTCCAGTTTCCCGTTTCTGTAAATGGCGAAAAAGTCAACACAGTGGATGCGATTTGGTTGCGTTCCAAGAATGAGATTACGGACGAGGAATACGAGGAATTCTACAAATTTCAATCCAACGATTTTGAGGCACCCTCAATGCGGATGCACTTTTCTGCAGATGCTCCATTGGAAATCAATGCGCTTCTTTTCGTACCCAAGCGAAACATGGAAAAAATGGGTATGTTTCGCAACGAAAACAAAGTCGCGCTCCACTGCCGTAAAGTACTGATCGACGCTGAACCCAAAGGCTTATTCCCAGAATGGCTCAGATTCCTAAAGGGAGTAGTGGATAGCTCGGATTTACCACTGAATGTTTCGCGCGAAACCATGCAGGACAGCGAATTACTGCGTAAACTCAACCAAGTCCTTACCAAACGCTTTTTGCGTTTTCTGAATGAACAATCGAAAAAACAGTCTGAAGTATACTTGGAATTTTGGAAGGAATTCGGGATGCTCATTAAAGAAGGAGCTGCAACCGATTTTACCTACCGTGAAGACTTGGCCAAATTACTCCGCTTCGAATCCACTGCCCTTGAAAAAGGAGAATTAACCGGTTTGGACGAGTATTTGGAGAGAATGGCCAGCGAACAAAAGGAAATTCTTTTCCTTTTCGGTAAAAGTCGTGAATCTATCGAAGCGGGACCCTATCTTGAGGCAATGAAGGCACGCGGACTCGAAGTGCTCATTCTCACTGAACCCGTTGACGAGTATGTCATGCAAACCGTGAGGGAATATAAGGAGAAGAAAATCATTTCTGCCGATTCGGATGAACTCAAACTGGAAAAGATCGCAGACGAGGAATCCGAAGAATACCTAAGCAAGAAGGATATCAAATCCCTTTGCAAATGGCTCAAGGACAGCCTCAAGGAAAAAGTCTCCGAAGTAGAAACTGGTGAAAGGCTTATTGATAGTCCTGTCTGCGTTGTCGGAAGCGACGCCATGGGAGGAGCCTCTGCTCGACGCGTCATGAAGATGATGCAGGGACCCGAAGGAGTTTTGCCCGACCCGACCGTTAAACTTCAAATCAATCCTAAAAACTCAATAATTCGAGGACTTAACGATCTCAAGAAAACCGACGAAGACACCGCTCATCTCGTAGCCAATCAATTACTCGACAATGCGCTTGCCGCAGCCAATCTGCTTGATGATCCGAGGGAAATGATCCAAAGGAGCTACCTGGCTCTCGAAAAACTTACAACTGTATCTGACTGACAATTGTCCAGTTTTCATAAATCTTTATCTGATCTCAAATTTGAACCCCAACAAGATTGGTATTGCACAAATGCCCCTTGCTTGAGTAAAAAAGCACAATGAAAGTATTTTGTTCCACGCCTTCGAGGTTATTCTTTTTCTTTACGGCCTCATTACTCATCTTAGGTGGATGCTCCAGAGGAGTGAGCAATCCCTTCGCGGACAGTGACGCAGAAGTTAAGGAAAACATCGAAAACCTTATGGGATTGGCTGTGGGTATGACTAAGGGTCAAGTTTATGAGCTTTCAGGCATAGCCAATTATGTCGAGGGGTATGACTGGGGAAGTGTCTGGTTCTACAAGATTCGCAAAGGTGGTAATGAAGGTACCCTTGCCAACAAGGATATCGAACAAAGATATATGCCCGTGGTCTTCGACAACACCGATCGAGTGATGGGTTACGGTCGTAAATTTTATGACCAAACCTTGTCCGACTTGGGCACGGGCCAATTTTAGAGTCATTTAAACTTTTTCAATTTCTCCAATTGTTCGATTGACGAACAATCATTTTTGCTTCATTTTGATTCTTTTTCCCCAAATTGATGAAGACTACACTCGCCAAACCAGAAACTGCTACTCACGACTGGAAGATCGTCGACGCCGACGGTCAAATCCTTGGGCGTTTGGCCGTATCCATCGCCAACGCTCTGCGGGGAAGGAATAAACCCACCTACACCCCACATGTCGACACGGGTGACTATGTGGTGGTTATCAACGCCGAAAAGATCAAGCTTACCGGTGCCAAGGAAGAACAAAAACAATACATGTTCTACAGTGGGTACATGGGGAATGAAAAATATCGTAATGTTGCGGATTTTAGGGAAAAACGTCCCGAATTCATTATCACCAACGCCGTAAAGGGCATGCTTCCCAAAAACAAACTTGCGCGAGCAATGCTTAAAAAGTTGAAAGTTTACAAAGGTAGTGAGCATCCCCACGAAGCCCAACAACCATCTCCCCTTCTTTAATCATTTTTAAAATCATGAGTGCTAAGGCCAAAACCACCACATATCTCGCAACCGGTCGCAGAAAGACCAGCACTGCAAGAGTTCGAATCAAGGAAGGTACCGGTAATTTTGTTATCAACAACCGAGATATCTCCGATTACTGCAAGACGGATCAACAAAGAAAAATGGCTCTGTCCCCTCTTAACACCATTGAGATGACCAATAGCATCGATGTTACCGTCAGTGTTACCGGTGGTGGTGGAACCGGACAAGCAGGCGCCATTCGTCACGGACTATCAAGAGCCCTCGAAAAAATGAACGGGGAATTACGTGTTCCCCTTAAAAAAGCGGGACATATGCGACGAGATCCCCGAAAAATCGAAAGAAAGAAGGCCGGACAACCCGGGGCAAGAAAGAGATTTCAATTTTCAAAAAGATAAAATTTATAGAATATTCTTTTCACCGCCCCTCGGAACACCAACCGGGGGGTTTGTGTTTAAGGACATATCGAGAAACTTAAATTATGAATGTTTGCATCATTGGAGCATCCGGTTATTCGGGGAGGGAACTCGTTAGACTTCTTCTTAATCACCCCAAAGTAAATTTATCTCGGATTACCTCCAGATCACTGGATGGTTCGAAACTAGAGGATGCCATCCCGCTCTTGCGTGGGAAAGATCGAGGTTTGTATTTCACCAATCCATCTTTGGAAGAACTAAGTACGGATGATTCGCTTGAACTTTTCTTTCTGGCCCTACCACATGGAACGGCCGCGGAGTATGCAATCCCCCTACTGGAAGCCGAGAAAAAAGTTATTGATCTATCTGCAGATTTCCGACTCGATTCCGATGAAATTTATCAGGAATACTACGGAGCCCCCCACCCCGCCCCCGAAGGGTTGTATAAAGCTCAATATGGTTTACCTGTAGTTCATGACTTGTCTTGGGAAAAGTCTTCCTTGATTGCGTCTCCCGGTTGCTACCCTACTAGCATCCTTATTCCTCTTGCTCCATTACTCCGGGAAAATTTGATATCCACCGATGGAATTGTGGCCAATTCAATGAGCGGAATAAGTGGGGCCGGCAGAACCGCCAACGAACGCCTGCTCTTCTGCGAAAGAAATGAAAATTCATCCGCTTATGGCCTTCCCAAACATAGGCATCTTTCGGAAATTGAGGAACAATTGTCGTTTTTTGCGCAAAAAACCGTCATCCTTTCTTTTCATCCACATTTATCTCCGATGAACAAAGGAATATGCAGTACAATCTCGGTACCATTCAAAGATATTCCAAATCCCAATGGAATTATGGAATGTTGGGAAGCATCTTACTCAAACTCTCCATTTACCAAAATTTTGCCTATCGGTGTTTTTCCTGAAACTTCAGCGGTTACGGGAACCAATAGAATCGACTTCTCGCTTCACGTTGATGAGCGGACACAACGCTATGTTATTTGTTCGGCTGAAGACAACTTGATCAAAGGAGCTGGTGGACAAGCCATTCAAGCAATGAATGTCTGTCAGGGATACGAACAGGAGTTGGGATTGCTGTGAAATTCTTTGAAAATGGAGACGGGATAACCGAACCAAGAGGTTTCTTTGGCTCGGGCGTTCATTGCGACGTTAAAGGAACGCGGGATGGGAAGCTCGATTTAGGCATCATTTATTCCAAACGGGCATGCTCTGCAGCCGGCGTATTTACTACCAATGACGTAAAGGCTGCTCCGGTAACTTATTGCCAAGGTATCTTAGCAGAAAAAGGAGCAACTTTTCATGGGGTTGTCGCAAATAGCGGGAATGCCAATGCATGCACTGGTCCTCAAGGGGAGACCGACACTAAAAAAATGGCCTCCGAAGTTGCCCGTCATCTCGGAGTTCATTCCAAAGAGATTCTTGTTTTCTCCACGGGAAGAATTGGGGTCCTTCTCCCTATGAGCAAAATCACGGCGGGAATTCGAGCCGCCACCGACGATATTATTCGTGAATTTGATGGCGCTCGGGCTTTCCAAGAAGCTATTCTCACTTCCGATACCTGTACAAAATCATGCTCCGCCAAAATCGATACGCCAACCGGTGAAGTAACAATAGGAGGCGTGGTCAAAGGAGCAGGCATGATTGAACCGAATATGGCAACTATGCTTGCCTTCCTCACGACCGACGCTGGTGCTTCAAACGCATTTCTTCAACCCATTCTCCAACAAGCCGTTGATCAATCCTTCAACCGGATGACCATCGATGGTGACATGAGTACCAATGACTCCGTGGTACTACTGGCAAATAACGCCACCGGTATAAATCTCAAGAAGGAAGAAACCAAGGTAGTCGAAAGATTTAGCGAAGCGGTCGAAGAAGTCTGTAGTTGCTTGGCACGAAAATGCGTATCGGATGGAGAAAAGGTTACCAAATTCGTAAAAGTTCGCGTAAACGGAGCTAAAAGCAATGAAGATGCGCAAAAAGTAGCCCGATGCATCGCCAACTCTCTATTGGTTAAAACATCCTGGTATGGATCGGATCCCAACTGGGGCCGGTTAGTCGATGCCGCTGGTTATGCAAAAGTAGGACTGGATTTTGCCAAGCTTGATTTATTTTATGGTCATATTCCTGCCTTAATCGATGGTCAACCTCTTCCGGCCAATAAGAGCCAGTGGAAAGAAATTGTTTCCAAGAAGGAATTCACCATTACCTTGGATCTGAAAATGAAAAAAGGAACCGCTGAGATTTGGACCAACGACCTGAGTGAAGAATACGTCAATTTCAACAAAAGCGAATAACTCAAATGATTGAACACGAAGACAGCCAAGGAAAAGCCGCCATATTAATGGAAGCTCTTCCCTATGTCCGCCGATTCCGGGGATCGGTCTTCGTTGTAAAATATGGGGGCAGTTTTATGGATTCGCCCGATCCCGCTGTTCGTTCACGGGTCGCCCAGGATCTAGTATTTCTCCACTTTGTCGGTATCAAAGTCGTAGTGGTTCACGGAGGAGGAAAAGCCGTTACCAAAGAACTGGAAACTCGAGGACTGGAAGCCACTTTTATTGACGGCCTTCGCGTTACTGATGCCCAAACCATTGGCGTGGTTGATGAAATTCTTAATGATCAAGTAAATGGCGAAGTTGCCGAATTTGTAAGTTCCTACGATTGCCAAGTTCGCAGGCTTCCTGGAAAAGAAATCCTAAGTTGCCAAAAACTCGATCAACAACCGGATCTCGGATTCGTTGGCGAAATTTCGGAAGTCCACACAACCCCTATCTTGGAGGCTCTCGAAAATGGATTTATGCCCATCATTTCTTCCACGGCATCCGATGCCGGCGGACAATGTTACAATGTCAATGCTGACACTGTAGCCGCCCAAGTGGCCATTGCACTGGGAGCTAGACGCTTGGTTTATTTATCCGACGTACCTGGTCTACTGCGTAATCCCGAAGACCCTGAATCCCTACTTTCCAGCTTACCCGTAAACCAAGTCGATTCCCTCAAACAAGAAGGCGTAATTGCCAAGGGCATGCTACCCAAAGTAAACAGTGCAGTGGAAGCCCTCGACTCCGGTGTTAACCGGGTCCACTTTATTGACGGTCGCCTACCCCATAGTATTCTTCTCGAAATTTTCACAGATCAGGGAATTGGAACGGAGATCGTTCATTCCACTCAATAATCCAATGGTCTCACCCGAACATAGCCAGTATCTGGTTGGTAATTACGCACCACCTGCGATCGAAATCGTTCGCGGACAAGGAACCAAGGTTTGGGACTCAGACGGAAAGGAATATCTCGATTTCACCTCCGGAATTGCCGTTAGCAATCTGGGACATAGTCATCCTCACTGGGTCCAATCCCTATCTTCCCAGGCCAAGGAACTTGTTCATTGCTCTAATCTTTATTCCATTCCCGAACAAGTCCGCTTAGCCAAAAGACTCGTCGAAAAAATAGGACCGGGTAAATTGATCTTTTGTAATAGTGGAGCCGAAGCCAATGAAGGACTCCTCAAGCTTGCCCGCTTATTTGGAAACCAATCAAAGGATAGTCCAAAAACCAAATTTGTGGCGGCCGAAAATGGTTTTCATGGGCGTACACTCGGAGCTCTATCCGCCACCGCATCTCCGAAATACCGCAAGGGCTTCGAGCCCCTGCTCCCCACTTTTTCCTTCGCGCCCCTCAATGATATTGATGCCTTCGAAGATGCCATCGACGCACAAACTTGCGCTGTGCTTATAGAGTCCATCCAGGGAGAAGGCGGCATATACGAAGCCGAGGATTCCTTTCTATGCAAATTATCCCAAATCTGCTCCGAGAAAAATGTTCTTCTTCTCCTGGATGAAGTACAAGCCGGAATTGGACGAACCGGAGAATTTCTAGGTTTTCAAAAATCCGGAATTCAACCAAACGCAGTGGCTATGGCTAAGGGACTGGGAGGTGGATTTCCCATTGGAGCCATCTGGATTAGCGAAGAATTCACCAAAACCTTTGGACCCGGTAGTCACGGAACCACCTTTGGAGGATCTCCCCTTGCCTGCTCCGCGGCCCATGCCGTGCTTGACGTACTCGAAGAAGAGAATCTCATCTCCGCTGCCCGTCAAAAAGGCGAACATCTCAAATCTGAACTTTCTCAATTTATCACCAAATATCCCAATCTCGTTTCCGAAGTACGTGGACGCGGACTGATGCTCGCCCTAGCCTTTAAGTGCGACCCCGCTTCCCTGGTACAAAAACTTCGGGAAAGTGGTTTGCTCGTAGTTGGAGCAGGAGGCCAAGCCATACGCTTCCTTCCTCCCCTCAACGTTAAGGAGGGTGAAATCGAGCAAGCCATGAAAATCGTGGACTCCAGTCTTTCCAATTTTCAACCCAACGAAGCAGGCAAATGAAACACTTTCTTCAGGAAAACGATTTCACCATCTCCGAAATCCAAGAAATTTTCCGACACGCATTCGCATACAAAACCAACCGGGCTCAGCGTCCAACCACTGACCTCGCCGGGCAGACATGGGGTATGCTCTTCCACAAGAAGAGTACGCGTACCCGCGTCTCTTTTGAAGTGGGTATCCGCGAACTTGGAGGCCATCCTCTCATTCTTGATCAATCATCCACCCAAATTGGACGAGGTGAAAGTATTGAGGATACAGTAAAGGTTCTCTCCCGTTTCCTCGACGGATTAATCATTCGTACACACGGGCACGAAATTATCGAGGAATTCGCCGAGCATGGATCCATTCCCATAGTCAATGCCCTCACTGATTTTCTACACCCCTGTCAGATTTTCGCAGATTGTATGTCTCTCCTCGAAAAAACTGGTTCTTCCCAAGATCCACTCTCTCTGAAAGGAAAAAAACTTACCTTTCTGGGAGATACCCAGTGCAATATGGCAAATTCATGGATTTTGGCCGGAGCCCTCTTTGGCATGGAAATCCAACTAGCCGGTCCCGCGGAATTCGCACCCAACAACCAGATCACCGATTACCTTCAGCAACATGATCTACCCGCGAATTACGAACATCAAACCGATCCCGGCATCGCCTGCCAAAATGCCGATGTCCTCTACACCGATGTCTGGGTAAGCATGGGCTGCGAAGAGGAAACGGATGAACGTAAACGAGTGATGTCCCCCTATCAGGTAAACGACGGAATGCTTAACTCCGCAAAACCGGAGGCCATCTTCATGCACTGCATGCCAACCCATCCCGGAGAGGAAGTCACAGAATCCGTACTCGCATCCCCACAATCCATTCTATTTGATCAGGCCGAAAATCGTCTCCATATGCAAAAGGCTATTCTACGCCAACTTACTCTATCCTAAATTTACTTCTTAGAAACACATGAAAATCATACTCGCCTATTCCGGAGGACTTGATACCTCCGTGCTCGTCCACTGGTACGCCAATTCGCAAAATGCGGAAGTCATTACCTATTGCGCCGACGTTGGACAGGAAGAGGAACTCGACGGACTTGAAGAGAAAGCGCTTGCCACCGGAGCAACCGCACACCGTACACTCGATCTGGTTGATGAATTTGCCAAGGATTTCATTTATCCCATGGTTCGCGGAAATGCGATCTATGAATCCCAGTATTTACTAGGCACATCGATCGCCCGCCCTTTGATCGCCAAGGCCCAGATCGAAATCGCCCGCGAATTCGGAGCCTCCGCCGTTGCTCATGGTGCCACCGGCAAAGGAAATGACCAGTGCCGTTTCGAACTTACTTTTTGTGCCCTTGCTCCCGATCTCAAGATTCTTGCCCCTTGGCGAGATGCTGATTTCCGGAAAACTTTCCCCGGTCGCCAACAAATGATCGAATATTGCCGGGAACATGGAATTGATGTCGAGGCCAGTGCATCCAAACCCTACTCCATGGATCGTAATCTTTGGCACATTTCCTACGAAGCGGGTATCCTCGAAGACCCATGGTTTGATCCAACCACACCCGACAACCGGGATATGTACAAACTCACCGTGGATCCAGAACTCGCACCCGACGAACCACAATATCTCGAGCTTGATTTCCAGCAAGGTGACTGCGTGGCCATCGACGGAGAATCAGCCACCCCATCCGAGATCGTAAAAAAGCTCAATGAAATTGCCGGTAAACATGGGATTGGCCGGGTCGATCTCGTAGAAAATCGTTTTGTGGGCATGAAAAGTCGAGGAGTATACGAAACACCGGGTGGAACTATTCTTCTAAGTGCCCACCGCCAGCTTGAAACTCTCACGATGGACCGTGACCTCATGCACTTGCGCGACTCCCTCATTCCCCGCTATGCCGAACTCATCTATTATGGATTCTGGTACGCACCCGAAAGGGAAGCTCTCCAAGCTCTTATCGACGACAGCCAGAAAACCGTCTCGGGCACCGTTCGCTTAAAACTCTACAAAGGAAACGTCACCACTGTGGGTCGAAAATCCGATCAATCCCTGTATGATATGGAAATCGCCTCCATGGACGACGACGAAAGTGATTACGCACCCGAAGACGCCGGTGGCTTCATCCGCCTACATGCCCTAAGACTTAAGGAAAGAGCCCGCAAGCAGGGATTCTCGATTTAAAAGTATTGTATTAATATGCGCCTTTACGTCATCGACAACTACGATTCCTTTACCTACAACATCGTTCAGTATTTCGGCGAGTTGGGGGTGGAGCAGGAAGTGGTTCGCAATGACGCCATTGGTATCAACGAGCTCAACCTTGAAGGATTTGACGGCCTCGTTATCTCTCCGGGTCCATGCGACCCAGATCGGGCCGGAATTAGTCTACAGGCAATCGAAACTTGGTCAGGCAAAATACCCATCCTCGGGGTATGTCTTGGACATCAATCAATTGGTCAAGCATTTGGGGGTAAAATCATCCGGGCTCAGCAACTTATGCACGGAAAAACATCCCGCATCCAACACAATGAAAAGGACCTTTTTTCCGATATGCCCCAAGAATTCCCCGCTACTCGTTATCACTCGCTTGTCGTCGAACGCAACACACTCCCCGACTGCCTTGAAATCACCGCTACATCCGAAGACGATGAAATCATGGGGATGCGTCACCGGGAGCTTCCCATTTGGGGCGTTCAATTCCATCCCGAATCCCTCGCGACGGAAAATGGAATTATGATCTTGAAGAATTTCCTGCATCTGTGTAAATAACCATTCCGTGTGGTATATGGAATCCTACGTAACTGATGCGCTGTCCTAAGTGTTCTTCAGACGAGCTCAAGGTTCTCGAAACGAGAGCCGGCAAGGTCGCCTCTACGCGCCGACGCCGAGAATGTCTTAGTTGCAATCATCGTTTTTCCACCATCGAAGAAGTTCTTCACGACGACTTGGTGGTGGTAAAAAGAGATGGACGACGCGAAAGTTTCGACCGAACAAAACTGGCTATGGGTTTGAGACGGGCAATCTCAAAACGACCCATTGATGCCGAGCAGATCAACGGAATGCTGTCCGAAACCCTTCGCCGCATCGAAAACGAATTCGATAGCGAAGTACCCAGTCGGGCCATCGCCGAAGCGATCATGCAACGCCTGCGCAAAGTGGATGGGATCGCTTGGTTGCGCTACGCCAGTTTTTACGAGGATTTCATGGAATTATCTCGGTTCGCCGAGGAAATCATGAACTTGGATGGCGGGGAAGAACGTGGCAAAGGCGGCGACTGAACGGGACGATTATACGAGGCTTCAAAACCTAAACGCCCTCTTCGCGGTGATTGGGAGTGTGTCTACGCAGGAGGAAACTCTGCAATTACAACGCACGCTTTCCTTCATGCGGGAAAATGACGACGACCGGCACATGTCCTCGAATTCATTCGAACATTGTATCGAACAAGTCGTACGTTTTCATTTCCCCAACAAACGAACCTTTCGCTTTACGCACTGGAATGCCAGGAGGCAATCCATCGAACCCTTATGGGTCCGTGCATCCGTACTCGACTTTGTGCAATCCTTCCAGGCATCATCTCGGGGAATCATTCTCGTCTCCGGACTTCGTGAAACTCTAAAAGCCGGGAAAAGATGGACCCCTCGAAAGGAAAAGGAATATCAGGAACTACGTGGCTTTATCGAAGACCTTGTCGTTCGCCATGCTCGCTTGGATCAGGATTTATCCGTACTCTTTTTCTAATTTCAGTTAAATTTTCGGGTAATACCCGTTAGTTGAACCCGTGATTGACGTATGAATCGAATTACTCGATTATTTTATTAAATGAAACGGATCACTGGTTTTCTTACTCTATTCTTGGTTATTTTTATTCATACCCAAGCCGTTCCCCCCACCCTCAACTATGCCGGGCAGGTTGCCGTAAATGGAGAAGCTTTCAATGGACAGGGACTCTTTAAATTCGCCTTGGTCAACCCCGATGGAAATTCCACTCATTGGAGTAACGACGGAACGAGCGGCGGAGGTTCCGAACCCCAGGACTCGGTCAGCGTAACCGTAAACGGAGGCTTGTATTCGATCTTGCTGGGCAATTCCGCGATTCCAGGAATGAGTGCACTCGATCCCTCGATCTTTCAGCAACACCCAAACCTTCGGCTTCGGGTCTGGTTCAATGACGGAGTAAATGGTTTCCAACAACTCAGCCCCGATCGTCCCTTCGCGTCCGTCCCCTATGCCTTAACAGCCGGAGATGTCTCCGATTCCTCCATCTCCCTAAACCGCCTTTCTCCGGAAGTGCTTGGAGCCTTAAACATCCTGCCATCGATTTCGACGCAACCCTTTGCCCGTTATGATCGATCCAATGGCTCCGCTCAATTGGAGGTTTCTGCCCGCGGGCACAACCTCTCTTACCAGTGGCTCAAGAACGGTCAGTCCCTCAATGGAGCAAACACACCCATACTGCAAATAACCAACGCCGTTTTGGACGGAAATGATACCTATGCCGTTCGCATTTCCAATTCATTGGGACAGACGACGAGCCTGCCAGTCTTACTGCGGGATGCGATAGGAGCACCGGGCCCCGAACTCGAGGAAGCCAACGCAACTCAAGTACCAACTGATGGTCTTGTCCTTTGGTTAGACGCTCAAGACACCGACGGAAATGGTGTTGCGGACAACCTGCCTGAAGGTACAAAGGTACAAATTTGGTCCGATCGATCAGGGAATAAAAATCACCTCTTGCAACCAGAAGAGAATTTAGCCCCGACAATTTCCACGAATGGCAATCGGCAGAGCCTTCATTTCTTGCTTTCCGAAAAAATGCGGCTCGATCAAAACTTCACCCTCGCAACTGTTTTCATAGTGATGAAGGTACCCGAGAGCCTCAAGACCAGCGACGCGGTACTCCTTAATGTAACCCACGCTTCACTTAGGAAAAGTTTAAAGCGTTCCATTTTTACCACAAATGAAAATAATATCATGTTTCATGGAGATTCCCTACTCACGAATGGAATTTTTCCAAGAGGTGCAATTTTTTACGACCAAAACGCAGTCTACTACGGCACCTGCAACAGATTTTTGGAATGGATTGAGCTGGCCAAATCTTGGTCCGGACAAATTCATGAAATCATTTTTTACGAACGCTACCTGAGCAAATCCGAAAACGCATCAGTGACGGCTTACCTGAAGCACAAGTGGCAAGTGCCAGAGAATATTCAAACGAACTCGGTCGATGGAATGACCGCCCATTACAAGTTCGAACCCAATGAAACTGGCAAAATCATCTATGATTCTAGCGGTAACAATCATCATGTCGAACTGAGCGGCCCCCTAGACGAAGCCCCCCTCATAAGTGGACTGGACGGGAGCGCGCTTGCACTGCCAGGGGATGACGCAAACTATCTCAAATTGCCCTCCTACGAGTCCCCAATGAAAACCATCGCACTCTGGCTTAAGCCAAACTTTTCCATACAAGCGGGGTCATCTCCATTTGCATTATTTCAGTGTGGAAATTACAAAGGATTAATCTTCAACGAATCGTCCACCAAACTTAGCAACGAATCCATTGCTCTTGGTCTTTTCAACGAAAACACCAGCAGTAGACATTCGGCAACTACCACTCCTATACCAAGCGGATGGATCCACCTTACCCTCGCTTGGAGTGAACAATCCGGTTATTATGAATACTTCCTGAATGGTCAACCAATTTCAACTGTGGCCGGAATGCATGGGCATTTCCACTTGCTGACGGGTGCAAATATAACCTTTGGGAAAAAGGTATTAACGAATACCGCCCCCTACTCTGGGGCCATTGATGAGCTTCGAATCTACGAGATCGCCCTGACCGCCCCCGAAGTACTTTTTCTCCACAACCAAGTCAGAGCACCGTTCATTCGTACTGCGGGCGAATACAACGCCACAATCGGGGACGGATTTTCACTGAACATACAGGTTGAAAAGGATGTAAACCTATTCCGGGCGGAAGGGCTTCCCGACGGTCTTAGTCTGAATGTCGTGACCGGAGAAATCTCAGGAATACCTCAAGTATCTGGCTACCATCGAGTATACCTAACGGCTGCAAACGAACACGGAAAGACTGCAGGAGTCATCTCCATTCACGCTCGTGCTGAAATGGACTCGGCTAATTGGCCCGTGGACGTCCCCGATGGTTCGGGGATTCCGCAAAACGGTTTGGTTCTCTGGCTCGATGCCAACGACGTCGATGCCGACGGAGAATTTGACTCAAACACTGACCACCTCAAACTCGCCAACTGGGCTGACAAGGCGGGCAAGGATCACAATGCAACCCAAGCGACTGTTACTAATCAACCTGAAATTCGTTCCGGTCAAATAAGTGGAAAACCAAATTTAAACGTTTTAGTTTTTGATGGAAATCAATCGCTCTCCTTCCCCACTATATCCCAAGGCCGAACTTTCTTTTGGGTGTTAAAAAGGCACATCAGTAGTCAAGCTACGGCTCAATTTTTCTCTTTAAGTGGAACAGAAAATTGGGGACGTAACCTTTACTTTAGATATTTTTCAGACATTTACGTCGCTCCTTCAATCTCAACGGGAATCGGAAGAAAAAATGGAGAGCAAATTTCCTTCAATGCAGATAATGCATTTGACCATGATTTTCATCTTTTAACTCTGTCAACGAGTGACTTTATTGCATCCAACTTGATTGGAAAAAGAGGAATTGAGAGTTGGCACTTTATGGGCAACTTTGGGGAGGTTCTCATTTACGACCGGCCATTGTCCTCCTCTGAGATCGATACGGTCGAGCAGTACCTTGGGCAAAAGTGGGGAATCACCCTTGCAGGTGATGTTGCCCAACCTGATCTCACCGATGGCTTGGTTGTCCATCTGCCCTTCGACGAAACCACGGGCGTGGTGGCCAATGACGTTTCAGGGAACGGCTTTAACGCCGCCCTCGTTGGGTACGATGGCAACGCCACTTGGGTCCCCGGCAAAATTGGCGGGGCCCTGCATTTCGGCAACAATGACTCCGGTACCTTGGTTCGCCCGGTGGACGATGTCTTCACCGTTAGTTTGTGGCTTAAGACCACGGTGTCAGGGAATTCTAATTCTTGGTACGCCCAAGTTGGCATATTAGGCGGTCCGGAACAAAATTATGGTTTTCTCTTATCGGGAGGTCACGTGACTTTCAAGGCGGGTAGCAACTCGCAGGATTTCACCACTACCGCGAACGTTAATACGGGTTCCTGGATGCATTTCGCGGCGTCGCTGCACAAGGCGACCAAAACGCGAAAGCTTTATATCAACGGTTCCTTGGATGCCCAGAAAGCCGAATGGCATGATGCGGAAACTTCGCCCTCCGCAATCGGGGCATGGCAAATTGGGCATACCGGTTTCTCATGGGAAGAACTGGGAAATGGAACCCTTGACGACCTCCGCATCTACGACCGCGTGCTGAGTAATACCGAAATTCAGGCCCTTTATGACCTTGGTTCCAACCCCTTGGCCTCCACCACCTACGCCAGTCCGAATCCGAGTTTCACCCTGACCCCCGCCGCCGGTTCCGTAACAACCGCTCACCTGACCGAGCAAATCCTGAAATATTTAAAACCTGAGATCACCACTCATCCAAAGGCCACCAATGTTTATTCGGATTCAAACCATACCTTCTCGGTCTCTGCCGAGGGAAAATACCTGACCTACCAGTGGAAAAAGAACGGTACGGACCTACCCGGTGAAACCAACGGCACTCTGACTATCACCGACGCCAACGCCACACTCCATGACGGCAACTACTCGGTGGTGGTGAGCAATGATTTTGGTAGCGTGGAGTCAATTCAATCTGAGTTTGTGGTAAATTCGCTAGATTTAAATCACGGGATGTTTGCTTGGTATCCCTTTGATGGCAATGCCTTTGATATGTCGGGAAATGGTAAACACGCGCAAGTACAAGGCCCGACCCTTGGTAATGATCGATTTGGCAACCCAAATCAATCTTACGATTTTGAAAGTTCAGGTAGTTCATTCTCACAGCAGGGGCAAAGAATGATTTTACCCTTGGAAATGAATGTCACCCACTTCTCTCTATCACTATGGGTTAATCCCGAATCCTATCATTGGACTGGTAACTCGGTCAAGATTTCCAGAATCATCAGTACTAAGAGGGATAGCCAAAATTCCTCTGCTAGTATTTTTTACTTAGCTCTAACAGAAAACGATTTGAAATTTCGTCAAAAACAAGGAATTGAAATTACTACGGACTCAAGCATACCCTTGGGTACATGGTCGCACTTGTGTTACACCATCAACGCATCAAGCCTTAAGATATTCTTAAACGGCAACAACCTGAAAACCGTTACATTTAGCGTTCCCCCAGGATTCGTTGGTTCCCTGATGCTCGGTGAAGAGCACGCTACCAACGGACATTGGTACTATTATGATGGCTTAATCGACGACCTGCGTTTTTACGACCGGGCCTTATCCGCCGAAGAAGTGCAGGCTCTATACAACTTGGGGCAGTAAGAGAACAGGACTTTCTAGGTTACAACTTAGTCTCGGGGTAGCTGCCTAAAATCCGATGATATGGACAGGCTTCCGATACTTCATTTAATGCCTCGCGAATCTCCTCGTCTTCCGCGTGACCCAAGAAGTCGACAAAGAAGAAATAATCCCAGGTTTTCCGCTTACTCGGACGGGATTCGATTTTGCATAGATTGATTCCGCGTGAGGAAAATGGATTGAGGGAGGATTGCAAAGCACCCACCTGATCCGGCAGAGAAAGAACAAGACTCGTACGATAAGATACCCCATCCCTTTTGGCAGATGGATTCCGACTGACTACAAGAAAGCGGGTGACATTGTCCTTACGGTCCTGAATCCCACTATCGATCATAGGTACGCCATGGGCTTCACCCGCAAGCTTACCCGCAATCGCGGCAATCCCCTCCCCTTTCGCAGATTCGCGAACTGCTTCCGCTGTGCTTGTAACAGGAATGAGTCGGGCATTGGGTAGATTACGCCGTAGCCATTCCCCACACTGGGCGAGTGCTTGATCCTTGGAACGGACTTCCACAATTTTGTCGAGCGAGCTCGGGCTGAAGAGACAATGTTCGATCTTTAAATAGACTTGGGCAATGATTGTAAGTTCCGTGTCTACTAATAAATCTAGGGATCGGTTGACCGCTCCTTCCGTGGAATTTTCAATGGGTACGACACCATAGTCACACTCCCCTTTTTCCACGGCTTGAAAGACGTCGGGGATATCAGGCAGCGAACGATAGCTAAGGGCGGATCCGAAATTAAGCATGGCCGCCTGATGAGTGAATGTTGCTTCCGGTCCAAGAAAACCAATGGTCAAATCCTTTTCCAAGGCAATGGAGGAGGAAATGACTTCCCGGTAGATTGCCCGAAGGGAATCATGGGGAATGGAACCCTCGTTTAAACCCTCAATTTTTTCAAATACTTGCTCTTCACGGGATGGATCATAGGGATCCACCCCCATTTCATGCTTGATCTTACCGATTTCGGCAGCCGCGCGTACGCGTTTATTGAGCAAATTAACAACTTGCTCATCGATCTGATCGATCTCATCGCGTAGCGACTCTAATTTCGGTTTTTCCAAAATAAATACATTCAGTGGTGGCGAAACAGATATGATTTGTGTTCGCCTACCCATATACAACCCGATATTGTTCTTCGCTTCAATCCTAATTCAAATTTAACATGAGTAGTTGTAATCGTAATTTTTCTTCCATCGTAGTCGACGGCAAGGACCGGGCACCTAACCGGTCGATGCTTCGGGCAGTAGGATTCGAGGACGAAGACTTTGAAAAACCTCAAGTCGCCGTATGTTCCGCATGGAGTATGGTGACTCCCTGTAATTCCCATCTTGATGAACTGGGCAAAGCATCAGTGGAGGGTGTCGATGGAGCCGGTGGAAAGGCCGTGCCTTTTGGTACCATCACCGTATCCGACGGGATAAGTATGGGCACTCCGGGGATGCGTTATTCACTCGTTTCCCGCGAAGTGATTGCAGATTCCATCGAAACCGTGGTGGGAGCGGAAGGAATGGACGGATTGGTCGCCATTGGTGGATGCGATAAAAATATGCCAGCCTGTGTCATGGCGCTCGCCCGAATGAATCGTCCGGGAATTTTTGTATACGGGGGAACAATTCTTCCGGGCATATATAAGGAAAAGAATCTTGATATTGTATCCGTCTTTGAAGCTGTTGGTGCTCATGCATCCGGCCAAATTGACGAAGAGGAACTTACCAATATCGAAAAGAAAGCGATTCCCGGTCCCGGATCCTGCGGTGGGATGTACACGGCCAATACTATGTCATCGGCAATTGAGGCATTGGGTATGAGCCTGCCTGACAGTTCCGCCCAACTTGCGATATCCGAAGACAAGAAATTGGATGCCAAGGATGCGGGTGCCGCTGTGGTCAACTTGATCGAGAAGGATATCAAACCACGCGATATCATGACGCGAAAGGCTTTCGAAAATGCCATCACTGTGGTGATCACTCTGGGTGGTTCGACCAATGCCGTGCTCCACTTGCTGGCGATGGCTCACGCGGCGGATGTTAAACTGTCCCTCGATGACTTTACGGAGATTGGAAAACGCGTTCCCCTACTCTGCGATCTAAAACCGAGTGGAAAATATAATATGTCACATTTTGTACGTATTGGAGGATTACGTCCACTTCTCAAAACTCTTTTGGAAGAAGGTCTTCTTCATGGTGACTGCATGACGGTGACAGGTAAGACTCTGGCGGAAAATGTAGCCGATGCCCAACCTTATGCATCTTATCCGGATGGGCAGGACTTGGTGCGTCCATTTAATGATCCCATCAAACCCGATAGTCACCTCCGTATTCTGTACGGTAATCTCGCAGCTGATGGAGCTGTGGCCAAGATTACGGGTAAGGAGGGCTTGAAGTTTTCTGGCAAGGCGATCGTTTACGAATCGGAAGAAGCCTCCCTCAAGGGAATTCTTGGTGGTGAAGTGGAGGCCGGGCATGTCGTGGTGATCCGTAACGAAGGACCCGTTGGCGGACCCGGCATGAGGGAAATGCTTTCCCCTACCGGTGCAATTATGGGTAAGGGACTGGGTAAGGAGGTTGCTCTCATCACAGACGGCAGGTTCTCAGGTGGCAGTCATGGATTTGTGGTGGGTCATGTCACTCCGGAAGCAGCCGTGGGTGGATTGATCGGTTTGGTACAAAACGGAGATCCAATTACCATTGATGCGGAAAAGAATGAACTCACACTTGATTTAAGCGATGATGAGATTGAAAATAGAAAATCTTCCTGGGTACAGCCCGAACCCAAGGAGAAGCGCGGAGTCCTCGCCAAGTATGCAAAATTGGTAAGCTCCGCATCACTGGGCGCCATCACTGACGGAGATTAATACGAATATGAAACCTGAACTATATCTCTCCCATCCGGATGCTCACTTTTGGGCAGATTTTTCCTTCGTTGATTTTTCCGACGAATATTTATCATCGATGACGTCTTCCATCTCATCTGCTTTGCAGGCAATGGATGATTTGGAGAACGGAGCTATCGCCAACCCCGATGAGAACCGGATGGTTGGCCACTATTGGCTAAGAAATGCCGATCTTGCCCCAAGCGAAGAGT
>JAYYQI010000032.1:0-25368 GCA_036128475.1 Verrucomicrobiota bacterium
AAATAATGCAGTCCGCGCGTAATGGATAAACTTATAAGGATGTTTGAATGCATTTCACTCGATTATCTCACTCGCTTACACCTATGGTGGAAAATCTACCTTTTGCCAAGAACCTAACAGATGACCATTGCTGTCCTGCAAAAGGTCATGGGCCTTGTCCGTTTGCCCTACAAAAAAATGAATCAGCCTGAAGAAAGACATGGTGAGATTCAGAACAGGATCAAGGCTCTCAAGCAGAGAGCGAAGAAGGCGAAGTGGAAAAATCTGCTTGTGGGTGATCCAGTCTCGCAACCGTATCTTTTTTTTTCGTCAAATTATCTATGAATAGTGTACACTTAACAAAACCACCAAACCAAACTCCAAAAGTAAAACCAACTGCTCTACTTTATTCCATACCTCTGTAAGGTTATCAAATTGAATGATACAAAAGACTAATATGAATAACGCTAAGACATATTTGTCTCTTAAACTCATTATCCAAGTATTACTTCCGAAATATCCTCTCTATCAATTTATGACCAAGAAAAAGTACGCCCAAGCAAAGAACTGTGCGTAGGGAAATTAGGGATGCGAAAATATACAGTACAACCAAACATAACCCTTTTACCCATTGCTTCATCCCAAACACTTAACCCAATTATTCATCTATTTATCCAAGTCTTACTTTTGGAATATCCAGTTAATGAGCTTATGAATGACCGCAGCAGTGAAGATGAAAATTAGTAAAACAACAAAAGCTTGCCACTCTAATTCAAAAAGCCCCTCGATTACTTTCTGTCCAACTCTCCAGTTGAATAAAAGCAATATTGCGGAAACATATCCCGCAACAACACACAACCTCCTTAGACTCTCTTTCACCCAAAACCTTTAACCCATAACTCCCATGCCTACCAAGAAAAAACGAGTCCAGATCATCCCAGACAACTTACCCGCACTAACCACTCCCGAAGAAACATGCCCATCCCTTTTTACTGGGTCAACCCCGGCAAAGCATGACCCAGAGAAATATGGTAGAGTGGTCCAGCGTCTGGCCGAAGGAATGTCCATGAACAAGATAGCCAGAACGGAGAAACTTTCGCCAGGAACGGTGGCAGCCATTTCAAAAAGGGAACATAAATCGGTTGATGCAGTCCAGACCTTAACGGCTGGACTGACCAGTTATGCCAGCCAGGCTTGCCTGGAACGAATCATCGACAAATTGGAAAAGGATTAAATTCCAGGGGGTGTTTTACCGATTGCCTTCGGCATTCTAAGGGACAAGGAACGGGCTGATTTAGGACAAGCATCCACGGTGGTGGAGCATAAACAGGTTCTAACCATCGACCAGGTTAAAGCGGGAGCTGGATCAGATGAAACGGGATGCGGATGATGCTGGAACTAGGGATAATGGAAAAAACTGATCCATCTTTAAATTTGAATCGTTTTCTATATTGAATCCAAATATTGGATCTACTTAATTCACAAAATGTAGGGCGGGGGAGCAATCCCCCGCTTCTTTGTTTTAAGCATGAAAATGAAAAATGATCCATCCTTAAAATCGAATCGTTATGTTTTTATGAATGTAAATTTGGGCGAATTTAATTCACAAGGATAAAATCTAAAGCGGGAGAGCAATCTCCCGCTTTTTTGTTTTAAGCAAGAAATTCCAAAACCCAGCTTCAGATTTTCAAGCTAACTGGTTAACCCTTTAACCTTAATTCCTCGAAAAGCGTTTCCGCTGGGCATCGCCAAGTCTCTAGGTTTTCGAACTTTCGCCTAAATCGCAATTGTGGAAATTTTTATCTGGGCATCAATCGGTAATAGGATCGAGCGGTGATAGTTCGGCGACCCCCTCCTCCCTAATGCTTGTTGTCAGTTTGTTGTCAGTTTTTTTACAAAATATTGCCAAATTTTGTATATTGCATGCAAAATGAAAAACGATTGAGAAAGACAAAAATCAAATGATGAAACTCTCTTTTGCCCTTTAAAAAAGGAGATTTTCATCCCATTTCCATTAATTTCATAATGGCGCCCCCACGAGGAATCGAACCTCGATCTACGGTTTAGGAAACCACTGTTTTATCCGTTAAACTATGGGGGCTTCTTTGGAAAGAAATAAGAGTATCTCCAAAACCCTAAAGATTACAAGCCTACGGTTGCGTTGAAATCTTTTAGACCCCGAACATTCATCAACGCTGAGGAGTCTTTCAGCTTACTCAATCGGTCAGATAGTTCGGTAGTTGATAAATTATCTTCATGAAGAGCCTTGTACGCTTCATGGTTGGTGAGATCCGGTTTTGAACTCGGATCCTTGTAATCCGTACCAAGTGCCATTTCCCAGAAGTCACTTATGCCATCTCCATCCAAATCCTTCCGTGCAGAAGTAAGAAAAGGATCTCCAGATCCATTATCATAGAATTGTTCGAAGGGGGCTCCCGAGGCATCCGTCAATGGGGTAGCGAAAAAAGCAAATCCATCGAACTGTCTACTTTCATAAACATAGATTCGGCGGGATGAAATCTCGGATTTGTTATCCCAACCATCCATAACTCGATATTCGATGGTAATGGTTGTCATATCAAAATTAGTGAGATCCGTCTTGTTGAGATCGGTAAATTGATGTCCTCCGCCCAGATCTTCCCCATTTACATCGGGTACTTTTGCAGGAGAGCCAGTAGCATTGGCATCCGTAGGAAGAAGTCTAGTATTATAACCATAATTTCCTTTTCCCATGAGTTTTTGCCAATCTTCCATTGTGTAAGAATTTTTCTCGAACCAGCTGTATAAATGTATTTTACCCGGACCTTCAGAACATTGATCCATATCGGATCGCTCAGCGACTCGAGCAATCAAGTGACCTTCCCCGATTCCATCTCCATCTAAATCAGGATATTGATCCTTAATGTCAAAAAAGGCATTATCATCCTCTGCATAGACTCCTGGATCGACAAAATTGTAATCGGCAAGAAGCATTCGATGTTCGCCCTGTGCAAAACCCGTGGAATTGACTTCCACATTCGTGGAGGATGCTGTTTGGTCTGTAAAGGGTAATTGATTACCCAGTCCTGTGTTTTGAGCAAATCTAAGAAAATCATGAATTTCAGATTGTCCAATCATAGTAATTACTGGGGGTTGGTAATCTCCAACTTTAAGATATCGGACAAAACCACTGCTAACATTCCCTGATTGATCGCTCACATTTATCGTGACTTTATAGCCTAGACCTACATCACGCTTCTCGGGATAGATTGCACCAGGAACAAATGGAGGATCAAAGGTAATGGACCATTTTCGCTCACCATCGGGCATGGTTGCACTAAAAGCCAGATCCTGGTCAAAATTATTAGCATCCTCCGCGGATAATCCAAGAAGCATGTACTCGGCAACCGAACTTTCATCCATCACATTGGGATTAGTTGTTGATTTATAATCCACCGTGAGCGTGGAATTAAATTCGCTAAATTTTATTTCTGGTGGCATCGTGTCTTTCACGATCAGTCTACGAGTAACCACATCGGATACATTAGGCGGAATAGTAGGATCCAAAGGAATATCCGTGGCTGTATACTCAATGAGGTATTCTGCATCCAGTTCAGTTGCATCGACAACAGATGCTAAAGCAGATGCTACTGAATCGGGGCTTGAATTGTCATTAATAACTCCCAATTCATCACCCGTTCGATTCTTTATTACTCTTTTGATTCTGTCGGAAATTGTACCATCGACTAAATCCACAGCTCGTAGAAGTAAAGTTTGGCCAGTAATGAAAGAAGCATTACCGTCTCCGGCAGGATCAAAAAGCTTCACTATACTACCTGCCAAATCTGTATACCTATTGATTGACAGTGGATCCCTATTAGCTTCTACAACGACTTGTTTAGTTGAGGTATCAGGTTCAGCAAAGACGGTTGGTTTCTCTGTATCAATGATGTAAATATTTCTGGCATTAGCTAAGTTGGATACTTCCCCCGTAGATTGTGTTGCAGAGTAGGAAATACGATACTGTATGATTTGGTCAGGGTTGCTGGGACTAAATACCGTGGTTTGCGTACTCGAAAAACTAACGCTTATGTCCGTATCGTTTCGAACATAGATTCCGGGGTCCTCCAAAACAGTCTGACCAGATTCATCCAAAACATAAAAGGAACTGAAAATTCCTCGTGATCCTTTTTCGTCCGTTGTCATATTCTCAAAAGGCTCGAAATGTATATTTTCTGGTTTTGCATATACATAGAAATCGACGTCCGAACTTAGCGTTAGTGTAATATTTGAATCGAAGACACCACCATTCAATCCTGCTGGGGTTGCTCCTGAACGATATGTAATATCTGCTGGGATTGGATGTTCCGCATCGACAATAGGGAAATTTTCAAGTTCGATAGGATTGATAGATTGAAGTGCTTGTCCTTGCTCGAGAAAACCATGGGTTACAAGGGCGACTTGAGGAGCTATTGTATCAATTACTTCTATGGATCTCGAGGCTAAGGCTGCATTATCATTGGTATCCTTTGCTTCAAAACGAACAACATAGGAACCTACTTTTATAAATCCTAAGTTTTCGACTGTTGTGAATTCAATCTCTTCTTCACCCTTTTCCCCGTTAAACAGCAAGGTACTAATAAGATCGACTGATTCGTCATAATTATCAGTGACGGTTGCACCAGGATCCTTAAAACTGAAGCCACCTTGAAGATTGGGAAAATTAATGCCCTGGGTTCCTTCGTTAAGTACGATAACCGGAGATGTGGTATCCACGATGCGTACTTCTCGATCAACCACTCTTTCATTTCCCAATGGATCTCGGACGGAATACCTGATAATTTGTTTTCTCCAACTGGGATCGGCTGTGCCAAGGCGATTTCCCTCAGAATCTACATAAAAGGGAGTTTCTCCATGCTCGGGAGGTCCGAAAAAATTGACCCTTGTTGGATCAATCGGTATGGGTCCGTCTGGATTTTTAGTTTCATTGATAGTCAACAAATATGCATTGGTGATAACATATTCATTCAAGTTACGCGGCTCCTGCCCCTCCCCAATTTCCTTGTAAGCGGTTATTCCGGGATCAACGAATTCAGTATTCACTTCGTGCCAATGAGGATCTTCTCCATGCAAAACCACGATTGGTAGTTTGTAGGGAGAATTCAACAAAACCACTTGTCTGCGGATGGAACTTTCGTTTCCGGATAAATCCTTAAGCCTGTAGGTAAGACGAAAAGTAACGTCCAAGCTGTTTTGTAATTTTCCGGCACGTACAATTTCCTCAATAGTTGATTCTGCAGGAGCCCATGTGTATGCATCATCATCCACTAATTTCTCGACGGAGATTTCAAACCGATTAGTTTCCCAATCAATTAGTCCCTCCAAGTTATCTAATCCAAAAGCACCAGGATCTTTGAATTCGTTTGAAGAATTTAAGTCAACATACATTGGGTTCGCACCATACAAAGTCAATACCGGAGCATCCTCGTCATAAACCTCAACCCATCTGGTTACGGACTCCGCATTATTTCCTGATGGATCGGAAATGTTTTGATAGAGAAGTTCATAAACTCCCGCCACTTTCATATCAACCTTTCCAAATGCACTCTCCTTTCCGCCCGCTCCAATCTCATATCCCATTTGCTGCTCGATTTCGGCAGCGGAGTAATAATTGTCTTCTATTTGTAAGCCCGGATCCAAATCCCTAGAGAAATCAACTTCTTGTGCCGGTACTAATTCCTTTCCGGAAATATTGAAATTTATACCTTTAACCCGCATGGGTAATTCAGGAGTGGCTCCATCCGAGACAGATAAGACTGGAGGGAGACTATCAATCACACGAACAAATACATTTAAACTTGTGGATACTGGATTGCCGTCTGGCAACTTCGCCTGTCGAAGGGAAAAATCATTCACTGAAATATTCAGAAGAGTCTCCTGGTTCAAAATAGTGTAATCAATTTTTTCTGCATTAAGGACCGTAACTTGATTAGTCAGATCACTCCCATCGTAGTACTTTGCCGTATAATAAGGTTTAGAGGTGGATGGCTGTGACAGAATTTGAAAGCTACCATCATCCGCAAGGCTGCCATCCGGATTTGAATAAGACACATTGTTATTGCGTACTTGGTAAAACAGAACGAAGGATTCATTTTCTTTGGTATAGCCAAAACGTCCCGGATTAATTGTCAGAACTGGTGGCGTAGCTATAACTTCAACATATCTAATTACAGAAGTACTCAAGCCACGCGAGTCGGTGACTTGATATTCCAAATCATACTTGCCCGGCGCCAGAAGATTAGGAGGCGTGAGAAGCTTGGCTTGAGCCGCCAGATCGTTTTCCAGAAAATCCTTTGCTTCAATCCATGGATCAAACTCGGAAAAGGGTGTTGAAGTAAGCTCGATTTGCATAGAATCTTCGCCAATGAGAGAGACTGTGGGATGAGCACCCATGAAAGATTCCGTAGGAATTGGCGAATCAGGACCACCAGCGAAAACTGGGGGAACCACAGGCGAATTGACAACAGGGTCCGGTACATCGATCGTGACGGCATTTGCCAGGGAATCGAAATCAAAAGATCCTGATATAGTCTCAGCTTCTTCAATAGCAAAGAAAATATCCGTAGCCAAATCATGTATGGCTTCCCAATTTCGAGCATCTTGAAATGATGAAGAAGTAAATTGGGCATCTGCCGAATCGGCATCATAAGGCACACCCTCAACATAACCAGGAAATAACTGATCCATAGTGGGTGGAATAGAATCACCTGATAGGGATGAGTCATACAAGTTGTTCAAATTAAGCAATCCCCCTAATTTAGTAGCCATACTCTCGCCTAATTTGGATTGAGCTAACTGAACGGATTGACCAGAAGCTAAAGACATTTCTTGACCATCAATTCCCGAAAAATTAATTTCGCCTGAAATAAGATTCAATCCTCCGGAAATATCTCCAGTGACGGGATTTCTTACTGCGATCATCTGGAACATGGTGCCACGAATTCCAGCAGTACCCAATGGGCTTGTAAGCTTGAAATAGGAACCTCTCTTCATTTTGGGGGCTTTAACTATCAATTCCCCATAGTCCAAGTGTACTTGTACTTTTGATTTACTGGGCTCTTCTTCCATCTTTGACAAATCAGGCAAATTTTCTGAAGAAACAATTTTTTGGTCGAATTCACGCAAATAAAAGCGACTTCCAGGCTTAACAGTGATTAAGATTCCATTGGAAAAAAGAAGCTGAGCCTTGCCGTTTTTTTCAGTAAGAAGGATTGTTTTTTCTGGAATCTTCTTCCCCACAGATGTCTGGTCTAGAGAAACTTTGAATTCGTCATCGAGAGAAAGCGTATGAGCAGTTCCTTCCAAAGAAGCAAGAATAACAGTTGGGCGAACTTTGGACGCCGAATGTGCGGCAAATGAAAACAAAAAAAAGTATAAAAAACAAGAGACCAATGATTTTACTGACACAGAAAAAATCTTAGCAAATGAGTCGAGGGCACAATTAGGCATCGTTTATACTATCCTAAAGCGCAGAACTTATTGTCCGCAAGGTATTTTTACCTATATAATTCCTACATTACTCAAGTACCCAATTCCTGAGAATAGGAGGCAGGATCCAGTAATTCGACAGAGTCAATTGACGCCTCCGTACGAAGCTTGATCATCCATCCGCTCCCGTAAGGATCTTCATTAACGCATTCAGGAGAATCATTCAAGGATTCATTGATCTCAATAATCTCACCAGCAAGAGGCATATATAAGTCCGATGCTGCCTTTACGGATTCAACAACGCCAAACACATCATTTTTCTGAAATTTCTGACCAACAGATGGAAGTTCGACGAATGTAACATCGCCCAAACTGTCTTGTGCATGATGAGTTATACCCACTGAGCATGTATCTTCAGAATTCTTTAATACCCATTCATGTTCTTTTGTGTAGAGCAGATCATCTGGAATTTCGTTCATAAGAATTAGAAACTCTATTCTGCCAGAAAAAGAGCAATACTTAAATCAATTCTTACCGATTTTCGTACCATCTTCAACAACTGCATTTTTAACAACCACGACAATTCCATCCCTAACATAGATATTTTGGCCCGAATCTGCCCAACCATCCGATAAACCATCAGGAGATAATTTTACGTTTTTTCCAATTCGTGCGTTCTTGTCGATAATCGCATTTTCAACTAAGGCTGAATCACCCACACCGATAGGAATGTTAGAGTAATTTGGGTTCGATGAGTCCTGGTCACCAAAGCTCTCGTAAGCATCTGAGCCCATCATGACCACATTTTTAAAGGAACAATCATTTCCGACAATTGAACGAACACCAAGCATACAACGTTCAAAAGACGAGTTCCCAACCATACATCCACTTGCTATCGTGGAATTTTGCAACTTACAGTCCATTAATTTCGCCGTGGGCAACAAATCAGGATAATTGTAAATCGGAAGATCCTCGTCATAAAAATCGAATTCGGGAGTATCATTTGTTAATTGCAAATTAGCCTCGAAAAATGCACGAACGGTACCAATATCCTCCCAATAGTCATCAAAAATATGACAGCGAACAATTTTGGTACTCACTAGAGAAGGAATAATTTCCTTTCCAAAATCTGTAGTATTTCCTTCAAGTGCATCCATAATAGATGCTCCACTAAAGACATATATTCCCATCGAAGCTAAACACCTGTCGGATCCATCTCCGGTTCCTTTCAATTCAGGAGGAACTAGTCGCTGGATAACCTCGGGATCTTTGGGCTTTTCGACAAAATCCACAATCCTTGAATTCTCTCCTACCCGCAAAAGCCCAAGACCACTCGCTTCATCCAAGGAAACCGGTTTAGCCGCAACGGTTACTTCCGCTTGATGCGCCAAATGCTTCTCAACCATTTTGGAAAAATCCATACGATAAAGCTGATCACCTGAAAGGATGACAAACACATCGTCGGGTTGTGCCCCAAAATGAATAAGGTTTCTTCTGACGGCATCCGCAGTACCCTGATACCAATCATCACCATCTTCAGTTTGTTCAGCAGAGAGAATTTCCACGAAGCCTTTGCCAAATCGATCAAATCGATACGCATCTTGTACATGACGATGAAGAGAAGCCGTATTAAATTGGCTTAAAAGATATATTCTGTTGTAACCAGAGTTTATGCAGTTACTAATTGGAATATCAACCAATCTATATTTCCCAGCTAAAGGAACTGCGGGCTTACACCTAAGTTTAGTAAGGGGATAAAGACGAGTGCCACGCCCTCCTCCCATTATCACACAATGTACTTTTCCGCTCATAATATCTCCTCTTTAATCTAGATGAATTTGCATCTTCTCTTAAGTCACGAAGAATGAAAATAGGATTCTAGCAATCCCAAAAGACAAATTATAAATTTTTTTACAATTTTATATTTAAGTTTCCACATTCCAAAAGACACTTATGATAATAACAGGATGAATCTTAAACCTACATCGAAAGAGTTCGAAAAACTTGCTAAGGATTTTGATGTTATCGCCGTCAGCAAAGAGTTTACTGCGGATGCCGAAACTCCCCTTTCTGCGTATGTAAAACTTTCCGGCGACAAACCCGCATTTCTTTTTGAATCTGTAGTTGGCGGTGAGAAAGTCAGTCGTTATTCTTTCGTTGGGAGTGCTCCGATAAAGACAATCTTCTGTGGTGAGAATGATACAGAGATTAGACTTTCCAATGGAAAAAAGATTAGGCTACCTACTCCAGAAGATCCACTGAGCTTGGTGGAAAAAGAAATATCGAACCTCAAATATCATGGAATAGATAACAATCGCTTTTCGGGGGGAGCAGTCGGTTTCTTAGGCTACGAATATGCAAATCGTGTTGAAAAGACGGTGCCCCTACCCGACCAGGATGAGTTAAATATGCCGATTCTTTTTTTTATGTTAACGGAAGTGGTTTTGATTTTTGACCATGCTCGACAGACTTTAACCATTTGTGCCAACGCATTCCCCGGAGAGAACCCAGAAGAATCTTACAAAAAAGCATGTCAAAAAATAAATGATACACTTGAGACTTTGTTGATGCCCAGCCAACTCGAGGCTACTCCCTTGGAAGTTGATGAAGAACTCGATATTCCTAAAGGAAATTTCTCTAAAGATGAATTCGAGAAATTGGTTGAACAAACAAAGGAATTAGTCCGCTCTGGCGATGTTATACAAACGGTTCTCTCTCAAAGGTTTTCACTTCCTTTCGAGCATCCAGCAGTCAACTTATATAGAGCAATTCGAGCAATCAATCCATCGCCTTACATGTTTTTGCTTGAAAGTGATGATTTTGCGATCGTAGGGGCATCGCCGGAAGTTCACGTGAGGTTAATGCAAGACGATGTTTTAATTCGACCAATTGCAGGAACACGTCCCAGAGGGAAAACCGAAATCGAGGATCAGCAACTCGAAAAAGAACTACTTGATGATGAAAAAGAAAACGCCGAGCATCTAATGCTGGTAGATTTGGCGAGAAATGATATCGGAAGAGTTTGCGAACCGGGCTCGGTTCAAGCCGCCGAATTCAAAACGATTGAACGTTATTCTCATGTCATGCACATTGTTTCTCAAGTTATAGGAAAGTTAAAAAACGACAAAAACGCATTTGATTTGATGCGTGCTACTTTTCCCGCCGGAACTGTTAGTGGGGCTCCCAAGGTTAGAGCGATGCAAATCATTGCTCAGATAGAACAACTTCGGAGGAATGCATACGCCGGTGCCCTTGGATATTTTGGCTATGAAGGAAATCATGATTCCTGCATTGCCATCCGAACGGCTATGATTCTAAATGGAAAAATGCATTTACAAGCTGGTGCAGGAATAGTGGCTGATTCAATTCCCGAAAATGAATTTTTTGAAACCATAAACAAGGCAAAAGGGATGCTAAAAGCAGTTTCATTCGCCAAAAGAATCGGTGATTCCGGAATTTGATTTAATCTCTTTAATCTAATTTGATGCAAAAGGAAGAACAGGATTCATTAGACATTTACATCAAGCAGATTTCTCAAATCCCACTTATTACGGTTGAAGAAGAAATTGCTTTGGCGAAAAAAATTGAATCTGGTGATGATAAGGCTCGGGAAAAGATGATCACGGCAAACCTTCGATTGGTTGTGAAAATCGCTCAAGAATACTCTAATATTGGACTTTCCCTTCTTGATTTGATCAACGAGGGCAACATTGGGCTTATGAAAGCGGTAGAACGCTTCGATCCAACTAAAGGAGGAAAATTGAGTACCTATGCTTCTTGGTGGATCAAACAATCCATCAAAAGAGCATTGGCAAATCAGAGCAAGACCATTCGCCTTCCTGTTCACATGGTTGACCGAGTTACACAAATACGAAGAACTTCAGCTATGCTAGCTGAAAGACTTGGTCGTGATCCTACCGATGATGAATTGGCATCCGAAATGAATCTACCTGTTGCGCGGGTCACACACCTTAAATCCGTAAGCCAAAAACCAGCATCTTTGGATAATCCTGTAGGGCAAGAGGAGGATGGCATGACGCTCGGTGAAATAGTTCCTGATGAAAATTCGATAACCCCGCTCGAATCTCTTCAGTCTAAGAGTCTTATAGGAGATGTGAACAAGGTCTTGGCCATGTTAGAACCAAGGGAAGCTGATATCATTCGCTTACGATTTGGTCTAGAAGGCATTGACGCACTCACTTTGGAGGAAGTAGGTGCTAAAATTGGGGTCACTCGTGAGAGGGTCCGACAGCTTCAAGAACAAGCCTTACGTCAACTTAGAAAAAATATGGCTTCAATGGAGAAACAGAGAACTTCGGAGGAAATCAAAGAAGAGAACAGAATCAAAGAAAGAACCAAGATCATTAAAGCGATCTTGGGTGAGGCTATGGGAAAGCAAGCAATCTAGCTTAATTTTCCTCTTCTTCTGCTTCAATAGAAGTAGCTTCGTCCAAAAGATCGCCAAGAGAAGTCGTCAAATCTTCACCGACTTCATCGTAAGCAGCAACTTCCTTGGCCAGTGCATCTTCGTCATAATCAGCAGCTTTAATGCTAAGACCAATCCTGCGCTCCTCCGTGTCAATTTTAATGACACGAGCAGTGACCTCTTCACCTTCCTTTAGGTGATCCTTAATTTTTTCAACTCTCTCTTCACTGATTTGACTTATGTGGACAAGACCATCGATATCGTGCTCCAACTCGATGAAGGCTCCATAACCAGCAACACGAGCTACTTTACCCTTAATAATATCTCCGAGACGATACAATCTATCGATATCTGCCCATGGGTCTTGAGTGAGTTGTTTCATGCCAAGACTAATTCTTTGATTCTCAACATCAACTTCGACAACCTCCGCATCAAGCTCATCTCCTTTTTTGACCATCTCACTTGGGTGATTAATTTTACGGGTCCAACTCATATCTGAAACATGAATCATACCATCAATTCCCTCTTCAAGTTCAACAAATGCTCCGTAGGAAGTAAGGTTTCTAACTTTACCCCGCACACGAGCACCAGGTGGATAATTGTGAGTAGCCATATCCCAAGGATTCACTTCAAGTTGACGGAGCCCAAGAGATATTTTTTGGTCATCCTTCTGAATACCAAGTACAACTGCATCTACTTCATCTCCAACATTTAAGACTTCTCCGGGTTTAGTAATTCGTTTCGTCCAGGACATTTCAGTAATATGAACAAGTCCCTCAACACCCTCCTCAAGTTCGATGAATGCACCGTAGGGAACCAAGTTGACGACTTTACCCCGAACTTTTGCATTAATTGGAAATTTTTTCTCGATATCATCCCATGGATTCGAGGAAAGTTGCTTTAATCCAAGAGAAACTCGTTCTCTATTTTGATCGATATCGATTATACAGACGGTAATTTCTTCACCAGTCTTAACCATTTCACTTGGGTGAGAGACACGCCCCCAACTCATATCAGTTATATGAAGTAAACCATCCAAACCATCCAAATCAATAAATGCTCCGTAGTCAGTAATATTTTTGACCATTCCACGACGAGTCTCTCCAGGTTTGATCTTTGATAGAATTTCTCTTTTCTTATCCTGCCTTCTTTCCTCAATCAATTCACGCCTCGATACAACAATGTTCTTTCTCTCCCGATTGATTTTGACAACCTTGAAATCAAATGTCTGCCCAACGAATTGATCTAAGTTTTTGGGTGCTTGTATATCAACTTGTGAAGATGGGAGAAAAGCGTCTACTCCAATGTTTACAACCAAACCGCCCTTTACTTTTGAACGGACTCGACCCGTAATGACTGACCCCTCTTCGCAAGTATTAACAATTTTCTCCCAGTTTTTCTTTTGTTCGGCTTTGTCAAAAGAGAGCTGGGGGTTGCCATCACGATCTTCAAGTCGTTCAAGGTAGACTTCCAAATCAGATCCTATTTCCAATTCGCCTAAATCAAGGAATTCATGAGCTGGGATCGTACCCTCAGCTTTTCCACCAAAGTCAATCACTACTTCAGTGGGACGGATTTCCATGATAGTTCCTGATATTACGGAACCTTCTTTTAGTAATTCAATTTTGCTCTCAGCGAGCAGTTCTTCCATTACGGCACTCATTATTGTTTAATTCAAGCCTCGAAAAAATGCCTATTTATTTAGAGTGAAAGCATACGAGGGTTAAGGGTTAAGGTTTGTGAAAAAAGAACGAAAAATTAAAAAAATCAAAATTGTAGGCTCTAAGCAAGGATAAAGACTTAAAATAGATGTGGTTAAATTTAAGGGACAATTTTATTCAAGGGATACTCTACTATTCCCTCCGCTCCCATTCTTTTCAATGCAGGAATAAGTTCCCTAGAAACTTTTTTCTCAATAACCGTTTCCAATGCAACCCATGAGTCATCAGCAAGTGAAGAAACCGTGGGTCTTCGTAATGCGGGCATGATTTCTATAACTTCATTCAGTATTGATTTTTCAATATTCAATTTTAAGCCGACTTTGGAATCCGCATTCAAGGCAGCCTGCAACATCAATGCCACATTTTCTATCTTAGCTTTCTTGTGCGGATCTTTCCAACTTTGCTTGTTGGCAATCAAAACCGTATTTGTTTCCATCAATGTATCAACAATACGCAAATTATTTGCCTTCAAAGAATTGCCAGTTTCAGTTAGATCAACAATCGCATCAACCAATTCCGGAACCTTAACCTCTGTTGCACCCCAAGAAAATTCAACTTCTGCCTCGACTCCGTTTTCCTTAAGGTAATTTCGAGTGAAATGAACAAGTTCAGTGGCAATTGACTTACCAGCCAAATCCTTAACTGATTTGATTTTCGAGGCATCCGGTACAGCTAGGACCCATTTGGAAGCCCTATTGGATGCCCGACTGTAGATAAGGTCGCAGACAATTTCTACATCAGACTCGTTTTCTAACACCCAATCTCTTCCAGTTAATCCACAATCAAAAAAGCCATCCTCGACATATCTGCTCATTTCTTGGGCTCTTACGAATCTTCCATCGATTTCAGAATCATCCCAGCATGGTTTATAGGATCGTGAACTTTTGACTATGGAAAAACCGGCACGACCAAAAAGCTTTATGGTAGCATCCTCCAAACTACCCTTAGGTAAACCAAAATTCAATATCGAGTTCATTGCAAAAAGGTGGTAGAGATTGATAAATTCAATTATTTAGGCAAGGAAATAGGTTAAGCAACATAGCGACTCTTCGCTTCTTCAAGCGATTTGACCATTTCTAAATCATTGAGAATTCTTTCCAATTTCTCCCATTGAACTGTACTAGTACCAATTTCTAAGTGGATTTTATCATCCAAACGAATCAAATCCTGATTTCGTTTTAATAAGTCTCGATTTTCATACACCAAGCTGCAAAAGCGCTTTGGAGACAAACGACCCGCATTCAAAATAACATCATCTAGATTACCAAATTCAGAGAGCCATTTAACGGCTGTTTTAGGACCAACTCCGTTAATACCTGGGATGTTGTCGGATTGGTCTCCGATAATGGCTAGATAATCGAGAATTTTGGTTGGAGAAACACCAAATTTCTCTTTCACGCCATTATGGTCGAGGTGCCTCCAACCAATCCTGGGATTTGCGGTTGGCGGTGGAAGTAGTTGACTTACCCCATCAGAAACTAATTGAGCTAAATCCTTATCTGAACTCACAATGAGAATTTGGTCAAAAAGTTGCCTACTTTTACACAACGCGGAAGCAATCAAATCATCAGCTTCAGCTCCTAATTCTTCAAAACATTGGTATCCGATAGCTAAGCTGAGTTTCTTAACCCATTCAAGTTGCTCAGAAAAACCTTCTGGTGGAACACCTCTATTTGCCTTGTAACTTGGAAGTATCGCCTCTCTTCTTGGGCATCCCCCTTTGTCAAAAAAAACATAGATGGAGTCAGGCGCCAATTCATCCTCAAGTCGCCAAAATGTCTTAAGCCATCCATGAATCATGTTGGTTGGCATACCATCCGAACGAGATAAATCACGGATGCCATAAAAAGCTCTGAACGCCAGATTATGCCCATCGCACAATAACAATTTACTCATATAAGATTTTTGATTCAGGTTACAAATAGCGAGAAATACTTCAAATCTGAAATGTTAACTCAAAATATTGGCATGACAATATTCTGGGAAGGCTTTACCGATTTTTACCGACGCCATACGATTTGCAGAATCCTCGGATGCATTTGTTAATTTAACCTTAAGAAAATGATCGGTGTAGCCGAAGTAATTTCCGTCTTTAGCGTTTTCAATCAATACTCTCATGTGCTTACCTTTGTGTCTTTTGTGAAAGTCCATTCTTTTTGCAGCGGATAGTCTTCTCAAATGAGCACTCCTTGTACGACGCTCATGCATAGGAACTGAATCTTTATATTTGGATGCAGGAGTTCCATTCCTTTCAGAGTATGTAAAAACATGGCAATAAACGAAAGGCAGATCCCAAAAAGTACCACAAGTTTCTTCGAATTCTTTTTCACTTTCTCCTGGAAAACCAACCAAAATATCAGTTCCTACACTAATATTGGGAACTTGATCAGTGGCATATTCAATAAATTCTTTAAAGTCTGCTACTGAGTATTTCCTTTTCATCCTTTTAAGCACTTTATCAGAACCGGATTGCAATGGAATATGAAGATAAGGCATCAAGGGATGGTCTGGATCTGACATCAAACCAAATAACCGAGGTGATATCGTTGTCGGTTCAATACTGCTTATCCTAATTCGACGAAGACCATCGAGATCACTTAATTTTTCAATCAATTCCGGAAATTCAGTATCATTCGATAAATAGGTTCCAAGATTTACGCCAGTAAGCACAATTTCTCTAACACCACTGGCAATCATTGTTTTTGCCTCACTGATCAAATCATTGAAGTCACGTGATCTCGCCCGCCCTCTTGCAAAAGGAATAACACAAAATGAACACATAAAATCACAACCATCTTGCACTTTTAGATTCGCTCTTTGCTCGAACCTCGATTCTCCAACAAATCCAATTGAAAAATCATCCTTATTTATTTTGTCTCGAATAATGACAGGAGAGGTTGGTTTTTGATCAGCAATGTAATCCAAAAAATTTAATTTATCATGATTCCCGATTACATAATCCACTCCTTGAATCATTGCTACCTCATTAGCGGAAATTTGAGAATAACATCCCGCAACTATGGTTAAGGCATTGGGATTTCCTCTAATAAATCGGCGAATAGCATTTCTTGATTTGGCATCAGCTTCATTTGTAACGGTGCAAGTATTTACTACACCAACATCAGCAGGTTCACCAAAAGGCACAACTTCGTAGCCTGCATTTCTTAATTTTGTCTCTATGGCCTGACCTTCATATTGATTAAGTCGGCACCCCAAAGTCTTCACGCTAGCTTTGGGAGAATTATCTTTCATCCACATGTTTGATTGTCATAGTTCATTGGAGCCTCCTTACCGTACTTACTCAAAAGGAAGATCAACCTCAAAGCTTTGAAGTATCTAGGGATAAAAAGGCGTGGTTCATAAAAACATCTCAAGAGCCAACCCATGTAAATGCGGTCTGCCCATCTTGGAATAGTATTTTGTAATCCAGATAAAAACGCAATAGCAGCTCCAGTACAAAATATTGAAGTTTTGAAATTTGCTCTTTCTCTCAAATATAACCCCAATCTCTCCTGAACGCCTCCACCTAGCTGGATTAGAACATGCTCAGGCTTTAAATCTAAAAACAATTTAAGGAGATTTGGGTCTCCAATTTTCCCTTTTTTCGGATACTGAGGAGCTATGTATAAGCGATCTCTACTCACTTCTATTCCATATGCTTCGCTTAACCATTTTCGATTACGCTCTGATTGATATGAATCGGGCATTATCCAAAGCGAATTACTCAAATCAAGTTTTTTAGCACTCAAGAAATATTGAAGGAATTTTAAACCGGAGTTTCTTGTTAATTTTTCTTTAAAGAAAATTTTACTCCACAAAGAAATAAATCCACTATCCAACAGCACCACATCAGCACTTGTAAGGGCTCTTGCATATTCATCACATCGAATCAAGTCATTTGCCATACCAGGTCCTGAGGGAGCAACAAGAAGACCGCCTTCAAGACTTTTGAATAATGCTTGCTTGGTACTTCCCTTAAAAAACTTGATTCCCAAGATAGTCGCATCCATCACTTCGGATTTTTTGCTAAAACGCAAGGGAGTACCCATCGCAGAAAGCTATTTAGCAGGCAGACTTCGGAGGAAAAAGAACTTGGCCAATTGTCCTAAGGACAATTTCTATATCCAACCATACAGACCAATTTCCAACATAATTGAAATCTAGCTCAACACGCCTAGAAATAAGTTCTGGGTCAGTAAACTCGCCACGAAGCCCTCTACATTGAGCGGGACCGGTAACACCTGGTTTTACGAATTGTCTAATTCTATACGACTTGTAATCCTTCTGGAACAAGAAATCATGTTGTGCAAGATAAGGTCGTGGACCTACCAAGCTCATATCACCACTCAACACATTTAAGAACTGAGGCACTTCATCTATACTAAACCTCCTCATAATTTTGCCGAAGCCAAATATCCTTTGATCCCCTTCAAAGGCCTGTATGGATTCATCCCTAGAACCATCTACATCATGAGTCATCGATCTGAACTTCCATATAACAAACCTCTTGCCGGCAATTCCAACTCTCTCTTGCTTGAAAAATAAAGGGCCCGGAGATTGAAGAAACTGGAAGAACTTTACTAGGAGAATTAGCGGCGGAAAAAGAACAATCAAGGCAGGAACACTCAAGAAAAGATCAAACACCCTTTTTATCATTTGGTTAAAAGGACTTTCCAAGGGTTCGTTTAGTAATGTAAAAAATTGCCTACCAGATTCCTCTACGAAAACTAGTCTAGCATCAAAAAGACCAGAGAGAGTGTTGTAAATAAGCATACGACAACCGTACTCTGATGCTAAATCAGCAACTTTGCCAACCCAAGACTCTTTCTTTCGATCAGGGACAACAACTAATTGATGGACTTTATTTTCTTTGAGAAAATTCTTTAATTCGTCAACTTGACCCAAGTATTTTACTTTATTAGTGGAGGGTCTTTTGCTTGATGTTGAAAAACAACCCACAAAGGAAAAGCCTTGAATTTCTTGGGCTTTTATCCAAGAATTCAGTTCATCAAGGGATTCATAATATCAAATGATAATTGTTTTTCTTATATCTCCTCTAAATCCAATGAGTCTTTTAAAAACTCCAGGTAAGGCAAAATTGGCTAAAAGAACTATCGGCCATGAACTTAAAACAAAAAATAATAAGAATAGCCGACTCGTCTCCTTATCCTTCGTGGCAAAATATGCCCCGATAACAAAGAATGTAATTACTGCAACCTGAAAGTTTGATTTGGCAAAGGAATCTCGAATTCTTTGCCAACCATTTTTCATAAAAAATGCTCCATAATTCTTGAATGTTCCCAGAGTACCAACCAACAAGCCTGCGATGGCAACCAAGGCGTAATTCCAAGGAAGGCTTATTAGGGATAAACCAAGGCTCTCCCAAAAAGCAACGCACATCCAAAACCAAGCAAATGACAGGGACAGCAGGCAACCTTTATGCAAAAGAGAATATCCGTGATCTCGATGGTTGGGCATAGTAGACTACAAAATAAGCTAACCTACCTTCTATATCAAGAAGAGAATGACCGTGTAATTATTTTTAAGCTTGCAATTTCAATTTAATTTGAAATGAATGAAATCATTCATGAATGAGGTCAATCTTAATAAAGTAGACTCACTAGATGAAAACTTCTTGGAAATTGAATCGATTGATTTTTTTGTAAGATTGATGGGATTATTGGGGTTACCTAGATCAGTGGGTGAAATCTACGGCTTGCTTTATTTCTCGCCTCATCCATTACCAATGAACCAGATTGTTTCTCGACTCGGTATAAGTATTGGATCTGCAAGCCAAGGACTTAAAACACTAAGATCACTTAAAGCCGTAAAAACATCTTACATTCCAGGACAAAGGAAAGACCATTATTCAGCTGAGAGTGAATTTCGTAAGCTTTTCTCTAATTTTATAAATGAGGAGATTATTCCCCACCTGCAAAGTGCAGAAGAAAGAATTTCCAGAATGGACAAGGCTACTGTCCAAACATCTCAGGAAAATGCGGAATTCCTTCAATTAAGAATAGATAAACTTAAAAGACTTACCCAAGCCGTGAGTCGCATACTTCCGATTCTAGCAAAGCTTTTAAAATTGTGATCAATAGAAACCACTTAGATGACTGGTCGATTGGTTGGTACTGCATTAGAACCAAACCAAAATTAGAAAATGTCGCAGCAGCTACCATAAAAACCCTAAGTTCCGTGGAAATGTTCCTTCCCAGAACTTCAAGAAAAAGAAAAGCCGCCTCAAAATCTCTTCACCCTCTTTTCCCTGGATACCTTTTTGCTCGATTTGACCCAGTCACTCATCTTCGTAATATTCAATTTGCTAGAGGCGTTTCCTACATTGTTAAAAGAAATGGAATTCCTGTTCATGTGCCCTCTCAGATTATGATTGAATTGAAATTTCTGACCTCGAATGGTGTTCTTGAAATTCCAGACAAACCAAGACGCATAGGTGACAAGGTCAAAGTTATTTCTGGCCTCTTCAAGGGCGGTGAGGGAGATATCACTCAATTAATTCCATCTAGAGAAAGAATTCGCCTATTGCTAGAGATTTTAGGTCGCTCTACAGAGGTTGAAATAGGCGAGGATCAAATTGACTTTCCCAGTGCTCATCCAATGAGCATTGGATGAAATTGACCATAAACAAAATTATTTTTTTTCGAATTAGCTTTGCAATAAAGCATACGGCTAAGGGCGGTAGCATAATTTTTTTGCGATAGAAATCCACCTTGCAAATGAAATGTTTCACTAAATTAATTTAAACTTTTAAGAATTTGTTTCATCTACATTTAAGTTATTTAATTTCCCTATCACTATTATTTTTATTCGGGATATTTTTTTTGTGCTCAGAACTCTTCATGCCCAATATTCGCTTATGGAAGTCTCAAAAGCTCACTCAACAAACAAAAGTTTACCATGATGAATCAATAGATAATGTAGGAGGTTTGCTAAAAGAGGGTGTTCGTAAAGCTAAAATTGCACATTTGCTTTCACCCAATAATAAAGAGGTTGAAGAAAACTACTTGATGTTGCTTTACAGGATAGAACCAGTCAAAGCTCTCATAGAATGGTCTAAACAAATTAATGTAAATACCCTTGGTGCAGAAAAACGCGTTTTAATTCTTCAACGAGCGATGGAAACAATACGCTCCAGTAAAATTAAGAATATTGAAAAAGAGGTAGCGGCAAGAATTGCATACAATGAAGCACTATCGTTAAGCAAGGATAAGGTATGGGCTAGTAGTGCACAAAATAAATTAATGATTTGCGAAGTTTTGGCAGAAACTGGAAACCCCTCTGCAGCTCTCCTAAAAGTCAATGAATTACTTTCCGCACATCCGCTACACCCTGAATCAGTTTTTTTGAAAACTAGAATTTCAATTCATCTTAAAGATTCTAGCAATATAACTGAAATTGGTCGCGAACTGGCGACTCTTTCATCTCAAAGAAATAAGGTTGGGCTTGAAGCAATTAGGCATATGACTCTGTTACATTTACTCAATCCATTGTCAATGGATAGTTTAGAGCAATGCATAAAGCTCCTAGAAACAAATCCAGAATCGGCGAATATTGACTTTATGAGGGTTAGAGCACTGCAATACATTAATTCTTCAGTTCTAGAACGAAAAAGTGAAATAGTTTCAGAATGTGCGAAACTTTTTAATCTTAATGACGAATCAGAATTGTTAGTCTTTACCCGGTGGCTTGTTAGACTTGAAGCTTACAAAGAAATACTCGAATACCTTCCAACTTCATCCTCAAGTATCAATGAAGACCTTTTCAAAATCAGGATGAATGCCCTAGCCAAGTTAAACATGCTTGAGAAAATGCTTGAGGAACTCAGTAACTCCCCTGTTATACCCGCTAGATGGCGAATGGTTGTCGAAGCAAGGGTACATTCTCTTAACGGTAATTTTCAAGACACAAAGAAAACTTTAGACCGACTAATTCCAATTTTGAGTAACGATCCTCGTTCAGTACGATCAGTTTGCAATTATCTGGAAAGTTCTAAAGACCTTAGTAACTTATCTTATTTGCTAGAAAAATTAATAGACGAGCCTATCCATCAGGTCTTTGCAGTAAAAAAACTATTAACTCTTAATTCTGCTACGGCTGACTTGGAGGATTTAACAAACTGGATTTCAAAGCTTACAAAATCAGAAGGTTCAACGCATATTCAAGAACAAACATTATTGTATTTGAAAGCCTTGGATCCAAGCACTGATATCACCTCAAGTAAGATAAATGAATGGATTGTTGAAGCGAAAAAATTGTTGAAGATTGAACAAAGTTGGCAAAACAAAATCACACTGGCTTTACTTTACCTTAGAGACAACTCCCCGGATAAAGCCTTGGTTACCCTTGGAGAACCAAAAGATTGGCGGCAATGGTCAAAGTTGAGACACGCTTGGAGAATAATTGCATCAGAAGTTTACAACGCTAATTACGAGACGGAAAAAGCACTACTTGTTAGCAAAGGCGTTGATTTCGAGAAAATTGATCAGGCGGAAAGAAAGAGCCTACAAGAATTGTTTGCTGGCAATAAGAGAGAATAAAAAGACCTCATGACTGCTGCTGACCAGAAAAGTTTCTTATTTAAAGATATCTTGGGAATCGTTGCATTGTTGGCACCGTGGTTGATGCTTCTTTATCAGCTTTCCATTAATTGGTCTACAAGTGAACAATACTCACACGGATATCTTGTTCCCTTTTTAAGTATTTATCTATTTTTAAAAACAAAACCTGCAGACAACGAAGCATGTAAAAGTGGTAAACTATTTATTTTTTTTGGTATACCTCTTATTTTATTTCTTTTCCCTGTATGGATTATCAGAGGAGCCAATTCAGATTGGCGCCTGGTCAATTTCACATTGTATATAACAATAGCATCAATAACCGTCATTCATGCTATTGATAATGGAGGTTGGCCAAAGGTTAAAAACTTGCTTTTCCCCCTTGCATTTTTTCTCGTAGCCATTCCTTGGCCATTATCAACTGACTTAAAACTAACCCTTTGGTTCCAAGAAAAAGTTTCATCAATTATTGTTGATATTTTGCTAATATTGGAACACGACGCAAAACTTCAAGGCACAATCATTGACATTGGTCATTTTGGTCAAATTGGAGTAGACCAAGCATGTAGTGGAATTCAAGGACTACAAGCTTCTGTAGTGGTAACTCTTTTTCTTGGTGCATATTATTACTTCTCTCCAATCCATCGACTTGTTTTCACAATTAGCGGGATTCTCGTAGCAGTTGCAGTTAATCTTGGACGAGCTTTTGTCCTATCCTTCATCAAAGTTAAAGGCAAAGGTGGACTACTTGAACAACCCTTGCTTACGATTTCCAACTGGCAATCTCCAACCTTACATGATCTCGCAGGATGGATTGAAACTGGCCTAATTTTTATCGTGATATTTTTTTTGGCTAGGGCTGCAAAAGGTGGTTTGTTTCTGCACACGATGGGAAGTGAGAAAACTGCTTGGTCTAATATTAATTTTAGAATCAAACCAATTTTCAGTATTTTTACAATTGGTTTTGTAATCCTGACTACGAGTGCAAGTGAGTATTACTACCATTCTAAGGAAAAGAAAATGCAAACTATGCCCAAGTTATCGATAAATCTGAATGACAAGGATTTGCTTAATGTTGAACAAAGTATTTCTCGACAAATTGCTTCTCAACTTCACTTTGAAAAAGCTTTTTCTACTCAATTTCAAGATCGTTTTCGCTCTTTAATAGGAAATTATGGCAATTTAGTCATCAACCCGAATGATGAGTACTGGCAAGTCTTTGAGGCACGATGGGATTCTGGAGGTGCTTGCACTGCCGTTCTATCAACTCATTCTCCAGAATCTTGCCTTCCTCTAACAGGGCTTATACAAGTTTCTCCTACTGCAGGACAAGCTCCCAATCTGATTACAGTGCAAATACAAAATCACGAGATTCTTTTCGAAGCATATGAATTCTCAAGAAATTACAGAAAACTTTTTGTTTTCAGATGTTTTTGGCCACACAAACTTCCGCCCGGACAACCAAATCTGTTTCCTAAGGGCGGTTACAGTTTAGAGGGTCGAATCCAATCTACTCTAGATGCAAGAAGAAATGTTGGGGGAACAATGTTGGCACTAGCACTTGCCAATGCCGATTCTATGAACACTGCAATTGAAAAATTAAGATCCGTTGCTCACCAATACATAAGTTTCAGCCAAACTGAAAAACCATGACGATTAAGAAAATAACTCATGAAAATCCTCTTGCATAAAAAATTAAGCCCAAGGAATAACTATTTCTGATTTGATAATTAAAATCACTTCCTTGCAATATATTGTAAGGAAGTGACTACTGTTATTGATTTAATGCGGCTTTCCTCTGCAGTTCTTGTTATACTTGGACACACAAATTTCTATTGGTTTTTCTGCGGACACACTCAAGGTATAGGCCCTCAAAATGGTCAAGACTATGTTATTATTTTTTTCGTAATTTCTGGCTTTGTAATCACTTGGTCTATAGACCGAAAAAAAGATTATCATTTTGGTCAATACTTGTTTGATCGGTTGATTAGGCTGTGGAGTGTCGTGATCCCGGCTCTAATTCTTGGACTTGCACTTGACCATTTCGGTATATCGATTCATCCACAAACTTATGGAAGTATTTTCGCTACAGAACATCTAGAGCTAAAGGTTTTACTCTCCGGTCTGTTTCTGCATGAAAGTTGGTTCTTGAGTATCCGACCTGGAACAAATGGGCCTTTTTGGTCTCTTTCCTACGAGTTTTTCTACTACATGATTTTCGGCACAGTTGCCCTTCTTCCAACTTTGAAAAGTAAAATCCTAGCTGGATTCACCTTTTGCCTCATTGCCGGGCCAAAAATCCTTATCCTTTTCCCATGTTGGCTTATGGGTTGTATTTCTTACTGGGGATGCAAAAAGTTTAGATTAAATCCTGTGGTTTCTATGATTCTATTATTAACGAGTGGTTTTTTTATTTATTCTATTCTTGGCACAAGATGGTCAAACTGGTCACCCAATGATTTTCCCGGGCTAGGTGTTGCACCTCTTTTTTATTCTGCTAAGTTTTTAGATGACTATGCTTTAGCTGTCTTAATTGGAGTGTTCCTCATTTCCGTATCCCGTTGGTTTACCTTAGAGGCAAGGCCTTCGGGCTGGATTTCTTCTTTAGTGCGTATCTGCTCAAAATGTTCCTTTTCTTTGTACGCCATACACTTTCCTTTCATGGCGATTGGGGGAGCCCTTCTAGCTTCAGGACATCTTCAGGGCTTTAGCCATCTTCAAGGCACTTTACTAGTTTTCGTTTGTTGTTGTATATTTGCTCTTCTCTTTGAGTTTCCGCTAAAAAAATACCGAAAATTTGCTATCAAAGCACTTCCATTTCTATCCAATAAATGTGGGATTCGCTACTGATTTCCGCATCTAAGTCTCCATTTTGGACAGTGCTTTTTCCACTTGTTTGCTTCTCTTTGACAGGGTCTATGTTTACTGATAAAAATACTCAAAAGTTTTTCTATTTAGTTGGGGTTCTCTCCTCCCTAATAATCTCGATCTTCCTACATCTCAGGTGGGACTCCTTCCGTATTCATTTTCTTTCAAACGGAGTGGAAAACTTGAGAGAAAGAAAAATTCTTTTCATTGGAGACTCGATTACATGTGAGGGTAGCAGACCCCGTGGGTTTATTACAAAACTCGATTCAATATTAGCTTTGGATGCTCAAATTGTTTGTCAAAAAGGTGCCACAGCTCAAGAAATCATCCA
>JAYYQI010000033.1:0-15770 GCA_036128475.1 Verrucomicrobiota bacterium
ATGCAGAAATGTATGACAAAATCATTTCCAATGACCACCTTATTGAACTCGAATGATAAAGTATATCGATAAGTACTTCCTAAAAAAACCTAAATTAAGACGTTTCGTAACTCACTTAATAGAAGGTTCTAAAAATAGAAAAATCGAATTGCTCGGGAGTACTGTTACAGTCAACTCGATTGAGGAGCATGGATATCTCAGAAGTTCAAGATTTATTAATTCATCAGCATTCCTGCGAGAAGAAATTCCTGTTTTATTGAATATTGCAAACTTGATTGACGACAACGATACATTCGTCGATGTAGGAGCAAATATCGGAGTATTTTCAGTCCTTCTTTCAAGGTTAAATCAATTAAATAAGAACTTTTCCATTTATGCTTTTGAAGCAAACCCAAAGACTTATTTGAGATTGAAAGATAATTGTTTGGATTTACCGGTAAAAACAAAAAATATAGCAATTTCTAATGACTCATTGAAACTAACATTTATCGAAGGTGCAGTGTCACATGTATTTACTACGATCGAGAATAAGTCTGAATACTCCCTCTCCAACAAAACAGTTTCCGTACCTAGCACAACTCTCGACAACGAACTTGTTCAAAGTAAGTCTTATATTTTAAAAATTGATGTCGAAGGACAAGAAATGCAAGTTCTTGAAGGTTCTAATTCCCTTTTAAACAAGACGCTTATAAAGGCGATCTTTATCGATGGGTTTAGTGACTCTAACTTGCCTTCATTTCTACAATCCCACCGATTCAAGCTTTTTAACGCGAAAACACTTTTACCATACAATGGCTATGATCAACAGATTTTAGCAATACATAAGAACTTCTTAAAATTGTGATGTCAGGAGTTTCTCTAGTAGTTCCTTGCAAAAACGAAGAATCTAATTTGGCTAGATGTCTTTCTTCAGTTAATTGGATTAAAGAAGTATTTATTGTCGATTCTCACAGCACTGACTCAACTGCTTCAATCGTAAATGATTATGGAGCTAAGTTAGTCCAGTTTGATTACAATGGAGGATGGCCAAAGAAAAAAAATTGGGCATTAGAAAATCTTCCTTTTTCTCATGAATGGGTATTAATTTTGGACGCGGATGAATGCCTGCCGCCAGAAGCAGAGGATGAAATTACAGATATTGTTAACAATCCCGAGCAAAAACATTCAGGATATTGGATTAATCGTAGATTTTTCTTTTTAGGGAAACCCTTGAAACATGCCTATTTTCCAAATTGGAACTTACGGCTATTCAAGCATAAGTTGGGTCGATATGAAAAAATTACCGATCTTTCAACTGATAGTGGAGATCACGAGATCCATGAACATGTAGTGGTACAGGGAACGACTGGCAAACTCAGTTCCATTATGGACCACTACGCATTTCCCACCATCGATAGTTTTGTTGAAAAACATAATAGGTATTCTAATTGGGAAGCAGTAGTAGAAAGTTCATCCACTGATGATGAATCCGCTTTGCAACATGATGAAGTTAAGGGAAAGCGTAGATTACGCAGAATTTTCCGCAAACTACCCTTTCGCCCTACTTTTCGCTTCCTTTATGTCTATTTATGGCAAGGTGGTATTTTCGATGGTTGGCAAGGGTATGTGTTTGCCAGACTTCATGCCCAGTATGAATTTCTTTCTCTAGCAAAAGCAAAAGCGATATTAAGAAGCCGAAAAGAGACGGGGTAAAGATCGCGAAGATTTCGATAATTTCATTCCGTCATCTCCAAGTAACAACTCGCAATGGTAAAAAGATGGTCTCTCCCATCCCAGAGCATCATACAACATACATTGCCTAGCACTTGATAAAAGCAAATCTTCCCCTCTTACAACTTCAGTGATTTTCATGTAGAAATCATCGACTACAGTTGCTAGCTCATAAGCAGCAACCCCATCTTTTCGCCAGACTAAGAAGTCGGATAAATCCTGACCCACCAAAAAAGATTGTTCGGCTTTTTTTATGTCCAAGAACTTTACTCGCTCTCCCAAATTTGTGCGAAAACGCCAATTTGTATTTCCAGGAAAATCTCCATCTAATATCTTATATGACTGATGACGAAAGTTGTCTGGGTAAAGATATTCCAGTCCGGATGAATCAAGTAATCCATGAGCACGAATTTCTTTACGAGTTTTACTGCATGGATAGATGCAACCAAGATCATATAATTTTTTCAATGTAGCCAAATAATAATCTGATCGTTTGCTTTGTTCATAAGGTCCATAATCTCCTCCTACACCCATACCTTCTTCCCAATCAATCCCCATGCATCGAATATCCTCCATGCATGCATCCGCAAACTCCTTTTTGCAACGATACTTATCAATGTCATCCATTCGAAAGACGAGAACTCCTTTCGCTTCCCGAGCCCGCTGCAATGCTTTCCGAAATGTCAATATATGGCCTTGGTGCAAATAACCCGATGGAGTTGGAGCCAAACGTCCTCTATATGCAACCTTCGCTTTATCCTCGCTCATCTAATGAAATTAAGATTTGATCAATCTTTTGAAAATTACACATTACAAAGAAGATGTCATTAATCTTCATCACCCACTAGTATGAATTTTAAAGATCTGGGTCTGAGCTCTAAAATTTTAATGGCAATAAAAGAACTCGGCTATGAAACTCCTACACCGATTCAAGAAAAAGCTATTCCCTTTGCATTGAACGGAAGAGATCTTGTTGGTTCAGCCCAAACTGGTACTGGTAAAACCGCTGCCTTTGCATTGCCAACTCTTCATAGGCTTAATAATCACGGCAAGTGTCGATCTCTAGCTTTAGCCCCGACGCGCGAACTTGCCATTCAAATTGAAGAAAATTTCAATATCTATGGGAAGAACATGGATTTACGAATGGCGTTGCTTTACGGAGGGGTGAAGTATGGCAAACAATTAGACCAATTGAGAAATGAACCCGATATCATCGTGGCAACCCCTGGACGCCTACTTGATCATATCAGCCAAGGAAATCTTACTCTTAAATTTATAGAGATTCTTATTCTGGATGAAGTAGACCGAATGCTCGACATGGGATTTATTGAAGATGTAACCAAAATCATTCAAAAAACACCTAGATCAAGACAAACTCTTCTATTTTCAGCAACTATCCCGGATTCGGTCCGGAGACTTTCGTCATGGGCACTCAATAATCCAGCTGAAGCCAAAATCGACATTAAGATATCAGCTGCAGAAACAGTCAGTCATGCACTTTATCCTGTTCCTGCTATTCAAAAGTTTGACCTCCTAATAGCCCTCTTGAAAAAAATTGAATTTGAGAATCTAATCATTTTCTTTCAAACGAGGAGGGGCACTGACAAAATCAGCAGATGGCTTGAAGAACACGGACGCAAAGTGGCAGTACTTCATTCAGATTTGAAACAGCGTGACCGTCAAAAGGCTCTGCAGGACTTTAAAGATGGAAAGGTTAAAATTCTTTCGGCAACTGATGTAGCATCAAGAGGACTTGATGTTTCAAACATCACTCATGTCATTAATTACGATGTCCCTCAACATTCGGAAGACTACATTCACAGGATCGGGAGAACAGGTCGAGCTCGAACTGAGGGAGAAGCATTCACTTTATGCAAACCCGAAGAGCTTCCTCTGGTAGAGTCAATCGAAAAACTTTTGGGTAATAAGTTGGAAAGGAAATTTCTCGATGGGTTTTCATACAGGGAAAATCAGGAAAGTTTAGTACCGAATCCACAAAAAGTTTCCAAGAAAAGAAACAGAGGTTTTGGCAAACAAATCTCTTTTGGTAGTAGAAGAAGACGCTAATAAAAAAAGTTACTTTCTGGAACCGCTCTTTAGCGGAATTTTATTCAGCTGATTCGTTCAAATCGTGGGTAGATGTAGTTTCCAATCTAATAGTGCTTGAAGTTGGGTTAAGAAGAAAATTTACGGGCAAGGTAATTATTTGCGTACATGAACTCAGCATCAGAATTCCCAACAGCACCACAACCAAATGAAACTTGATCATCTAATTATTTAATAATATCAGACCGAACTCTACAACATCGAATTTAAATAAATCAGTGAATTAAGAAAAAATGTTTAATCCATACATCATACTTATACCTCTGCTCGCAACTCTTGTTGGTTGGGGAACTAACTATTTAGCCGTACGAATGTTATTTCGCCCCAGAAAGAAAATTCGCATTGCTGGTATTGAAATCCAAGGAGTCTTTCCCAAAAGACAGATGCAACTTGCAAAAAAGATTGGCGAATTGGTGGCACAGGAACTTTTTTCAGCAAGTGACCTTTCAACCAAACTTAAAAAAATTTCTGAAGATCAAGAAATTAAAAAGTCAATGGGACAAAGAATCGAAAAAGCGATTAGGCAAAAGTTAGTAAAGGCTTTTCCAATGCTTGCCATGTTTCTTACTGACGAAATGGTAGAAAAAGTAACAGGTTTATTCAAAGAAGAGCTAAATGATTTCATGGAAGATCAACTTGAAGAGCTAACCCACAGATTTGAGGAAAATTTTGATGTAGGAAAAATCGTTCAAGAAAAAGTCGAAGCTTTTTCCATTGATAAGCTTGAAAAGCTTCTAATGAGTTTAATGAAAAAAGAGTTTTTCTTTATAGAATTAATTGGAGCAGTCATAGGTTTCGTTATTGGATGCTTACAAGTTTTGATTAATCTTCTTGCAACTCCATAATCACTCTAGAATGAATTGATCCTTGATATCGATTAATACGAAAACAATTTCCCTAGACTGGGATGTCATCAGTTCACTTAAAGAGATCAAGAATCTACTGATTTCGCTGCTTGATAACAACGCATTTCAATTTCAAGTCATTGGTGTTTTACTGGGTATATTGATTACTTTTATTTCCTTTAGAGTGATCAAGAAAGTATTCCTTAATCTTGAAAATGAAGAGAATACAAAAAATTCTGCCATCCTAATTCAGAAGATTGTTCATCATTTATTCTCCCCCTTAGTTCTTTTTCTTTGCATTTCGATTTTTTTGGCTGCCTTTGAACAAATCGGTTGGAGCACCAATGAATTGCTTCGCCCATTAATGAATTTTTCTATTGCATGGATCTGCTTCAGGGTTTTCTCGCTCTGTATTCGTGATAGAACTTGGTTGAAACTTATTGGCATAACTATTTTCATCCTTGCTTCCCTGCATAGTTTTGGCTTGCTCGAAAAATCAATTAATCTCTTGGGGCATCTAGCTTTCAATCTAGGAGAGCGTAAAATTTCAGTGCTTGATTTTATCAATGGATTGGGAGTTTTGTTTATTCTTCTGTGGTTATCTTCCTTTCTCGGCTCCACTGCCGAAAAGAAAATAAGAAAACTTCCAAATCTACCACCTTCCCTTCAAGTTCTACTGGGGAAAATCCTACGATCACTACTGGTCTTTATATCCTTTGTCATCGCATTAAGCACCATCGGACTAGATCTAACATCTTTTGCTCTTTTGGGGGGAGCCGTAGGTGTCGGTATAGGATTCGGTTTGCAAAAAGTCGTCTCTAATTTGGTTAGTGGGTTAATCTTATTAATTGACCGCTCTATCAAGCCTGGAGATGTAATTGAAATCGAAGGAACTTATGGGTGGATAAATTCACTTCGGGCAAGGTATGCCTCGGTCATTACTCGAGATGGAAAAGAACATCTAATTCCTAACGAGGATTTGATTACAAACAGGGTAATTAATTGGTCGTTCAGCGATCGAAATGTTCGTGTAAGAGTTCCTGTAGGTATCTCATACGATTCGAACCCACGACTCGCAATCGAACTTTGTCTTCAAGCTGCAAAATCAACAAGTCGGACGCTCATGGACCCAGAACCCAAATGCCTACTTACTGGTTTTGGAGATAATTCTATTGATTTAGAATTAAGATTTTGGATTGATGACCCTTCCAATGGAGTCGGAAATGTGCGCAGTGCAGTGCTCTTATCCATCTGGGATAAATTCAATGAAAACAATATTGAAATACCCTATCCGCAAAGAGATGTCAGAATTCGAAATATCGCTCCTACAAAGAACCCCGAGCCAGATAACAAGAAAGATTGATTTTCACTAAATTCTTCCAGCTTGCAAAAATGGGTTTAAAAATGTTTACTCATATCTTTTGAATCTTTATGACATCAAACACTCTATTTCATCAATTTTTAGCAATGGCTCCTTCGCCGAACGACCAACCAGGTGCAGGTGGACTTATGAGTTTCCTCCCAATGATACTCATATTTGTTGCATTTTACTTTTTGTTAATTGCTCCTCAACGAAAGAAGCAAAAACAGCACGACAAAATGGTAGCTTCCTTGGAAAAAGGAGCTAAAGTCAAGACGGTCGGAGGCGTTTTCGGCACTATTACTGGAGTTAAAGACGACAGATTTGTTCTCAAAATTGCCGAGAATGTAAAAGTTGAAGTCGCTCGAGAAGCCATTTCCTCCAAAATTGATTAATCTAGTCGGTTCTTCAACCCCATCACCATCGAGTTATGAGCAAGTCTAATTTTTGGAAGATATTTGCGGCCATTTTGATTATAGCTATCAGCTTCGCTTTGATATCACCTTATGAAGACCGAGAGCTTGGTGAATATGCACTTTCCCAAGTAACCTCGGACGCAAATGCATCTCATCATGTCGGTCACGAAAGTTTCTCTGAAGTTATTGACAACATAAGAAGTCAACTCCCCGAAGACGGTGTCATTGATTATAAGTCGCTGAGAGATTATGGTCAGAGAAACAGCTTGGATTATTCTGCTTTCTTTTTTCCTCCCGAAGGCATTGTCGGCACAATTGGTTCTCGTCTTTTACCTTTCATCATTAAGCCAGGAATGAGGGTTGCTCACGTCAAGGACCGTAACAAAAGAAATGACCTTGTACTTCGGACTTTACTAAGAAATTCTCAAGCGGCTATCAAGAAAGGGCTTGATCTTCGAGGTGGGATTGCCTTCACCATGGAACTCACTGATGCAAATGCATCTTCAGACCCAAACTCTGAAGTTACCCCCATGGATAAGGTTGTTGAGATTATGAATGAGCGTCTCAATGCCTTTGGTGTTGCGGAAACCGTTGTCCGTAAAAGAGGTGAACAGGCAATTGAAATCCAAATCCCAGATCGCACTACCAAGCAGGATCCTGGCATAATTGAAGAACTCCAAAAGCCCGCCAAGCTAGAATTCAGAATAGTCAGTACTTCCACTAATGCTCCTCCAACTTCAATTGAGGGTGAAGAATGGACTGACGAGGAGGACATTCCTCATATTGCAATGCTCCCATCTGACCCATTGCCTAATGAAAGACCAATTTGGGTACGTAGATTATGGTCTGCCGATGGAGAAATTATTGAAAAAGCATCTCCTGGACCTGACGAAATGGGGGGATGGGAAGTAAGACTTGATTTTACTTCGGAAGGTTCAACAATTTTTGCGGATTTGACTTCTGATATAGCCCAGATGGCAGATCCCGCAACGGGATTACCGGGCAGATTAGCGATTGTGCTCGACGGTCAACTCGAATCAGCTCCTACCGTAAAGCAAAGAATTGATGGTGGAAGTGCAGTTATTACTGGAAACTTCAGCTACAGAGAAGCCAAGATGCTTTCCGACATTCTAAATAATCCTTTGAAGGTTTCGCTTTCTATCGGAGAAAAATATGAAGTGTCTCCTAGCTTAGCCGCTGATGCCCTAGAAAGTAGCACCAACGCCTGTATTTTAGGTGCGGTATTGGTAATTTCCTTTATGATTCTCTGGTACAAATTTGGTGGAGTAGTCGCAATTATATCTGTAAGCACCAATATCCTTCTTGTTGTCGCCGTTCTAGCCGGAATTTTCCAAGCCACTTTTACTCTCCCTGGCATGGCCGCACTAGTTTTAACCGTTGGGATGGCGGTTGATGCGAATATTTTGATTTTCGAAAGAATTCGAGAAGAACTAAAGCTCGGCAAATCCCCACAAAATTCACTCGAGGGCGGCTATGCTAAGGCTTTTTCTACGATCATAGATGCAAACCTCACCACTCTCATTACAGCTTCTATTCTTATTTGGCTTGGAACAGGACCGGTTAAAGGATTTGGTATTACCCTTGCGATCGGCATAGTTACTTCGGTTTTCTGCGCTCTTTTCATCAGCAGACTCTTAATGAATCTGCTGCTGAACTTTGGTGTTGAGAATCTGATCAGCATTAAAAAGATCAAAAAACAAAAGCAAAAGAATGAAATAGACTTCCATAAACATGCTAAACTTGCATTTGGAATTTCTTGGTTGATCGTAGCAATCGGCATATACTCAGTTTATTCCAAGAAGGACAATATTTTAGGCATTGATTTCAGGGGTGGAGAAGAACTTATTGCTTCATTTGACGAATCAATTCAACCTTCAGATATCGATCAAAGCTTCCGAGAAGCAAAGCAAATTGGAGAAGTTCAACATCTATACAGATCTGAACTAGGAATCGGCGATGAATCATCCAAACTTGTCCTGCAGACTGAAATTGGTAAAGCAAGGGAAGCTCTTGCAGAACTTAATCAAAACTTCCCCAATGCCAATCTCTTGGAAGAAGGATTGAACAACATTGGTGGTTCAGTCAGTGAACAAATCAAAACGGATGCAATCATTTCCGTCACTGTAGCACTCTTTGGTATACTACTTTATGTAGCATTCCGTTTTGAAATGGGCTATGCTATTGGAGCAGTAATCGCAACCCTGCATGACATTTGCATGACGATTGGTCTTTTCGTTCTTATTGGCAATGTAAGCGGAGGAACAATATGCTCTGGACAATTTACTGCCCCAATGCTCGCATCCATACTTATGATTGTGGGGTACTCCATTAATGATACAATTGTCGTATTTGACCGCATTAGAGAAGAACTAGAAATGAACCCAGTTACAAATTTGAGAAAAATAATTTTAATAGCAATCAATCGGGTATTATCGAGATCTATTCTGACAAGTGTAACTACCCTATTAGCTGCTGTATCCCTGTGGATATTTGGGGCCGGGATAATTAATGATTTTGCGTTTGTATTTGTTATTGGAATACTTACTGGTACTTTTTCGTCTATTTTCATTGCTAGCCCAGTGTTCTTCAAATGGCATAGTGGAGACAGAAAACATGTTGAAGATGGAGAGCTTTTGCCAAAATACGACTGGCAAACTTCTTCCGCAAAATAATCTACTTTTTTCTGCCCGAGCTATTCGTGAGGTAGAAAATGGAATGGGTTACGAAATATACTGACGATATAATCGTAAAGGAATTACAATCATCGCTGCCAAGCACCGAAAGAATTGCAAAACTTCTAGCTCTTAGAGGAATTTCAGATGAGAGCGAAGCTCAATACTTTCTTGAACCAAAGCTTGCCCACCTAGATGACCCCCTTGAAATTCCAAATCTCAAAGAAGCCGCAAAACGCATAATTAGTGCAATTGATGCAGGAGAAAGTATTCTCTTGATTGGGGATTACGATGTAGATGGTATTACTTCCACTGTAATCGTTAAAAAATGTCTTTCTGCCCTTGGAGTAGATCCATTTCATGTCATTCCAAGGAGAAATGTGGAAGGGTATGGTTTAACGGATGCAATACTTGATCGTGGGCTAAGCATGGGTAAAATCGACTTAGTGATTGCACTCGACTGTGGGACCAACTCGGAAAAACAGATGCAAGATTTAGCTACCGAAGGAATCGATTTAATTGTAGTTGACCACCATCAACCAAAAGGGGAAATACTTGATTTTCCATTTTTGGTAAACCCGCAAATTCATAAGGAAAATAATAAACCATGGAGGTATCTTTGCACCGCGGGACTGGCATTTAAGTTAATGCATGGAATATTCAAAATTTTGAGGGACAGAGAGGCGGAAAGCAAAGATTCCATTGACCTGAAAAAACTTTTGCCCCTTGTGGCGTTAGGAACCATCGCCGATATGGTTCCTCTAAAAAATGAGAATAGAATTTTCGCACGCTTTGGTCTTAAACACATGGCAAAAACATCTTCGCCTGGAATTAAGACCTTACTTAAAAAAGCTCAGGTAGAAGAACTTGAAATCAGATCACTCGAAAGCGAATTAGTTACTTTCAAACTTGCCCCCAGAATTAATGCTTGCGGAAGATTGGACCGTCCTGAATTAGCGACAAGTCTGTTAACTGAAAATAATCTCGAGCAGTGCGAAAAACTGTCAAAAGTTATTGACCATTGCAATCAGCAACGCAAAAAACTTGAAAGTAATCTATGGAAAGAATCGCTTGAGATTGCTGAAAAAAATTTCAGTAAGTCTTCAGCCGCCATTATTTATGGTCATGGAGAATCATGGCACTCAGGGATAGTTGGCATAGTTGCCGGAAAATTAGTTAACCAACTAGGTAAACCCTGTCTTGTTTTGGCCAAAAATGAAGATGAAATTTACCAAGGTTCGGGAAGAGGTCCAAAAGGCGTTAACTTGGTAGAGGTTCTATCAAAATGTAAAGAATACCTTTTACATTGGGGAGGACATCCTGCAGCAATTGGCTTAAGCGTAGAAAAATCCAAAATAGCAAGTTTTACATCTGCTTTCTTGGAAAATATGGACTTTACTTACAAAGACCAAATCAAGGAAGAAAAATTAATGATAGATTTAACTCTTTCTATTGATGAATTAAACAATGAATTGATGGAGGAAATCGGAATACTTCATCCATTTGGTCAAGAAAACCCAGAACCGCTCTTTCGTATGCATAAAGTAATGCTTAGTCATAAACCTAAATTGGTTGGTTCAGGCGAGCACTTTCAATTTTCCATTTCAAACGGTATTCATCTGATTGCAGGAATTGCTTGGCGCATGTCAGAAAAAATTCCTCCCATTAACACCGAAATTGATTTAGCATTTAATCTTAGGTGGAATTACTGGAATGAATCCAGAAAAATACAAATTGTACTATTGGACTGGAAATTCAGCAACTAACCTTGAACTTGTTCTTGGATGAAAGTTACAGCTTCCTCCATCGACAATCTTTGCTGCTTGGTAGTATCTCTGTCCCGAATAGTTATTGAGCCATCTCCCTCTATAGTCTCGAAATCAACGGTTAAGGAAAAGGGAACGCCCACTTCGTCAACTCTTCTATACCTTCTACCTATGGCACCTGATTGATCATAAACCGCGTTAAAACTCCTTTTGAGCTTAGTGTAAAGAAATTGGGCTTTATCCACGATCTCTGGTTTGTTTTTCAATAGAGGGAAAACGGCAACCTTAATAGGTGCAACTCTAGGGTGAAACTTAAGAAACAATCTCTTTTCACCATCAATCTCATCAGTACTATAAGCAGAGCAGAGAACGGCAAGAAAAGTACGATCCACACCGAGACTCGGCTCTATTACGTTTGGAATATACTTAGCTTTCAAGTTCTCGTCAAAAAACTCCATTGATTTACCAGAATGATCCTGGTGTTGCTTAAGGTCAAAATCCCCTCTTGCGGCTATTCCCTCTAGTTCATGTTCTCCAAATGGAAATTTATATGTAATATCAGTACATGCCTTGGCATAGTGAGCCAGTTTTTCATCCGGATGTTTTTCCTCACCAAGGCTTTCAGCACTCAGTCCAATTCCTTTGAACCATTCCTTCCGCGTATCAATCCATTCCCGGTGAAATCTCTTCCAATTTTCATCACCAGGTGGAATAAAGTACTCTATTTCCATCTGTTCAAACTCTCGAGATCGGAAAATGAAATTCCTAGGAGTGATTTCGTTGCGAAAAGCTTTACCTATTTGAGCAATTCCAAAAGGCACCTTGACTCTTGAAGTATCCGTAACGTTTTTAAAATTGGCAAAAATACCCTGAGCAGTCTCAGGTCGGAGATAGCATTTGGACGAAGCATCACGTAAGGCACCAACATAAGTCTCGAACATCATGTTAAATTCACGAGGAGGCGTCAAGGAACCTGCTTTACCAGTTGCTGGAGATGGAACCATCAAGTACTGGCTCTCATCTAAGGTATCAAAGGGCTTTAACTTAACATTTTTAAGATTTCCTTGCTTACCCTTTTTACGCTTCAAATCCAGAGCCAATTCCTGAGCAATAGACCCCATATTTTCCGACTCCAAGATTGATACCCAACCTATTGTTTCATCATCTACAACAACTTCCGCAGCATAAAGCTGATCCGCTCTATACCTCATTTTAGATTCTTTGCAATCGACCATCGGATCAGTAAAACCGTCGATATGCCCAGAAGCCTGCCAAACCTTTGGATTCATGATAATAGATGAATCAAGACCGACCATATCATCACGCTCTTGAACCATGTCACGCCACCATGCTTCTTTTATATTACGCTTTAGCTCAACTCCTAGAGGTCCATAATCGAAAAAACCATTCAACCCTCCGTAAATTTCAGAAGATTGAAAGATAAAACCTCTTCTTTTGGCTAAGGAAACTATTTCTTCTGTTGATGTAGAATTCATTGTTACTTAACCATTCATAAATAGATGAGACGATTAGCTTCTACAACTGTTAAAGGTATTAAAATTTTGCACATTGACTAAAATATGAACCCTCTTTTAAATTAAGAATCTAACATGCTTCGTCTCTTCCCTAAAAAAACCTTTGCTCTGTTTTGCGTCATTTTATTTTTTTCTGGCTGCAATATTATCAAACACCCCAAAAAATACTTCACCCAAGATTTTAATTTCGCCGGTGCAATAAAGCATGAAAATAAAGCTTTCTCTCCTCCAGAGACTGGAACGATTCGAATAGAATCCAGCGAATTGACGAATCGTAAGGATTTTTCTGGTGCAAAAACTACCCTTCTTTGGGGTTTAATTACTTTCACCGACTATTGAAGATCTTTCTTTTTCTCTTGCTCTTGTAAAAACCTTAAGGCCTTAATTGTAATTATTCTATTTATTGCTTGTGTATAGCATTTTTGAAATTACAATGTGTTAATTTTATGAATGTAACTCCAAAAGACAGCATTTCTTGCTTTCAAGATATGCTAAAAGCAAAAGGATTTCGCTCAACTAAGCAAAGACTGAGTGTATACAAGGTTCTCTTGGAAAAAAAAGACCATCCAACTGCCGATGATATTTTTTTTCGCGTTAAGGAAATTCTCCCTACAATTTCATTCGCAACTGTCTATAATTTCTTAGAAACATTTGTAGATTGCGGAGTGCTTAACAAACTTAACCTTGATCAATCATCCTCCCGATACTGCCCTAACTTATCTCCACATGCTCATTTTAAATGCACAGATTCTGGAAAAATTTTCGATCTCCCATTATCTCCTCAAACACTAGAAGAAATCAAATCCGTGCTACCTCAAGGATTTGATCATTCTTCGTTCGATCTCTCCTTCCAAGGAACAACTATCGTCAACAATTAAAACATTATTCAGTTGAGTTCACTAAACATCAAAAACCTATCAGTCTCCATTAACGAAAAACTCATCGTCAAAGATTTCTCGCTTTCCGTACCGAATGGTGAAGTACATGCCATTATGGGTCCAAATGGCAGCGGAAAAAGCACTTTTTCAAAAGCTATCGCGGGTCACCCAGACTATGACATTACTTGCGGTTCTGCAATGCTTGGAGAAAATGAGATTATAGGTTTAACACCAGATGAAATTTCATGTTTAGGCTTATTTTTGGCATTTCAATACCCAATTGAAGTGCCTGGCGTAAGCATCGCCAATTTTATCCGTGCCGCTCTCCAATCTCGCACCCCGGATAGTAAAAAGTTTAAGGCAGTTGACTATTACAAACAATTATACGCCAAAATGGACCATTTAGGCATTGATCGCAAGTTCACCGCCCGTTCCGTAAATGATGGATTTTCAGGAGGTGAAAAGAAAAGGTGTGAAATTCTTCAAATGGCAATGCTCGAACCCGAATTTTGTATTCTAGACGAAACTGATAGTGGATTGGATATAGATGCCCTTCGGGTAGTTTCAAGCGGTGTTAATTCAATGAGAGATGAAGGCAGAGGGTTCTTAGTTATTACCCACTACCAAAGACTCCTTGACTATATCACACCGGACAAGGTGCATGTCATGTGGGATGGCAAAATTGTTCGTACTGGCGACAAAGAATTGGCTAAAGAATTAGAGTCAAAAGGTTACGACTGGATAAAACAAGAATTAGCTGCCTGAAAAATTCAAAAACCCTTCTCAAATGATCAATCCTGACCCTATATCAATTAATACGGAAAAAGGTAATTTTTACTACGATACTGATTACCAATTTGACGCCGGCATAGGCCTTTCCAAAGATGTTGTCGATTACATTTCAAACATTAAGGAAGAAGACTCTTGGATCCGAGAATTCAGGCAGAAAGCCCTGGGTGTTTTCGAAAAGAAGCCAATGCCTACTCACTGGGCTACAAAAGACTTAGAAAACATAGATTTCGATATAATACGCTATTATTTATCTAAGGGGCAAGCACCTAGCAGATCATGGGATGAGGTACCCGAAGAGGTTAAATTAACTTTTGAAAGACTGGGCATTCCCGAGCAAGAGAGAAAGTTTCTTGCCGGTGTCGAGGCCCAATTTGACAGCGAAGCAGCTTATTCGAGAATGAAAGGCGAGCTTTCCGACAAAGGAGTAATTTTCGTTGGTTCTACTGAAGGACTCAAGGAACACCCCCAAATTTTCAAGAAATGGTTCGGAAAAGTAATTCCTATTTCGGACAACAAATTCTCTGCACTGAATAGTGCTGTTTTTAGTGGAGGAAGCTTCATATACATTCCTCCTGGAGTTAAATTGGAGCAACCTCTTCAAGCTTATTTTAGAATCAATGCCGAAAACTTTGGGCAGTTTGAAAGAACTCTCATTATTGCTGATGAAGGTTCTGAGGTAACTTATATGGAAGGCTGTACAGCCCCTAAGTTTGAAACATCAACACTTCACAGTGCAGTCGTCGAACTGGTAGCCCTCAAGGGTGCTAAAATACAATATATTACGGTTCAAAATTGGTCTAATAATGTCTTTAATCTTGTTACCAAAAGAGCATTAGCAGAAGAAGAAGCAGAGGTTAGATGGATTGATTGCAATATCGGCTCTCGTTTAACAATGAAGTACCCAGGGGTTATTCTTCGAGGAAGGAAATCTCGAGGCGAAGTCCTCTCCATTGCTCTGGCAAATGATGGACAGCATCAAGATACTGGCGCCAAAATGATACATGCAGCCGATGAAACCAGTAGCAATGTTATCGCAAAATCGATTTCCATTGGAAATGGACGCTCAACATACAGAGGTTTGGTTCAAATGCCAAAGCACTTGAAGTCATGCAAAAATAATACGGAATGCGATGCCTTATTAATTAATTCGAATAGCCAGACAGATACATTCCCGGCAATATCAGTGCAAGGTAATGAAAATTCCGTTCAACACGAAGCAAGTGTTTCTAAAGTAAGTGCTGAACAAATTTTCTACATGCAACAAAGAGGGCTCACTGAAGCTGACGCGATGAGCATGTGCGTAAATGGATTCGTCAACGACCTTATCCGTGAGTTTCCAATGGAATATAGCGTCGAACTGAAAAGACTTATCGATATGGAAATGGAGGGATCAGTCGGATGAATAATAATAATTCAACATCCCTCTTCCCGAATAATCATTTTTTCGAAAAATTTTCTCGCGAAAGATCTTGGGAACCCGGTTGGATGGTAGATCGGAGAAATGAATTCTGGAAAAAGTACACTAGTTCAGACATTTCTACAATTAAGGATGAACGTTGGCGTTTTTCTCCGAAGAGTCGCGTTGGTTTAAAATATTCCACCCCAGTAGATGTAACAATATAATAAGTAATTTTGAAAACATAAGACATAGTTAAAACAAATAACATAA
>JAYYQI010000034.1:0-39096 GCA_036128475.1 Verrucomicrobiota bacterium
TGATCCTGATTGTGACCTCGATTATGTGCCCAATGAATCACGAGAAGCAGAAGTGCAGGCGGCCATGAGTAATAATTCAGGTTTTGGTGGTCACAATGCATCCCTCATTTTTCGAAAGGTTTGAAATGCATTTCTTTTCGATGTGGATTGTGCTTGCTAGAATTCCTTCATAATATAAATTCCAACACGGCTATGCACCCGTAGCTCAATTGGATAGAGTGCCTGGCTACGGACCAGGAGGTTGGGGGTTCGACTCCCTCCGGGTGTGCCACTCTTTTATACGAGCATCTCGATTAAATAGAGGCTTTCAGAAATGAAAGCCTTTTTTGTTTTCTTCATTGAGTTATCATTTACCACTTTTTATGCATATTTTGTCAACTTATGAAAGTTAGCATTAAGCAAAATAGAGTAAGGGTGGAGAGAATCTAGGAGCTAATAATTAGCGGTTTATTTTATCCAGGAAGGCACTTCTCCATTACCAGTTTTTTGACCTCCAAGAATCCAGGAGAGGTTAAACTTGGCAACTGTTGAACCTCCCTTATGCCCACCTTCAAAATGATGATAAATCATCCCTTCACTTTTTGTACCCGGACGGCCTGAAGTGATTGACGAATAGGCATGACTGCCAGCATAAACAAGACGTTTGATCGGCCAAGATTTACCACCGTCAAAGCTAGCCCAGACTGTTCCTTGCTTACGTCCTGCAGGACTATCACAGTTGCTGTAAATAAGAATATCTTTTCCAGCCACTGCAAGGCGAGTCAGTCCAGCCATACAACCATAATTTGTGTTCTGAGGACCGTCCGGAAGAATTTTGCAGTACTTCAAATTTTTCCAAGTTTTGCCTCCATCACTGCTCGTCGCTGTCCATCTTCTCTTCGGGTCTGCACCTTCCTCGGCCCAATGTCTTCTGGTATTGTAATAAATTATCCCATCACTCAACTCAGCAACCGTAGCTTCTCCTGTTCCGTTGGCCGGGAACGGATCGCTTGTCTCCCATGTTTCACCACCATCATCACTATAAATCGCATTTGTATAATGTTTTGGCCAGAGACTTCTGTCATTCTTCCCAGCATACCATCTTGTCGGTCTAATCATTCTTCCTTTAAACTTTCCGTGTCTCAAAGTGATCCCATGTTCATTCATATGCATGGAAGGTTCATTACCATTTGAATCAGGCTTAATTGTAACTTTAACTTTTTTCCATGTTTTACCGTCATCCCGGCTTTTATAAACTGAAATCGGTGCTGGTGGATGACGCTCTTCAATAAAAGCAAAAATATCGCCGTTAGTCTCGTTTACCGTTAGTCCTCCAGGTTGAAAGCCAGGCTTGGCAATAACGATTTCTGCTCCCCAAGTTTTTCCACCGTCTTCGCTACGCTTGGCTCGAACATGACTTGTTCCCCATGTTGCCAAAATAGTTCCATCCATTGTCACTACAATATTTCCAAATCTTTCTCCTTTGAAAAGGGGTTGTATTTCTAAACTTGGTTTACCAAGAAATGGTTCAAGTTTTCCTTCTAGTTTGGTTTCTGCAAATGAATTGAAACTCGACGCAATGAGATAGATAAGAGAAGGTATATATTTTGGCATTATATAAATTTGCAGGATTAAAAATATAATGAGAAGTGTAAAAATAGTTTTTTCTATATCTCATTGTATTCTAGTCTTAAATCGCACAAAAGGCATAGAGCTTTCGTGATGCTAAAACACATGCTTGGCTATAAATAGAGGATGCTCAGGAATGAGAAAAACCTGCAGTTCCTTAGTCAACAAATGGTTCACAAAGACATAGATAGATCCTGGAAAACAAGAGGAATATCCCTGATTACATATCAGGAGATTGGGGGTTCGACTCCCTCCGGATGTGCCACTCAGATTAAATCGTGGCTTTATGAAAATACAGGTAAGAAGAATTACTCTTTTTTGTTTTCCTTGTCTGATTTTTCGGTATCGGTCTTAGGCTCCGGCTCTTCCTCTTTCATTTCTTCGGTATCAGGTTTTGGAGTAGCTTCTTTATCCTTGTTCGAATCTTCCTGATCTTTGGAATCAGGATCTGATGAGGAATCTGGATCATTGGTAGAGGTTGCTTCTTTCTTTGGTTCTTCCCCTTTCTTTTCCTCTAGGTCTGAGGTGTCCTTCGGTGCTTTTGGAGATTTTTTCTCAACTGATGGTTGTTCATCATCCTCTTTCTTCCCTTCCGTAGCATTATCTGTAGCTTTTGCAGGTTCCTTCTTTGGTTCAGTATTAGGCGCTTCCGTACTCTTGGAATTGGAATTTTCATCCGCTTTTTTACTATCTTCAGATTCATCCTTATCCTCAGAATCCTTTTCCTTTTCGTCCTTTTTGTCAGAATCTTTCGAAGAGTCTTTTTTTTCCTCGGAATCCTTTGAATCCAAATCTTTGGTCTCGTCCTCGGATTTTTTCTCTTCTTCCTTCTTTTTATCATCCGAAGATTCTTCTTTTTTGTCATCTTTGTCGTCTATGTCACCATCTTTCTCCGACTTTTCACCTTCTGCGTCTTCGTTCTTGGCTTTTACTTTATTGAGAACATTTTTCTTTTTCTCAGCCTCCGCCTTTTTCTGGGCGGCCATTTCCTTACGAGCGGTTATGAAGGAGACTATACAAAGGATTACGAAAACGAGCAACAACCCAGCTGAGGCAAGCATGGTGGTGGATTTCAAGGAAGACGCTTGAATGATTCCGTTGGGTTCACCCTTGAGCCAATTCATTTCGGAAATGGCTTGAGGCAGGAGTTTGGCTACTGCTATAAAACCCACTAAACCAACAAGTACGGCTACATGCATAATATGCTTTCTTGCATTGGGTGCCATTTCAGCACCCTGAGCTAATAGTATAAGCATGATACCCAAAATGCCAGGGATGAAAGCAGTCCAACTTTTAGAAAACTCTAAAGAGTCTCCTGGTTTGAGTTCTGATTTGGATTCGATGTTTTGCCAGTTAGAAGATGTCAGCGTTACGGTTGAATTATTGTCGGCAAATTTTTTATACACGAATCTTACAACTGAGCTATTATCATCAATGGAATCAAGAATCTTCAATTCATTTGTCTTTGCGTTGTCTACGAGAGCTTTCTGCGTACCTCCTTTGGAAGAAGCATGCCAGAATGATTCTTCTTCGTATGCTGTAGATCCTTGCGAAACTGCGTAATTCGCTTGGGATCGATCTTTAGCATGATTGACATTTAGCCAGTGAATAATCCAAAAAGCGAATTCTGCTGGTTTCTTGCTAGGATAATTCCCTAAATCCAATTTGTGCTCTTGCTTTCCATCTGATAGGATAAATTCAGCATCGTCTGCTAGTGGCCCATTTATTTTAATGGATAAGCCCAAGTCTTGAAAAAGGTAGCCGACTAAACCTGTAATAATCAGAAGTCCGCCGATGATGAAAGTAGGAATCTTTAGCATTTGTTTAAAAAATTGTTTTATTGTTAATCACGCAAGCTTTGAAAGGTGAAAAACGAACAAACCTTTTAGTATGGAGATTCACCTAAAAATGAAGTACTATGCATAAATGTCTGCCGATGTAAATACGGACCTACTTGAAGAGACGAAAACAAGTCTTGAACTTGCTCAGGTTTGGAAAGTTGTAGTGCTCAACGACCCAGTTAATCTCATGAATTATGTTGTGATGGTTTTTCGTAAAATCTTTGGATATGGTGAACAAAAGGCGATCAAGCACATGAAGGAAGTTCATGAACTTGGCAAATCGGTATTGTGGTCGGGGGAGAGGGAAGAGGCCGAAAGCTATGTGTATCAGTTACAAAAATGGAGATTACAAGCAGTACTGGAAAAAGATGATTGATTTTCAATTGCAGATAGATTCCCGTATCTTACAGGCAATTCTTCCGCAATTGGAAAAAACCTTTGCACTCGCATGTAAAAGAGGAGGCTTCTCTTATTCATGTCCAAATCCTATGGATGATGATTTTGTAGAGGCTTGGGAGCTTGGTCTTAAGCAAGACTTTTCTCAAGATCGTAAGGCTCTGGCTAAATTGTTTCGTAATCCTAAATTTAAGCATGGATATATTGAAGTGGCAGATGAAGAAGTTGAAGAAGTTTTGCGATGTTTGACCGAGTTAAGATTGACTCTTCGGGAGCACTCATTGGGAGAGCTATCAGATAAAGATTTGGAAAAAGGAGACGTGGAGAATGGACTTGATAATTCGTCAATCAGAATTGCCTATTTTGCCTATTTGGTCATGGCCGAAATTCAAGAGGTTTTAATTTCAAAAATTTCTTAATTCCCCCGAAGTATTCTATTGTTTGCAATTGCGATCCCACCAAGCATTGCACCGACAATTCCAATATAACCCTGATCGGTTCCAGCCAAAAATAAGTTTTTAAATTGAGTGGAACCATCTCTGGACTTGCTTGGAGAACCATAGAGCGTACCGTTTTCATGACTTGTGAATCTTTTTATGGTTTTGGGAGTAAAGGTATCGCGGGTCAAAATTTTGTTGGAAATTGGAATAAAACCTTGCTGATCATTTGCCAGAAACTGTAATCCATTTTGAAAAATCTCTTCTTCATTTTTTTTCTTCTGCTCTACATATTCTTCCTCGCTAAGAGCATTCCATTTATCGAAATTTGCGGGATGCGTAATTCGAAGTTTAAATTCCGAATGATCTTTTGAATCTCCATAGTTTTCTGGTAAACAAATTACTCCTGAATTTAAATCTATGAAATCATTAGGGCAATCGTAGTTAAATTTTTCCGAATTGTTAAAGAAAACAACTGTTTCGCTCCATCCAAAATCCCTCGTTTTACCTTTTAAGACAGAGATCGTTTCGATCACGCTAAATTTTCCAGTTTTCGTTTTCTCAGTAAAATCGTTGTAGGAATTGACCATTTTTTCGGTTTCCACAACTCCACAGGTAGAGATTATTTGCTTTGCTTTTATGGATTCTCCAGATTCCAATTCAATTTCTTGAATTATATCCTTACGAGAATGAAGGGTTTTGACCGCCGTGTTCATTCGTCTTTCTACGCCTAACTCCTTCAGTTTTTGGCACATTGGATCCAATATCGCCCTAATCCCATTCTGCGGTCTGGATAAGCCTTGTCGAAAGATTGCATCAAAAAGCATAACAAAAGTAGGAAAGTCGATGTCATCTGGGCGTGCAGAACCGTAATAACAGGTAGGGCAGAGAAGCATTTCACCAAGCAATGGGTTTATTTCAGCTTTCGACAATATTTCACGGGTGGATAATTCAGGAGCATCAACTGAATAGGCGGGGAATTTTTCCATTTGCTCTAAAAGCTTGGTAAGTCCATCGACACTCTCTGGGAAATATTGATCGATTTGATCAAGGAAATCGGGAAAGTGATTAGTGAAAATAAGATCTTTTTCAGGAAAAGATATTCTTGAATGGCTTTGTTGATGCAAATCTAGTGAATCAAAAGGAATTCTCAGTTGCCTGCATAATTTAAGCAAAGGTGACTTTTTCCCTGAATGTGCAGAAGGATAATTTGTTAATGCATGTAAACCTACATCAAATTTTTTCCCTTCCTTTGCATAAAAGCTATTAAGACCACCTACCACATAGTGTTTTTCCAAAAGCAAAACTTGTTTGCCAAACATTCCAAGTCTTAAAGCCGCCGCTAAACCAGATAATCCAGCACCAATGATGACTACATCATATAGCTCACTTTTCACCAAATTTGAGAGGAGGGTAGAGACCTCCGGGTGGAATCAGTTAAGGCTCTCAAACCGCCGCCGAAGTTTCAAACTTAGGCAGAAGATAGTTGGCTGAGCTGTCGAGAGATTCGAGTTCTCGATATTCAGCTTCCGGAACATCAATTCCGTGCTGTTTTCTCAGTTCCATAACAATGTCTAGGAAGTCCATAGAATCCAAGTCAAGTTGGTCTCGCAAACGTACTTCAGGTTTAACTTCCGACAGGTCTTCATCGGGAGCAATTTCAGCTATAATATCAAGTACGATTTGTTTAATTTTTTCCTTAGTCATGTGAACTATTAAAAGTTTCTACCCTATGCTGAAAACTTTTTCAAGAGTAGAACTGAATTGATTCCAAGCATACCAAAAGAATTGTTTAAAATAATTTCAACTCCTCCTTTTTTCTCGATGGGTTCGTTAGAGACTAATCCATAGAGATGGCAATTCGGGTCTAAATTGTCTAAATTGATGGTTCCATGGGCAACTCCATCCTGAAAGGATGGTATATTGCCTGCCAATTCGATTGCCCCAGCCGCTCCCATCGAATGACCAATAAAACTTTTTGTATTATTCACTAATGTTCCCGAGTCTTCGCCAAAGACATTTCTCACGGCTTTGCATTCCTGCTCATCACCTTGAGGGGTAGACGTTGCATGAGTGCTTACCAAATCGACATCGGATGGATTTAGTTTAGCGTTGGCAAGAGCCTGTCTAATGCACTCCTCTTGCCTTTCTGGATTAGGCAAGACATAGTCAGTTCCGTCTGAATTAATGCGATATCCGATAATTTCACCAACTATGTTGGCATTTCTAGCTAAAGCATCATGAAGCCTTTCTAGCACATAAATGCATCCACCCTCGCTCACAACTATGCCGTTTCGGTCGACATCGAATGGACGACTTGCTTTGGTTGGATCATCATGTGTCGCCAAAGCCCCTTGACTCTTGAAGCCGGCAAAAATGCCGAAAGCTCTAATACTTTCGCTTACTCCACCGGCCAAAGCTTGATCGCATTCTCCGAGTCTTAGCATTTGAACTCCTTGAATGATACCGGCATTTCCTGCTGCACAGGCAGCTCCGATGGTGTAGTGAGGACCAGTCAAACCTAGATTAACGGTGATTTCGCCGGCAGGGTTGTTGGCAACCGTTCGGGGATTGTGATGATGTGTCCAGTACTTGACATCTTCGTCGTAATGATCGACCAGTTGACAAACCTCTGTTTCGGTTTCTACATTACCATGCTCGGTGATTCCCAAATATACTCCCACTCTGGACGGATCAAGCTTGGCTAATTCTAATCCTGCATTCGTTAGGGCCTCATGGGCACAGAAAATACCAATTCCGCCAGCTCGAGTTCCTATACGAACTTCTTTACGGTTCTGATATTTGGTTTTTTCGAAATCGCATACTCCTGCAGCTTGATACCCCATATTACGTACCGGAAATCGAACAACTCCACTCTTACCTTTCAAGAGACCCTCACGGAAGGTATCAAGGTCGTTCCCAAGGGGACAAGTTAAGCCAAGTCCCGTTATGACGATTCTTTGATGATCACTCATTCAATTTAGGTATGTACTATTTTAAATTGAGATGGAAAGCTTGTTTTTGGGTTCGAGAACATAATTTGTGCTCTTATTTAGTATCGAATGGAGTAGTTATCGATTCTCTTTCGCAGAGTTGCACGGGTTATACCCAGAAGAGCAGATGCCTTAACTTGATTTCCTCCACATTCCGTAAGGCATCTTTTAATGATTTCTTTTTCAACTTCTTCCAATAGATTTCGGTCAGTTCTCTTTCGGGCATGAGCGTAGGCGATGTCAAAACTTTCATCAGATGAAATAGAGCTGGGTGGTTTGGAAACAGGGGAGTCCGTTTCATCTTCGGGTGGTCTTTCTAGCCCGAAACTGGTTCCATTTTCGACGGGTTTATCGAATTCATCAGGAGCAATTTTGGTGCTGAATTGGGGCTTCCCCGTCAATCCGTTTTGTTGTTTGATCTGTTTTTCTTCAATGACAGATTGTTTTATCAAGACTTGCAAATTAGAGGGTAAGTCCTTGCTGATAATTCTTTTCCCTTTACAGACAACTGAAGCCGAATGAAGGATATTTTCAAGCTCTCTAACATTTCCCGGCCAAGAGTAGTCTGTGAGCTTTGCCATAGCTTCCTTAGATATCTCGTTGATTTTCGTTTGGTGCTTCTTGTCCAATCGTTGAAGCATGAAATCAACAAGTTCGGGTAAATCTTCCTTCCGGTCGCGAAGGGGAGGGGTTTCAATTCGAACTACATTCAATCTATAATATAGATCCTCTCTGAAGGATTTCTCGCTGACCATCTCTTCGAGGTTCTTGTGAGTTGCAGCAAGTAAGCGGACATCTACTTTCTTAATCTTGGTTGCTCCAACACGCTGAATTTCTCCTTCCTGAATTGCTCGAAGGATTTTGGTCTGCGTTTGAAGTTGCATATCCCCGATCTCATCAAGAAATAAAGTGCCACCATGACATAATTCAAATTGTCCTGCTTTAGCATCAGTTGCTCCTGTGAAGGAGCCTTTCTCATGTCCAAACAATTCGCTTTCGATCAAATTTTCAGGAATAGCGGCACAATTAACGGCGTGAAAAGGCTTTTGCGATCGATGGCTATGTCTATGAATGCAACGGGCAATCAGTTCTTTTCCGGTTCCACTTTCACCAGTGATCATAACTGTTGCTTCGGTAGCTGCTACTTGGCCAACCTTTTTCAGGACTTGCTGCATATTTTCTCCACTTCCAACTATGCCCTCAGCGTAATCCGAACTATCAAGCAACCTTTTATATTGCTCATGGGAACCAATGGCATCCTTGGAGGCTTGCAATGCCCTTCCAACCATTTCCTTGAGTTTACTAAGATCAAATGGTTTAAGAACATAGTCAAATGCACCATGTTTCATTGCTTCTATAGCAGTTTGGGTAGTACCATATGCCGTCATCAAAATAACAAGGGAGTCGGGCGAAGCTGTTCGCAAGTGTTGAAGGGTTTCAATTCCCGATATTCCTCCCATACGATTATCCAGAAATATCAGATTCGGCTTTTCTTTCTTGGCTTGCTCGATGCCTGTTTCTCCGGAATCGGCGGAGAGTAAGGTGTGTCCTTCTTGTTTCAATACACGATCGAGAGAATACCGGATTTCGGAATCATCATCGATTATGAGAATTTTGGATATGCTTTCGTTCAATTAAAATAAATGGGATTATGTAAGATTAAGATGAATTCTAATGGGCTCCAAAAAATTAGCAAAGTGTAAACGTTGTCTTTTGAAGAAGAGTTTGAATTGACGATTTTGACATCATTCGCATTATTTAATTCTTTTTGCCAGGGTAGCTCAGTCGGTTAGAGCGAGGGAATCATAACCCCTAGGTCGGCGGTTCAATTCCGCCCCCTGGTACCATTTAGAAAAAATCCTACTTTTTCTTGTTTTTGAACAACCGATCAAACAAACTCCCGTTTTTATCGGTATTGGATTTTTCTTTTTCGTCCAAGTTTTGCAGGCGATCATCGGAATTGTCTTCATCTGATTTGCTTGGAAGAGCGTTTTCTAAGGGTTTTGGCATAAGATTGGTTTCAGGTTGTTGAATCTTTGGATGTTCAAGTGATTCGGGAGATTGAATCGAAGAATTTTTTTGGGTGGATTCCCGATGCTTAACATGTTCCTTATCCAGAAAATCGCGCGTTTTTCCGACATAAGTTCTAAAAACTAAATCATGTCCGGGGTGAAGCCAATGTCTGCCTCCTGCATATGGATCCCCTTCCCCAAATGCAAAAGCACCAAACCAAGCTTTATTTTCAGAAATTTTATCGCAAACCAAAAAATAAGTCTTTCCACTCTCTTGTGGGACTTCTCCTCGAATTCGTACCGTTATCCATCCAGCGTCGGATTCAGATAGCCCTTGCTGGGCAAGCTGATTTACGATTTCAGTTCGACTAATTTCCCAAAAGCCCAATTTGGGTCCAGAATTTGGATCTTCTGCACGTATAAATCCATTCATCGACAAACCGTAATGTTCGGATACTGCATAATTCGGCTTTCCGTAAAGAAGAATTTTGGTTAACAAACCATTTTTCCCGGCCGTAAAACTCATCCAGTTTTTTCTGGATACATGACTAAAACTAGTTTCGTGCTGTTCCTTGAAAAATTCCTGTGATTGATCCAGTTCTTCGATATAAATGATCGGATATTCAGGAAGCTTAGCATCTTTAGCTTTTTCAGGTGACTTTTCCTCCTCATGAATAATAGGCTTTTCTTTCGCAGGAGGTCGAGGAGTTTCATCTGAGCAGGAGCAGATGAAACTCATTACAAACAGAATTAGTATTGAACGGCAGGTTATTCTCAAGAAGGGCAAAAAGGTTTTAGATCATTATCGAAACAATCATTAGAAGATCATGCAAGTTCTTAAATAAAAGCTCGTTCTTTCTTGTATATAAGATAATGAAAAACAAATGGATACATTAGGATTTTGGTTGCCTATTCTTTTCCTCTTTGCGTCTGCTTTGGTCGGGACTGCTCTTAGGCGAAAAGTTCGTGATCATTGCCTAGGAAAATTTCACGGTTCTCATGTCGTTTTGCCCAATTCATCCAACAATTGGGAAATTGGCAGGATGAGCGTATTCGCGCGAGGGATTGAATTAAAGTATGACAAGAATATTTCTGAGGAATATGGGAAAATTAAATCATTGGTTTTGCATCCAAATGAAGTTGATCAAATTCCTTATTTCGTTCGTCCATCCCCCTTGGAAGACACTCCGCAGGGGTATGCTTGGCGTATGGAACTTAAGAAAATTCAAAACCCGGGATTTGTGTCTCGCGTTCGAAGACTGACGCTCAATTTGTTTAATATGCTTAGAGATGCTTTTGGACAGGCTATGCAGACGATTATTGGTGCTATTAACCGCGAATCCTCTCTTTCGAATGTGAAGAATTCAGATAAACGCATGAACGAAATTCAATCCGGTTTGACTGAACTAGTTCCAAATGCATGGGAACCTATTTTGGAAAAATATCGTGGCTATCGCATTGTCATTGAGAGGAAAACGAATTCTGGTTTGATTAAAGAGTCTGGAATTCTAGAAGATTATTCATCTAAGTTTATATTACTTAGACAAGTTGTCATAAGAGATCCGGACTTTCTTGCCTTTTGGGAAAATCGAACTGTGAAAAAGGGCAAGATGCACGACATACTTTATTCCCGAAAAACCTCGATGATACGACATACAGTTGAATGATTTATTGAAAATAACTCGATCGTTGACCAAGATCACCTATTACATAATCTGTTATTTGCTTCTGCCTCGTTCGAGAAGTGCCATCGGTTTTTTTCCTTACTCCATATATTAAGGGAATCTATTGTCTATTGTTTGCAGTCATGCCGTAAATCGGAAGACTAAAGGCGATGCGAGGATACCCACCTTGGCCTAGAAGGTCACATAACCGGTGATCGCGAAGTACGGCGAAGGCGGAAGCATTTTCTTATGAAGATTAAATCAATCGAACCGCATCTGCTTAGTTGCCCGTTGCCTGAATCGGTAGTCTATCCATTTCATGGGGCTAAAAGAACGATTTACAAACGAGATGCAATGGTTGTTCGCATCACCACTGATGAAGATCTAATCGGCTTACGCACCTTGACCTGCATCGCTCGAAGTTTCCGATCTCATAATGAGCAAGATAGCCCCCTGCTTGATCGAGAGAGATATTTTCGATCCCAAAGGATTTGTAGATCAAAAGGTTAAAAAATTTTGAAATTTAATCTGGTCTGCGGCTAGATCAGTTGAAGTGGCTCTCTTTGATCTTTGGGGAAAGGCGAACAAATGCTCGGTCACAGATTTTTTTGGCGGAAGAAAACAGGATACCATTTGTTGCTATTGAAGTGGTCGAATGTATCAATCTCCTGAAGTATATGCGGAGGAAGCAGCTGCGTTTTGCGAACTTGTTTTCCAAGCCTATGCGTATTGCCCTTCACTTGGTCCTTTGGAGGATCTAAAAACGGTGGAACTAATCCGGGAAGCGGTTGGATCTAAGGTTGGTCTATGTCTTGATACCCATGCTTGGTGGAAGATGGGTCATAAATCTTATTCATCGACTATTGTCGATTCCTTGATTGCCTCCTGCTTTCCTCGCGAAACAGCTCGTTGGTTGGAGTATCCAAAATATGCGCATCGGGATTCAAGAGTAATTTACCCATTCCCCTTATCTGATGAAATTATTCCAGACGCACCGGTACCAGAAGAAGGTGAGTTGCCACTGCCGGAAAGTTATTGGCTGGGTGTAGAAATTAACGAAAAGATTTTTCAAAAATATCCATATCTTTAAGGACCTTGGAGCAAATTTGAAATTGAAGAACAAGCCACAACTCAATCTTTGAATGGTGATCATGCCAAAACTTGGGCTAAGGGGAAGTAGGAATTGAAAACTGCTACTTGGACATTTCCTCCCAGCGTTGATATTTATTGCTATAAATGAATAATTTACCTGCTGGGGACGGGAGAAAATAAACCCAGTCTTTTTCTATGTTTGAATACACCCAAGGATAATTTTCAAACCATAACCATCCCTTGTTTGCATAAGCTTTTTCGAAAGTTGCCGTGGCATCTACATCCTGCGTAACTGGAAGGGATACTTCTTTTGAGGAACCCGATAATCCGCCACTCCATCCCACGAATCGATACCCGAAAGATGGAATCGCCTCTATCGTCGCAGTTTCCCCACCTTGATAATTGCCTGCCCCAGTAACCGATCCACCCTCGGAAGAGCTTAATTGCACTATATGAGCAGGAACCTCTGCGGAATCGGGAATCCCATTTTCGTCTAAATCCATAAGATTAGAGACTTCTACCTGATAGATAGTATTAGAAATTGTCGCAATTCCGACATACTGATCACCCGATTTGCTCAAGGTGAAATCTTGAGTTTTTCCACCGGGAAGAGGAAGCTTAATAAGTTTTAAGGTGTCCGAGTCAGTGAATTCATAATTTAAATTTCCTGATGTATTGGAAATAGATGAAAACCCGATTGTTTCCATATTGGCCGTTTTTGAACTGGAATCAAAGACTAGATTTCCAATCAAACTGGGCGGGGGGATATCAGGCATAACATAATCAAGTGTTAATCCAGAGGGCAGCAATTCAGGAATTGCACTTTCATTCACATAACCAGAAACATCGACCTTAATAAAACGATCATTTGCCGGTTTTGTGAAAGTACCATTAACCGAGACTGAAATTGCTCCGTAAATTTGAACAGATATTGTCTCTTGACCAGTGAAATTAAAACTCGTTGATTCTTGTTTTTCTAGATAATCCCCGATGCCATTACCATTAAGATCGAAGGATTGATTGGGAACGCTGACATTTCAAGAAATATTGACTTCTAGTCCTTGGACTTTTGTATTTGCACTAAAAGAAGCATTACCAGAGTTTTTTCCGTCGTCAGAAATTAGAAATGAAAGTCCGGTGATTTCATCATTTAGTAATGCTGACAATTGTTCGAAAAGTGAAATTGTGTTGAATGCTTCTAAATCATCACTTTCGAGCGAAATCCTTATCTCGGGTAAATCAGAACTATTTGAAGTATTTAGATAGAAATCTCTAGTAGAATTATGAGACCATTGCTCTTCTTCTTGACCATCCAATAACGAATATTTCCCTGTCCCTGTAAGCGTAGAACCTGAGAGCGATACCGCTCCAGTCATTTTTTCTCCATCAGTCATATCCAGGTGAGCAACATTCCCATCTTTATAGATAGCAACGATTTCGCCGTCGTAGGTATATCCGTTTTCGTCAAACACAACTTCGCCAGCTTGCCCATCAGGAGAGATGAAAACTACTGACTTCTTTAATGTTGAGTTAGTTGATGATGTTCCGCTGTAGAATCCGGCAAATTCACTGGCTCTACCTGAGTCATCACGGCGATATCCCTGAAAACTCATGCCTGCAAAAATACCTGAGAATAAGTTTCCAGTTACAGTGCCTGAGAGAGCGGTTGTTCCTGAATATTCATCCCATGTAGAAACGGAAAAATCTCCTGATTCTGAAAGATTGAAAGAATCATAAAGCATGGAACCAGAACCATTATCATTGTAAGCCAAAACATGTCCTTGCCCATTTGAATTAATCGCCATTCCTACGAAACTTTCATTGTTGGAAGACCAAAAATAATAACCACTTGGCGCATTCGCCAAAGCCAAGCTAGCAGAAGACAAAAATAATACCTTGAAAACAAAGAGATAGATAAAAGCTTTATTCAATTTCATATAGTGAAATAAATATTAGCTTAATTCAATATTTTTTGGAAAGTTGCAGGTGAAAAAATCAATGATTCACCCCTGTGACTCCTATACCGATTTTTTTGGCTTCTTTGATAACTTCGCCTTTATTCAGTAGCAGAACCGATCCGCTTTCTAGGGCTACATTCTTAATATTTGCTTCGCTAAGAGTTTTCAGTGTTTGAAGACCAAATACGGGCACATCGAACCTTGTGTCCTGCTTAGGTTTTCCCATTTTCACGAAGAGGCAATTTTTGGCTCCAAATTTCCCCGCCCGCTCGAGCATGGCATTGGTACCTTCGAATGCTTCTACCGCAAGTACAGTTCCGCGACTGACGACAACGCCCTGTCCCACATCGAGTCGGGCATTTTCGCGTGCGATTTCTATTCCGTGAGCAAAATGCTCGGGTTCAATCTTTTCCTTACCCTTTACCATGCCTCCTTCCTCCGCCAAATCATCATCCATAAAAATGCGGGCATCGAGCAGATGGACCCCTGCTTTTTCGATTTCATCCCCAATCGCACCAAAAATGGTCTCCGCATTTTTACGATCGAGACCGGCAAGCATACGAATGGCTTTAAGATCTGGGTGTAGGCCTTTGAAGAGTTTACCGGGAGTTACCTGTCCAGCCATCACGGCATATCCTGCATCAAATTTCTTAAGTTCTTTTAGTAGTTTCCCTACTTGCCCGACTTTGACTGCGGAGCGTTCATTATCGGGAAAGGATTCGATTAATTCTGGTGAGGTTTCTCCTCCCAACTCGATTAATCGAATTTGTACGCCCGCTTTCCTTGTTCTTTCAGCAAGTAGTATGGGGTAGTTTCCCTGACCGGCAATCAGGACTAGTGGACGACTTGCATCAAAATCTTCGGGTAGGAAACGGGACATTGTATTTTAGCTTTAGCCTTTTACAGCCAAGTTAACCAATTTTCCTGGTACATAGATTTCCTTAACGATTTCCTTCCCTTCTAAGAAGGATTGTACCTTGGTGTCGGCTTTGGCTGCCGAAATAACAGCATCTTTTTCAACCTCCTTGGGGAATTGACCTTGTCCACGCAGTTTTCCATTTACCTGAAATACAATGGTTATTTCCTCTGTGACCAGTAATTCCTTGCGGGCTTGTGGCCATGGTTCATTAACTATGGACGGTTGTCCGCCGAGATTTCCCCACAGTTCTTCCGCCAGGTGAGGAGCAAAGGGGGCAAGAAGCTGTAACAAAGCTTTGGCGGTATCGATGGAATAGGAGTCAACTTTTTGCAGATGATTGATGAGAATCATCATTTGCGAGATTGCCACATTAAAACGCAAATCCTCAATTGCTTCCGTAACTTTGAGGATGCTCTCGTGCAAAACTTTTAGCGTATCCTTGTTGCTTTCTTCTTTGGCGTTATGCTTATCCGTTCGTAGGCATTCTCGGTGAACCTTACGAAGAAATCTATGCACGCCTTCGATTCCCTTTTCACTCCATGGTTTTACTGCTTCCAATGGTCCAAGGAACATTTCGAAAAGGCGTAAGGAATCGGCACCGTATGCATCAATGACCACATCGGGATTTACCACATTACCGACACTCTTCGACATCTTGTTTCCGTCTTCTCCAAGTATCAGTCCTTGATGGAAAAGTTTTCTGTAGGGTTCCGGATTGGCAAGTACACCTTCGTCGTACAGAAATCTGTGCCAGAATCGGGCATACAACAAATGAAGTACGGCATGTTCCGCTCCACCAATGTAGAAATCCGGGCCTCCCCAATAGGCTTCCTTTTCCTTGTCTACTAAGTTCTCTGGATTTTTGGGATCAATGTAGCGCAAATGGTACCAGCAGGATCCTGCCCATTGTGGCATGGTGTTGGTTTCACGGGAGGCGGAAACCCATGTAGTCCCCTCGGGTTTTGCCTCATCACGAGAAATGGATTTACCTGTCTCTAAATCGAACCAAATTTCTAACCAATCGGAAATGGTGGCTAGTGGACTTTCCCCCGTTCCAGATGGTTGGTAATTTTCAACTTCGGGTAATTGAAGCGGAAGTTCTGATGCAGGCAGGGGTAGGGCATAAAGAAGTTGACCATCCTTCTGCGTAGTTACGTCATTTTGGGGAATCAAATCTTTAATTGCTCCCTCAGTTTGCTTTGCAATTTCATAATCCTCGGCAGATACCCAAACCAAGGGTATTGGCTCTCCCCAATAGCGCTGACGAGAGAAAATCCAATCACGTAATTTATAATTTACCGCTCCCTTCCCTGCATCCTTCGCTTCCAAGTCGGTAATAATTTTGGACTTACAGGCATCGGCATCCATTCCATCGTATTCACCCGAATTTACCATTACGCCAGGACCGGAATACGGGAGTTTGCTTTCTGTCTCATCCCCATTGGGATTGGCAATCACTCTTTTGATCTCGATACCGAATTTCTCTGCAAATTCATGATCTCTTTCATCATGAGCAGGTACAGCCATGATGGCACCGGTTCCATAACTAATCAGCACATAATCTGCTACCCAAACGGGAATTTTTTCCCCGTTTACTGGATTCACGCAAAAACTTCCCGTAAAAACTCCGGATTTATCCTTGGCTAAATCGGTTCGGTCGAGATCGCTTTTCTTCGCAGCAGCTTCGACATAGGCTTTGACTTCATTCGCTTTCTCTTGAATTACCAGGTTGTCGAGAAGGGGATGTTCTGGAGCGACCACCATGTATGTGGCTCCAAATAGAGTATCGGGACGGGTGGTATAAACCTTGAGTTTTTCATTTATGCCTTCAATGGCAAATTCGACCTCCGCTCCTTCCGATCGACCAATCCATGCCTTTTGCTGCCGCTTGGTGGAATCTGGCCAGTCAAGATCATCCAATCCCGCAAGAAGTTTTTCTGCATAGGCAGTTATGCGAAGAACTACCTGACGAAGATTACGCCGCTCAACCGGGTGGTTTCCCACTTCAGATTTCCCGTCAACTACCTCTTCATTGGCAAGAACGGCACGAAGATTCGGGCACCACCAGACTGGTTTCTCGTCAACATAGGCCAATCCTCGCTGAAATAATTTCAGGAAAATCCATTGGGTCCATTGGTAATATTCAGGGTCAGTTGTATTTATTTCGCGGTCCCAGTCGATTGCAAATCCAATGTTCTTGATTTGACGCCGAAAATTATCGATATTCTCCATCGTCGTTACCGATGGATGAGTACCAGTCTTAATTGCATATTGTTCGGCGGGTAAACCAAATGCATCCCATCCCATAGGATGAAGTACGTTAAATCCACATGCCTTTTTGTATCGTGCTAGAATATCAGAGGCTACATATCCTTCCGGATGCCCAATGTGCAAACCTGCACCGGATGGATATGGAAACATATCCAATGCATAGTATTTGGGTTTTTCCGAATCATCTTCTGCCCGGAAAATCTTTTCGCGTTCCCAATATTCCTGCCATCTTTTTTCGATGGTGGAAAAATCATAAATCAATTCTTCTTCGGCCATGTTCTTGTAAAAGGTTGAGAATGGAGAATTTGTTGAGTTTTGGCAAAAGCAAAGCCTCGGTGCTCATGTGCATTGGTTTATGATGTATGAGAATGGTTTACTTAACTTTTTGACTTTGTTCTTCGATCATTTTCTTAATGATCTTCATTTCTTCAGAGAGTTTTTCCAAACTTTGTTGTAAATCGTGTAATCCATCCCGAATTGGTTCGGGACTCTTGTTCCTTCGTTCCATTTCCTGTTTAATCGACATTTCTGTATTGGATTCATCCATACTGTTCATAATGACGCCTATAACCAAGTTGAGGACAATCATAGTTCCAATCAATACGAAGCTGACGAAAAAAAATGCGGCACCGATCGGGGAGGCGGATGAAGTCGGTTGCCACTTCAATAATTGCTGTTCGGAGTATCCATAAACATCCGATCCATACATATTTATGTACATCACATCCGTCCAGTCCTCAAGAGTAACCACCCGAAAGAGTGAAAGAATGGATGTTTGCAAATTTCTGAAATGAACGGGGTCATTTTCCCCATAAAAGAAAACGGCAATCGTTCCATAAACATAAAATAAGAGAAAAAGCAGTATGCTAACATAAAACATTGATGGAAGGCTTTTTAGAAGACAACTAACAAGAATTTGCAGCTTGGGTATTGCCGTGACCAATCTCAATACCCGAAGTATTCTGGCTAGGCGAAGAACAGGAAGAAATGCACCACATGAAGGTAAAAGTGGTTCAAGCAGGCATGCTGCAACAATACAGAAATCAAATACATTCCATGAGTTACGAAAGTAATGCAGTGGCTTATTTCCTTCTGCGAGGATCTTGATGATTATTTCAAGTGTGAAAATTCCAAGAATTAATTTATCAAGTACATTCAACGTGAATGCATACCTATGGGTAAAACCTTCGTATGTCTGTGCTCCTACGACAATTCCGGCAAGTAATATCGTTAGGATTATGAGTCTTTGAAAAATTATGCTTCGTGCAATTGAAGAACAAATAGTGTGCATGATTAGTTTGCTTGTTAAGGTAATTTCCCGGGCAACCGATAGAAAAAAACTATAATAATCTTCTGAGTCGAAATTGTCCGACTAAAAAATCTATTCGACCTATCAAAAGGACTGAACTGTTGAACTAATCTAGCTTAAAGCAAAGCAGGAAGGGCATAAAGAAGCTTCTTACACCCTAATTGGATCATTTCAAAAATTTCATCGTACCGATCGTCTACACTAATTTCATCGTCTCTTTCAAATGGATCGGGAACAAATGGTGTATTGCCTGAACACAGAAAAATCCCAAGGGGTTTAACTACTCCTTGTATGAATTCCAAATGTGAAAGGGTGAAATCTTCACTTTCTGAATCCAAAGTTATAATGATCTCAGCACTAGTTAAATCTGCGATAGTGGCGAACCTAGAAGTACCATTGAGAGTGAATCCGAACTTTTGATAGTGGCTATGCATCCTTTTATCTAAGGGGCACTGATCATATGCCGGGGATACACCTCGAGAAATAGGTCTGATCCTTCCAAAGTAGCTGGACTTTTTAAGAACTTCTCTCATGAGTTCACGGGCAAGTGGTCCTCTTGACATACCTCGTTTACTGAGAAAAAGAATTTTTGTCAGATCTTCAGAATGATATCTGTGAAACACTTTCTCTCCATTTTCATTAGCTATGTTAGAAAGTGATAAAGACTGTGATTCAACATAAGGTTTTTTCCCAAAACCCAATTCGTTATGAAATCTGTGCCTAAAAGGAGTTTCGCTCGAAGTTTGAATATGTTTTTTCATTTCCACCTTAAAAAAAATTTTTAATAAAAAAGTAATTTTTCACAATCCTAATGATTTTGAAAGGGAGTAGATTTCATTATACTATTTGTTTAAATAACTAAGGGCAAATTTTATGCCAATAGTTGCGTTTAACTTAAAAAGAATTCTTTTTTCTACTTTGAGTTGCCTTGAAGGGCTTTTGTGTTGGGCCCAACGATTTCAACAAAATTTCCATCGGGATCCTTCAGCATCAAAAGGCAGATATTCTGAGGCAAACCTTTTGGTAAAGTTTGTGGACTATTTGCATATGCCTTATAGCCCTTCTTATTGGCATTACTTAGTACTAAATCTACGTCTTTTACGAAAATCGTAAGGTAGGAGAATCCAGATAAGGTATGGATGTAGGGTTGCTTGATTTTACGAGTAGGTTTAGATGATGAAACTTGCATAAGCTTTAACTTGGTAGCTGTTTCATCCTCTCCTAAAGTAAGAACATGAATCTTTAATGGGGTTCCGTCCGTCAACCCTACCTTCTTGGGGAAATCGCCCGTAACATCGAATCCATCATCTTCTGTGAACCCGACAACTTCTTTGTAAAATTCTAAGGATTTTTCAATATCGGTTACCACAACTCCAAGGTCAATGGTCTGGGAACTAAAGTTTTCAGCAATCGTGAATCCTGAAGAAATTACGAAGAAGATAGAAAAGAGACAGTTTTTCATAGTGTTAAATTGATACTCTAAAATGTAGGTTTTGACTACTGTCGCAAGAAAAAGACTTTAGATATTTCATTTCTTGGTTGAATGGCAACGAAATGCCTGTTGATCATATTGAGATGAAATATTTTTCTTTTTGTTTTCTGGTTTTTCTCAGTGTTATCGTTTTTTTGTCCGCTAAGGAAAAGGTTAATGTCGTACTTATCTTTGCGGATGATCAGGGATATGGGGACTTGGGTTGTTTTGGTTCAAAAAAGATCAAGACTCCGAATATCGATCAGATGGCTAAAGAAGGTAGGAAATTTACTAGCTTTATGGTTGCTTCTCCTGTTTGCACACCATCGAGAGCAGCTCTACTTACCGGTTGTTATCCAAAACGGGTAGGTTTGCATCAACATGTACTTTTTCCTAGTTCAACGAAGGGATTGAATCCTGACGAATATACTTTGGCCGATCATTTCAAGTCCCTAGGGTATGCCACCGCATGTTTTGGCAAATGGCATTTGGGGCATCATCCGGAAACATTGCCCAGGCAAAACGGATTCGATCAATATTTCGGCATCCCATATTCAAATGATATGAATCATCCTGATAATAAGGGAAAACCCCGAGGTGGTCATGCTGGAATGGATATTCTTTGGAATGATCCAGAATCTACATTGACCAAATGGAAGACTCCTCTTTTTGAAAATGAGAAAATTGTTGAATTACCTGTTGATCAGAGAACGATCACCCGAAGATGTACTGATCGGACAATATCTTTTATCAAGAAAAACAAACATAAACCATTCTTTGTATATGTTCCTCACTCGATGCCGCATATTCCACTCTATGTTCCTGATGAAATTAGAGACCCAAATCCATTAAACGCTTACACTTGCGTTATTGAACATATCGATTCCGAAGTCGGCCGAATCATAAATGTTCTCAAAGATCTCAAACTTGAAAAAGATACAATCGTCATATATACCACTGACAATGGTCCATGGTTGCCCTTCAAGCATCATGGTGGTTCAGCTGGGCCCTTAAGGGAAGGGAAGGGGACTACCTTCGAGGGTGGACAGCGTGTCCCCTGTGTTATGTGGGGACCTGAGAGAATTCCAGCAGATAGCGTTTGCGACCAACTTTTCGCAACGATTGACCTGCTTCCTACCTTAGCGAAAATTACCGGTAAGAACCTTCCTTCTGATCGAAAAATTGATGGAGTAGACGCATCTGATTTACTTCTTGGTAAGGGAAGTTCCGGGAGAAAAGAGTTTCTTCACTATACCTCTAGAGGAGAGTTGGAGGGCATTCGTTCCGGTAATTGGAAATTGTTGCGTAAAAAATCCAGAAGGAAGAACGAGGGGGATACGATTTATCTATTCGATTTGGGCAAGGATCTTGGTGAGCAAAACAATTTGGCTTCCGAGCAACCTGCAATCGTGGCAAGATTATCCTCTCGCATGAATGAATTGGATTCTGAAATTACGGAAAATGCTCGTTCTCCGTGGTTAAAGAACTAACGGGAAATCTTATCTAAGAAGATTAACAGTCTTCTCTACAGCCTCCACTAATTTTTCAGCTTCTTGTGGCGAGTTGTAGAAAGCAAAAGATGCACGAGCAGTAGCTTCCACTCCAAGGCTTTTCATCAAGGGCTGGCAGCAATGATGACCTGTTCTTATTGCAATGCCTTCGGCATCAAGAATCGACGATAAATCATGAGGATGTATTTGATCGATGGTGAAGGACAACACGGCAGATTTAGTTGGTGTTGTACCATGTTCAATAAACCCGTCGATTTTTGATAGACCATCTCTAGCGATGTTGAGAAGCATTTTTTCATGTTCCTTAATTTCGAACATATCAAATTCTTCGAGAAAGCGGAATGCCTGCCCTAATCCGACAGTTCCAGCAACATTGGGCGTGCCGGCTTCAAATCGCTGGGGGACTGACGCATAAGTAGTGCCTTCAAATTGAACTTCTTCAATCATATCGCCTCCACCTTGATAGGGGGGTAACTCATTCAATATTTTCTCTTTGCCAAATAGGACACCAATTCCCATCGGTCCAAAGACCTTATGACCGGAGAATGCAAAAAAATCACAATCAAGTTCTCGTAAGTTTGTTCTTTCATGAGGTACGCTTTGTGCACCATCGACCACAACAAGAGTGTCATGTAGATGAGCTTTCTCTGTAATTTCCTTAATGGGATTATTTGTACCCAAGGTATTCGAAACTGAACATAGAGAAAGTATTTTTACTTCATCTCGGATAATCAAGTTATTAAGTATAGTCAGGTCCAGCGAACCATCTTCGAGAATGGGAACTACCTCAATTTTTGCCCCTAATATGGAACAAATCATTTGCCAAGGAACGATATTTGCATGGTGTTCCATTTCTGAGAGTACAACCACATCACCGGAAGTTAGTACTTTTCTTCCAAGCGAGTTTGCCACTAAATTGAGTGCTTCCGTGGTTCCTCTTGTAAAAATAATCTCATTTTTTGAAACACCAAACCAATTTGCAATCGTTTCTCTTGCGGTCCAGTATTTTGCTTCAGATTCTTCGGCTAATTCGTAGACTCCACGATGAATATTTGAATTGAATTGAGAATAATATTCATTAATAGACTCAATTACGCACCTTGGCTTTTGAGAAGATGCGGCATTATCCAAGTAAGCCATCTTCTTTCCACGATTCGTTCTGGATAGAATCGGGAATTCAGATCTTACGTTTTCGTAATTAAGCATAGAATGTAATAATGGAAGAAGTGTACAATGATCTTTATATCAAAAAAAAAGCTCTGTGCAACGGAAACGGGCGGTAAATCGATTTAGTTAAGCAAGACCATCATTGAAACCCATATCGAATGATCAACAGGTTACCCCCAAAAAGTAAAAAAACCAAAAAGAAAAAAAATTCTTTAGAATAGAATCTTTGCTTCAGGCAAAGCTTGTCTCAAGGCAGCAACTCCTTTTTCCGTGACCTTGGAATCCCATAGATAAATTTCTTCGAGCATTTTCATTGAGGAAAGACTATTGGCTCCCTTATCCGTTACCTGTGTGCCTGAAAGGTTGAGATAACGAAGATGTTGGAGTGATGACAGTGAACGCAAACCATTGTCGGTAACCTTGGTATTTCTTACGCTTAGCCATGTAAGGTTTGGAAAAGAACCAGCACTTGTCATTGCTTGGTCAGATATTTTTGTTCTAGACATATCTAGGTGAGAAATATTGTTTTTTATATTTCCAAAAGCCGCCAATGCGGAGTCGTCAATATCACTGGCAAAAGATGAGAATTCGGCTCGTACAAGTGGATACCTTTCAGCGAGTTGTGTAACAAGTGCACCACTTTTCTCAGCTGCTATTAATTGACCTTTAGATGGTAAGCTGGCACGCTTTGCGAGCACATCCAGAAATGATTCTTGTGCATCTACATCAGTGGATGCAGTTTCGGTTTTCTTTGGTTTTGGAGCGGCATTGGGATCAGCCGCTACAGCAGCAGGTCTTTCGGAAGCTCCTTCTAAAATCCATCGCTTAATCATAGTAATTTGGTCTTTGCTGAGTGGATCACCTTTAGGAGGCATGATTTCAGGATCATCATCTGGTAGAGTGATGACTCGATGAAGTGCACTTCCTTCAGGATCTTCAGCTGTCACAATAGTGCCGTCCAAATTACCCTTTATAACCCATTCAAATTCGTCTAATCTCAATCCTGCTTTTGGCTTTATGGTTCTACCATTCTTAACATATGGTGCTCCATGGCATTCTAAACATCTGCTCTCAAACAAAGGCAGGATATGATCTGTGAAGCTTACCGGTTCATCTGATGCAGGGATACCACCCTTAGTTGATGAAACACTATTTTTAGATGGGTTTGCTCCTTCTACAATCCACCTCTTAATAATGTCAATTTGTTCAGAATCGACGGGACCACCCTTGGGTGGCATGAATAAGTCGTTGTCTTCAGGTAAGTTCATAACTGTATAAAGGCGGCTATTCTCTGGTTCTTTGGCTACAATTACCGGACCATCTAGATTGCCTTTCATGACTTCTGAAAATGAATCAAACCTCAGACTTGCCTTTGGATTAACTAACCTGCCGCTTCGATCAAAAGGGGCATGGTGGCAGTCGTTACAACGCTCCTCAAGAATTGGTAAAACATGTCTATCAAAGTCAATAGGTTCACCAGGTTTTGGTTTGGCTCCTTCTGCCTTAGCGAGTGCCTCATCTGGACTTACGCCAAGAGGAACAACTACATGAGCGAAAAATGAACCTTTCCGAAAAGCAGCTTTTGCCTTTTTTTCAGGACGATATTCGACGCCATCGCCTTTTTTCTGTTCAGTTTCGCTACTTGCCTCTGACTCTGTTTGTGCAGCAACAACCTTACCCGTAGGCTTTTGGGCAGCTCCTTCAAGAATCCACCTTCTAAATAGATCGATTTGTGCCGAAGTCAAAGGATCGCCTTTAGGGGGCATGATCATGTCGTCATCAGGTGGAAGTGTAATTACTTCGAAAAGTATGCTACCTTCTATATCACCAGCTGCTATAACCGGTCCGTCATCATTACCTCTCATCAGTAATTCATAGGTGTCGAATCTCAACCCAGCTTTGGGTTTCATTGTCCTACCGTTTTTCTCGTATGGTGCCTTATGGCAATCATTGCAACGCTCCTGTAAGATTGGAGCTATCTGTGTTGCAAAATCGACTCCCTTGAGTCCGGTAGAATCAGAAGAAGAGGTATGTGAGGGTGTCGGAGAAACTGCAGGAACTCCCTTGGGGATTCTGTTTTGTTGAACCGCTTGGATCAGATATGTTTTGTCGGTACTAGATAGGGCATTAAACGGAACCTTGAATAATGCACCGTCTCTATTACTGAGTATAAATACTTGCCCTTCGTAACCAACAGCTTTCCCCTCAAACTTTTTTCCTTGAGGGGTGCTGTAGGTACGAAAAGGTTCTTCTGCTACTATAAAGGCTGAAAGACTTAAGAAAAGTAAGCTAAGATATGTAACTACTTTTCCTGTCATTAACAACTGCCTTAATGAACTACGCAAGAACGTCAAACAATGGCTCACCATTATGAGCAACCGTAAATGGTCGACCCGAAGGTGAGTATTGAACATCGTTCAATGGAAGACCGAGTGCATATGCGATTGTGGCATTCAAATCTTCTGGTTTGATAGGCTTACCTTCAACCGGAGATCTTCCTCGGTCGTCTGTTTCACCATAAGATACGCCACCTTTGATTCCACCACCGGCTAAAAATGCAGTAAAGCAATATGGCCAGTGATCACGACCGTCTCTTCCGTTGATGTTTGGAGTTCTACCAAATTCGGATGTCAAGACAACCATGGTTTCCTTAAGTAAACCTCTCATTTCAAGATCAAGAAGAAGTCCGCTTAATGCTTTGTCGATATCTAGACAGTTATTTGCAACCGCATTAAAATTGTCGTTGTGTGTATCCCAACCACCGCGGGTAACTTCAACGTAACGAACTTTGTTTTCAATCAGTCTTCTTGCGAGGAGACATCCTTGTCCAAAGTTTGATGCACCGTACAGCTCAGTCATCGACTCGGGTTCTTGGGTGATGTCAAATGCATTCAAGTCATCGCTCTTCATCAACTTTACTGCATCACGATATAAATCTGAATATGCACGAACTTGCTTCTGTGGGTATTGGGTTGCAAAATTCTCGTTAAGCTTTTCTGTCATCGCTATACGACTTCCAAATTTGGTGTCGTCAAGGTAGGATGCCATCTTACTGTTGGCTAATCCTTGCTTTGGATTTCCGATTGGTAAAGCACCGTACTTAGCTTCAAGGAAACCAGCTCCACCTCCACCGCCGCCAATTTTTACATTCATGGGAATAGTGCGGTTAATTTCACCAGAAAGTTTAGCAACCCAGCTGCCAAAAGTTGGGTGAACAATCGTTCCTCTTTGCAGGTAACTTGTATGCATCAAGTAACTGGCTTGTTGGTGAGCACCTTGACTGGAAACCATCGTCTTGATGATGGAAGCGTTGTGCATGTGCTGAGCTGTCTTAGGAAGGTTCTCAGACAAGATAACTCCATCTGCACTTGTTGGAATGGATTCCACGGGTCCTTGAATGTCAGGATTATTCGGCTTAGGACCAAAGGTATCCAAATGAGACATAGCTCCTGCCATGTTTAGATAAATGACATGACGAGCCGCAGCAGGTCTTGATCCAGGCGTCAAAGCTTTAACGCTATTGTGAATGTAGCTGCCGGCCATAGGCATAAGCCCAACACCTAAGCAAGATTTTGCAGCGTGAGAAATGAATTCTCTGCGTCCTAATTCGTCGACTTTTTCAAAGTTAGTCATCATAGTTAATGTCTCCTTACGGTTTATTGTTTAAAGGTTAGTATTCAAGTTTGTGTTTTAAATAATTATTGTACGAAAAGGAACTCGTGGCTGTTGATCAGGACCCAAACCAAATCCTTGTACATGTCGTCTCCAGATTTCCGGACGGCGTCTTTAACAACGCGCATTTCTTTGGAGTCTGGTTTACGATTCAGTATTGTCATAAAAGCTGTTTCAATCTGGTCTTCCATACTACCCGATGCCTTAATCTTTTTGGTAACGAGGGCATCCTTATTCTTAAGAAGACGATTTTCCACGAAACCATTAAGCATATTAAGTACTTGGGTAACTGAAGCTTGTTTATGACTATTTTCGATTTGTTCCCGGTCCGAACCTCCGAATTCCCGAATCAAGTGACCAACTGGGGCAGGGGAACCTACTTCAGATGCTCGAACGGAATTCCGATCGCGTACGAAATTTTTAGCGACTTCTTCAGATGATGCAGAAGAAGTGGATGAAGGTCTTTTTGCCATGGAGGCCTTGAATCTGTTCAAGCAAGATTCACAGCAAAATCCAACGGTTTCTCCATCTTCATTAAGTGCCAATAGACTTGGATCGATAGGACGTCCAGGTTTCATCGGGCAATCTGTATTGATAGGAGTTCCAAATTTTGTTTTGGCCATCGCTTCCCCTGCAGCTGCTTTGGGTGCATCTTGCAAAAGGGAAGTGAGTGTTGTAACCATTTCAGCTCTTTCCTGATCTGTTGGTTGAAGTTGCCTGTTTCGCGGCGGCATTTCCTTCTTTTGTACAGCATCTAAAACGGTTTTAAGCATGGATGGATTTCCTGCGAGCATGTGAGGGGATTCATGATATTTCTCAAGATTGATATCGCCTCTCGCTCGTCCGGAATCGTGGCAGCCTATGCAATACAAATCCGCATATTTCATTATCGTTTCCACTCCACTTTTCTGCTTAGGCGTGAGGTCGATATTCATATTAGCCATTGCGGGAGCTGCTTGGGCATTTGGATTAATTCCAGTTCGACGCATCACTTCTGCAAAGAGTTCTTCGCCAGACATGGCAGTGTATCTTTCGAAATCTGCATAACCTTGGCCGCGAGGTTGAAGAAAGCGATTATCCACATCAGGGAAGGTTAGGGTGACAAGCGAATCCCAAATTTGTTCGCCTGTCATTCTTTCCATCATAGGACCTTGGTAAAAGTAAGGGACACTATCACGCTTCGGGTTTTCGCGGTAAGGACCTGCCACGACCCATTTTACTTCTATTGGCATGACGGTATCCTTGTTATCTCTAGACATAACATCACGGTTTGGGGCCTGTCTTTGAAAAGCTTGTGTATTGTAGAGAATTCGAAGGAATTCTTTAAGGTCGTAATTTAAAGCAACCATTACCTTTTCGAGATGCAATTGAAGTTTGGGATCAGTGGCCATCGTATCGTCGAACATATTGTCGAGAGGCTCAATCAATGCTAGGCCAAATACTTCTTTCCAGAGACGGTTTACAATAACCGTAGTAAAACGTGGATTAGCTTCAGAAGCCAACCAATTTGCGTACGATGAGCGGGATCCGGTAGATTCAAGATTCTCGTTGAGCTCAGTTGCGAGGCCAAAAATAGTTTGTGCCTTTAACTCAGCTCCAGGTCTGGCATTATCATATTGATAATCATTAGGTAGGTTAATTTTACCCTTGCCCAAACTTTCCAATCCTACTTGCATCATGTCAGAAATATTTCGGGCTGCATCACGAACTTGACGGGCTCCACGGGGATTATCGCTTTGTTCTAAGCGACGTTGTTCAGCACGTGCTAGTCTGTTTAGCGTGTTTAAATTATCGGCACCACGACGACGTAAATTTCCTGCTCCTTCCGTGAAGGCGGCCATTTCGTAGAATTGTTTCTGTGTCCAGCGATCAAAAGGATGATCGTGGCATTGAGCACATTCCAAACTAGTGCCTAAGAAAATACGTACGGTATTGGACATATTGTCGAGTTGCATTCCACTGTCGCGAGCAAAATATCCAACTCCTCCGTTTCCTCGCTCCCAAAGCGCACCTGTGGATGAAAGCATTTCCTTTACCCAGACATCATAAGGACGATTCCGGGCGATGAAATCTTTGATGTAGTCGATGTAAGGTCTTCCAGACATACGGTTACCCAGATTTTCTTTAGCACGAAGGATATCAGCCCAGAAATGAAACCAGTGACTTTTATATCCCTCACCCGCGAGCAATTTATCTACGAGTTTTGATCTTTTGCCGGAACGATCGCGGTCGGTAAGGAATTCTTCGGTTTCGCTGTAAGTGGGAATACGACCAATTACCTTGAGGTATGCTCGACGAAGAAAAGTTTCTTCATCTGCGATAGGATTAGGGCGAAGTCCATAGGAGCGGAGTCTGGATTCTATAAGACTATCGATGTAACGAGCATTGGTTTGAAGAACCTGTGGGGCGAGTGGCCTTTTGAATTCAGGGAGTGCTTCGTGATTTGGTGGGAAGTTGTTTTTTACGAAAGCTTGGTCATCTTCAGTAAAAATACTGAGATCAATGCGAAATTGTTGAAGGTCTTTAGATCGCTTTAATAGGACATCACCATCTGGGTAATATTTGAGGATCGTACCACGGATCACCTGTCCATTTTTTGATCTGAAATCCCTCTCAGCCAACCCAAAAGATAGGCAATAAAAAAGAAATATTGAAGATAGTGAGAATATTATCCTAGTCATATAATTAATTTGAGGATTCAAATGCATATATGCAACGCTTTTTTTTACAAAAACTTGCAGAAAATTTCACATGATATCTGAAGATAAAACTTGGCACTATCATTTTATACCTACAAAACGGTAAAAATGACCGAAAAATTACTTTTTTTTTCAAACAGTAAAAAAGCAGAGCTTTAGGCATAATTTCCCTTACATTGGTCATAAGCACAATACAGGGCAACATGGACCACAGGGATAGTAACCAGTGCACCGATTCCCAAAAGTAATATACCGGCAGTAGCAAGTAATAATAAAATAATTACGAAAATTATGATTTTTAACCAATTCCCTTTGGTGAGCCTTTTCGATTCCTTCATCGCTTCGATAAAAGATAGCTCCGTGCGATCTCCTTGTACGCAAGGGGTGAAAAACCACATTAAGGTTAGGATAATTCCAGGAATGATCAGGCAAATAAAACCTAAACCAATTAGTATTCCTACCACAATTGGACCAACTATTTTATCCAATGCTCTTGAAAAGTCGAATAAATCACCGAATGACATCTTTGTGCCATCAGCACGAAATTTTTTGACACAACTATAAAAGTTAACGCCCATAAGAGGTACAATTAAGCTTACAGGTGGTATGCACGAAATGATTCCAGCGACTATAAGCCAGCCTATAGAACCGATTAAATTCGCTTTATAAAAACCGAAGGCTTCACCGATGGCTTTTCCAATTTCAAAAGTGCCACCTGCTCCTTGGGGGGAAGTTGTGGCGGTTGCAGTTCTTTTTACCTTTTTGGTTTGAGTCGTGGCTGCTTGAGGGGAAGCAGGAGTCGCAGGTGCCGGTGTGGGTGATGCGGCTTGGCTCGGTGGAGTTGATCCAATTCCCAAATTTGCAAAAGTAGATCCGCTTATGGCTTCCCAGTTTGGCATTCCCTGCATCCAACCCAGCGTAGTTTGAGTGATTTGTCCATCCGTTAGCATTTGATTGACTGTGGCTACATCGAATGGACCTGCTTGTGCGTTATTTATATTTAGATAAATTTGACTCATAATAATCCTTATTTGCTCTTATTAACTTGTTTATGTCGTCTTTTTGTCAAGGATGGAAACTTGCAAAGTGCATTGCCAATTTCATGAAAATCGTCAAAATGTGTTCTTGATTTTCATGTCTTTACCGATTCCCCAATCATTACTCTTTCTCATTGTTTTATTTTCGCTTTGTTCGTGCGGAAAAAAAGACGATTCAGAGAGACCTGATACCCAACAGACCTCAAACGCCGAAGAAATTTACAAGCTTGATGAGTATGTAGGCGCGAATACTTGTGCGGAATGTCATCAGGAATCTCACGAGAAATGGCTCGAGTCCCATCACTTCCATGCGATGGAATTACCCACTGAAAAAACCGTTCGGGCTGATTTTAACGATTCCACATTTGAGAATTATGGGATTACGACTCGTTTTTTCAGGGAAAAAGAGAAATATATGGTGGAAACGGAAAATCAGCAGGGAAATATGGAGATTTTCGAAGTTGCCTACACATTTGGGTGGGAACCCCTTCAGCAATACTTAGTGCGTTTTCCTGACGGTCGTATGCAAGTCCTCCCTACATGCTGGGATGTGGAAAAGAAAGAATGGTATCATTTATATCCGGATGAAAGAATAGCTCCGGATGATCCATTATTCTGGACTCGTTCCATGCAAAATTGGGATCACATGTGTGCGGATTGCCATTCTACTAACCTTCGGAAGAAATTTGATCCCAATTCCCAAACCTTTGCATCCGCTTATTCGGAAATGAACGTTGCTTGCGAATCCTGTCATGGCCCCGGCCGCAAACACGTCGAAGTCGCCAGGGCAAATCAAGGATGGGACGGACTTGCTCATTTTGGATTGGCAGACGTTAATTCCACCAATGTTACTCAAATAGAATCCTGTGCCAAATGTCATGCCCGGCGGGGATTTGTTCATCCTGGACATCATGCCAATGATTCATTTCTTGATCATTTTCTTCCCGAAGTCGTTCAGCCGTGGTCGCCTGATATGCAAGTGCCAACTTATCATGTGGATGGTCAAATAGATGATGAAGTCTATGTTTATGGCTCCTATGTGCAAAGCAAGATGTTTCATAAAGGAATTCGTTGCGTCGATTGCCATGATCCTCATTCAGTCAAATTGCATACCTACACCAATCAACTTTGTACGCGTTGCCATGTACCAAATGAAAAGCAACCAACAGGTTTTGATACGCCGGATCATCATTTCCATCAATCTGGTACGAAGGGAGCCCAGTGCGTCGAATGCCACATGCCCCATAAGACTTACATGGGCATAGATGACCGTCGGGATCATAGTATCCGAATTCCCAGACCCGATCACACCGTAAAATTTGGTACGCCCAATGCGTGTAATCAATGTCACACGGATAAAGATGCCCAATGGGCGGCCGATGAAATCGTTCGGCGAAAAGGTCCGAATCGACCCAAGGACGTTCGTCATCCCCAAGCCTTCCATGCCTTTAGAACCGGCAAACCGGAAGCGGAGGAATTATTGATGGAGACTTGTCGCGATCCAGAATCTCCAGCCTTTACCCGAGCCGGAGCCATGCTTGCCTTGCGTCGATTTATGAGCGAAGCCAGTTTCGACGAAGCCCGAAGGAATTTGGATGCCAATGATTCTGTGGTTCGTGTGGCTGCCGTTTCCAAGCTTGAGGATTTATCCGATGCAGAGGCCCATCGGGCTCTCACTCCAGTCTTGAAGGATCCAATTCGATCCGTTCGTACGGAAGCAGCCCGAATTCTCGCTCGAGTACCAGAAACTCTTTTTTCCGATTCCGATCTAAATCTCTTCCATGAGGTATTTGAAGAGCTTAAGTTGCGCTATACTAGCAATCTGGATCGTCCGGAATCCCATCTCTCCCTTGGCATTCTTGCTGAAAATCGAAACCAACCAATGGAAGCAGAGAAGCACTACCGCCAAGCGATCATTCGTGAGGACACCTATGTTCCCGCCCGAATGAATTTGGCCACCTTGCTCAGTCGAAGAGGGCGCAACCAAGAAGCTGAGAAAATCCTGCGTCAAGCAGTCAAACTTCAGCCTACATGGGGACAAGTTCATTATTCTCTTGGTTTGTTATTGGCGGAAGATCGTAAACGTTTATCTGAAGCGATCCGATCTTTGGAGAGAGCCTCCGCCTACTGGTCGGACAATCCGAGAGTTTTTCATAACCTAGCCATTGCTTACTGGCAGAGCGAGAAAATCGACGATGCGATCAATGCATTTCTACAAGCCATTCGTCTCCAGCCCACCAATCCGGAATTTTTGCAAAACCTCGTTCAACTTCTCAGCCAACGAGGTCGATGGAGCGAGGCCTTGCCCCATGCCAGAAATATGGTTCGTCTCCTTCCCGATAATCCCCAAGCCCAGGCTTTTCTTGCACAAATCGAGAGAAATGCACTAGGGCAATAGCCTATATTCGATATGTTTTCTGGGTGAGTTTGGTACCCATCGCGGACAACGCATCCAATAATGCGTGATTTCCCGGAGCTACATTCACAAATAGAAATCCTGGCCTGACCGACGGAATCGGAGGAAGTGGTTCATTCTCCTCGATGATTTTTTCGAGTGCGGATCGGTAAATTGCATACTCTTCAGTTACTAAATTGATGCCCAAGGCATTTTCCTTGGTCAAATAAACGGACCCTATCGAATTTTCGCCGGAATGAATCAGCCACCATTTTCGATAGGGATGTTGCGAGACGAATCTCGCGTGTTCTTCCCAAGAAGGAAGCTTTGCGTGAGAAATTCGATGCTTTCTTTTTGTCAGTAGATCATAGAGGACTTTTTTATGTTCTTCCGAATCTGCAATTTCCTCCAATAAAAGAGAAAGGGGTTCGACTTCGTTTTCTTCAGGTTTCCAGAATTGGATGGGGAAATCCGTCCGAAAACGGGAAAACTTTCCTGTCTCGAAGGTTTTTCGATTCAATCCCATTGCGATGAGTAAATGCTCCTTCCCGTTCCGATGGAGAACCCGATCCCTTTCCGGGCAAAATTCATAACCATGTAAGCGATGCAGATCAATCACTGCCGTATTAAAATAAAACATCTCTGCATAAATTCGCTCGAGTCCCAATTTCTCAAAACAGAAGGAATAGAAAAAAGGTGGAACCAATCCCCCCAATCTAACTTTTTCCTCATCTCCCACATAAAATCCCCACGATGCGGTCTTGGAAGCTGGGTCATACTCACTCAAACTCAAATATCCAATGTCCTGTTCCTGATTAACGATAATCCAATGGTAAAAATCCGCTCGCTTTCGGCAGTTCAGAATCCACTCTTCCTGCACGGATACTCCATGATTCACCTCCGTTTTCATATACTTGGCCACTCGTTTCGAAGTACGCCAATCCAGAATCATCTTTGCATCTTCCGTTTGGATCTCCCGAAATGTAAACATGATTCTATTCCCCTTAGCTCCGCTTATGTCGATGTCCGACTTCGACCTGTTCGACAATAATCTTTCTGGGTACCATATGGCTCTGTAGGTGACTGGCCAAATGCTTCTTGAAAGCGAATTTGTCGAAATCATCCATTTCATTCGGTTGAACGAGTATTTCAGCATGCTGACCGGTAATGGGGTTATCCTTCCCATACGCCTTGACCAAGGAAACATTTTCGTGGAGCAAAGCAACCCGTTCGATTTCCGAGGCCATGAATTTTAATCCACCCACATTGATGACTTCGCTGGTTCTTCCAACCACCTTGTAAAATTCGCCCTTTTGTTCGACCACATCCTTGGTGTCATACCAACCATCTTCGTCAAAAGGAGAGGGTGCATTCAGATAGCCCAGCATTCGATTTGCGGAACGGATTTGCAAGACACCATCCACCGTACGGGTCTCCACTCCTTCACCTCCCACTTTCATAAACAAACTATTGCGGGCTTCCGATTTCACTCGTACGATCCCCAATTCTGACATTCCAAACGTCTGTCGAAAATCGACATCCGGCAGTAATTGACATAAGTGATCAAGCGTGGGTTGATCCATTCTCTCCGTGCCATAAGTAATAATTCGCAAACTGGCCGGTACTTTTTCGGGGATTAAGCCACTCATTAGCATCATGCGCAAAAAGGTAGGCGTTGTTGGTAGGGCTTCCACTCGATGCTCCCTGCAAGTCTCCAAAATTCCCTCTACCGAGCGCTCGCTCGGTGCCACCACCACACCTGTGTTGAATAGGGTATGCAAAAGCGTATTGATTCCTCCGATATGATCAAAGAGTAAAAAATTAATCGTCCGCAGGGTAGGGCGGGGCGTATCAAATCTCTTCAGGAAGTAGGAGAAATCATGAAGGATCGCCTTGGGTCTTCCAGTTGTACCTGTTGAGAAGAGAACCAAACCCGCATTCCCCCGACTACGCAATTCTTCGATCATTGGATGTTCTTCATTTCCGCTCCTTCTACGAACTGATTCCCCTTCGATAACCACATCCACCCGTGCGGATTCAAAGAAATACTCGTGATCTTCCCTTGTATCCTGGGTCAGGGGAACAAGGATTACACCTAAGTCAATCAACCTCAACAAAGTCAAAATCGAAGGCGGATCAAAATCTCCGATTAAGGCCACCACATCCCCCTTTTGTACATCCGATAAATCCACAGGGTCCTGTGCGGATATATCCGCAAAACGCAAATGCCCACTCGGATGAATCAGGAATGGATCATTGATCTTTTCCCATTTCCCGGTGAGCTTCTCAATTAGGCTCAATTACACCCCTCCTACATGCAGAACCTGTCCACTCAGGGAAACGGATTGCGGACCAAGCAAAAAGGAACACAAAGAACAAACATCCTCAGGTTGAAAAACCTTGGGCACAATTTGGTTGCTCACAATTGCATTGATTTGTTCATCGCTTACCCCCTTGAGCAAATCCGTCTTGATTGGCCCGGGAGCCAGGCAATTCACCCGGATATCAAAATCCGCCATCTCCCGTGCAAAAGCTCTGGAAAAACCCTCCACACCCGCCTTACTGGCTGCGTAAATCGACTCTCCCTTTAAGCCAAGGGCCACCGCAATAGTTGAAAAATTTACGATACTTCCCGATTTCCTACGAATCATTAACGGTGCAAATAATTGACAGCATTGAATTGTCCCCACCAAGTTGGTTTGGATCAATTTCTGTGTCATGCTGGGTGGGGTGGTCACGGCCAAATTCATCGAGGCGATTCCTGCCGCATTGACTAACCCTTCGACCTCTATCTTCTCTTTACGTAAATTCTGGGCAATCGTTTTGAGCGCTCCATAGTCCGATACGTCGCACGCCAAAGCCTCGCAGGGCAACCCCTCCGTTTTACGTGAAATTCCCAATACTTCCCGACCTGCTTCCACCAGACTTTCGGCCACCGCTCGACCCAACCCCCGACTGGCTCCGGTTACGATAATCATTCCGCTTTCTTTGACTGGTTCTCAAATTCCTCCGCCAAGGAAGCCACCGTACGGAATAAACTCCTCGATCTCGACATCGCCGCTTCCGAGGTCCAATCAAACTCAAAGCCCAATTCACCGGCTTGATCCTCCAATGCCAGACACAATTCGACCAATTTCATGGAGTCCAAACTTGCTTCCTTGCCGATTAGATTCATCTCATCGGTTGGTTCGATCTCCCCGTCGGTAATTTCCGTTATACAAGCCCGAACCAGACTTTTCGACTCTTCCAAATTCATCCTTATAACTTTGCGCAAACCCACCCATTGGTCGAGACTTAACCTCGTTTTTCGTTGCCCTCCTACTATCTTCTTTTGAGGAATTGACCTTCTTTAAGAATGCATCAATAATATTGATTATGTGTCGAATTACTTCCCTCTTTATTGTTCATATTCTATGGATTTTGGAGGCTTTCTCTGTCCCGCCCACTATACACTATGCTGGACAGGTTTCGGTAAATGGACAACCCTTTGACGGGCAGGGATTGTTCAAGTTCGCTCTGCTCAACGCGGATAGGAACGAAAGCCTGTGGAGCAACGACGGTAGCAGCGTGAGCGGTTCGCAACCGCAGACCTCGGTCAGCGTGGCGGTCAACGGTGGCTTGTACTCCCTCCTCCTGGGCAACACCGCAATGGCGGGAATGGGTGCGATTGATCCTCTGGTCTTTGCTCAGCATAATGATGCTAAACTGCGGGTCTGGTTCAGCGATGGGGTGAATGGGTTCCAGCAGTTGAGTCCTGATCGACCCTTTGCATCCGTTCCTTATGCATTTAATTCTAAATCAGCCGACTCCGCCCAAATGTCTAATTCCGTAAAAAGTGGTGCTATCACCACCGCCCAACTCAACGAACAAATCCTCAAGTACCTCAAGCCTGAGATAACCACTCATCCACAGGCTCCCGGTTTGATCTTCAGCGGGCAGAGCATGAACCTGACTTCGCAGGCCGAAGGAAAGTTTCTGACTTACCAATTGAAGCGGAACGGACAACCGATTGCGGGTGCTACGGCTCCAAGTTTCAGCATCGCGGAGGTGAACGGCACTCTGCACGACGGGAACTACTCCGTGGTGGTGAGCAATGATTTTGGCTCAGTCACCTCCACTCCGACCACCCTCCAGGTGGACGGCACCCCGAGCGCTTACACCGTGGCTTCGATTGGGATGGAAATGATCTTCTGCCCGCCGGGCACCTTTATGATGGGCAGTCCGACTTCAGAAACCGGACGGGGAGGGGAAGAGACTCAGCATCAGGTTACCCTGACTAACGGATTTTACCTGGGTAAGTATGAGGTGACCCAGGCACAGTACCAAACGGTGATGAATGGAAACTCTGCAGGCTTGAATGCCGACCCAAGCCAGTTCAAGGGAAGTAACCGTCCGGTTGAAAAAGTGTCGTGGTACGATGCCCAAATCTTTCTGACCCAATTGAATGCGATCGAGCAGTCCGCGGGCCGATTGCCCATCGGTTGGAAATATGTTTTACCCACCGAGGCGGAGTGGGAGTATGCCTGCCGGGCAGGGACGACCACGGCGTACTCGTGGGGAAATGATATAAATTCATCCCGTGCCAATTATAACTGGGACGGTGCTTTCAATGACGGTAACGACTCACAGCAAACCGTGAACATCGGTCAGTTTTCCGCCAACCCGTGGGGCTTTTTTGACATGCATGGAAATGTGAGGGAGTGGGTCCATGACTGGAAAGCAAATTATCTTACTGGTGCCCAGACTGATCCCGAGGGTTCGGCCTCGGGTTCGATTCGGGTCGTGCGGGGTGGTTCCTGGGGCGACGGCGGGGCGCACCTGCGTTCAGCTGGGCGCGGCAGCCGCACCCCCAGCACCCGTCTCAACGGCATAGGCTTCCGTGTTGGTTTCCAAGCAGTCAAGCCGGACACGGCGAATCCCGAACTGGAATTGTTCGGGGGAGCCGGGATCACGCGTGAGGCCGGGCAAGCCTGGGCGGAGCCCGGCGTCGAGGCCCATGATGCGCGAGACGGAAATTTAACCAGTTCCATCACCATTAGCGGTACGGTGGACATGAACACGACAGGCACTTATGTGTTAACCTACTCGGTGGCGGATGCCGCGGGAAATACTGATACTGCCACCCGCACCGTCACGGTGGTGGACACCACCGCTCCGGCGCTTATCCTGTTGGGTGATGCCAATATGACTCATGCCAAGAACACCGCATGGGTGGATCCGGGAGCCACCGCCAGCGACAGCCTCGACGGCAACCTGACAAGTTCCATCACCATCACCGGCACGGTGGATGTCAACACCACCGGGGTGTACACCTTGACTTATTCCGTATTCGACGGAGCCAGCAATGAGGCGAACGCCACCCGAACAGTTAATGTCCGCAAGACTCACAGCGTGGACCTAAACTCATCGATCAATATGGAAATGCTCTGGGTGGAGCCGGGTACCTTTACCATGGGCAGTCCGACCAACGAAGTAGGGCGGGACGCGAATGAAACGGAACATAATGTTACCCTGACTCAAGGCTTTTACTTAGGCAAGTACGAGGTAACACAGGCTCAGTACGAGGCGGTGATGGTTGGTAATAGCGACGGGTTGAGTGCCACGCCCAGCCAGTATTCGGGCAACCCGAACCGTCCGGTGGAAAAAGTCTCCTGGGTGGACGCCCAAATTTTCTTGACCCGTTTGAATGCTCAGCAATCGGCAAATATACCCTCTGGTTGGGCCTATGTGTTACCCACCGAATCGCAATGGGAATATGCCTGCCGTGCGGGAACGAGCACGATGTACTCGTGGGGAGATTCGATTACAGCAAGCAACGCGAATTACGCGAGCAGCGGACTGAGCCAGACCCGCGATGTGGGGAACTATGCGGCTAACCCGTGGGGCTTTTTCGATATGCACGGAAACGTGTGGGAGTGGACTGCGGACTGGTATCAGGCGGCCTACCCGATCGGCAACCCGGTGATAGATCCCACTGGCCCGGCATCGGGCTCGTCTCGGGTCCTACGGGGTGGTTCCTGGGCCGTCGGTGGGCCGGGCCTGCGTTCAGCTAAGCGCAAGAATTACGCCTCCAGCAACCGCTACGCCAACATCGGTTTTCGTGTTGGTTTCCAAAATAGCCAGTAATGAAGAAGCGAGGAAAGTTTTTGTCTTGACCAGGACTTCCGCTCACTCTTTCCCCGTGAGAAATTTACGGAAATTCTTAAATTCGTGGTCCCCGGTTCGTTCCATCAGTTGAAGCATTCGATTGCGAAACACTGAGAGGGTCTTCCTTAATTCGGTTTCCCCCACGAGGTTGTTCCGGCAGGCAGGATCGTTTCTCAAGTCATACAGTTCTTCGATGGATCGTTTTTCAATGAAGGTCCGAAGTTTGGAATCCTTCAATTCGCTCTGGCCGAGCATCCGGTGAAATTCTCCAAGTATCCTTCTTATGTCGGGTTCACCCTCTGTTTGCCCAATCATTATACAAGTAAAAGAAGGACCCCCCGTTTAGGGATACTGGCTAGCACTAGATCTTGCGAACCAGTCTTCCAAAAGGAACTTTGCGAGCATTTGCTTAGATAGCTGAGTGGGGTCGACGAATGAAAATAAGCAGGATTCGGAGAAATTTGATCGGGTTCGCGAAATACAGAATCAAAATGTAA
>JAYYQI010000035.1:0-41698 GCA_036128475.1 Verrucomicrobiota bacterium
CATCACTGACGTAATCCAGTCGGTCCTATTATTACTTGCCGGACTTCTAGTCGCCTTCATCACTTTCTCGCAACCTGAAATCGGAGGATGGGCCAGCTTGATGGCACGCGATCTTGGTTCCGAAGGAGTAGAACGCTTTCACTTGTATAATGCCTCGAATCACCCGGCCCTACCCTGGACTGGAGTGCTCAGTGGACTGATGATCCTTCATTTTTACTATTGGGGAACAAACCAGTTCATTGTCCAGCGAGCTCTCTCCGCAACAACTGACAAGGAAGCCAAGATGGGAATAATTGCAGCCGGCTTCTTCAAACTACTTATTCCTTTCTTCTCTATTGGGACAGGTATTGCAGCGTTTTATCTCTTTAAGGACCGCAATGTGGAAGTCGCCCAAGATGCTGTTTTCATCAAATTGCTCACCGAATTAATTTCTCCGCTTGGATTTGGTCTCGTTGGACTCATTGCGGCGGGGATGATCGGGGCAATCCTTTCAAGCTTGGATTCGATGATGAACTCGGCTGCCACTATCATGACTTTTGATCTCTATAAGAAATACCTGAATCCAGAAGCAGATGACCAGAAACTTATTAAAGTTGGGCGAGCTTGGATCTTCACCTTTATCGTATTAGCAGGATTTATAACTATCTACACCATGGATCCCAACTCCAAGGACAGTTTCTTTTTACATGTGGCCAAGCATCAGGGGAATCTGATTGCAGGTGTAGTGGTTGCCTTCTTTCTCGGTATGTGTTGGAAGCGAGCTACCGCTGCCGGTGGTGTCGCAGCCATTTTGTCCGGGGTACTGTTCAGTTATACGATCCCAGTCTTATACGCCAATTTTGCGGAAGGTAATCAGGCCCTAACCAATCTGTTTGGAGAAAAACTCAATTTCATGCACGGGGCTTTTATATCGGCCCTTCTCAGTGGCCTTGTCCACATTTTTATTAGTCTTAGGACTCAACAGGACGAAGAGAAAAGTGCACTTACTTGGATCGGCCTCAAAATATTTAGCCCAAAAGAGCTATCGGTCTTTCTCAAAACTTTACTTTTTTGCCTGGCAATCTATGCCACCCTCGCAACTTTGGTGATCATGAAGACTATTTCTCCAACGATTGCCGCATTTATCGGATCTATCTGGACATTTGGCTGTTTCTGCCTGTCCGCTTCCCACAAGGCCAAAAGTGCAGGAATCCCGATTTATAAGGAGGATCGTTTTTGGGCAGGCGGTTTGGCAGGTTGTGCGTTATTTATGCTTTTTTACTTTTTCTGATTAAGCATAGATATTTCCTCAGCCAAGTCTTCAATCGGATAGGTCCAAATCTCCGAAAGCGTAGGATGATACCAATCAGCTCTGGCTAACTGATGAACGGTGGCTCTCATAGATACTGCCACCGATAAAGTATGAATTAATTCGCCGGCATCTTTACCCACGCATTCGGCACCAAGCACAACTCCGGTTTTCTTTTCGGCATGTACGGCGACATATCCATGCTTGGCCTCCATCAAAATCGATTTACCATGGTCATCAAAGGGATAATCCGCAGAGAGATATTCGATCCCTCTTTTTTCAAGCTCTCTTGGTAATAGACCAACTGTTGCGACCTGTGGATCAGTAAAAACTACACCGAGCAGATGATCGTAAGAAATTGGTTCAGGAGATTGACCTAGGGAATGAGAGGCGGCTGTTTCTGCCTGCCGAATGGCAATATGTACAATTTCATGAGGCCCAGAACAATCTCCAGCCGCATAAATATGCGGAACTGAAGTTTGCTGAAAGGCATTCGTTTTAATGTGTCCACTTTTTTCAATTTCGACGCCAATCGCTTCAAGATTCAAACCATCGGTAGCAGGAATTCTCCCTAATGCATGGAGTAAAAATTTAGTTTCAATTGAATGGATCTCATCGTCATGCTGAAAGTCCACACGAATGATTTCTTTATCATTTTGCGTCACACAATCAATGGAAACCCCAGTTACAACATTTATACCTTCTTCGTTAAATTTTTCCTGCACGCAATTTGAGGCGGATTTTGGAAATTCTTTAATTATATGCTCATTTCTTTGAAGTATGGTTACCCGCGCCCCCACTCTGGAAAGAAATTGGGCAAGTTCACAGGCTACAATACCTCCCCCTAAAACAACAACTTCTTCAGGAACCTCAGAAATATCCAAGACATCATCACTTGTTTTAAAGGAAACATCATTCAATCCTGGAACCTCAGGCATACTAATCTTAGAACCAGTCGAAATAAGAAATTTATTAGCCTCAATAACGGTACCATCATCAAGCTCAACGGAATGTTCATCCAAAAATTTTGCTTTCGAACGAAAGAGAGAAAATCGCCCATCCTCCAGTTGACCCTTTCGGTAATCCGCAAATTCGGCAATTATGTCCTTTTTCCTCCGCTGCATCGCAGTCATATCTGCCCTAAGATCAGAGTTTTCAAAACCGAACATACTGCCCTGCTTAGCCTGATGCAGAACTTCTGCCGAATAAATTAAAGTTTTAGAAGGCATACATCCTCGCAAAATACACAAACCTCCCAGTTCTTTTCCCCCGTCACAAACTGCAACCGAACCGCCACTTGCATGAATAGTTCTGGCGGAGGCATAACCTGCACTACCACCACCAATAACTACAAAATCAAATATTGTCTTTGTACTCATTTATCTGCCAACTTTTCAAAAGATAATTTCATCAAACAAAAAGGACCAATGAAATGAAGTTCAAGAATCAAAATCAGTCTAAGACCTATTATCTTCTTATTTTAGGATCAGATTTTATTTGATTAAGTTAATTTTTTAAGAATGATTGAAAAAATATGATCAGACTCCAAGAATATCAATCAGGAGATGTTGTCTTGCCCGCAGGAGAGTTAGGCAAAGGCTTTTGCATTTTGGAAAGTGGTACGCTTGAAGTTGTAAGAGATGGAAAAGTTCTAAGCGAAATTGATATGGCAGGCTCGATCTTTGGAGAACTCAGTGAAATCCTAGGATTGAAACGGGATGCAAATATAGTAGCAAAAACCGAGGCCAAAGTTCGACATGTAGAAGAGAGCGTTGCCGATATTGTAGAGAAAAACCCAAAAGTTGCTATCAAATTGATCAAGACATTGGGCAGAAGACTCTATCGGATGAATCGAATCGCTGCGAAAGAGATAGCCAGTAAAGACTCGCATCATGTATCCAACGCATTGGGAGTCACTATTTTGGTCGTTGATGACAAACCCAATATTATCAAACAACTTTCGGATATTTTTATTCGAAGTGAATGGGTTGTAAAAAGTGCTTCGGATGAAGCATCCGCACTCAGGGCCTGTGACGATACAAGTTTTTCAGCTATACTTATTAGTATGGCCCTTCCAAATGATACTTCCGTGGATCTACGACGAAAACTGAAGACTAATCATAATGTCCTTAACACTCCTGTTATCGGCATGATTGTTAAGGGTGATGAAGTTGCGCAGAAAAAGGCATTAGATGCGGGATTCGCAGACTGCATCACTAAACCTTTTGATGCAAATAAGACTGAAGCAGTAATGTACAAGGTAATGAATCTTGATTCCTCTGCCCGTTATTTCAAATTCGTTGATGATTATCTTTTCTTCAAACTTCCACCGGAACTTTCCACATTCGTGATTAGCGACATCAAAGAGAATATGGATAAGCGAATACGAAATACCATCAATGAGGGAATACTTAAACTCATTATCGATGTTTCTGCCCTTGAGGAAGTAGGCGAGGAAGCAGTTGAAGTAGTCGGAGAATTCGCGGAGAAAATTGAAGATATGAAACTTCCCATGAGAGGTGCAATCATTGCAACAGGTGAAGACGCTGATATGTGGAATAATCTAGATGGATGTGAGGAGTGGGAAATTTGTGAAGATTTAGAAGATGCAAAGCAAAAGCTTTCGCAAGATCCCAATGAAGATGACGAAGAATAGTCATTTGCATCATTGGCATTGTTCCTTTAGTTACCAGTATTAAAATCCCTCCTCGGGCATGTCTGACAAATCAGATAGAGCTAAAAGTATGCTCTTGGATTTACAATCAAAAATCAGAGCTAAGCTTGAGATTGCAGACAAAGATGTTTTGTTGCAGGAGGATGAATGGGACAGGAGTGAAGGAGGAGGAGGAAGAACTTGGGCTTTTACCGAGGGGAAATATCTAGAAAAAGGAGGAATTAATTTTTCCGATGTTTGGGGAACTTCATTACCCAAAGCTGCTACTCAAGATAGACCCGAGCTTGCTGGAGCCCCTTTTCGTGCTATGGGGGTATCGGTAGTGTTTCATCCATTTAATCCTCATATACCAACAAGTCATGCCAATGTAAGGTTCTTTCAGGTAAACCCGGAGGGGGAAGATACTTGCTGGTGGTTTGGAGGAGGTTTCGATCTGACACCATACTATCCAATACTAGATGACGTTATCGAATGGCATGAAGCAGCCAGATCGACCTGCGACGCGTACGACAAGGCTCTATATCCAAAGTTCAAAAAATGGTGTGATGAATATTTCTTTCTTCCCCATCGAAATGAAACTCGAGGAGTGGGCGGAATTTTCTTTGATGATTATGTGGGAAAAGATTTTGATGACTCGTTAACTTTCGCTGAAAAAGTCGGAAGAACCTTTGCCGATTCGTATTTTGCAATTTTCAACAGACGGAAAGAAACTCAATTCTCTAAAGAGCAAAAGGAGTTTCAAAAATATCGTAGGGGTAGATATGTTGAATTTAACTTAGTTCATGATCGAGGCACGCATTTTGGCCTTCAATCCGGTGGACGCACGGAATCTATTCTAATGTCTCTTCCTCCCGAAGTTTCATGGAATTACAATTGGAGTCCACCCAAAGGTTCCCCTGAAATAGATTTATATAGTAACTTTTTGCGTCCAAGAAATTGGCTCAAGATGAAATCACAATGACAAGCAAGGAAAAATTTCTTTTAGCCATTAAGGGTAAAAATACTGGACGTCCTCCCCTTTGGGTAATGAGACAGGCTGGTAGGTATTTACCCGAGTATCGCGAATTAAAAAAAACTTATTCTTTCCTAGATTTAATCAAAACACCGGAATTGGCTAAGGAAGTAACTATGCAACCATTGCGACGATTTGATCTAGACGCGGCTATCCTCTTCAGTGATATTTTAGTTATACCTGAAGCCTTGGGACAAAAGTATTTTTTTCGCGAAAAAGGCGGAATCCAAATGGAATTCCCACTAGAGAGAATCGAATGCGTCAATAAATTAGACAGTAAAAATATTGGCGAAAAGCTTTCTTACATGAAAGATGCCTTGAGCCTAATCTCGACTGCAATCGGTGATAAGAAGGCCCTTCTTGGATTTTGTGGTTCTCCTTGGACTCTGGCTTGTTACATGATTCAAGGAGGATCCGAAGCTGGCTTTCCGAAAGCAGTTCACTGGGCCGAAAAAAATTGGAATGCTTTCGAAAAACTAATGGAAAAAATCACTGAGTCGATTATACAACTTATTGATTTGCAATCCAATACAGGGATTGACGCATTGCAGATATTTGACAGTTGGCATTCCTTATGTCCGCCAGAAAAAGTATGGGATTGGTCATTAAGATGGATTCGTGAAATCACTCGCAATGCTCCTGCAGAACTCCCTATAATCCTTTATGCAAAATCATCATTGAATCGATTGAAGATGATAAAAGATTGTGAAGTCAGCGGCCTAAGCATTGATCACTCAGTCTCTCTATCATCAATTCGAGAGAATGCCCCTACCCCATTCATCCTTCAGGGAAATCTTAATCCAGAGGTCATGGAAACGAACCCGGACTTGGTTACTCGAGAAACACATGCCATTTTGTCTGATATACGAAACGACCCTGCTTACATACTCAATTTGGGACACGGAATCAGACCTAATGCCAAGATTGAATGCATGGATGCTTTAATAAAAGCTAACTTCTCTTTTTATGAGGACTTCTGAGAACCAGTAAGTTCCTTACTTACCTGCTTTTGGCCCAAAAAGATTCTCCTCAGCAAAACAAATATCGTCTACCGCATCCTTGAAATCATCAAATCCCTCTATGATCTCAATTTCCATTCTAACATAGTAAAATGGTAAAATCGGTTCATAATTCGCGGGTATACGGACGGCATCTTTTTCAGTGGTAATCATAAGATCCGCACCCGCATTCCTCGCCTGTTGAAACATATGGTCCAATTCCTCTTGTTCATACCGGTGATGATCTAAAAATCTTTTTTTAAATCTTAATTCTCCCGACATTCTATTTATTAAATCCTCGAATCCTCTTGGCGAGGCAATTCCACAGAAAACTCCCACATATGACTCATTCAGAAAACTCAGATCTCGACTTTCCGTGCCGTTAACTTTTCGCAAATGCTTGGCCCGATGTATACAACGAATGATTTCCGCATGATCATTAAACTTTCTAACGGATTGAAGCAGTTCTAGGTCAGGTTCCACCTCAGATTTTGTCAAAAACACATAGGTAGCCCGAGACAAATGTGGAATCGGTTCACGAAGAATTCCTCTGGGCAGCAATTTTCCATTCCCAAAAGGATTGGTTTGATCGATCAGCAATAAATTCAGCTGACCTTTTAAGGACAAATACTGAAAACCATCATCCAAAATTAAAACATCTACATCAAACTCTTTTATAGCAAATCTTCCTGCATTCACTCGATCTTTTGCAACTAGAACAATAGCACCGGGCAAGTTGGAGGCCAACATGTAAGGTTCATCTCCAGCCTCCTCAGAGTCCAATAAAACCTTTTTCCCATCACTTACAACTTTGGGAGGTGCTACTTTTCGTGACTTCGAAAAAATCGAATTACTATTCTTCAAGTCTTCCTTGCTTTTATAGCCTCGACTCAAAATCCCTACCCTTTTCCCCCTTTGCATGAGTTCTCTTGCGAATCTTTCAACTATGGGCGTCTTCCCGGTTCCTCCTACAGTCAAATTTCCGACTACAATTACCAGACAATCCAATGGCTTATCCTTGAGAACAAGACTTTTGGAATATAGAAATACCCTTACTTTAACAATGAATTTAAAAAGTATTGAAAATGGAAAAAGAAATAATCCAAACAATCTCGCCGACACAGATAAATCTCTGTCGTAAATAACTCCCTCAACAAAGCTTTCAAAGTCACTCCATCTTTCCCGGGTCCAAGTTTTAGTATTCGATTTCACTAATTTTCAAAACTATTGTTAAATGAACATCCAAATTGAGATTGCAATATTTCCTTTTTGATCGGTTGACTTTAAACATTAGGTAGATTTGATGGATTGTTTCCTTTATTTTCCATATGCAAGTGACTCTACTCAAGTCTAAGCTTCACAGAGCTACGGTTACCTCTGTAGCACCAGATTACTCTGGAAGCCTATCTATTGACTCAGATTTAATAGAAGCCGCGGGATTTCTTCATCATGAAAAAATTTTAGTTGGCAATATAACGAATGGCGAAAGATTTGAAACATATTGTATTCCTGCAACTTCTGGTTCTGGTGAAATTGCATTGAATGGAGCCGCAGCTCATAAGGGAAAAGTTGGCGATCTTCTCGTAATCCTCTCTTTTGTCAGCCTTAATCCCGAAGAAGCCTCGGTTTGGGAACCTAGACTGGTTCTGGTAGGAAAAGATAATTTGAGTTACGAACACATTCAAACTCCACACAGCAACACATGATAGACTACAAGTTACACATTCCGGGGCCCGTAGATGTTTCCCCTGAAACCTACAAAGCTATTACCACTCCAGTAATGGGGCACCGGAGCAAGGACTTTGTTGATCTTTACAACCAGTGTCAACCTTTGCTCCAAAAACTTTTCCAAACAGAAGATCCTGTATTTTTATCAACCTCCAGTGCCTGGGGAGTCATGGAGGGCTCAATTCGGAATTTGACTCAGAAAAGAGTCTTGTGTTGTGGATGCGGAGCCTTTTCCGACAAATGGGTAGATGTCGCAAGGAGATGTGGAAAAGAAGCGGATTTTCTATCTGTTGAATGGGGGAAACATATCGATCCGACTGAGCTCGATAACTACATATCGAGCGGAAACTATGATCTAGTAACTCTGGTTCACAATGAAACATCCTGTGGAATGATGAATCCGTTACAAGAAATCATGGAAGTGATTAATAAATATCCTGATGTCCTTTCCGTAATCGACACTGTTAGTTCGTTCTCTGTTGTACCCATACCAAAGGACGATTGGGGAATTGATGTCCTTTTGACTGGTTCACAAAAAGCACTTGCTCTGCCTCCGGGACTTGCCTTGTTTTCAGTTTCAAGTGCAGCATTTGATCGCTCCAAGACAATTGAAGACAGAGGTTATTATTTTGATTTTATAGAGTTTTTGAAGAATCATGAAAAGGGAATGACTCCAAGCACCCCTGTAATTCCTTTGATACATGGACTCCTTCATACACTTAACGGGATTTTCGAGGAAGGAGTCGAGAATCGCCACAAAAGGCACAACCAGCTAAACCAAATCGTCCATCAATGGGTTGATCGGAATGAATTCATTCTTCTTCCAGAAAAAAAATTCGCATCAAAATCCCTCAGTTGCGTAAAAAACAATCGTAACCTTGATGTAGCTGGATTCGTAAATGCCTTAAGAGAGGAAAGAAAGCTTTCTATCGATGGAGGTTATGGTAAAATCAAAGGGTCAACTTTTAGGATTTCAAATATGGGAAATGAAAATGTCGAAAGCATCGAATTCTTGCTTTCTCAAATGGATGATATGCTTCCACGTTTCCTGGCATGAAGAAACTCATCATCGCTGAAAAACCTTCGGTTGCTAGAGATTTAGCTAGAGTTCTCGGAAAAGTTGCACCCAGTGGGGACTTTTTCGAAAACGAAGAGTGGGTTATAGACAGTGCAGTGGGACACTTGGTTGAATTGTTCATGCCTGATGATTTTGATAAAAAATTAAAATCTTGGAAGATAACCAATTTACCTATTATTCCACCTGAATTTAAACTAAAGCCAATCGCCGCAAATAAGAAAAAGTTTCAACAACTTAAGAAACAACTTAAACGCAAGGACATAGAGTGTGTTATCAATGCATGTGATGCGGGCAGGGAAGGTGAACTTATTTTTACCTATGTTTACGAATTGGCGAAATCAACACTTCCGGCCAAGAGACTCTGGATGCTTTCAATGACCGACAATGCGATTAAGGAAGCCTTTTCCAACTTAAGAGACTCCAATGAACTCAAGCCTTTACAAGATGCTGCTAGATGCAGATCTGAATCGGATTGGCTCATTGGCATTAATGGAACCCGTGCTGTCACAATAAAAAGAACAGCGTCTCGTGGTAGACAGGTTTCGACGGTTGGGCGCGTACAAACCCCTACCCTCTCACTTGTGATCGACAGAGAAATGGAGATTCGAAATTTCGTGGCCAGAACATTTTACAAAATTAATGCAGAATTTTCTGTTCGAAATGGTAAATATACTGGTTATTTCCAAAAAGAAAATTTCTCTAAAAGTGAGACCGACAAACATGATCGCATTGATCGGATGTGGAATCAAGATGAAGCAAATACAATTCTGGCAGATCTAAACAACCATGAAATCGCCAATGTTTCCGAAACGAACAAAAGATCTCCGCAAAGCTCCGGTAAACTCTACGATTTAACCACTCTGCAAAGAGAAGCTAATCGTCTTCATCATTTATCCGCAAGCCGAACCCTCCAGATAGCTCAATCTCTATACGAAAAACATAAAGCCATTACATATCCTCGAACTGATTCAAAAGCTTTACCCGAGGATTACGGAAGCATCTGCAAGGAAATTCTTCCGATTCTACCGCAGCAGTTTAAAGCATTTAGCGACAAGATCCAACAGGAGAACTGGGTAGATTCTGGAAATAAAAAGATTTTCAATAACAAACAAATTAGTGATCACTTTGCTATCATACCAACGAATAAGATTCCTAAATCGCTCGATGAGTATGAGAGTAAAATTTACAATTTGATCGTAAAAAGATTTCTGGCTGTCTTTTACCCACCTGCTCAATGGGATATTACTACTCGAATCAGCAAACTTGGACAACATTCTTTCAAGACTGAAGGAAAGGTATTAGTTGAACCATCCTGGCTTGCAATTTATGGAAAAGATAAAGTCTCATCGGAGAACCTCGTAGCCATAGATAACGAAGACAATAACCAAGCAAAATGCCTTGATTTAATAATTGAATCGGATGACACTAAACCTCCTCCCCGTTATTCTGAGGCAACCTTGCTTTCTGCCATGGAAGGTGCAGGAAAGCTTGTTGATGACGAAGAATTAGCGGATGCACTAAAAGAAAAAGGTTTGGGAACTCCCGCTACTCGTGCTTCAACGATTGAGCATTTACTTAAGGAAAAATATCTACGAAGAGAGAGCACTCAACTGCATCCGACAATTAAGGCTGAGGATCTATTTGATTTTCTTAAGGCAGCGGGCACTGAGGTTTTGACGAGTCCTAGTATGACTGGTGAATGGGAGTACAAATTGCGAAAAATCGAAGATGGTATTATGAGTCGTGATGAGTTCATGCGGGACATTACTAAACTCACTGAAGATTTCGTTTCCAAGACTACCGGCTTTCAGGAAACTGCTGATAACCTCAAAGAAACCTCCCTAGAATCACCGATTAATGGTCAGCCTCTTTATGAAGGCCTGAGCTATTTTCAAGACATTAGCGGGGAATTCAAAATATCCAAAAGCATAGCAGGGAGAAGATTAGAACAGGATGAGATTCGCTCTTTATTAAAAGATAAGAGAATAGGTCCTCTCGACGATTTTGTTGCCAAAACAGGCAGAAGGTTCTCAGCTATGCTTCAATTGGAGGATGACTACAAAGTTTCCTTCGTATTCGAGAAAAATGGTGAAGAAGAATCAAATGAAAAGGAGTTAATGATTTCCGCTCCCGTTGTTGCTAGCTGTCCATTATGTAATTCCAACATTAAGCAAACCGAACTTTCGTACATATGTGAAAAGCACAAAAAAGTCTCTGAGGCAGAGTGTAACTTTAGAATCACCCGTAAACTCCTTGACAAAGAAATACCTCTAGAGGAACTCCAGAAATTAATCAGCGAAAGAAAAACAGGACTTATTAAAGGCTTCGTGTCCAAGAGGACAAAAAGACCTTTCGATGCTAATCTAATTCTTAAGAATAATGGTAGCTTAGGCTTCGAATTCCCGCCTCGTGCTCCACGCAAAAAGAAAACGGCGTAATTTTACTCATGCCCATCTTTCAATATCGTGTCATTAGCCCCCATGAGGATAGTGAGATATTGGAAGTCGAACAATCTATTGGTGCCCCACCCCTAACTCGTCATCCAATGACAAATGAACCAATCGAGCGAATCGCAAGCAAAGTATCGATTACCCTAAAACATTCTTCTTCCTCCGAAAAAAATCTCTTGGACTCTTCAAATCTTTCCCGAAAAGGCTTTAGTGTTTTCCATAAAGACTCTGCAAATTCAAAAAAATATCATAAGATATGTGGACAAAAAGGCCCCGAAGAAATCGACCTTGGATAGAAATTTGAAAATGACCAAGAAGCAAAAATACATTCCAAAGCCAAAATGGTTGCGAGCAAAATTGCCATCAGGCCCGAAATATACTGAAGTCAGAGGTATTGTAGATCAAAACCAACTACACACTGTATGCCAAAGTGCCCAATGCCCGAATATGGGCGAATGTTGGTCAAGAGGAACAGCAACATTGATGATCTTGGGGAATATTTGTACCCGAGCATGTAGTTTTTGTGCAGTGCAAACAGGAAAACCAACAGAGCTTGATCTCGCCGAGCCTCCACGTGTAGCCGATGCTGTGGCTAAAATGGGGCTCCGCCACTGTGTGCTTACTTCTGTTGCCCGTGATGACCTGCCTGATGGAGGCGCAAAGGTATGGGCGGCAACAATTCGAGCCGTTCGTCACCGTAACCCCGGGACAGCTATTGAGGTTTTAGTCCCGGACTTCAAAGGAAATTTCGAAAATCTTGATATAGTACTCGACGCTTCTCCCGATATATTCAATCACAATATGGAAACAGTCGAGCGCCTTCAGAGACCCATTCGTAAGACTGCGAGCTATCAACGCAGCTTGAATGTTCTTAGTCATGCAAGAGAGAGAGGGTTTAAAATTAAATCTGGAATTATGCTCGGACTCGGCGAAAAACAAGAGGAAATCCGAACTACTATCAAAGATCTCGCAGCCATCGGATTGAATGTTCTTACCCTAGGTCAATATTTACAGCCAAGCTCAGAATATGCAGCAATTGACAGATGGGCTTCTCCCGAGGAATTTGAAAATTGGAGAGAGGAAGCACTTGCACTAGGTATTGATGTAGTGGAATCCGGACCTTTAGTTAGGTCCTCCTATCATGCCGAAGAACAATCAGCCCAATTCTTAAATGAACAAAAGGCTACTGCTTAGGCACAACTTATTGATCTCGGAAGCGATAAATTGCTTCCGCAGTACGAACTACAAGAGAACCATTCCATGCCATCAAGCTGGCAAGGGAACGCTCCCCTAGATCGTTAACAGCTATTTTCTCAAAATCCTTTCGCGCTTTAAAAACAAAAGTCTTCCCAGACTCATCTGTTAGATAGATTAAATTACCTGCATGTAATAAAGATGCGGAACAACTACCTCCAACTCTCTCGATCCAATGAGTTGAACCACTTTCTGCATCAAGGCAACTCACAACACCATTATCAGCAGCCATAAAGAGTAAATCCTCAACTACAACCACAGATGAATTTCGTGGGGCTAATTTGCTTATCTTCCAGACAACTTTCGTACGAGTAACGTCTCCCGCTCCATCGGTCTTAATTGCATATAATGTAGGCCGATCATAACCACTGCTTACAAAAACCATATTACTCCTAAAAACAGGTCTTGGGACCACTGAATAACCACCCTGATAATGAGATTTCCATAGTTCATCACCACTCAAAGAATAAGAAAAAACATAATCACTAGCAGGACTGATAATTTGGAAATCATCACCTCTAGGTACAACTAAAGGCGTGGAGAAAGAAAACTTTTTTTTGGGATCACCGGACCTTCTTTTTTTCCAAACAACTGCACCACTACTTTTATTTAGTGCATATATTGCAGGGTCACTTGCCCCATCAGCACTGAATAAAAGTAAATCACCGTGCACTATGGGAGATGACCCACTTCCATGGACTGGACTATAAGAGAAAACCTTTTTCCATAATATTTTGCCTTCAGGCGTTAAACTCGCAGTACCTAAGTTACCAAAATGAATGTATATGGACACTCCATCAAAAAAGGGAGTAGGACTCGCATAACTATTTTTTTGATGAATTCGAGGCATATTGGGATAAGAGAATAGAGAACGCCTCCACGCGATCCTCCCTGTATTTCCATCCAATGCAAGTACTTCAAGTTCAAGCGAATTATCCTCAATCGAAGGCCTTGAGTTAGTAACTACAACATGACCATTAACCAAAATAGGAGATGACCATGCTGTGCCATCAATTTCAGTTCGCCAAAGGAGGTTTGAACTTTCTCTAGACCATTTAATTGGAAGTTTTGAACTTGCATGCCCCTGCCCTGTTTCACCTCGAAATTGATTCCATTCAGTCCATGAGAAAAGGCACACACTTTGCATGAAAAAAGTAATTACTGTTAGTAATTTAGTCATAACTTTATTTTAATTTCTATCTTACAGCGTAAACGAATCTGGCAAAAGTTAAATTTTCCTAAATTTAATCCAAAAAAAAGGCACGCCATTCGGCGTGCCCTTTATATTTTAAAAGTAAACTCGAAAGAGATTACATCATGCCATGATCGTGATCATGTCCTCCGGGAGCAGGCTTTTCCTCCTCGGGAATATCAGTGATCATGCAATCAGTGGTCAAAAGAAGACCGGCAACAGAACCAGCATTTTGCAATGCAGTTCTGGTAACCTTAGTTGGATCAACAACACCAGCCTTGATCAAGTCTTCGTGTGTATCAGTCGCAACATTGTAACCCATGGTACCTTTAGACTTGAGAACTTGTTGAACGACTAGAGAACCTTCAACTCCAGCGTTGTCGCAAAGTTTACGCAAAGGTGACTCAATAGCTCGACGAACGATGGAAGCACCAATTGCTTCATCGCCTTCCAGATTTCCGGCAGCCTTATCAACTGCGTTTGCAGCACGAAGCAAGGCTACCCCTCCTCCAGGAAGGATACCTTCTTCAACAGCCGCACGGGTTGCATGAAGAGCATCTTCAACGCGAGCTTTCTTTTCTTTCATTTCTGGTTCTGTCGCTGCACCAACATTGATAACAGCTACACCACCAGCCAATTTAGCCAACCGCTCTTGTAGTTTTTCACGGTCATAATCAGAGGTAGTCTCTTCAATTTGACGACGGATTTGCTTAACGCGTCCTTGTATATCGGATGCCTTACCTGATCCTTCAACAATAACGGTATTTTCCTTATCAACCGAGATTCGCTTAGCTTGTCCAAGATCAGCAAGCTGTATGTTTTCCAACTTGATACCAAGATCTTCAGTCAAACAACGACCGCCGGTAAGAATAGCGATATCACGAAGCATTTCCTTACGACGATCACCAAAACCGGGAGCCTTAACTGCACAAGCATTCAAAGTACCACGCAACTTATTAACGACCAAGGCAGCAAGAGCTTCACCTTCTACATCTTCAGCGATGATAAGAAGTGGTTTACCCTGCTTGGACACCAATTGAAGCAGAGGCAACAAATCATTAAGAGCGGTGATTTTTTTCTCGTGAATCAGGACATAGCAATCATCCAGAACTGCTTCCATTGTGTCGTTATTGGTGCAGAAGTAAGGACTTAGGTAACCTTTATCGAACTGCATCCCTTCTACTACATCAAGAGTGGTTTCAATACTCTTAGCCTCTTCGACAGTAATGGTTCCGTCCTTACCGACCTTATCCATGGCATCGGCGATGATTTCACCGATCTCGCCATCCCAGTTCGCTGAAACGGTCGCAACTTGCCTGACTTCCTCACGATCGGAAACCTTCTTGCTATCACGCAAAAGTTTAGCTACTCCCGCTTCAACAGCCTTATCAATTCCTCTTTTGAGATAAACTGGATTAGCTCCAGCTGCTACGTTTTTCAGTCCTTCTCTGTAAACACTTGCAGCCAGAACTGTTGCGGTGGTTGTACCATCACCAGCAAGATCGGAAGTTTTAGATGCAACTTCACGAACCATTTGTGCTCCCATGTTTTCATAGGGATCTTGGAGTTCGATTTCCTTGGCCACCGTTACACCATCTTTGGTTACAGTCGGTGACCCGAATTTCTTGTCAATTAAAACATTTCTGCCTTTTGGTCCGAGCGTGACACTTACCGCATCGGCAAGCGTAGTTACTCCCTTAAGAACTTTCTTACGGGCCGCTTCGTCGAATAATATTTGCTTAGCCATTTCTTATAATATGTATGTTGTTTAGAATGATAGCGAAGGGCATTAACCTATGACACCGAGGATGTCATCTTCGCGTACGAGTTGATACTCAACATCGTCGAGCTTGACTTCAGTACCACCGTATTTGCTGATAAGTACCTTATCTCCTTTCTTGACTTGAAAGGGAATGGCATTGCCATCCTCGTCTTTCTTGCCAGTACCAAGAGCTACGATTTCAGCTTCTTGAGGCTTTTCCTTTGCAGAGTCGGGGATAATGATCCCGCCCTTGACTTGCTCGTCTTCATCGACTTGCTTCACAAGAACGCGATCTCCCAACGGAGTGATTTTTGGTTTGCTCATATTCCTTTTGTTTTGGGTTATGTTATAGATTTTGGTTAGAGGACAATTATTTCCCTAAGTCCAATAAACTTATTTCGAATCAGAATTGTCGTCTACCACTTCGAAATCGGCATCGACAATATCATCGTCTTTCTTGTTGGAAGAAGAGGAAGACTCATCCTTCGTGCTTTCGTCTGCAGAATCAGATTCAGGCATAGGATTGCCCCCCGAATGCTTCATTACTTCTTGCCCAAGTTCCTCAAAAGACTTTTGCAGTTTGTCCTTTGCTTGATTCAGATCTTCTAGCGTAGAATCGCTGTTTTCAAGAACCTTCTTGGAATCTGACAACAAGTCATTGATCTTGTTTTTCAATTCTTCAGGAGCTTTTTCTCCAAGATCGCCAAGTTGCTTCTCAGATTGATAAACCATCGAATCCAGTTCATTTCTAACTTGTACCTGTTCTTTTCTCTCTTTGTCTTGATCGGCATACTTTTCAGCTTCCTTGCGCAAACGATCAACTTCAGCTTCATCCATACTCGAAGAACCAGAAATGGTAATTTTTTGGTCTTTTCCAGTACCCTGATCTTTTGCTGTGACATTAAGAATACCATTCGCATCTATGTCGAAAGTCACTTCTATTTGAGGAGTACCTCGAGGCGCCGGGGCAATACCATCCAATTTAAAGGTGCCTAAAGTCTTGTTGTCATGGGACATTGCTCTTTCTCCCTGAAGAACAACAATGTCAACGGCTGGTTGATTGTCGGCTGCAGTTGAGAAAATCTGAGATTTCTTCGTCGGAATTGTGGTATTTCGATCAATCATCGAAGTTGAGACACCACCGGCTGTCTCTATTCCTAAAGTAAGGGGTGTGACATCCAACAACAAAACATCGTTAACATCACCTTGAAGAACAGCTCCTTGGATGGCAGCACCAATTGCAACAACCTCATCAGGATTCACTCCTTGATGAGGATCTTTGCCACCCAACTCCTTAGCCATTTCAACGATTTTAGGACTACGAGTCATGCCACCAACCAGCACCAAATTGTTTACTTCTCCAAGACTCATTCCGGAATCTTTCAAGCAAGCTTCAAAAGGGGCTTTTGTCCGATCGTACAAATCCTCGCAAATCTGCTCAAGTTTGGCTCTGGAGAGTGTGATATTCAGGTGTTTAGGTCCAGACGCATCAGCTGTGATAAAAGGTAAGTTAATATCGGTAGACTGAGAAGAAGATAGAGACATCTTTGCTTTTTCGGCTTCTTCCTTTAATCTCTGCATCGCCATCGGGTCTCCGCTAAGGTCAACGCCTTGGTCATTCTTGAATTCCTCGATAAGCCAATCGATAATTTTCTGATCCCAGTTATCCCCACCAAGTTGAGTGTCTCCATTAGTAGCTTTTACTTCAAAAACACCTTCAGCGATTTCCAAAACACTTATGTCAAAGGTACCACCACCTAAATCGTAGACTGCTATAGTTTCTTCACCTTTCTTGTCTAACCCATACGCAAGAGAGGCTGCTGTAGGCTCGTTAATAATTCTAAGAACTTCTAAACCAGCGATTGCACCGGCATCCTTAGTTGCTCGACGCTGGTCATCATTAAAGTAGGCAGGAACAGTGATAACAGCTTGTGTAACCGGTTCTCCAAGATAAGCTTCTGCATCTGCTTTGAGTTTACCCAAAACCATGGAGGCAATTTGCTCAGGCATGAAAATTTCACTCTTGCCATCAATTTCACACTTAATAACGGCCGCTTCGTTTTTGCCTGATACAACTTTGTAAGGTAGTGTCCCTATTTCATCCTCAATTTCAGAAAACTTTCTTCCGATCAATCTTTTAGCCGAGAAGATTGTGTTTTCAGGATTTGTGACTGCCTGTCTCTTGGCTGCCTGCCCAACGAGACGCTCTCCATTTTTGGAGAATGCTACAATTGAGGGCGTCGTTCGATTACCTTCAGAATTAGCTATGACTTTGGGTTCTCCACCTTCCATCACCGCCATACATGAATTACTGGTACCTAAATCTATTCCAATTATTTTGCTCACAAGTAATTTTATGCAGAATGCATGCCCATCTAAGACGAATTAATAAACAACTAATAATTAAGTACTTATGGAAATATCTAAAATGAAAATAAAACTACAACTAGGAGAAACACAGGCAGAAGGAGACAACATGTCACAAATTGGGACAACAAATGAGACAAGATGTGAAATTACGAAGGTTTCTCCTGTGGCGTATCATGATCAAGCTCATCGAGAATTCCTAAGACTCGATGGCCTCGTTCCATACCTAAGTCCCTGACAAACTGAAGCCGAGGCGAATACTTGAGTACAATTTTGCTAAATACTTCCTTTCTGATTTCACCGGCATGCTTGCGAAAGAAAGATTGAGCTTCTCGAGCAATCTTTTCATCACCAATTACGGAATAGGCAACGGTCGCATTACGAAGATCGGCAGAAACATCCACATCTGTGATTGTGTATCTTACACATTCAGAGCGATATCTCGTACTCAAATAGGCACCGATTTCACGCTTGATAAGCTCATTGACTCGAGCGAGGCGCAAACTCATGGAAAATCAGAGTGTCGGGCGAATCTTGTCCAACTCGAAGGTTTCAATTACGTCACCTTCTTTGTAATCATCAAAGGAATCCAAACGAATACCACATTCAAATCCTGCTTTTACTTCCATCACATCATCTTTGAATCTCTTAAGTGTATCCACTTTACCTTCCGCCAAGATCTCTCCGTTTCTAAGCAATCTTGCGCCTTTGTTTCGACCAATTGATCCTTCCATAACCATAGAACCTGCAACAGACCTACCCTTACTTACGCGGAAAACCTGTCTAATTTCTGCCCGACCAGTCTTTTTCTCAACGGTTTCCGCTTCCAAGAGATCAGCCATGTTATCTTTAATCAAATCGATGATCTCGTAAATAATGCTATTCTGAAAAACCTGTACTCCCAAATGCTTGGCTTCTCCCATAACACCATTCTCAAGCTTTACATTGAAACCAATTACATCAGCACCAGAAGTCTTGGCCATTTTAATATCATTCTTAGTTACCTGACCAACATCTCCTTGAAGAATCTCCAATAGCACTTTTTCACTCTCAATCATTTCCAGTGATCCCTGCAAAGCTTCCAAGGAACCAATAACATCAGCTTTCAAAATGACTTTATAGGTGGTTGCCTTACTTTTCGAAATTGCGGCAAAAAGGGCATCCACCCCTGATGATTCACTTTCCTGCTCTCCATCATCCGCTGAAGGCTCCCCAACACCGCTCCTAGCAGCAATTGTAGATTCCTCCGCAAGCTTTCTTGCTTCCCTTTCATTTTTCACTCGGCGAAAAGAAGCTCCTGCATGAGGAATATCGGACCATCCCAATAAATTAACTGGAGTACTAGGGGGAGCAGATTTCACTTGATTCCCTTGATCATCAATCATTGCCTTGACTTTGCAATAGACTGAACCACAGTGAATGCAATCACCTACTTTTAATGTGCCCTTTTGGACAATTACTGTGGCGGTCGGTCCGCGACCGACCTCCATTCTTGCCTCTACGACAACGCCTTCCGTATTTGCGGATGGATTTGCTTTTAATTCCATCAATTCCGCTTGAAGCAAAATCATATCCAGTAATTCGTCGACTTTATCTCCCTTGAGAGCCGAAATTGGTACGGTTACGATCTCTCCACCCCAATCTTCGGAAGCGATCGATCTTTCCTGCATTTGATTTTTTACTTTGTCTTCGTCCGCTCCCTTGACATCCATTTTATTAATGGCCACCAATAAAGTTCCTTGTGCTCTCTGAGCAAACTTAAGAGCCTCATCAGTCTGGGGCATAAATCCATCATCCGCCGCCACGACTAAAACCGAAACATCAGTTAGATTTGCTCCCCTTTCGCGAATTTTAGAAAACGCAGCATGACCAGGAGTATCAAGAAAAGTAATTTTGTCGGAATTGTGAGTTATTTGATACGCTCCAACATGTTGGGTGATTCCCCCAGCTTCCCCTGCTACGACATTTGCTTTTCTAATGGTATCGAGCAGAGTGGTCTTCCCATGATCAACATGCCCTAAGATGCAAACAACAGGAGGTCGAGGCTTGAGTAGCTTTTCGTCATCCTCCTCAATTTTTTCCTTCTTTTTCTTGCTAACCGCTTCAGGTTTCTCACCACGGTGACGAATTTCCAAATCAAATCCTTTGAGTTTGGCAATTCTTTGAGCAACCTCCTCATCGATGGTTTGATTCATCGATGCAAAAATTCCCATTTCCATCAACTCTGAGATTAACTGAAAAGGCTTAAGACCTATGAGAGTAGCAAAATCACGAACGACAATGGGAGGTTTTACGATAATCAGATTACCCTCCACAACTCCGCTTTCATTTTCAAAAGATGCAGCATCTTTCTCAACGGTAGATGATGCCACCTTATCAGAAGAAATAGGCGGAGGAGGTGCCGATGCCTTTTTGCCGACGGGGGGAGGAGGAAGGTTTGGAGCGTTACCAGCAACAGAGGAAACCGAATCGCCAGAAGGGTCCATACCTTCTTCAGAGGCTTCGTCCGTAGATTGAGAATCTTCATCTACTTCTTCGCGTTCTCTTTTTTCCCGCTCTAAATCTTCCTTACTCTTTACAATTGGAATATTGGTTGCCTTCTCGGTGAGTTCTTGCCCATTATTAGATTCCAGTGATTCCTTAGGATTTTCCTTGGGTTCAGAATCTTCAAAAGAATCTTCTTTTGTAAATTCTTCGATGAGAGACTGAGCCGTGATGTTGTCTATCGTAGAAGATGCACTTTTAAGATCGTATCCCCGCTTCGCCAGTATTTCAAGAACTTCCTTGCTGGTTTTCTTTATCTCCTTGGCAATCGCGTGAATTCTTACGCTCATAAATTATGAAATATAAATTAGGAAATGATTATTCTTCACCTTCCGAATTGGTTTCGGATGCAACCTTACTTAAAACGGAATTTGCAATTTCTTGTTCAAAGCCTAGTCCCACCAAGTCTTCAGCGGTGACCCCTTCAAAAGCTTCTGGACTGACAAGTCCGAATGCAACTAAACGATCGGCTATTTCAAACTCTATGCCGACTGAAGTAAGAGCTTCTGCAGCCTTGGTTTTTCTTTCATCAAAGCCAACCTCTTTAACCACGACTTTACCAATATCCAACTTCCAACCCAATAATCTAGAAGTAAGACGGGCATTAATCCCCTTACGTCCGATCGCTACCGACAAATCATCCTCGACGACTTCGAAATACATTCTCCGCTTATCGCGATCCAAATTTACATTCTGAGGAACCGCGGGTTTCAAGGCTTCAGCCAGTTGCTCAATAGGATCTTCGAACCAACGAACTATATCCACCTTTTCGCCATTCATCTCCCTTACGATGCTTTTGACCCGAGAACCCCTAGCCCCAACACAAGCTCCAACAGGGTCTACTTTTGGATCGGTACTCTTGACACAAACCTTGGTTCGGTAACCGGGTTCACGCGCCATAGCCGCAAGTGTAACTGTTCCGTCAGCAATTTCCGCAACTTCCATTTCAAAAAGTTTTCGAACAAAATTTAAACTGGATCGACTGAGAACAAGTTCAGGTCCGCGCCCATGCTGTTCAAGCTTGTTCAACAAGCAACGAATTCGCTCTCCAGGGACCCAATCTTCACCAGGTACTCTTTCACGCCATGGGAGTAGTGCCTCAGCCTTACCCACCTCAATAATCAAATCCCCGCGCTCTTTTCTGCGCACGATCCCCGTAACCAAACTTCCAACCTGATCACGGAATTCATCATAGATATGCTCTTTCTCGAACTGCCTAAGTCGTTGCTTGATAGCTTGCTCTGCAGTCTTTGCCGCAATTCTACCCAAATATGAAGGATCAATCTCTCTCTCAACAACATCACCGACTTGGGGGCTCTCAGCATATAAGCGTGCTTTATCAAGATGGATTTCACGTGCAGTGTCGGAGACGGACTCGACTACCTCTAACTGTGTCCAAGCCTGCATCGCACCATTTTTTGGATTGATTTCCACACGGATGTCACCTGAAGAATTAACACCCCTTTCAGCTGCAGCCTTTACGGCACCCTCAATGGTGGCGATCATGTCCTCTCGGCTGATGCCTTTCTCTTTCTCCATATATTCGAGAACTGCGAGAATTTCGCTACTCATGTCAGATAATTTTTTAGGTTTTTAGAATGAAATAAAAAAGGCGAGCAATGCCCGCCCCTTCAAGGATAAGACTGTAAAGGATTTTTAATATGAAATTGAAAGCGAAATGTCAATTCATAGCTGAACCAGCAAAGAAAAGGTTTTTCAGCGTTGCAGAGGCTTCTTAAACCAGTATGGATTCTCTTTCCTTATGAATACAATTCGTTTTACAAATTTACCCGGTGACGGAATCGGCCCCGAAGTAATGAAAATCTCACTCAATGTCTTGGAGGCATTGGGGAAAAAAAAGAATTTTCTAATAGAAACCAGCAGGCACGATGTGGGAGGGGTTGGCATCGATAATCATGGTAGTGCTCTTCCTCATTCAACCCTATCTGCCTGCAGTGAAGCCGATGCGATACTTTTTGGTTCCGTAGGTGGACCAAAGTGGGAAAATCTCCCTCCAAAAGAACAACCCGAAAGAGCTGCGCTTCTGCCAATTCGAAAGGAATTCGAACTTTTCGCCAACCTTAGACCTGGTAATCTTTATCCTGAACTATCGGATCTTTCGCCTCTTCGAAGCGAGACAGTGTCGAATGGAATCGATGTATTATGCGTTCGAGAATTAACCGGAGGCATCTACTTTGGTCAGCCGAAATCCACGCAAAAATCAGAAGATGGGGAAGAGATAGCCCTTGATACTATGATTTACAAAACCAGTGAGATTGAAAGAATCACAGAAATTGCCATTCGAGCAGCTTCTTTACGAAACGGAAGAATTTGCTCAGTTGATAAGGCAAATGTGCTGGAGACCTCCGTTTTATGGCGAAAGGTGGTTACGGAATGCGTAAATCGCAGCGAACACAATATAGAACTCTCCCACATGTATGTCGACAATGCCGCGATGCAACTCGTACGCGACCCCAATCAGTTTGATGTCATTGTGACCGAAAATATGTTTGGTGATATTCTTTCTGACGAACTCGCAGTGATATGCGGATCATTGGGAATGCTTGCTTCCGCAAGCCTTGGAACCGGCCGAAATAGCTTAAATCAACCATTTGGTCTCTATGAACCAGCTGGTGGAACAGCACCAGATATTGCCGGGAAAAATCTAGCCAACCCATGTGCTCAAGTGTTAAGTGCTGCCCTTATGCTCCGTTACAGTTTTGGGATGGAGGAAGAGGCGGCATCCTTAGAAAATGCAGTGAAAGAAACGATCCGCTCCGGTTTGAGAACTGGAGATATTGCACAGGGCGGAAAATCGGTTGGAACGGATGAAATGGGACAGGCGATTATTGACCGCCTATCTTAAATGCACATCATCAAATCTTTTTTTTGAAAGCATAATGAAAGCAGAAGAAATTCGCCAATCTTTCTTGGATTTCTTCAAATCGAAGAATCACCAAATTGTAAATGCAGCATCGCTGCTGCCTGAATCCCCTAATTTACTTTTTACCAATGCGGGGATGAATCAATTCGTTCCTTATTTCCTTGGAGACCAAAAAGCACCCTACTCTCGTGCTTGTGATACTCAAAAGTGTATACGGGCAGGCGGAAAGCATAATGATCTTGAAGACGTTGGTTTTGATACTTATCACCACACATTCTTCGAAATGCTCGGTAATTGGTCTTTTGGGGATTACTTCAAAAAAGAAGCCATCCAATGGGCTTGGGAACTGCTAATAGAGATCTGGAAATTTCCTCCAGACAGGCTATATGCCTCAGTCTACAAGCCAGAAGATGGGGAGCCTGCAGACTTTGATCGAGAGGCTCATGAATTATGGTCCGACATCTTTCGTTCAGCTGGACTCGACCCCAAAATCCATGTCGTTACTGGTGGTAAAAAGGATAACTTTTGGATGATGGGAGAAACTGGACCATGCGGCCCGTGTAGTGAGCTTCACCTTGATCTGACCCCTGACGGGGACTCCAAAGGTAAGTTGGTTAATGCCGATTCACATCTTTGCATTGAAATATGGAACCTTGTATTCATTCAATTCAACGCTGACAAGGAAGGTAACTTTACCCCCCTATCCTCTCAGCATGTTGATACTGGTATGGGTTTCGAAAGAGTCGCTGCGGTTATTCAGTCCACCAATGGATTTACTGATTTTTCCAAAATAACCTCAAATTACGATACGGATGTTTTTAGTTCGATATTCAGCGAAATTGAAGAACTTTCCGATAAATCCTACCAATCCACACTTCCAGTTCCGGGAGAAACCATTTCGGAGCAGGAACAAATAGATATTGCATTTCGAGTGATCGGTGATCATCTACGAGCTCTGTGCTTTTCGATTGCGGATGGTATACTTCCCGGAAACGGCGATCGAAATTATGTCTTACGGCGTATTCTTCGAAGAGGCGTTAGGTATGGTCGTACACTTGGATTTGAAAAACCTTTTTTTCATCTTCTTGCTCCAACACTAATAGAACAAATGGGGAGTTTTTTCCCAGAATTAAAAAATCGAAAGGAATTAATTGTAAAAACGCTGCAATCCGAAGAGGAATCTTTCAACAAAACCCTTGATCGTGGCTTGGAGCTCTTTAATCGGGAAGTTGAAAATCTTACATCGGGGGGTGTACTCTCCGGTTCATTTGCTTTTAGGTTATACGATACTTATGGTTTTCCAATTGATCTCACGGAACTGATGGCTCGAGAGTCTGACCTGACAGTAAACAAGCAAGAATTTGATCTTCAAATGGAAGAACAACGTGCTCGTGCCCGAAAAGCACGAAAATCGGTGGATGTGCTCGTAAGCGAGGATGTAGAAAATTCAAATGCAACGGTATTCGTCGGCTACGAGTCCAATAATCTCAGTAATTTCAAAACCACTTGTATCGACTCTTTGACCCTGGATGAAATCACCTATCTGATCTTTGAAGAATCTCCCTTCTATGCGGAAATGGGGGGCCAACTTGCAGACATGGGATCGGTTTTCATTGAGGATAAGACTTTTGCAGTAACAAATGTTATTAAGGATGCCTCAGGGCGTTTTCTACACGCCCTAAAATCCCCTGCGAAAAGCTTTAGGGGAGCAGGCGAAATGGCGACACTAAATGTCGATTCATCTAGACGGAAAGCGATTCAAAGACACCATACCGCCACCCATGTTTTGCATTGGGCTCTAAGGGAAGTTTTAGGCGATCATATTCGACAAGCGGGTTCCCTCGTAGAACCGAACCGCCTTCGATTTGACTTCTCCCATTTCGAAGGAATCAAACCCGGGCAACTTCAGAAAATTGAGTGTCTCGCTAACGAAATGCTTTTAAGCAATGACTCAGTTGAAACATATGAAATTCCATTCGCCGACAAACCTGACGAAGTGATTGCATTTTTTGGCGATAAATATGGAGATCTGGTAAGAGTGGTAAACTTAGGTGGATGGAGCCAAGAACTTTGCGGTGGAACACATGTTTCATCTGCCGGAGAAGTGGGCTCCCTTCGTATAACAGGAGAATCTGCTATTTCTGCGGGCACTCGTAGAATTGAGGCTGTCGCTGGTCTTTCTGCCTACCAATGGACGGATAAGAGAATATCCTTGGTTCAACAACTTTCCAGCCAATTCGCATGCAAACCCGATGAGCTACCCGAAAGAATTGCCCAACTACAAGCCAAGAGCAAGGAGCTCGATAAGAGAATTCGTTCAATCGAACAAAAGGAACAAGCCGGACTAGCTAACCAATTAATCGAAAATGCATCCCAGGATGGTCAAATACGGCTTATTAAAGCAGTGATCCCATCCATGCCACCCAACGACCTTCGCTCCCTTGCCGTTCAAATTAACAAACGAGCAAATCCCTCAGTGGTCTTGCTCGCCAGTGAATCAAGTGGTAAGTGCGGAATGGTCTGTATATGTTCCGATGAAGCCATAAAGGAAGGACATCAAGCCGGTAAATACTTAGGTGAGTTAGCATCAAAATTAGGAGGTAAAGGAGGAGGCAAACCTGATTTTGCCATGGGAGGAGCTCCCGCCAACCATGATCTAAAGGAAAGTCTCAAAAATATTTCACTTTCCATTTTGGATTCGTGAGACTTCGTATTCTTCTGCCTCCAACAATGGCGGGTTGCGTTCAGCGCAATGCCATTCCCGCCAAAGTGGAAATCGAACTTAAAAATGGATCACGACTTCCGCCTGAAAAAGTAGATCCATCCTCATTCGCCGACCTAGGCAACGCGGAGCGTTCAGCCTTATTTGCAATATCTCAATGGTGTGGAGGTGCCATTTCTTCCTTTCTTCAACTAGATATCAAGCAAACCGGCGAACTCCTTAAACTGCTTCAAGGATCTCCTTGTTTTTACACTGCCAATGACCCCGAAAATCAAATCCAATGGGAAAATGACATACTGAAGGGTATTAGCGAATTCATTGTTTTACCCGAGGTCCAACGGCCCCGCCCAATTCGAGAAATCGTATCGAGGGAACATGAATTGGACACTTCATTTGAATCTCCAAGCGATCTTATTGAAGAATATGATGGCCCTCCAATCGAGGTCGAAGGATCGACCGAATATCTACGCATAATCCTACCATCCTCCGAACATCCTGCCCACAAAAGGGCTCTTCGCCTATTACGCGAGTGGAATTTTCTAAGGGACAGGTCACACAGGCATTGGTGGTGGCTTAGAGATACATCAAAAGTACTGGATTTTCTAGCTAATCACCAAGATGACTTTGAGCAGGATTTTGAGGCTGAGTTTACGGAAAACTTTCGTAAGCAAACTGATGGCATAGAAAAAGCGGAACTGCGAACCAAGGCATCAGAAAGCGGAGATTTCACCGAGGTGGAAGTTCGTATCGAAGCAGGTGCTGTACCCGCAGATGAACTCGAACATGCCCTCGCCACAGGCAAGAATCACGTAAGGCAGGGGAAAAAGATATACTTGCTAACGCGTGAACTGAAAAAGAAGACAAGTATGTTGCAGTCTCGCATATCAGGAAATCCACAGGCGCCTTTGTTAGCTCGGAGCAGTCATCAAATTGAGAACTTTCAAGCCCCATCCATCGAGGATTTTCTCACTGAGGCAGACCCACGCTTTCGCCCGCCCTCTCAATGGAAGAAACGTAGTCATGCTCTGCGCGACTTATCGACACTCCCCTCTCCCAAGTTGGAAGATTCGCTAAATAAAACTCTTCGCCCATATCAAAAAATCGGAGTCGCATGGCTACTGCATCTGTTTCGCCACCAACTTGGCGGAATCTTATCGGATGAGATGGGTCTTGGGAAAACATTGCAGGCATTGGCTATGATTTCCGCCATACGCCAGGATAAAACCGAAATAAATGTTTCACTCGTTGTTTGCCCTGCCAGTCTTCTGGAAAACTGGGTAAGGGAGGCTCATCGCTTTTGCCCACAATTTTCCGTATTAGCGCATCACGGTCCAAATCGCACATGCAATCCCGAAGAACTGAGCAAGCATGACTTGATTATCACTTCCTACGGAACACTTGTGAGGGATCTCGAACTTCTTGAAAGTATTTCATTTCTGTGTGTGATTGGGGACGAAGCTCAGCACCTAAAAAACCGCAAAACTCAAAATGCCAAAGCAATGTCGTCCCTATCATCAGAGGGAAGAATTCTACTTACTGGAACCCCTATTGAAAATAGCGTTTCCGATCTTTTGGCTCTTCTTGAATTCCTTCTTCCCGGGGCCAGACCAAACTTACCATCATCCACACGTGGAGAAGAACGCATTTGGCACGAGCAACGGATTATTCAGGAATCAGCACCTTATCTTTTGCGAAGAAAGAAAAAAGACGTAGCCCCAGAACTTCCAGATAAAATCGAACAAATTTTATACATTGAGCTAACTGATCAACAAAAAGAAAGATACGATAAATTTCGCCAATCCGCAGAAATCGAACTTGATCAGTTAGCAAACTCGGGTGCATCCGATGGTACGATGAGAATGAAAACCCTTACACAACTTCTGCGATTGCGTCAGATTTGTTGTGACCCAAGATTGATCGAACCGGACCTGCCCCCAGACCAATCTGCTAAACTAAATGCATTTCGGGAACTTCTCTACACTAGCATCGAAGGAGGGCATAGAATGTTGGTTTTTTCTCAATTCGTAGGGATCTTACAAATTATCAAGCAAGATCTCGATGCATCCGGTCTTAACTATTGCTACCTTGACGGTTCGTCTAAGGATCGAATGGCGCAAGTCGATCGCTTTCAAGAAAATGATTCGATACCCGTTTTTCTGATTTCACTTAAGGCGGGCGGAACTGGACTGAATTTAACCGCCGCAGACATTGTAGTTCACTTTGACCCTTGGTGGAATCCAGCGGTTGAGGCACAAGCTAGCGACCGTGCACACCGAATCGGTCAAGACAAGCAAGTCACAATCTACAAATTAATAACTTCGGGCACCGTCGAGGAAAATGTTCTGCAAATGCAAAAAGGAAAACGGAAGCTATTGGAACAAGTTTTCGAAGAAGCCGAAGTGGCAAATTCGTCATTGAGTGTCAACGAACTGAAAGAATTATTCTAAAGCTTTATCGAAATGGACTGACTAGCAGTCCTTTCCTCTTGAAAAGCAGCAGTGTTTTTGACATGTTAATAACTTTATTTCCCACCTACTATGAGTACGCAATCCATACGAAAATCTGATCCCGAAGCGAAGGGCGAGCATGGGCCCGCCATGAAGGGGGCCGACGTTCTTGTCAACGCCCTTGAGCGAGAGGGTGTAGAAGTGGTTTTCGCCTACCCTGGCGGAGCATCGATGGAACTGCATCAATCTCTGACCCGTTCAAAAAAAATTCGCACTATTCTGCCTCGACAAGAACAAGGTGGAGGATTCATGGCTCATGGGTACGCTCGGGCTACGGGTAAAGCTGGTGTTTGCATGGCAACGTCAGGCCCCGGCGCCACCAATCTGGTAACTTGTATTGCCGATGCCTTCATGGATAGCATTCCCCTGGTAGCGATTACCGGTCAGGTCTACCAACAATTTATTGGTAAGGCTGCCTTTCAGGAAACCGATTTCTTTGGCATGACGCTGCCTATCGTTAAGCATAGTTATCTTGTCCTTACCGCTGAAGATTTACCCCGTATCGTAAAGGAAGCATTTTATTTGGCTGAAAGCGGACGTCCGGGCCCCGTAGTCATCGATATTCCCAAAGATGTTCAACAGAAAGTATTCGAACCCTTTTTCCCGGCGGAAATCCAGGAGCTTGAAGGTTACAAACTAGATACACCCGAAGCATCCGATAACGAACTCATTGAGGTCCTGAATTTGATTTCAAAATCCAAGAAACCAGTCCTTTATACGGGGGGAGGAATCATTTCTGCGGAAGCCCACAAGGAACTGCAAGAATTTGCCGAACTTACAGGTTTGCCTGTTGCTCACACTCTCATGGGTTTGGGTGTTTTTGATCCTGAGCATGAACAATCTTTGTATTGGTACGGCATGCATGGAACAGTTGCCGGAAACTGGGCTGTTTGCGAAAGTGACTTACTCCTGTGTGCTGGAGCTCGCTTTGACGACAGAATTACAGGTGTCGTAGCCAAGTATGCACCCGATGCTTATGTGATTCATTTCGATGTCGACAAATCTGAGCATAATAAAAATGTTCACGCACACTTCCCCATCCGGTCCGATATTAAGTACGCCCTCAAGAGGATGTCCGAACTGATTAAGGAAAAAGGATTCGATAAACCCGATCTTTCCACTTGGATGTCCACAATCAAAGGATGGAAGAAAGAACATCCCTTTAAGTACGCTAAAGGGGAACATATTACCTCTCAAGAAGCGGTTGATATCCTTTACCAGGAATCAAAAGGAGAAGCGATTATTACAACCGGGGTCGGACAGCATCAAATGTGGGCAGCTCAGTACTACAAATTTAAGGAACCACGTACTTACATTTCTTCCCTCGGACTTGGAACCATGGGCTTTGGTTACCCCGCAGCGGTTGGAGCCAAAATCGCTCGACCAGACAAAGAAGTCATCGATATTGATGGTGATGGATCATTTATTATGAATGTCCAAGAGCTTGCCACCGCGAAAATTGAGAAAATCAATGCCAAGTGTCTATTATTAAATAACCAGCACCTTGGAATGGTTGTTCAATGGGAAGATCGTTTTTATGAATCCGTTCGTGGGCATACAATCCTTTGCGATCCGGAAAACATAGGCGGTCCAGACAACTTGGAAGCTATTTATCCTGATTACATAACAATGTGCGAGGGTTTTGGGGTCAAAGCCCGTCGAGTTGTCAAGCGGGAGGAATTACGTGAAGCCATACAAGAAATGCTTGCAGCTGATGAACCCTATTTACTTGAAGTCATTGTCCCATACACCGAACATGTCCTTCCAATGATCCCACAAGGTAAATCAGCTAAGGAAATGCTCATCGACTAGTTCCACCTCTTGCGTTGCCCGATGAAACTTACCACAGTCGATCGTCGCACATTTGCTTCCAGCCTTCCGTTCTTTTGCATCCCTGGGCTTATGGCGGAAACCCTAACCCTGACTCCATATCAAACTGAAGGGCCTTTCTATCCAGATAAAATGCCTTTGGATACGGACAATGACTTAATCATTCTAAATGACTCTCTGACTCCGGCAGTAGGCAATATCGCTTATTTAAGTGGTCAGGTTTCCGATATCAAAGGAGTTCCGATAAGAAATGCACTAGTCGAAATCTGGCAAGTCGATAACAACGGAGTCTATCTTCACTCCAAAGGAGGTTCACGGGCTAAATTAGATTCGAATTTCCAAGGTTATGGACGATTTCTTACAGACTCCAAAGGAAGATACTTTTTTCGCACTCTGAAACCGAGCCCCTATTCTGGACGTACCCCTCACATACATATGGCGATTTCTGCCGGTGGAAAAAGAAAGTTAACCACTCAATGTTATGTTAAAGGAGAACCAAGAAACCAGAAGGACTTTATCCTCAAACGCGTCAAGGACCCAAATGCAAGAGAATCCCTCATAGTTCCCTTTGAACCAATCAATGGATCAAAGATTGGCGAAACCAGTGCTCGTTTTGATATCGTGCTTGGTTGGACTCCTCAGGATTAGACATTTTCTCCATTATTGGAAATCGTATACCAAAACCTTATCTACCAAAGGTAGAAGCACTTCCTGTTTTGCATCCTGATGTATAGGATGTTCCAGATATTCTTGTAAGCTCGCACCATCCTTCGTCACAATCAAAATGCCAATATCAAAACTATCGTCTACGATTTGGCGTTCACTTTTCACAACCTCCCCCGCATATAATTGGAGTACACCTGGAATGTCCCGAAAAGATTCACTCACATCGATAATGCGTTTCCGATGGGTTTGATTTCCAGGTTCCTTCAACCAACACAAAACTAGATGTCTTAGATTCGAATCCTTTTCCTTGGTAGCATTCCTCGAATTCGATTCCAGTTGAACCCATGCATTGGGTCCACATCCCGTCAAAATAAAGGTTCCAGTTAATAGAAAATAAAAAATTGCTCTCAAAGGCATGCCAAAGATTTTTTTTAATGTAATATTGGTGCGGGCGGCGGGAATCGAACCCGCCCTTCAAGCTTGGGAAGCTCACGTACTACCGATATACTACGCCCGCTGCTAAACATCACCTTTGTTTCTACATCTCATTCGATCAAGATAATTCTTTTTCGTTTGCCTTTCTTAAATATTCAAACAACAAGCAATCTTAATGGCATTAGAAGATATTATACCCTTAGACGCCCTCTTTGGAAGCAAAGATCCTTATGAGCAACCCAAGAGAGGAAAAAAGAAAAAAAAAGTCGATTATCAAGCTTTGTCTTCCGCTATTATGCGAATCCCAAGAATGGATGTGCTTGTAGCCCGTGATTTGATTGATGTAGGAATTAATGAGATCTATGAACTGCAGGGCAGATCAGCAGAAAGCATTATGGAAGAAATACGGAAAATTCGACCTGAAACTCCGGATTATCGACTAGCATACTTGCGTATGGCCATTTACTTCGCAGAAAATGACCCTGCGGATCCAAACTATTTACATCCTAAAGTATGGGAGAATTGATCAGTTGAATCAAGCTTCACCGCGATCGAGTTTTTCTCGAGCCCGCTTTGTTTGCCAAATCATAAAAATACCGTACCCAAAAAACATTAATCCATTAATCATAATTAATGGCATTTGATTATTCTGTAGACCAACTCCAAAAAGAACCACACCAACAATAGTGAAAACCCAGCCAAACCAGGAACGATATTTAATCACTCTTCTAAAATGTTCAATCCGCTTTACCTTATGCTCAGTAGTGTATTCTTTCATTCATTAGCTAGTTTCTTTCGGCCAAATCATCACCATCTTTGCCCAACGCATCCTTAAGTATAGAAAGTCTTTTATTCTCTCGACGCAAATCATCCATGAGCATACCAGCTCGCTTTCCGAGATTTTGAACCTCGAGCATTGCTTGCTTCCGCAAAGTGTCTGAACCTAATGTATGAATTGCCATGTCCACATAAGCAACGTCATCTTCCATCTGGTTAATGTATTCGATCATTTCATCAGAAACTTCTCCTCCCAAATTACGATTCAAATCTAATTCAACTGACAGTTTCTTACGGAGTTGAGCGGAACTGGAATCGACATCCGTGGGCCAAAGCGAGATATTAATTTTGCGATATGGACATTCTTCAACAATCGAATTGATCTTTACTCGCTCAAGTCCTTGCAACAAAACAAATGAAGTTCCATCATCATGCTTTTTGGAAACACGTACTAAACCCACAGTTGCGACTTCAAAAGGAAGTTCCAAGTCAGCTTCCTCATCAGAAACATTCTCTCGCTCAGCAACGATCGCGAACATCCGTTCCGCCTGAAGAACATCCCTTAACATTTGTCGATATCTTGTCTCAAAAATTCTCAGTGGCATCATCGCCTTAGGAAACAGAACGACACCTTTCAATGTCATGACAGGTACAATATCTGGAATATCAACGGATTCAGAGATCATTTTTTATCAATTTGTGATAAAGCGAGAAAAGGTCAAACCGCAGATCATTGCCATGAGTCAATCAATTCCCTGTTTAGAGAAACATCCCTGCAATTGAAGCCGAGAGAAGACTCGCAAGCGTCCCACCAATTAAAGCTTTTAACCCAAGACTAGCCAGCTCTCCCCTACGTTTAGGAACCAGAGCCCCAATGCCTCCAATTTGAATACCTATAGACATAAAATTGGCAAATCCACACAAGGCAAAGGTTGCGAGAGAAACTGAACGAGGAGACATTCCAGCTTCCCGCAAAGCAGCCAGGTCCGAAAAGGCAAAGAACTCGGTAGCAAATAGCTTTACTCCAATCAATTGCCCAACTTGCAAAATTTCATTAGATGAAATTCCAATTAGCCAAGCAACGGGAGCAAAAAGAAAACCAAAAATTGCCTGAAGGCTTATTTCATCAAAAGCACCACCGCTTGCGGATTGCATCCATTGATTCATTCCTCCGCCACCACTAAAGGAAATCGAGCCTATGTAGGATAGCAGATAATTAACAAGCAGAATTAATGCATAAAAAGAAATTAGCATGGCCGCGACATTAAGCGCAAGCTGGAGCCCTTGTGTAGTTCCATTGGCAAGAGCATCAATTGGATTTCGTCCAATGGATTCCCTACTAATATTTAGTTGCTTATCGACGGATTCAGATTCCGGAACCAGGATCTTCGCAATGAGCAATGCCGCTGGGGCATTCATGGCGGATGCACAAAGAAGAAATCGGCCAAAGGAAAGACGAGCTTCCTCATCCCCTCCCCCCAGCATTGCCATATATATAGCAAAGACGGAACCGGCTATCGTAGCCATACCTCCCACCATAAGAGCCAAGAGTTCGGATCGACTCATTCCCGACACATAGGGCTTAACGATTAAAGGAGCTTCGGTCTGACCGACAAAGACATTGGCCGCTGCCGCTAAACTCTCCGCTCCAGATAGACGCATGACCCGAGTCATTACCCATGCCATCGCCTTTACAACCATCTGTAAAATGCCAAAGTAGTACAAAAGTGAAGATAAGGCCGAAAAGAACAAAATGCTTGGCAGAGCCATAAATGCGAATACAAACCCTTGGCCCTCAAAAGATTCATTCATTTTTACGATATCTGCAAGAGGACCAAACACGAAACCGGAAGCATCAACTGAAACCTGCAAAGCCACGGAAAATAACTGTGCAATCCAACCGAAAATTACTTCAACCCAAGTGACTTGCAATACCCCAAAGGCAATAACGCATTGAAGGGCAAGTCCCCCTAAAATAATTCGGGGATTAATTCGACTACGATCCGAACTTAGAAGAAATGCAATGAAAAGCAAAGCTACCACTCCGATAAGAGCCCGAGGTAGATGTGAGGATTCATCGATTGCAGCTAAAAAGTCCATGGTAGAACTAATATGTTAGGTTGTATCAGTGAAGTTGGTCAATCCTTGCTTTTAGGACCTATTCTAAGATAATCCCATTCAAATAAAGGAAAAAGCGATTTTTACTTGAGTTTTTTGATGAACGAAATCAGGGATTAACCATGCGTTTATTTATTATTTCAATCATTGTTCTTTCATGCCTCTCAGGTTGTGGTGTTCCGATAATCCCAGGAATTTAAAATCCGGTTAAGGGTTGCGGGTGGCATATGAATTAGCCATTACTTCCTAAATGACTGCACTACCACGAGACCAGAAAAAGCAAATCCTTGTTACAGGTGGCGGGACAGGAATGGGTCAGTCGATTGCGATTGCAATGGCTGAGATTGGTTCACGCGTGGCCATCTCTGGACGCAGAATTGACAAATTGCGAGAAACGGCATCGAAGTCTAAGGGCAGTCATGAAATTCTTTGCCACGAAGCAGATGTAACTGATCGAAAATCTCTAGAAACTCTCTTCGAATGGTTTGATAATGAAATCGGTAAAATAGATTGTCTTGTCCACGCTGCGGGAATAAATGTAGCACTTCGTTCAATGCAAGAACTTGAACCGGCAAACTGGGATCAACTCATCGGAATAAATCTCACCGGGACCTACAATGTTCTTCGGTGTGCACTTCCAAGAATGAGAGCACATAGAAAAGGATTGGTTATTTTAATCAATTCAGTTGCGGGAAAGAGATCCGTTCCCCTTGGCGGAATTGGTTACAATGCATCCAAGTTTGGAATGTCGGGATTGGGCATTGGACTGGCGGAAGAGGAGCGTGAAAATGGTATTCGCATCACCAATCTTTACCCCGGGGAAGTCAACACACCCATTTTAGAAAAACGAAAAAATCCACCATCTGAGGAACACCGGTCAAATATTTTACAATCTGATGATATCGCATCAGTAGTTTCTCACTTGATTAGTCTGCCGGATCGTGTACATATACCGGAGCTTGTTGTAAAACCAGCCAGTCAATCATTCGTCTAGACAAAGACAAGCTTTCGATCGAAGTCGAGCAGAGCTTCGACTTAAATCTTCAACTTTTCTCTAATGGAAGAAACAGCAAGTTCAACGTTTTCGCGATGCCCAAAAGCACTCAAACGAAAAAAGCCTTCTCCCGCGGGTCCAAAACCGGAACCTGGGGTTCCAACAACGAAACACTCGTTAAGCAACTTGTCAAAAAAGTCCCATGAACTTAAGCCGTTAGGAGTCTTAAGCCAAACATAAGGAGCATTACCTCCTCCATAAGTGGTAATTCCAAGTTCCTTCAATCCATCATTGATTATTCGAGCATTTTCCAAATAGAAAGAAACTTGTTCATCTGTTTGCTGACGCCCATCCGGACTCAGTGCGGCAAGTCCTCCTGCTTGTACAATGTTAGATGCTCCATTAAAAAATGTATTTTGTCTACGAGTCCACAAAGAGTGAAGTTTATTTGATTCCGAATCCTCGGTACGACAGGCTTTGGGAACAATTGTCCATGCAAGCCTGACTCCAGTGAAACCGGCTGTCTTGGAAAAACTATTGAACTCAATAGCGCAAGTTTCGGCTCCTTCCACCTCATAGATTGATCGAGGCAATTCAGGATCGGTAATGAAGGAAGCGTAGGCCGAATCGTAAAAAATGACAGCTCTGTGCTCATTTGCATAATCGACAAAAGTTTTAAGCTGCTCTTTAGTCGCAACCGCACCAGTTGGGTTATTGGGACTACAAATGTAAATAAGATCTACTTTTCCGTCAGGTAAATCAGGAAAGAAACCATTTTCCTCGGTACACGGCATATACACCAATCCATCATACCCATCATCCGTAGCGTCTCCAGTGCGACCAAAAATTACATTACTATCCACATACACTGGATAAGCTGGATCTTGAACTGCCACCACACAATCCTGAGCAAAAATACTCTGGATATTTGCGGAATCAGATTTTGCTCCATCGCTTACAAAAAATTCAGACGGATCTATTGAAAGGCCTCTTTCCGCGTACAAATCAGCCAATGCCTTGCGTAAGGGATCGATTCCCTCAGAGGGACCATAACCACTGTATGACTTCTCGTCTCCTAGAGCAGATACACCCGCATGCAATCCATCAAGAACAGAGGGGACAATGGGTTCTGTAGTATCTCCGATGCCCAAACGAAGAACCTGGGTTCCCGCATTATTTTCAAGAAAAGCATTTGTCCGACGGGCTATCTCGGGAAAAAGATAACCTGCGGCAAGCTTGTCGTAATTGGTATTTATTTTTGCCATAGTGATAAAAATTCAAAGCATCCAAATTGACTATTCACAGAGAGAAAGCAACTTGGAATCGAAAAATTATTCTCCACTCTGAAGAAGCAATCCATGTCGGCGGGCTGCCTGGAAAGACAAGACGAAAACGGAAATTCCAATAATAATATACACCAAATTGAGTCCAAATGCTTGGGTTATCAAATCCATTCGCAATTCACTCTCTAGCATTAGGGCTCGCATACCCTCAAAAACATAGGTCGTGGGAACAAAGACTGCGACCGATTGCATCCAATTTGGCAGTGTAGACAAGGGGTAATAAATACAAGAAAAGGGAGCAATTAGAAAAGGAAGCACCCATGTCAAACTCTCCGCCCCCAAACCGTATCGAATTAGAATCCCGGTCACAAATTGGGATATTGCCCAGCCAGTTAAAACTAAATTAAGAAAAAAACCAAGTAAAGGCATGCCCATATCGAATACGGAAACATTAAAAAAGGGAATTGCCAGCAACGCAGCTGGAAGCATTCCAATAATTGTCCGCATCATACTTATGCTGGCAAGGGATATAATCAGTTCCCAAGGACGAAGTGGAGAGACAAAAAGGTTACCCAAATTGCGTGACCAAAGTTCCTCCAGAAAAGAGAGTGTGTAGCTAATGTGAGAACGAAAAAGGCAATCCCAAATCAGTACAACCGATATTAAAATACCACCTGCAGTAAGTTCGGGACTTGCTTTGGAAAAATGCTGAGAAACAAACCCCCAAATAACCATTTGCATGGTTGGCCAATATGCGATCTCGATAATTCTAGGCCAAGAACTTCTCAAGAGATAAAGGTATCGAAGCAGCAATGCGAAAATTCGCCCAAATGGTCCACTTTGATTCACATCAATCATTCTCCCGATTCAAGGCAAGGAATACTTCCTCAAGATTTTGACGATTGTAGCGACTAAGCAATGCTGATGGAGATCCTTCCTCAACCAGTTTCCCTCTCTTCATTAATAAGACATGGTCGCAGAGCAGCTCAACCTCATGCATATCATGACTTGCAAACAAGATCGTCGCCTCATTCTCCTTTCGATACTTAAGTAAAAAGTCCCTAATCCATAGGCTTGTATCTGGGTCAAGGCTGGCAGTGGGTTCATCTAGAAGGAGAAATTCCGGTCGATTGATCAATGCCTTGGCTAAAGAAACCCTAGTCTTCTGTCCCGAAGAAAGTCTACGCACCCTACGATCAACAAAGGCATCTAGTTTAAATTCCTCCACTACTTGTTCAATGCGGGCAGTTATATTCTTCACTCCATAGAGTTTCGCGTAAACTGTAAGGTTCTCGCGAACGGTCAATCTTTGAGGCAAATCAACATAGGGAGATGAAAAATTCATTCGACCCAACACCGAAAAACGATCCCTAATAAAATCTCTGCCAAAAAGCTCTATCATTCCAGAAGACGGGCGAAGAAGCCCCAGCAGCATTGACAATGTGGTAGTCTTACCGGCTCCATTTCCTCCAATAAGCCGGTAATAAGACCTTTCTCCAAAGAAAAGGTTAAATCATCAACCGCAAGTACCTTTGCGAAGCGCTTGGTAAGTGATTTCGTCTGCAGAATGTAGTTCAAGATTGAAAAGAAAATTTAAGAATGATTTTCATTCAAGGCCGGTGGGCGAGCCCAAAAGTCATCTTTACCGAATTCATATTAATCAACCGTCATTTGATTTAGCTCCGATTCAGCGAGTTTCGTGGCTTCTTCCAGCGATTTCCCCTCAAAAAGCACATCATTTCCAATGACTTTCACACGATAAGAAACCTTCGAAAAAGGCATGGGAAGAACAAATCTATCCCAAGAATTTAATCGTATACATCTTGAAAAAGTGAAACTGAGAAGCAAAACGGGGGTCTTGGTAATTTTCGCTAATGCCAAGGCTCCAGATTTGGCGCTATAAACTGGACCTCTTGAGCCATCAGGGGTCACACCAACATCATTTCCATCAGCCAACACCTTGGCCAAATCCCGAATAGCTTGTGTGCCCCGTTTGTTTCTCGAACCACGAACCGCGCGAATCCCCGCCCATCCATAAAAAGTTTCCAGCCAAGCTCCATCTCGACTTGCACTAATAAGACCGAAACATTTTCTAGTTTTCCTGAATAACTTATGCCAAGCTCCGGCAGCAAAAAGACGATTATGCCAGAGCATAATCACAAATGGACAATCCATTGCATTCAATTCCTTAAGAGAAATTGATTCTGCTTCTGGATGAAAACGAAGGGATTTAGTCCAACTCCTGTAAATCAATCCAAGTGGAAACAAGACAACCCTCTTCCAAGGACCCAGTCGTTTTGGGACTACCATGATTTGACGAGTTTCAAACTCTTCGGATTTTTAAAAATCAAATCCCAACCCGAGGTCAATCAGATGAGCGGGCACCTCTTCCTCGTGTTGATATCGATAACCTAGCCTCAAGGCCAAATTATCCGAAAAATACCATGCTAAGCCAATAGAACCAATTAAAAGTATGTCGTGTTGCTTTCGATCTCTAGGATCGCCAATCATTGAAAGATAATAACCAAGACCAAATCCGAAATAGCCATCAAAGTTTTGTCCCAGTGGGAGTTGATATCCCATATCCAGATACCCGCCAACTGTCTGACTATCGCTGGATAAGGAATGCCTACCCCGCTCTACAAAATAACTAGAGGAATGATGCTTATTCTTCTTGTAGATTCCTCCGAGACCAAACCGCCATCGCTCATGAGTAATGCCTCCGGCGACATTCAGGCCAAACCCCATTTCATATTTTTTGTACTTTGGCTTAGGCAGAGCATGATTAGCTCGATGGATCTTGTGAGGAATGACTACGGATGGACTAATAATGAAATATCTCAAACTCTTTTTTCGTCTAACATTTTCTTGTTCAAAGAGTGAAATCGTCTCTCCTTCTGTGCCTTTGAACTCCCCAGGAGATTCGACTCGAAAAGCAAGTTGATTGGTAGATGGAGATCGAGGTTGGGAGACGACAGGCTCAGGCTCATTTCTTGCAAATAAAGTTTCATTGGCATCATCTTGATCAAACCATCTTTTGACCTTAGGTCTCTGAGGTTGAGTATTCATTTCGAAAGGTTTACGAAAATCTTTCGATGATGACATACCGTAAAAAATTTTGTCGAATCGATCCTGCAGATCATGAAGCCTTGCTGAATAAGAATTTATGTCACCTTTCATGCGGTGAATACGCTTCTGTTGATAAAAGCTTTTGTCATCAACCTTCTCGTAATAATCCACCACGGGTTTTTCACTCGCAAAGGAACTTGAATCTTCCGATTCGTAAAAATATTGCCCAAGTAACACTGAGGGCAAAAGAAAGGCACAAAAAAACAGAATCACCAAATTGGGTAGCATAGGAAGCATTCTATTGAGTATCATATGGGCAAAGCCCATTTCGATAAAGTATCGTTGCCAATGGCAACACAAAAGCGAAATCTTTTTACAAACTTCTCTTTTTTGAGGCCTCGGCGACGGCACGGGAGAAATAACGAAAAAGAAGATGGTAAGCAAAAAGGTAAAGTAGATTCACGATCAAACCACCCCAAAGAGCAACTCTCAAACCCTCTTCTTGCCTCGATGCCATTCTGTAAGCTCCTAAGTTTGCTTTACGAACTTCATCATCAGACAAAGCTAAACGACCGTCATAAAGTTTTGGAGGCAAATTCTTATCCAAGACAAAATCCGGGATAGTAGGTTCTTTCCCTAAAATGATATCAACATAAGGCCTTTTTTCCATGCCAAGAATAGGCCCTACCTTGATTTCCCGGTAAAACGTAAGTTGGATTAATGTGGCGGTAACAAGAAGTAATCCTTGAGAAACCAACCAAGCTTTAATGCGTAAGCTCATAAAAAGATGTCTAATGATAAATTCATATCTCGGCAAAACCTAAAGAAAAGGATTACAGCTGGAAGGGAAATTCTTGTTGCAATCATGGGGGCTTTCAAAGACAAAGAAGACGGTAGATGAGGAATTTTGTTTTTTTAGTTTTTTTACTTTGTTTAGTGAAAGGTTTAAGTGGCGAAACCATTCACGAAGTCCGAAAAAACGAAACTTTAGGAGGCATCGCCCGCAAATACGGAATTTCCACGAGTGCACTGCAGGCATATAACGGAATCAAAAACCCCAACCTTCTCTTTGTTGGAAAAAAGCTCAAAATTCCCAATAATTCCACGAAAGAGATTATATACGAAGTCCGAAAAGGAGACAGTCTTGGAGGTATCGCCAAGCGATTTGGAGCCAATCCATCATCTTTGGCCTTGATCAATAAGATTGAACGGCCCGATTTGATTAGAATTGGACAAAAGCTAATCATCCCCCTTACGAAAACGGCTCCCCCCCCGCCTGCGCCATCATTAATCCCCGCCGGTACGTTAAGTTTGTTGAAGCGCACTCGGGTTAAGACCGGAAAGTGGGAAAGAATTGTAATCCATCATTCAGCCACTCCTGTGGATGATGCAATGAATATGGATCGAGTCCACAAGGCACGTGGCATGAAAAATGGACTCGCTTATCACTTCGTGATTTCAAATGGTTCCCGCAAGGCATACGATGGAGAAATTGTAATGGGCAACCGCTGGAAAAACCAACTGGATGGAGGGCATATGAAAAAGCTTACTCATAACAAAACCAGTATTGGAATTTGCCTGATAGGGAATTTCGAACTCCGTTCCCCCACAAGTAAGCAAATGAATGCCCTTGAGGGACTATGCGAATATTTAATGAAAAGATGCAAAATCAAATCCAGTGAAGTTACCACTCACAAGGGCTTGCATCCTGGACATACAGTCTGCCCGGGTAAGTTCTTCTCTCTACCTACCTTCCGAAAGAGAATCAGCTCGTAGAATCAGCAAGAAGTTTTTTGTCAGGAGCAAGCAAGACTTTTCCAATACGAGACTCGGCATTTCGCAGAAGAGCATCTTTATATTCGCTGTAGGAAAAAACTCGATCAATGGGATGATTTATTTCCGTCATTGCCAATGGATGCAAAACCTCTTCGACAGCATTAACCAAATCCTTTCTCGTCTGTTTCCTCTTCCATCGATCCAGCCAAAACCCTACAAATCGAACATCATCGAAAATCAAACTTCGGGTAGGAAATCGAATTGATTCCCGTTCCATTGCCCCAAAAGTG
>JAYYQI010000036.1:0-38427 GCA_036128475.1 Verrucomicrobiota bacterium
ATAACGAGACCGAGCATTGGGATGATTGGAATGAGACCGATCCGGTTTTCGATCATAATTATTCCGACGAATTCGATTATATTGATGATTTCGAGGACTGGAATGATTCAGAATTCGATCATGACGATAACTTCTCGGATATACCAGATGGCATAACAGAAGAAGATCACTTTCCGGTGGTAATCATTTCTGAAATTCTGGATAATGATGGAATTCTTACTGTATCTGCTCAATTGGCTGAAGATGTAGGATATATTCTTGATTGTGGAATCAGAATTTCTTCCTCCGTCGTAATGATTGATAATGAGGAGTTTTTAGGCGACTTTGATCCTATCAATCGCAATTTCCAAGTTATCCTGCCTGACTCAATTGATCGTTCCAAAAACCTCTACTTGGAAGCATTTGCTTTAAATTCAAGCGGAGAAGGTGTCAGTGCCATAAGAAAGTTACAACGAATTCCTTTAATGGATGAACTCGTTCCCGGTTCCCAAAGCTTAAGTGATGGATGGAAACTCTCAAGCTGGTTTGGGGTCTATCGGAGTTTCCCTTCAACGCAATGGCTATTTCATGAAAAGATGGGCTGGATCTATCTTGTGAACGATGAAAATAATGGTTTTTGGATATGGAAAGAGGAACATGGCTGGATATGGACTCAAGAGCAATTGTGGCCCTTCTTCTATTCCAATCAAACCGGGAATTGGCTTTATCTGTTTTCGGATGGCAAGGGTTTACCTTTATTCTACAATTACGAGTCTTACGATTATTTTATGATTCGTTAAAGAAAAACAAGATATTGGTGTTCCAATCGGTCTGTTTTGCTACAGGCATGAAATAAAGAATTTTAATTCTACATGCTATTGTCTTGTGTTTATTTTATTCAGTAAGACAAAAACAAGATTATCTTAAAATTAAAGATGAGATTAACCGTTTCATTGGTTGACCACAATGGTTTGGCAAAGCCTATTCGCTTCATGTGCTTTTTTGTATCATTTACTAGCCTCTCTTTTTTTATAGTTGCTTCAGCAAAAGCCGAAGAACGAACAGACAAAATTGATCCGATTACGAAAAAAAATGACGAGAGATCAATCGAGGTTTCATCTTACACTCCTAAAATTCAAATTTTATCTAAGGATTGGGGCAATGGACACCCTGATGATATAAAAAAGGTTTTGGAGAGTACGGCGAGTGTCCTATTCAGGTACGGAGTACAAGTTCCTAATCCTTCTATCTTGGTTGGTCAGTCTGCCAACGGTCCTATTGTTCTTCATCAACGAGGGGATAAAGGTGAATATCTCATAAATCTTAACACTAAGGATCGATACTGGTGTCAGTATGCTTTTCAATTTAGTCATGAACTGGGTCATATACTTTGTGGATTCAAAAAAGGTGATTCCTCAAACATGTGGTTCGAAGAATCCTTGTGCGAAGTAGCGTCTCTGTTTTCATTGTTACAACTACAGCTACTGTGGCGCGAAAAACCACCCTACCCCAATTGGATTTCTTATGCTCCTGAATTCAAAAAATATGTAGAGCAGAGAATAAGTCAGAACCAGAAATTTGAAATCAAAGATTTGTCAATCTGGTTCGCCAATAATGAATTGTATTTGCGAAAAAACCCAACAGATCGAAAAAAGAATCTCGCAGTTGCATGCAAACTCCTGCCTTTACTGGAGGAGCAACCCGAGAATTGGTCCGCGTGTGCTTACTTAAACAAACAAAAAAGCAATGAATTTAAAACGTTTCCTCAATATTTAGACGATTGGAGGAATGCATGTAAGTATGAGGCACAGATTAAGTTTGTTGAAAATATTTCCTCTAAATTTGGAATTTTGCTTCCATTGAATGCTACCAAAAGCAATGATAGATCCTTCTAAAATAACCCAAGTAAACTTACCATGATTTCAAGACGCTATTCCGTAAAATTAATATCCTGCTCTCTATCTTTTCCTTTCGTAGCGAAAACTTCATGGGCTAAATCTTCCCCAAATGAAACGGTCAACCATGCTAGTTTTGGAGGAGCGGGCATGGCTGGCTCGGACTTGGGACAAATTAAGTCGCACCCCAATGTGGTTGTCCGTGCAATCGCAGAGATCGATCCCGTACGTCGCCGACAAGCAGAGCAAAGATTTAAGGGCACTAATGTTTATGCGGATTGGCGGAAAATGTTGGAGAAAGAAGCCAAGAACTTGGATTGCGTGAATGTGTCCACACCTGATCATATGCATGCCTGCATGGGCATGAGTGCAATGCAGCATGGGCTTCATGTATATGGTCAAAAACCACTAACACACGATGTGGCTGAATCTCGTGCCCTTAGCGAATATGCAAAAAGCAACAATTTGATGACACAGATGGGGATCCAGATTCACTCCTCCAAAGAGTATCGTACCGCAGTTAAAATTGTGCACGATGGAGTAATTGGCAAAGTGGTTCACGCTCATTCATTTAGTGGAAAAAGATGGGGAGATGCCAATCCAAGACCAAATAGAAAAGATCCCGTACCTCAAGGTCTGGATTGGGATGCTTGGATAGGTCCTGCTCCATACGAAGATTATATCAAGGGATATTATCATCCAGGACAATGGCGCAAACGTTTGAATTATGGAACTGGAACTTTTGGAGATATGGGTTGTCATATTTATGACCCCACCTTTAAGGCACTTGGATTAACATATCCAATATCGCTTCATTCCAAAGGACCGACCCCCAATAAGGATAATTGGGGATTTGATGCGAAGATTGATTATATTTTTCCTAAAACTCCATATTCGAATGGTAAAAACCTGCCCGTCACTTGGTACGATGGTTCTGCCCGCCCACCTCAGGAAATCATTGAATTACTTGAGGGCGCAAAATTACCTAGCCAAGGATCCGTCATTATTGGAACCGAGGGAGTTATGCTCATACCTCATGTTGGAATGCCTTCACTTTACCCAAAGAAAAAATTTGCCGATCATAAGATGCAAGTGGTTGAGGGTGGCAATCATTGGCATGAATTCATAGATGCAGTTAGAGGAACAGGGCCCAAACCATCAGCTAATTTTGATTACTCCGGCCCACTTTCCGAAACCATTTTACTTGGAGGTATTGCCACAAGATTTAAAAATGAAACTCTCAAATGGGATGCCCCAACCCTCTCATTTAAAGATCATCCAGAAGCAAGTGCTCTTGTCAGCAGGAAATATCGTGAAGGATGGGAAGTAAAAGGACTCGGCTAAGGTTTCTCGACTGAGAACACGGCAATTGCCGGATAGTGGTCAGATATCACATCGGTTGCTTCATTTACCAAATATCTGGCATCGATACATTTTTGGGCAAGTGCTTGGTTTGCAAAAAAATAATCTAGACGACGGGACGGTCCATTGTCCTCATCGAGTCTGAGTTTTGTTGGGAAAGTTCCCAGAAACTCTTTTCGACATTGCACGACTAGGTCAAGATATCCCGATTTTTCGAATTTAGTAAGGTGAGAATAATCAAGCTTGTCTTCCCTTAAATTCCGATTGTTTTTCCATCGTTTGTCCAAGCGACGAAAGAAAGGAATCATATCAGGAGACTGACTGTAATACTTATGATCTTGCTCCGAAAAGGTATTAAAGTCACCCACTAAAAGAACCTGATCTTTTGCCTTGTGTGACGCTAAGGTTTTCAGAAGCAAATCAACTTCTCGATGCCTTATTTCCCAATGCCCAGGATGTAAATGGATGACATAAACCCAAATGCCACCCGTTTTACAAGAAAGCATACCATGGTGATAGCCTTCGATTTCCTTCTGTATTTTCTGTAGGGGATATCTCGATGTAATACCAGTCGGAAAACCATCTGTTTTTAAAATCGCTGAATACGAATGGCCCCAAAACTTTGCATCTTCGGCAAGACTTTCCTCCGTATATCCATTCAATTCCTGTAATGCCACAATATCGGGTTTTAAGGATCGGACATATTCAAGGTACGCTGGTTTACGTTCTTTCTTTTTGGTAAAACCATACCAGACATTATATGTAACGACTTTGATGGACTCCGCCTGTACGGAGTTTGGAAAGAGAAAGAGAGACAATATTAAAGAAAGCAATAAAGCTAGAAAGTTCATCTTTTTGAAGATATTACAGAGAAATTTACTAGAGCAATCTCCTTCGCTTGCATGCTAAAGATTTTTTCGTTTGTGTACAGGACCCCACACATGAACCCCGAATACTTTCATACTATTTTCTTGGTGTCATCGAAGCCCAAAAAATGGCCAAATCAGTTCGCCATTATCACTGCCTATAATCCTATGGACCAACCATTATCTCCCGCGGTGAACAAGGCCAAAACAGAAAAACTTTGGAGGCGTCTGGGCAATAGAGCCTTCCTTTCCATAAACGGATGCTCCCTGGACCTCAAGCATCAAGAAAAGGGGTTAGGCTTTCTTGGTTCACTCGCTGAAGCAGAAAAGATTGGAACGGAATTTAATCAACGAGCCATCTACTACATAAGTAACGGAAATCTTGATCTTATTGATTGCAATACATCGGAATGTTTTAACTTGGGGAAATTCGAAGATCGAGTTTACACCAAACAACAACTTGCTAAAAAAGGTCCCTCAAGCGATCAGGACCAATAGTGTAACCACAGCGGGAACATAGAGGTTATCATTCAATGAAAACCCATTAAATTTGATCGGAAACAATTCCAGGAATGTAACCGCGAATGGAAAAATTAGCATATGGAACCAAGTAAAATCCCCATTCCAATTTTTGAGAAATGTTGGAATTGCAGGAAAAACAAATGTCGTTAGTAAAGCACAAAGAAGGAAACAACCCAAGGAACCCTCAAGTGTTTTCCCTCCGATTTTATATCTCCCAAAAGCTTTTCCGCATAGAGCTGCCGCTGCATCACCAAGAATGAAAAGGGTCAGACTCAGAAAAGCTGAAGCGGCAAAACTTTCATTGATCGTGGAAATGAAACTACAAACACACGATCCCGCTACAATGTAAGTGGCCCCAGTCAACTGAGATTCCTCCTGGACCCTCATCATTGATCCAAATCTTTCGAAGAACCACATCTTGAATGAAGTTCCCCAAAGCCTAAATAAATCCAAACCCAGCGAAAAAAGAAAGAGCGCCAAAATTATCCAAGAAATTTCATTCCTTGAAATTTGGAACCAACTCGGCCCAAAATATATGAAAACGGGAAATCCCACAGCTAGGACATGCAGAAGTTTCCGATTAATTTCTTCTTTTTCCACTCTTCTCATATTATCCTATGCAGAAGATAGAAATTAAGGGTAGACAGTATTAATTTCCTTCGAAATTGAAGGTTACCTGATCCTTAACCTGTTTTGCTGATTGCTCTTTGCTTTTGGGTGCATCCGATGAGGAAGAAGGTTTAGCAGTTTGCGTCTCTGCTATCTTTTTTTCTGCTTCCTCTTTTTTGGGCTGCGGTTTTTTCTCTGTAGATTCACCTTTTTCTTGGCCAGATTCTTCCTCTGAAGCATCACCATTTTCGCGGGGTGCATTAACCACCCGATCAACTTTATGGGCAGTAAGGGTGCTTCCCTTAACTCCCCTACCCTGAATTTCAAGCCAGGCGAAATCAAATTCAATTACCTTTTCGCGAACTCTTTTCAATTCCGGATTCAAGTGAACAAGAATATTACTATTTTTCTTCTCAGAATCATGAACCGCAAAAAAGAAAATACGGGATTTTGAATGGGTTTTGAACAAAGGATATTGCTTATCCCGAGTAACACCACCAATTTTGAATTTCTTGGCATACAAGCGACCACTCTTTCCATCTCGATACACCATGTTGTAAACCTTCTGATCATCTCTTCTAAATACAGCAACACGAAGTGGAGATTTACCTACAAACATTTTGTCGGCAATCTTCATTACTTTCATCACTCCATCTTTGCCGAAAACCACCACATCGTCTAATGTAGAACACTTCTCGATCGCCTCGTCTTTTTTTAAACTGTACCCAGCAAAACCATCTTTTCTATTTAAATACAAAGTCTCATTCGCAACCACGACTTGAGAGGCAACGATACGGTCAAAGGGAACCAACTCGCCTTCTTCAGTTTGACTGATTTCAGTTCTTCGCTCCCGTTCCTTACCATATTTCTTTTTGAGTTCCTTGAGATATCGTATGGCAAAACGAGTCATTTGAGCCAAGTACCCCTCGACCTCTTCAATTTCATCTTCGAAACCCTTGATCTGTTCATCAGCTCGAAATGAATCAAATTTCGAAATACGCTTAATCTTAATCTCCAATAAACGAAGAATATCATCCTGGGTTATTGCCCGATGGAAAATCTTCACATAAGGTTTTAGTCCCTTGTCCACTGCCGCAATGACACCCTCCCATGTTTCCTCCTTTTCGATATCGCGATAGATTCTCTTTTCAATAAAAATCTTCTCTAAGGATGCAAAATGCCATTTTTCTCGAAGTTCACCCAGTTTAATTTCCAATTCGCGCTGAAGAAGTTCGCGTGTCAAATTGGAAGATGACTTAATCAAATCATTAACAGAGAGAAACTGAGGGTGGTTGTTTTGTATTACGCAAGCATTGGGTGCCAAACTGACTTCACAATCAGTAAAGGCGTAAAGAGCTGGCAGAGCATCTTCAGCAGAAACTGCCGATGGTAAGTGTACCAGAATTTCCACAAATTCTGCCGTATTGTCTTCAATTTTGGAGATTTTGATCTTACTCTTATCGTTAGCAGACAAAATAGAATCAATTAAACTGGTTGTAGTCGTACCGAACGGAATCTCAGTAATTTTAAGTAAGTGCTTCTTTACTTTTTCGATACGCGCCCTTACTCGTACTCGCCCCCCCCTCGCACCACCATTATAATCAGTGCAATCAGCAATGCCACCTTGAGGAAAATCGGGAAGTAAATTGATCGGATTCTTACGAAGGGCATCAATCATTGCATCCAGAATTTCATTAAAATTATGAGGTAAAATTTTGGTCGACAAGCCAACCGCAATTCCTTCCGCACCCTGAGCGAGCAGGACGGGAAATTTAACCGGAAAAGTAATGGGCTCTTTATTTCTTCCATCATAGGAAGAAGCCCACATTGTCACTTTCGGGCTGAAAATGACCTCAAGCGCAAAAGGGGTAAGTCTTGCTTCAATATAACGGGGAGCTGCGGCCGAATCACCTGTTAGAACATTACCCCAGTTTCCCTGCGTATCGATCAACAAATCTTTCTGTCCAAGTTGAATAATCGCATCGCCTATGGAAGCATCCCCGTGAGGGTGATACTTCATGGTATTACCGATTATATTAGCGACCTTATTGTACCTGCCATCCTCCAACTCTTTCATTGAGTGCAGGATTCGGCGCTGAACGGGCTTCAATCCGTCATCCGCATGGGGGACAGCTCTCTCTAAAATAACATAGGACGCATAGTCGAGAAACCAATCTCCATACATGTCGTCGACATAAATCGCATCATCCTCAGCATTTCCCCCGGAATGGCCTTGGCCAAGGGCTTCCGGATCGAAACGTGGTACTGGACCCTTAACCTCTTCTGACTCTTCAGTCTTTACTTCTTCTTCCGTATTTTCTTCCTCAGCCATCAATCAAAAACCTTTAAGCAGCTTCACTTTTTTCGATAGGACCTTCTTCCGTGGTAGCTTCCGAAGATTGCTTTGCCAGGACTTCTTCTTCGGCACCTTCCTCTTCGTCAATCAAATCATGATCGAAGCGCAAATTTCGAATGATATACTCCTGTCTCTCGGGAGTATTTTTACCCATGAAGAACTTGAGCATTTCCTTGATCGATTCATGGGCATCTATTTTAACTGGATCAAGGCGGATATCTTCACTGATAAAATGCTTGAATTCATCTGGTGAAATTTCACCCAGACCCTTAAATCGAGTAATTTCTGGATTTTTACCAAGGGTCTTTATTGCTGCTTCTCGTTCCGTATCATCATAGCAATAAAGCGTCGATTTCTTGTTGCGGACACGAAAAAGAGGAGTTTGCAGAACGAACAAGTGCCCCTGCCTGATCAACTCTGGAAAGAATTGCAAAAAGAAGGTAATGAGCAGCAATCGGATATGCATTCCATCGACATCCGCATCCGTGGCAATTACCACTTGGTTATAACGCAAATCCTCTAAATCCTCTTCAATCCCAAGGGCAGCTTGTATCAGATTAAATTCCTCGTTTTCATAAACCACTTTACGAGTAAGACCAAACGAATTAAGTGGTTTTCCTTTCAAACTAAATACCGCTTGAAATTGAACATCCCTAGCTTTCGTAATTGATCCGCTTGCTGAGTCTCCTTCGGTTATAAACAAAGTACTCTTAAATTTATTTTTGTCCTTTGAATTCAAATGAACCCGACAGTCCCTAAGTTTCCGGTTGTGTACTTTGCTTTTCTTGGCTCTTTCGCGCGCAATTTTCTGTATGCCTTTAAGTTCTTTACGCTCACGCTCACTGCGTTGAATTTTTTCCTGCAACGCATCAGCAGTCTCCGGATGCTTATGCAAATAATTATCCAGTTTCTCCTTGAGAAAATTCCCGACAAAAGTGCGGATTGTTTCCCCCTCTGGAGCAACCGTTAATGAGCCAAGTTTGGTCTTCGTCTGAGATTCGAATACAGGTTCCTGCACTTTAACGCTAATAGCTGCCACCAAACCGCCTCGAATATCTGGTGCTTCGAAATTCTTTTTGGTAAATTCGCGAATAGTTTTGACCAACGCTTCCCGAAAAGCGGCTTGGTGAGTGCCTCCTTGGGTTGTATGCTGGCCATTAACGAAGGAAAAATAATCTTCCCCGTATTGTTCAACATGAGTAAATGCGACTTCAATATCATGTCCTTCAATATGAATGATTGGATAAAGAGTGTCTTCGGAAAGATTCTCATTTAACAAATCTTTCAGACCATCCTTTGATCTAAAGCGCTTGCCATTATAACGGATCGTGAGACCTTTATTTAGATAGGTGTAGTAGCGAAGCATCCGTTCAACAAACTCGTTACGATAACGAAATTTCTTAAACATCGAATCATCCGGAAGGTATGAAATAACCGTACCATTTTCTTCGCTTGTCTTCTTATTCTTTTTATCTTGAGACTGAGGATCTCCCTTTTTGTATTCAATTCTCCTCGTCTCACCTTCGCGAAAGGACTGAATCTCAAATTTGGTCGACAGGGCATTAACTGCTTTGATTCCAACTCCGTTCAACCCAACAGATTTCTTAAATGCTTCTGAATCGTATTTTGCTCCAGTATTAATCTTGGATGAACAATCGAGCAGCTTCTCAAGGGGAATACCTCGACCAAAATCTCGGACGGTTACGGAATGACCATCGCACTCGACTTCGATTTGCTTGCCAAAACCCATAACGAATTCATCAATGCAATTGTCAAGGACTTCCTTGAGCAAAACATAAATGCCATCATCCTCGGAAGAACCGTCTCCCAATTTCCCAATATACATCCCCGGACGCAGTCTAATGTGCTCTTTCCAATCGAGCGACTTAATGCTATCCGCTGTATAATTATGATCCGCCATTGATCCCATCTATCCTGTCCACGGTACAATATATACGGAAAAAGTCACAAATTTGTCCACTGGAAAACATACATTCTGGAAAAAAACTTGCAATTTTTGCATTAGTTATCGGTTTTTTTTCGGATAATGATCCGTTCTTACCTCAAAACTTTTCAACAACTGAATGACCCCAAGATTCTTAAGGCTCTCTTATTTGCCACCTTACTTACGATTGGAGCTATCATTCTTGCCCTAGTTTTTGGGGCAACGATTTTGGATGCGATAATGAACCACTTTTCCGATACACTGGAATCATGGTTGGGAAAGGGAGAAACATGGTTCTATGGAATTGCTCAATTTTTAGGCGGTTCCCTTATTATAGTTCTTTGCTATTTTCTTTTCGCGGGAATACACGGAGCTTTTGTCGGCATTTTCATTGACGATATTCTTGATTCGATTCAACAGAGACATTTTCCCGAAACGCCATGGAAGAAAGCACCTTCCGTAGTGACATCATGTTTATTTTCCATGAGGATCTTACTTTTAACGCTCGGACTTAATATCATTGCCTCTCCGTTACTAGTTCTAGGTTGGTTTATTCCGCCCCTCGGTCTCAGCCTCCAAGTTATTCTTAATGGCTATATTCTAGGAAAAGAATACGGACAAATAGTGGAATTTCGCATTCCTCAGAATTCATCTTCTTCTCAAACCCCCAAATATTTTCTAAATGGAATCCTAGCTTCCCTCCTTTGGATCGTTCCAATTCTTAATTTCCTAGCCCCCATTCTTTTGGCAGGATCAGTACTCCATACTCGAATGGAACATAAAACCGGCTAATCAGAACACGCAAGAATTCAAATCAAAAGAACTTCACTTCTTAGGGAAACTTTCCTCTGCGAGTAATCGATGATAATGCAAACGAGCAACCTGCCACATGTAAGTTCCAGTCGATTGCCCATATTTATTCTCAAAGGCTTTTTTCAAAAGGTTTTTTGCCATCTCCTGATTATTTTCGACCAATTCAAGATAGATTCCTACATAGAGCGTGGCATGAAATAGAACCCTTGTTTTATAATTCGATGAGTAATTAGCTTGTTCGATCTCAGTAAAAACCTTTTCAGGTTCAAGCCTACCTGCAAACATTTCATAAAGTAAAGGGTATGGTGGACGGTCGCCTTTTTCGTATTTCAACAATCCTTTTCTAGCCTCCTCGAGTCCGGATTTTTTAAATTGAGACATAAAACGCCAAATTCCATTTTCACGATCAACCGCATCGTAGTTATGATAGCTCTCAAATTGCTTGGCCGCCTTCTCAAAATCTCCCAAGTAATAGTATGCAATTCCCAACCTCCAATGTGAGACCTCTAATTCTGGCTTAATTTGAATCATCATCTCATAATCGCTTCGTGCCTGCTCGAAACGTCCCAAGAACAAATTCATATCCCCACGTGAAGAATAGAGTGAAGAATTCTCTAAGTTATTTTTCAACTCCTCCGAAATCATTCGTTCACGAACTTCAAAACTTTCTAACATTTCTTGGAATGAATTAGCTGAACCCAAGATAATTACTGGGCAACCAATGACCCAGAAAAAAATAAACTTAAAATTCATCCTTGAACCGAGGCCCTACAGAAGTGCCGTTTTCATCCCATTCGCGAATCAATCCATATGCCTTACCATCCTTGATCTTGGTACTACTTCTCAACTTTCCATTCTCATGAAATGCTTCAGCAACACCAGTGTAAGGTTCAACCTCATCAATGACATACCATAGTCCATCTTTACGAAACTCAAGTTTCTCTTCTTGATTTACAACTGGTAAACTTGCGTTGTCATCAGAATTCCCAGCAGGCATGTTCAAGTCTTCCAATGAGCATTGAGATGGCAACCAAATGATCGTGATCCCCAAGAGAAAAACGGCACCAAACCACCAATAATAAAAACGAGGGATTCTGCGGAGAAGAGGCACGTCTTCTTGTTCAGGAGGTGTTGGAAATTCAAAATCCTTCATCTAAGCAGTCAATCGACAAACAAGCTAGTTTAGCAAGGCATAAAGAAAAACATTCATGCCCAATCTCGCATAAAAAGAATGGGCATAATTACTGATTTCCTCACCTGAATAGTACTTAAATATCCGCCAACGCCCAGTGGGTTCATGAACCCAGACCGGACGCTGTCCAGGTTCAGAATAGATGACGTCTTTCAATCCATCTTCTCGCGTCACTTCAAAAGTTCCTCCGGAAAATGACGCTAATTTCAAATTTTCATCAAAATTTTCCGCAGATTCGCGTATTCGAAAAGAAATAGGAGGTATCCATGCACCAAATTCATCGCGTCCCCAGCCCATAGCGCAAATAGGAGATGCAACACATGCCACCCTACCTTTCACTTTGATGCCAACAAAAGAATAGGTTCCTTGGGGCCATTTTTCCTGCTCAACAAAAGTCAAGACGGTTTCCGGCAATCTCTTTTGAGATGCCTCAATGCGCAAGTCTTCGTTCTTGGGCAAACCCTTGAAATATGTACGAAACAAATCGTGATTTCGTGGCAATGGAACAAACGCCTTTTCAGGAAAAACCTGAGCGAACCATTCCTTCACCTCAGGTCTCTCTTCCCATGCCGCGTAACTATGTCCAAGATCCGCACCTAGGAAAGACGCCTTAATACCAGCATCCAAATAAACGAATCCCCCCAATTCCATGTATCGACGTAAGGCTTGATTCTCCTCCGAAGTAAATTCCAAATTTGTGTGATCATCACAATTCAGGTATAGAATTGGGTTTTCATACAGTCGATCATCAGTTAGTTCGGAAATAAACAAGGGATCTGTATCAAACTGCGCCCAAGTTTGTTCGTTCATCATCTTCAGTAAACTCGGCAAAGCATCAGGGTATCTACGAACGCCATTTGGATCTTTCATTAATTGCATGACCCGAAGACCTCTCTCGGGAACAACCGAAAAATCCTGACCGGGCACGGAGATAGTTAAAAACAGCAGGAGAAAGATTGAAGAAAAATGCAAGGTTAGCTCTTTCATCTAAATGCACCCCTTCTCTGCAACTCGATTTGTATCATAGGACTGATTCGTTCGCCGGGATTTTTTGCGGTATAATTCCGAAGGATGGAAGTACCTCGTGACAAATCGGTTAGTAGGGCTTCCATTGCGGATTGCTGAATCGAGTATTCCTGATCCAAAAGAGATCTTTCCATAATCTTCAACCAACCTGGTTGCTTACGTATACCCATTGACCTAATTGTTGCGATTCTAACGCCAAGGTCATCATCAATCAGAAGCTCGAATCCAAATTCATCGAAAGCTTCATCATCAGCATTAGACAGTAAAGTACCCGCAAATGAACGGACATCGGAGTTAGGACTTTCAACCAAAGCCTGCAAGGTTCTCAAATCGATCTGACCTAGTCTACCACGCAAACTATTGACGACCGCTTCTCGAACACCACGATCACGATCACTCATTGCAGGAAGCCAATTCTTTGAGGAACTCCAACCGTTCGACAGGCTTAAAAAACGCTGCCATGCAACCGTACGCATCTTGGCACTACCGTGTTCCGTTAAGCTACGATAAACGCCTACGCCATCTTCTCCCATCGCCGAAACCGCATATAAAATAGTTGTAACCTGAGAACTCATCCCCTTGGCCGCGAGAAGATATCCTTTAATACGCTCAATGACTTCAGGAGGAATTTTCTCATTAAAACGAGCCAATTCAACTGCTGCCATCGACATAACTTCAGAATCCTTATCCTTCATCATCGATCTTAGTACTGCTCGATATCTGGGGTGATAACGATTTGAATCTCTCGCGACATCAACTACTTTCAACCGAATTCCTTTATCTTCGTGGGTGGATAGTCTCTCGATCTCTCGAATAATAACTGTCTGGCTTGCATTATATGAAATACGATCCAATGCAGTAAGAAGTACCCCGCGATCCTCATCCTTTAATAACTTTTCAAGTGTCAAAGGAGGCAAAGGCACACGTAAATAAGAATGGTACTTTAGTATGTTTTGTCGGACAATCGCATCTTCATCCAAGAATGCCTTTTGAGTTAAAGTCAGCAAATCAGGGCGCAAACTGGCGGGAACAGATCTATATACAGAACGACCATTGATGACCACTCGCTCCACTCCTCCGCGCATCAATGTACTAACCAATCGAGGAATCAAAGTGGAGACCTCACGTCTAACTTCAACATCTGGATCTCCAAGCTTAGAAAAGATTTTTTCAAAAAGGGATTTATCCAAAAGAGGAAATCCGTTTAGGAAGTGCTCGGAAAGAGACACCATCGAAGCTCGACGCACAAAAGGACTTTGGTCATCCAATGCACCGACCAATATGGATGTAGTCATAGAGTTTCGATATTTCCCTAAGAGTTTTGCGGCCCCAACTCTTTCTCCCTCTACCCCGTGCCTCAGATCGTATTCTGCTTTTTTAATCGTTTCGGTTTGGGAGGATCTCCTTGGTGCGATGGGAAGGGTTGCATTAGACTCTGTAATTTCTTCAACAGGAGGAGTTCCAGAAATTCCAGCAGATGGAATCTGTCCATATAAAATTCCGTTCAGGAAAATTATGCCTAAAAATATTAAGTTAGATTTCATCTTAATCCAATCTGCCTGCGTGTAATCCATTCCATTCCCGCAGCTAGAAAAAGAGCAATGAAAATCGGCCATGCATCAGATAAGTTCTTCCGGTGATTTAAAGTAGGAAGATTATCAGCAAACTTTGGCTCCCAATCGGCATTCAATTCAGAAATATGTATATAATTTCCACCAGTTAGCTTTGCCAACATACGTAAATCACGCTCAGCGAAAGAAGTGTCCTTGGCCTCCATTCCCGTTCTGGCCACACGCAGATAGGAACTCTTTTCGAGTTCTTCTCCATTAGGGAATCTAAGTTTGTAATTGATCTCATATACACCTGCTTCTCCGGGTCGAAAATTGCCGGCGTATTGTCCCGCAACTGAGCCACGTGGATAAAGTTGTACTTCCTGTAATGAACCATCAGGTGCCTTTACTTCGGCTTCAACCAAAGCATCCATCGCTGGCTCGAAATCAGACCCAAGAGCATCCACGCTTAAGTTAGCCTCCGCCCCACGGTCAATACGGGAATCCGCATCGGAAACCTTCATTCGCTCCTCTCCACCGGCCCCCAACCACTGGCACAAAGCCTGCCAGAAACGTTCGAATTCGCGATTCCCATCTTCATCAATTAAAGCTCGGCGCCAATCATGAGGGGACCCCCAATAGGCAACCTTCCCTGCCCCATAGGCCTGAATGGCTAAGACGGCTTGGCCCGTAGATTTAACCATAACTACCCCCCGTGAGGCTGGATTTTTGCGAGCAACCAGAAACCCCGGCAAACGATTTGGTAAAAAATGATTCATCTCGTCAACTTGATCTTCCGGACCAAACAGAGGATCTTCATTCGTGCGCAAGGAGAGATTTTGCTTAAGCACGACTCGCTCCACCTCCCGAACCGGCACCAAGCCTCCAAGATTCTCGCGAGCTTCTTCCAAAGCTCCGAAAATAGCCAATCCACCCCCTCGTTTTTGAACAAAATCCTTCAGTGAAGCTCTAACAGACGCATTCAATTCATCCAAAGAATCAGTATCTAAAATGATCGCATCATATTTCATCCAAAACTCTGGTTCAGTCGGATAATCTGGTTTTAAATCATCTCCAAATGCATGAAATACTTTTTGCCCTAATCGGATGATAGAACTAAAGGAGAAAAGCTCCTTATCAGACAAAGCTCTCTTTATAAATGGATAAAGCACTCTTGGTTGATTCGAAACATAGAGAATGGAAAATTGAACGGGTGGCTTAACCTCAACCAAAAGGGAGTCCATGTTATTTGATGGCAAAACATCAGCTGCTGGAGATGTGACCTCAACCCGATATCTGCGATTACCCGCAATTTTGGGAATCAAGGGATTAAAAGAAATGGTTTTTGAAGCCAAGGCATTCAAATTTACTTCCATTTCCTGTAAAACCTGATCATTAAGAAACAATTTCATCTTGGCATTAACTTTTGCTTCAAATTGATTCGTCACTTTTGCTTGAAGTAATAACTCTTCCTTTGCCACCGCCTTTGGATTACGTTCCGTGAACTGAACCGACAAATCACCTGTGGGACGAGTTTCTCCTACTCCAACTGTATTAATGGGAATACCACGATCCCGAAACTCTTTGCCGACCTCGAGAATTGATTTCCCTTGGTTGTTTCGACCATCCGAAAAAACCACAACTGAACCAAGGGTAAAGTGATCATCATCAATCTCATCAATCAAGCAATCGGACATGGCGTCACCTAGAGCTGTCTTACCACCAAATGAAGGAATTTCCAAATCTCCAGATACAAACCGTTTTCTATTTTCAGAGAATCCGAAAACTTCGACTTCTCCGTATTTATTTCGTTGTTCCCCAATCCATGAATCATGATTTGCATCCACCAAGTGAGAGCTGACCAAATCAATTCTTTTATCGGACTTAACATCATCCCGGATATCCATGCTGCCTGACAAATCAACTAATGCTGACAATTTAAACTTACTCTTATCCAAGCGGTTTTGATCCACAAATGGACGAGCAATCAGCAAGAGAAAAAGCAAGACTGAAACTAGCCTCAAACTAATAAGTTTCCATGCAACCGACTTTTGCGTATTGGCGAGTAAGCTCTTCCCATGAAGCCATAAAATGCACCCAAGCAAAGCTATTATAGCTACAAGAAGATAAGAAGACGCAGGCCAATCGAACCCCATCTATTACTCCCCCTCCGCAATTCTACGAAAATATTCTTCCACTTGCCTTTTGTAACGACTGGGTGCGGAAGATGTATCCAGATTCCGGCGGAGAAGTTCCTCCTTAGCTTCTTTCCAGAAGAATTGCTCAACAAGTTCCATCGCCTCAGCAAGTGCGGCAGCTGCCATAGACTTACCCTTGGAAGGTTCTTCACTTGTCGCCATTTGTTCGAAAAATCTCGTTAAATTTTGTAATCTTTCATCTTCCGATGCATTTGGTAAAGAGCCCAATGCATTAGCTATTTCTTCCGCTTCCTGTTTCATTTCCTCGTCGCTCATGCCAGGAAGGTTTTCCATGTCTCTTTGTATCCGTTGAGCCAATTCCCTCAAAGCAGAATTCCCAAGGTTACGGAGCTTATTTTCTACTTCCTCTAAAGCCTCCTCAAGTTGATCGAGATTTTCCGCAACTTTATCCTCTTCCTTTTTGGCTTGTGGAAAAGCTTCATAAAGAAGTGAGTTTGCTGCACGTTTACCAGATCTCTCTATTCCATTTTCTCTGGATTCTCTAGCCGCACGCAATAAATCCTCAGTGGCATTCTCATTAAAACTCCCCATGGAACGCCCCGCCCGATCAATATTTTCGAGCAACTCGTCAACTAAATCATTTAACTCTTCTTGAGAATTCTTAAGCTGCTCACCATCACCCGGGTTCGCCTTATCAGTGGATTCAGAAAGTTGACGTTGACCTTGGGCAAGCCCACCGGCTTGCTTTCCCAACTGATCGACCATGCCAGCGGCGATAGCAGCCATTTTCCCTTCAACTGCAGTAATTGCATTTCCTAATGCTTCGGCAGCCAATTCACCTTGAGGTTGGGCTTGCCTAGGTTGGTCCCGACGCAAATCACCGGAGGCACCTTTCATCTCATTCCCGGCTCGATCAAGTTCGGCAACATCTCCAAGTTTACCTGATTTCCCATACCAATCATCACGCATTGCCTGTAAATCCCTACGTAATTCCTCTTGTTCCTGTGCAGTATCTTGATTCTTCTCCCCCTCCACTCCTGCTTCGGCCAATCTACCTATTTTTCGATTGAGCTCTTCTTGACGATTTTCCATTTCCTTTAATTCCTCTAAATCCTCCGCTAATTCCTTCAAATCCTCAGCAGGATTGGAATTGGACTCACCTTCCTGAGGCTGATTTTCTTCGGATGCAGTTTCTTCATCCTCACTAGGCTTACCCTTACCTTTGGATTTCTGCTTAGGCATTTTTTGCATCAATGCATAAAGTTGAACAAGTTTACGCAAAGTTTTACCGGATGGCTTCAATGATTCCTCCAACAACTGATCTCCAACAAAAATCTCAGTTTGCTCAATATGGTATGTCGCCTCATTCAGCAATTCCCCGAGATCAATACCATCCACAATTGGAAATGCTCCTTCGTTCTCGTCATACACCTTAGTCATCTCGTGCTTTAATCCTAAGGCATCAGAAGCTAAGGCAATCGAGGCGCGCTCAGTTTTATCCTCTTCTGATTCAAGCATCGCATCATAGGTCGAACGAATGATTTTTTTGGTTTTATTTATGAAATCTCGCACAGGTATCTCCTTGCTGTCACCTTCCATATCGCTATCTGGTCCTTCAGTGGAGTTTCCTTCCGGTGGAAGAACTTCAATAAAATACACTTCAGAACGAGCGATTTGACTTTCTGGTTCTTTATTATCAGAAGCCAGAGCGAGGTATGTCAGAACATCACCAACGGCAAGAGCCCGTTCATTGAGAACAAATACATAGGTTAAGCGTTTTTCCTTCTCGATAGGTTCAACAAAAATCGTCTCTTCCTCTCCTTCACCAGCGTGCTCAATTCGTATTCGTACATCCGAAATTCCGTAATCATCCGATGCAAAAACCTCGACCAAAAAAGTCTCGTCTCTAGGCAATTGCAAATCCTTGGCGGGTTCCATAATTTCCACTAGTGGAGGATTATCAGGAATAGGAGACAAAATAAGAGGATCATAGATTACGGGCAATCTTTCCGGTTTATCCAAATCGAAGACCTCCAGATGGCCTTTCCATTCTTCGGATAAGGTAAAGGAATGAAAAAAAGTAATTGGATCAATCTTTGTGGTACTGATATTCGCGTCTTTGGAACATAGCTTGACTTCCAAATTTGGAGGAATTTCATCTACCTCCACATTCAATTCCACCAAGCTTCCTTCTGGAACTCGGAGATAGCCAAAATCATTATGGGTAAAGGTATCCGACTTCAGATATGCCGGGGGAATCACTTTCCATGATGCACTATTAACTCGAGGGGGATCATAGGGTGTCAACTTATACCATTCCGATTCCAGTGAGGGAGTGGTGACTCGATATTCAAAAGGTTGCTGGATCGATGGAATTACGAATTCAAACCTTCCTAAAACTGGGGTATCAAGCATGGCAAATGACTCAACACCTTCTTTGGACTTAAAATGGAGCATTGCGGATTTCGCGCCTCGGTGTCCACGTAATACATCCGCATAAATGGAGACATCCGACCCTCGGGTAAACTCATTGCTAGGTAATTTGCTGGAAGAAATAGTAGACCCAGTGAGTTGAGAGAAAACGGAGAGTCCGGGTTCTTCCGAAAATGAGTCAATCGCTTTTCGAACCGGACTCTTAGCTGAACCCCAAAAACTTAGAATCACCCCTAAACCTAGACCCGTGATCACAAGAAGCCAGTAAGAGGAACTTGGCCGCGTTCCCTTTTTCCAAGAAACTTCCCTAACATAAGATTCGGTCAAACTCACAACCCGCTCTTCCATGAAAGTAAGTTTTCTTTTCTTTGATTTTCCTTCGAGTTCGACCGCACAATTGAGCTGATCTCTTAGATCCGGATTGTTTTTTTCAATATCCAACGCGATCTGAGTAAGATTTGGTTTACTCAACCAAGACCAAATAATCAATCCAGATGACACCACTATGGAGAAAACGCAAATCGACAACAACCAAGCAGGAGCATTCACCTCCAAAATCGGAGAGTAAGCATCATACAAATCGAGTAAAGTTATGAATGCTGGCCAACATAAAATACCAACCACAATAGCAAGAAGAGACCTCGACAGAACAACAAGCCAAGACTCACGCTGTAAGATTCCGAGGAATTTTGGTTTCATGAATAAATTTGATTTCCCTGCGTAAGGGATTTGGGTCGGGAATAGAGCATTTCTCCAGTCAACAAGATGGCCACTAGGATTGCAAACCACAACCACAAGGATTCTCGATTATTCGATTCGTTATTTAAATCTCTAGATGAAATAGTGTTTGCACTGAGACTATCACCGGATACATCAGGGAAATCGTTTTTTTCAAGCGTTTCGACTACTGATTCAGCAGGAGGAAAAACAACCTCCAACCACTTGCCGCCAAAACGATACACCCCTGGTTTCTCGGCGACAAAAGTTTCATCACTATCCACAAAACTACTACCCGGTTCAAGCACAGGCCATGTTTTATCCCGACTATCTTCTCTCCTAACCAGTTCCATCAATAAAGGCAAAAAGGAAGTACGCAGGGGCAAATCCGACCAAAAATTATTCATTCTAAAGGGAAAGAAAATCAATCGCCCTTCAGATTCGTACTCTCTTAATAAAGCAAGAGGTCTTCCTTCACGATCACGAATTGGCACCTCGATCGATTCATCGAGATCTTTTAGAATTCCAAATTTACGTATGGACGTAAGATATAGATCCCGACTCGCGTTCCCTGAGAATAAAGAAGAGAGTCTTGATCGGTCACCTAAGGAAGCGATTCGAAAGGGATTGCGATTGAAGGAAGCACCCCCAGCCACACGAACGAACGAAAAATCAAACCAGGATGAATCACGCAGGATTGATGCAGTCTCTCCAAAAATTTCTCCGGGTGTCATAATTGCGATTCCTCCACTATCCAAGAAATTGGAGAGGTTTTCGCCCAATTTTTCTGTCTCGAACCAAGCCCCCATTCCAATAATGAGAAGTAACTCTAGCTTTTGCTCATTCTGGCCCAAACGAACTCCGTCAGCATTTTCGGTACTTTCTTCCCAGCGATTCCATCCATTATCACCAGCGCTTTCGACGGCAACCTTCAAGAAGTTTCTCTCCATTTTAGTTGATTCATCTTCAACGGAATTAGACCAAAACCCAAAAAGCTTAGGAGGCGGTGCTTTGAGCCAAACGGTTCTTTGATCATCAAGGGGTAAGGAGTCAGGCTCAGAAAAACGAATGGTCGCTTGAGAAATTTCGGAAGTCGGAAGAATAAATTGCACTTGAGATGATCCAGATGGTGGTAAAACTACTGTCTGATTTGCTTCGACTTCTCCTCCAACTACAAGTTCAAGCTGTTCCTCCCTTTTACGACCCGACCAATTTCGAGCAATAGTCCAAACGCGAACTTTACCGGGCCCAGCAGGCACAACCTTAGTTTCAACTAAACTACGATTATCTCCTCGTCCTTCTGGATCATCAGGGACACCGACTTGATAAAACTCAACTTCCAGATTTCCTACAAGACTACTAAAGTCTACACTCTGCCAGTCTCCCTTCTGCATGTCACTAAAGACAATTAATTGCTTTCGTGATACATTAGCACTAAATAAGCTGCGAATGCGTTCAATAATTGTTTGGGCATTCCCCCTTCTCCATCCGTGTTTTAAATTCGCAATTTCCTTTTTCAATTCACTGACTTCCGTTCCAATATGCCACTCTTGAGAACTTCCATCTCCAAAGGTTAACAATCCGAATATGTCGGAGCTTTCATCTAGGATTCGAGTGGCAATTTCCTTAGCTTCGACAAGACCACCCCACCCCCCCATACTTGGACTGAGGTCTATTGCCAATACGACCTCTGGTGATTCCTGAGGTTCAGTGGGTTTAGTAGGATTAATCCAAAACGGGTCTGCAAGCAATATCGTGATTGCCACAAACAATATGATTCTCAAGAGAAGTAATAATTTATCCGTTGGCGTACGCCTGCCACTTCTGGGGATTTGTGAGGGTACAATAAACCTAATTGAAGAAAATGAGTATTTTTCAGTGATTCTCCTGTAGGCCATGTGAGCCAAAATTGGAAAACCTATAGCCAACCCCGTCCAAAGAGCAGCAGGATGTCCAAATTCAATCATTTGCCAAAAAGATCATCGCAAGTTTTGATTACGTATTCCTATGAAGCGACGCAGAGCAAAACCTAAGTCTTGATCGGTGAAAAAACTTTCGAATTCAGCAGAAACAACTGAAAGGTTTTCAGACAACCGGCTTTGAAATTCTTCCATTTTCAATTGATAATCGCGACGGATGTTAGCTGGCGAGGTGGAAATCTCCCGATCACCCTCCATCTCAACGAATCTCAATGCATCTCCTTTGGGTAATTCCTGCTCTTCACGATCCAATATCTGTAAGCACAAAGCTTCATACTTGGAAGAAAGAGCGAACCTCAAACGCTCAGGCAAAACCTCTTCGGCTTCCAAAAAATCTGCGAGAAACACAACCATAGTCTTACCTGGCAAATTTGCCACCAACTGATCCCAGCAAGCCTCATGATTATTTTTCCCCGCAGGCTTCAAATTAGAAAGGGCCGAGGTAATTTTTCCGAAATGAGCACTACCCGAACTCGGCCGAATCCAATTTTGCACGGAATCGGAATAGGCAAACAGACCTACGCGATCTCCCTGTCGATACGCCAAATAAGCGAAACAGGCGGCCAACATGGAAGCATATTTTAGTTTACTTACAGGACTAAATTCCCCCGAGAAACCCATGGAAGCACTCGTATCAAGAACGAACAAAAGATTGAAATTCGTGTCTTCTTGGTAAGTTTTGGTAACCAACTCCTCTCGTTTAGCGAAAACCTTCCAGTCAACTAGCTTCAAGTCCTCACCTGATTCATAAGGTCGGTATTGAAAGAATTCACTCCCCCTCCCCTGCTTCAAACTCCTATGAATACCAGGCATGGCTCCATCAACCACTACTCGGGCCAGTAGAGAAAGATCTTCAATCCTGCGAAGATGGGCAGGGCTTAGCAAATCCGTATCTGGAGCTAACACAAATTGTGAGATTACGATGGAACTGTCTCGACTAGATGATCGATAATCGAATCAGAATCCAACCCTTCTGATTCGGCAAAGAAACTTGGTAAAATCCTATGCCGTAGTGCACTCTTTGCAATTAATTTAACATCATCTCTGGATGCATTTGGACGCCCATCCAAAAGAGCTTTGGCCTTGGATGCCAGTATCAGGGCCTGAGATGCCCGCGAACCTGCACCCCACCTCACCCTCTTCTTTGTCCATTCATCACAATTCCCGGACTTTGGACGAGACGCAGAGGTCAAGGCCACGGCGTAGGAAATCACCTTCTCTGAAGCAGGAATTTGCCTCGTTATTTCCTGTAGTTTTAAAATTTCCTCGCCACTAATGATAGCCTCCGGTTCTGACTTTCTTTCTCCAGTGGTAGCTCCCACCATTTTGATTTCGTCTTCGACGGAAAGATAATCAATCACTGGATTAAGTAGAAAACGATCGAGCTGAGCTTCTGGCAGCGGATAGGTACCTTCAAGCTCAATCGGGTTTTGGGTGGCGAGCACAAAGAAGGGTTTGTCTAATGGGCGGGTTTCACCCGCAACCGTTACCTGTCTTTCTTCCATTGCCTCCAACAGGGCAGCTTGAGTTTTCGGTGGTGTCCGATTAATTTCGTCCGCAAGCACCACATTTGAAAAGATTGGACCAGCAGCAAATCGAAAGCTCTTCTTGCCGGATGCTGGATCTTCATCGACTAGTTCCGAGCCAACAACATCTGCAGGCATAAGATCAGGTGTAAACTGAATCCGGCTGAATTCGAGGCTCAAACACTTGGAAAGTGTTTTGACCAACATAGTTTTGCCCAATCCAGGTATGCCAGTTAGTAAACAATGTCCCCCTGCAATAAGGGTAATAAGCAACTGCTCAATCACTTCATTCTGTCCAATAATATCCTTACGGATTTCAGTCAGTAGACGATCTCGGGTTTCGTCTAGGCGTTCAAGAACCTCCTTTGCATGTTCTGGGTCAGTCATTTCGATAATTATGCGGTTGTATATTGATTGGGCAAACTAAAGCTTCGAGTAAATCAATTCTTCTATGCACCTCATCAACTTTATGAGCCATGTTTTATTGACCGGTTAAGGATAATAAACGATCCCATTCCAAGACAAATTTCTCTAAGTGTTTTTTTCCCTTTTCAATTTCAGACTCTAATAGCTCCCTAACAAGATCCTGTTCTCGTTGGTACTCATTTTGATCCAGCAAACCAGAAAAATGAGCTACACGAGCCCAAAGTAAATGTGTAGTGAAGGCATCAAATTCATTGTAAGCAACGATTTCTGCAATCTTTCCATTTAGCCACATCTCAGCAACAGATCCGCCGCTAACATCAATCTTCCCTGGAATACCACTTAGAGTAGCTGCTTGATGCAAGGATGGACGATCCCTGAATTGCCCAAGTGCATCCGCAAGGTCGATTGCATAATCGGAATTTCGCGAATCGAAATAATCGACGCCTTCCCAAGGCTTGTTTGGTCGATCCGAAAACCCAAGACCGGATAACCCATTAACAATCGCCCTCTGAATGATTATCGGAATATCAGCCTGACTGGAATTAAAACCAACTAATTGGGGCTTTCGCCGACCGACCGATTTCATAAAACTATGCAAAATTAGCTTCTCGTCACATTTTTCGTGGTCAGTTGGATCAACAGGCAAAGAAACCAACTTCAAAACAATTTGATCTCTCGAAACCCTTTCCCTTAAAATTCCGGCAATTGATACGATTTTACAAAGAATTGTTTTCAAGTAGGGTTGCGAATCCGGCAAATCGCCATCTTTTCGTGCATCCGCCCACAGAACTTCAAAAGCATCACCATTATCTTTGAGCGTATCTCCCGTTCCATCCAAGTCGTGGAGGATGATCGCAGAAAGAGGATCCGGAATCCATTCTACATCAAAGGAAAAAAGGTTATCGGCTAATCTCTTGAGCATGTTTTTTGGATTTAGGTAGTGGTAAAGGAAAGCTTTTGCTCAAAATAATCCTCGGCACTCCCAAATCCTTCAGGAATCGTGATTATCTCAGGAACTTTGTCACCTACTAGAATGGTGTGTTCAAAATGAGCAGAAGGCAAGCCATCAACTGCCAATGCAGTCCAACCATCCTTAGCCATTCGAATCTGAGGACTCTTAATGTTAACCATAGGTTCAATGCAAATTGCCATTCCCTTTTTAAATTTTGGGCCAGTACCTGCTTTGCCAAAATTTGGAATTTGAGGCTCCTCGTGTAATGTACGCCCAACCCCATGTCCCACGAAATTCGTGATAACCGCGAATCCGGAAGACTCCACATGAGTTTGAACCGCTTCAGAAACATCGCCCACACGCTTCTTGCTTAATGCCTTACTAATCCCCAAATACAAAGACTGCTCAGTCACCTCCAGCAATCTTTCAATTTGAGGACTAACCTCCCCGACTGGGATAGTCCTACAATTATCGCCAATCATCTCTCCATCTCGAATACAAACGTCCACCGATAAAATATCCCCGTCTTTCAAGATTCGATCTTCGACTCCGATTCCGTGAACAACTTCATTATTTACGGAAAGACATGTGTAAGATGGGAAGATTTTCTGGCCAGAGCGATATCCCTTGCAAGCACTCTTTACTCCCAACTCCTGCATAAGTTCTCCGCCGAGTTCATCAATTTCCAGTGTACTCATTCCCGGATTAACCAATTTACACAAACGATCCAAAACAGTTGCGGCCATTTTACCCGCTCGTCGCATTTTCTCCTTATCCTTGAAGCTTTTACAAATCACTCCGTTTCTATCCATCAAAAACATTCATTCAGCAATCAAAAAGCATCGATTACACAAAAACCATTCGACTTAGCGAAAGATTCTGATCAAAAATGCACCCGCAAGCAATTGAATGAAATGGAATATAATAATGGGAAACAACCAAATATAAAGTAAGGGTTCATCAATACCAACCAGCAAATGTACCAGTGGAATTCCCATCGCAAGCGATTTTTGCGAAAGACAAAAGAAGGTTGCCACTCTTCCTCCGCGATCTCGCCGGATCCAACCACTCAAAAACCACGACAAAATTGCGACAGAGATAAAGAGAATTGAAACGGGTAAAAGAAGAAACTTTATTTCCACAATGCATTTATCCATACCTAATTCCAAAACCACAAGACCCAGCGAAAGATAGGCCAAGATGGCAATTCCACCCAAGGGAACATTTCGAGCGATCCAATCCAAAATAAAATAGGACTTTTGCGAAAACTTCCTTCTTAATGCCCAACCCAAGCAACAAGGAAGGGCAACCAAAAGAAGTAAGTCGGGTATTACTTGAAGCAGTGCATTTCCAACTGCTATGCCATCGGTTCCATTCGGTCTAATAAGAAAGAGCCATGCCACAGGCACAAAGAATGGTGCAATCAAATTGGAAAGAGTCGCATGCCCCAATGCAAAGTCACCATCCCCCCCAGAAGCTCGCGTAAAAACAACGCAACTCGAAATTGTAGTCGGCAAGCAAGAAAGAAACAAAAGGGGTTCCAATAATTTTGCGTCCCATAGCCCCAATGCCCACCCGCCAAGAACAAAGCTTATGGGACCTGCCAAAACAATCAACTGGATAGCCCATAGCGAAAACCCATCAGCAAAAACTTCGAAAAGCCTATTAGGCTTCAGTTTCCAGCCTTGCATGAGAAAAATCATGGCAATGATGAAATTCGATATCGAAAATGAAAAGATATTTTTCAACCAAAGAGCACTATTGGGAGCAAACCAAGCCAGATTCAAGGCCCCAAATAGAACCAAGACGAAACCAAAGCCATTTGTATTCACTCGCAAACTATAAAATGCTAAGGTAAATACTAAAAAATATTAATGTACAACATTTCACAAAATGTCTGAATAATTAATTTTTCTTTTTCAATGACAAGATCAATCCAATTACTCACCATTGACGCAGCAGGCACTTTAATCCGTCCATGGCCCTCAGTCGGGCTAATTTATGCGAATACCGCCAAGCAATTTGGCATTCCCGCCGAAGAGAAATTAACCGAAAAATATTTCCTCAATGCCCTAAAGAAGGCACAGAAAGAAGATTCTCAAACGAAAGTTAATGAGAAGGATTTCTGGCGCAAAGTCGTAAATGAAACCCTAAGACCTTTCGGAGAAACCACTGACCTAAAGCCAGTTTTTGAGGAACTATGGAATCTCTTCGCCAAAGGAGATCATTGGCGGTTATCTGATGGGGTAAAAGAAACTCTACATGAATTGAAACAGCGCGGTTATCAACTTGCCGTTCTATCTAACAACGACTCCCGACTTCGACCAGTTCTGGCTGACTTGGGAGTAAATCACTATTTTCAAGAAATTTTTATTTCTTCTGAAATCGGATATGAAAAGCCTGATCCGAGAATTTTTAAATTCGTGGAAGAAAAAATGGAGTTGCCGCCCGAACATATCATCCATTTGGGGGATAGCTATACTCGGGATTTCGAAGGAGCAAGAAATGCGGAATGGTCCGCCATACTTTTTGGAGAATACGATTCACCAACTAGGTCGATCAATTGTTTCCCTGAACTTCTCGATATTTTATTGTGATCACGCTTCAGCATCCGACTTCAATTTCATCCCTCTTGCATTTGGAAACATGCGATTTGGCTTTACGATCCATAGAAGCAAATTCTTTCCATGCTTTTTTGGATTTCTCGGAAGTCATTGAAGCAAAAACTTCAAAAACTAAAGAATTTCTAACCAAGCTTTCTTCTAATACCTCAGAGAATAATAGCATTTTTTCAGGATGGATCGGTTTTTTCGGTTATGAGTTCCTGGCTCATCATAGAAATGTCAAATTGCACGCACGAAAAGATCTAGATGTCCCTGATGCGTGGTTTGGTAGACCTCGTTCTTCAATTATCTTCTCACCCGATCAAACTAAGATTGTCTCTTGCAACTCAAGTAGGGAAAAAGAACTAGCCAAGATTCTAACCAGAGAGATCAAGCCAACGAAATCAAATAAATCTGACCTTGGAGAATCACTTATTAAATGTAACTTGAGTTTTTCTGAATACGAAAAAATATTCAAGCAAGCCAAAGAGGCCATTTTGGATGGAGAAACCTATCAGATTAAAATTTCCCAGCGCTTTGAATCCGAAAATCGTATCCACCCAATACTTTCGTTTGAAAGACTCATGAGGGTTAATCCTGCACCGGAATCATTTCTTCTACAAACTCGTGAATTCTCCATTTTCAGTTGCTCTCCTGAAACAGTTATTGATCTACAGGGACAATCCATCAAAACTCGTCCCATTGGAGGGACTTATCAAAGGTCGAATCGTTTAGAAGACCAATCGGTTATCGAACGTTTTTTACAAGACCCCAAGGAAGTTGCTGAACATAACATGCTAGTCGATTTAGAAAGAAACGATCTATCAAGCTTATGCAAACCCGGCAGCGTTCGTTTGGAAAACTTTAGGGAAGTCGAATCGTACTCCCACCTTCACCACTTAGTTTCAACCATTTCGGGAACATTGAAAGACGAAATCGAACTCTCAGATATTCTTCGCGGCATTCTTCCCGGAGGGAGCATCACAGGTTGCCCAAAAGTAAGGACAATGGAATGGATTGATCGACTGGAACCGTGCTTTCGAGGCCCTTACACAGGTAGTTTTGGGACAATCATGGACAATGGCAACCTTCACTTCAATTTGATTATTCGGGCAATGCTAGTGCTGGAAGAGCGATGCTACACACAGGCTGGAGGAGGTATTGTCGTTGATTCAACGCCAGCTTATGAATTCAATGAAAACAAAATTAAGGCACAAGCCCTTCTAGATTTAATGACATGATACTTTTATTGGATCATCAGGATTCATTCACGCACAATCTGGAACATCTGCTTGCCCAATTTGATCAGGTTTTGGTCATCGACAGAAAAGATGCATCCATTGACAAGATCAAATCATGCAAAATTCTTGTCTTCTCTCCAGGACCAGGAAGTCCTGAGGATTATCCGGAATCGATCGAAATTTTGTCCCAATTTACCAATCGTAAACCCATGATTGGAATTTGCCTTGGTTTTCAAATGATGCTCTTTGCCGAGGGAGCCAATGTAGTAAGACAAAAACAAGTTCTTCATGGAGTTGAGACCGAAATTGAAGTCAACACGCGTTCTCGTACTTATAAAGAGTGTCCGCCTACTATCAAAGTGGCTCGATATCATTCGTTACAAGTAGACAAACAGAGTTTGCTTTCCTTACCTACAAGCACGAAAATAACTTCGACTGACCCTATCCGTCAGGTTCCCCTCTCCTTTGAGGATAATCAGAGAAAACTCTTCGGGCTACAGTATCACCCTGAGTCCTTTCTCACGATCAATGGAAATCACATTATGCAAAACATCATTCATGCATGCTTGGACTAATGTAGGAAAAAAAACGGAACACCCCCATCCATGGGGTCTTCGGGGGACTTTTTCAACTATCCGAAAAGACTCAGATAATCGCTTTATATTCTTAGAAGATCATCTCGACCGCATTATCAATTCCGGGAAGGCTCTTGGACTTCCATGGATACCCAGCAAGTCGGAAATCTCAGAACGCTTGTTTGATATTGCTAACAACCAAACTGACAAACAACCTAGATTATTTAGAATTAGCCTTTTCGAGAATCTTCTCGGCATAGCCGATAGAATTACAAATTCCTTCGGCCTTTCAGTAGAAGGCATCTCTTTTCGACACAAGAGAGCTCAGCCTTCACACAAACAAACCTCAGACAAAAAGCTTTACGAATCACTCAACAATTTGGATATCAATAAAAAGGAATTGATTCTGATCGATCCAAAGACAAACGAATTCCTTGAAACCGCTACCTCTAATCTCATCTTCGTGGAGCAAAAGCATTTGGTTATTCCTAGAAGAAATATTCTAACCGGCATCAACTTAACAAAAATCAAACCTATTCTCGAACAAAGATTCGAGATTCAATATCGATCTCCTCATTGCCAAGAAATTCTTAATTTTGACGAAATCATTCTTGTAGGAAGCGGTCGTGGAATTTCCACACTTAAAAACTTCAAAGAATTCGACTGGCAATCAAGTAATCATTCATTTCATCTTGAAATCAAATCAATCTACGATGAGTTAATCGTCCCTCCAACTTCCAATGCCAGAGTATCAATTTAATCAACACGCATTCAATTTTTCGTATCCAGCGGTTATGGGAATTCTTAATTTAACTCCAGATTCCTTTAGTGATGGAGGAAAATTCATAAATCCCGAAATCGCATTAGAACACGCACTGAAAATGAATGAATGGGGGGCTCAGATTATTGACTTAGGCGCCGAAAGCACCAGACCCGGCAGCGAGTCAATTTCCGAACAGGAGGAACTTTCTAGAATTCTCCCCGTGTTGGAGATTTTACCTAAGAATTCATTTGCCATCTCAATAGACACCACTAAGCCAGTTGTTGCCGAGGCCTGTTTACAAGCAGGGGGCCATATTCTCAATGATGTTTCTGGAGGAACTCCAAAGATGATAGAGCTTGCGTCGAAATTTGGATCGGGTCTTGTTCTTATGCACTCTAAAGGAAGTCCCAAAACGATGCAAATAAATCCATCATATCATAATGTCGTTAAGGAAGTACTGGATTTTTTTGAAGCCAAGAAAGAATCCTTGTCCAAACTCCACTTGCCAAGAATTTGGATCGATCCGGGAATTGGATTTGGAAAGACTCTTGAGCACAATTTGGACCTCATGCGAAATATAAAGAAATTCAAAAATGAGATGTGGGGGATTCTCCTTGGTTCGTCGCGCAAGTCATGGATCCATCAACTTTGTAATGCTCCTTCCCCGATGGATCGATTAGGTGGATCATTGGCATCAGCTGTTCTGGCAATTCAACAAGGCACTGAAATTATCCGAGCTCATGATGTCATGGAAACAAAACAAGCGTTGGATGTTGCAATCGAGCTCGCGATTGATTGCGAATCAAATTAGATATCTAAGAATGGGCAAGATTAGATTGGAAGGCATTGAGGTAATGGTACGTATTGGCCTCTTGGAAGAGGAACTTTATGCACCTCAGGATTTACAGGTATCTCTGGAGGTAGAATATGACTTTTCCTTAATTGCAGAGAGTGATGAAATCAGCCGGGGGATAGATTACAGGGACATTGTCTCGTGTATCCGCGAATTCTCCAAAGAATATGATGGCAAAACACTCGAACGCTATGCGGATTTACTCGCTAACAACATAAAGTCTACATTCAACGCAAATCGAGTCCGGCTAATCGTTGACAAACCCAGATACACTAAAAAATTGGGACTTAAGCAAATTAGCGTGGAAGTTGAGTGCTAAGATCTACATCGGATTAGGAGCCAATCTCGGAAACCCTCGGGATATTTTCTCTCAAGCAATTTCGATGATGTCGGAATTCTGCTGCATTGATGCAGTGTCAAAGCTTTATGCATCGAAACCCTATGGTTTCGATGAACAACCTGATTTCTTCAATGCCGTTGCCCGTGCAAGTACGGAAATCGACCCTCATGAACTCCTAGCCAAGTTAAGGGAAATCGAATTAAAACTCGGAAAAAAAATCATTCGTAAAAATGGTCCCCGAATCATCGATTTGGACATTCTAATTTATGATGAACTCACTATTGAATCATCAAATCTCACTATTCCACACCCTGGTATTCTTACTCGTGATTTTGTCATCCTGCCCCTGCTTGAATTGAATCCCGAATTCGATCATCCTTCTTGGGGCAACTCACTCCAAATTACCTCCCAAAACCTCGATAAAACCTTCGTTTTCGGCGAACCCTTGGAATGGAAATACTCAAAGTAAATCAATCATCCTGAAAAAAAGTTATAGAACTCTTACCTACAGACCGGAAATCGACGGACTTCGGGCCTTGGCGGTTATACCTGTAGTTTTATTTCATGCAGGATTTGAAACATTCAAAGGCGGTTTCCTAGGTGTTGATGTCTTTTTTGTAATCAGTGGTTTTTTAATAACTTCGATAATTATCAAACAAATCGAAGAAGAAAGATTCACTTTAAAACATTTTCTGGAGAGACGAGCACGGAGAATCCTGCCACCCCTTTTTGGCATGATGCTGATATGCTCATTTCTTTATCTAACTTTGCTGAGTCCATCGAAACAGGAAGCTCAATTATTCGGAGAGTCAATTTTCGCTTCCACTTTATTCTTTTCGAATATTTACTTTGCAATTAGCGATGGCTACTTTGCCGCAACTTCTGAAATTCTGCCTTTCATTCATACATGGAGTCTTTCCGTAGAAGAACAGTTCTATATTTTCTACCCTCCGCTTTTTCTGCTTTTATATAAGTTCGGATCAAGGATCGTTATAGTTTTTGCACTTGTGATCTTGTTTGGTACCAGTCTAATGCTTGCTCAATTTGGAGCAGATATTCTGGGCAAATGGCATTTTTATATTCTGCCCACTCGCATCTGGGAATTGATCGCTGGAGCCTTTTGTGCGGTACGCATAAACCTCGCACCAACTAAATGGTCTGAATGGGTAAATCAAATTTTTAGCTTAGTTGGTATTGTGCTGATTGCCCTTTCTATCTTTTCCCTCGATGCATCCATATCCATGCCTAGCATTTGGGGTCTTTTGCCCGTGACTGGAACTATATTAATTCTGATATGCTGCAGTCATCAAACTTGGTGTTATAGGATTTTATCCAACAGAATATTAATCAACATTGGTATAATTAGCTACAGCATCTATTTGTGGCATCAGCCAATCTTCGCATTTTTTCGTCATCTCTGCATTCATCCAAGTGTTATGCCAAGTTGGCTCCCCTTTCTCGGAGTAAGCCTGACAATAGGACTTGCCACATTAAGTTACCATTTTCTTGAAAAGCCATTCAGAGCAGGAAAGTACTCCATATCATCTTTGATTTTATTGGGGGTTGGATTGCTGTTTATCTCAATCAACACAAACCAAATAGCTTCCTTGGGCTGGAACCCAAGATCTCCAAAATTCTCCTCCCTTGTAGAAGATATCGCAAGAAATGACTATGGAGCCAATGCTAGAAATGAATCAGGCTATTTCTTCGGTGCCCCCAATAACTCGCCCCCTCATCTCATCCTCTTTGGAAACTCCCATGCTAGGATGCTAATTCCGAATCTTTCGAAACAATTAAATTCCAAAAATCTGTGCGGTTTTCATCCATATAAAAAAGCAGGGCATGACTTATTTGAACTAGATGAAGGAGCTCTAAAGATGTGCAAAAAAGCGGAAATGATAGTAATCTCCACGAGCTTCCCAATCAACCGCTGGAACTCATTTCATGACACTTCTACCATTTCTTCTCCTAAAAATTTTCATCTTTTATTCGAGGAAGCCTTAGACAAGCTTTACGAGAAGAATGTAAAAGTTTTCGTCGTTGGCCCCGTCCCTGATTCGCCCGAATGGGGCCCTAATCTAGGAAGATCCATTTGGGGAGCTCAAGTAATCCCAACCTTGGAAAGGTTTAAACAAGTATACAGCAAACATTTGTTCTTTCTGGAAAACTTAAAAAAGGATTTTCCAAAAGTTGAAATTATTTATCCTCACGAGATTCTCTTTTCGAAAAGTCAAAACAGACTCATGACAACCATCGAAACCGAAGGTAACCATCTGCGTCCTCTCTATTACGACGATGACCATCTAAATTATTTAGGCTCCGAAAAATTAGTTCAACGCATCTTTGATTAGAACCTCTCAAAACCTTATTTTATTTTGACCAAAGGAAGTAAAAGGCAAAAGAGATTCCTCAAGGATTACGCTGATAGTAAAGGAACACTATTTTATCTCTAAGCAAGAAGTCTATGCCATTGCAAATCACAAGAGTGTTTATTTTGATGTATTTCCCATGCCTAGTTCCATCAAAGTTATTCTAATTGGGAAACTATTGTTTCTTACAGTTCTCCCATTACTGGGAAATTCCCTTAATGTCGCAACTGCGGGGAAGTATCCATACTCTGATCCGAAAGGAGGTCGCGAGAATCATTTCCTCTCCGGCGAAAAAGTCAATGAAGCCCGAGTCTATGAATTTTACCAGCGACAAGCTGACTATTACATGGCTAATCCAGACAAGATTCCAGCAGTTATTCCGGCCCATCCCGGATTAGATGGCGGGCTGCACGGACATTGGGGAAAGTATAATCAAAATAATCATAACGATGGACGCTGGAATGATGGTGATAGCGGAGAACACTTCACTCATGTTGTCAAAGCCAAGGGACTGAATGTACTCAAGGGGATTTGCGTTAAACTGGGAGAAGATCATGCACTCTCCACATGTTTCGACCCCCTTTCATTGTCTTACCGAGCAGTCTGGGATGGTTGGATTCGGTTTGAGCCTTTTCGCTGGGGATGTTCGCGTGGAGCCAATATTGAGGGGAATATCTGGTTCACGTTGAACAAAGCGGAAATGCCCGAAGGTGGAAATTATTTAGGCTTTCACCGCTTTGGAAAACGCATTGTTTTCGAATATAGAATTGGAAAGACCCGCATACAGGATGAACCATGGGGCACTGAGAATTCATTCCTTCGCCGGATCGATTTTTTGAATAGTGTCGAAAAAATCACTCTTCCATGTCGGGTCATGGATGAATCCCTCGAGCTTACTTTCGTCGAACAGAATGGAATAAAAAATATCCGTTGGACAAAAGATAAAATCATCGCGGAAGGAATACAAAAGAACGCCAGTTTCATTATGCGAATCTCGAAGAAGCCAGACCAACCGGATGAATCGTCTGCCATAGCTCATTTGAAAAAAGAACGAATACTCCAAAAGCGTTGGCAGGATATTCTTGATGTTCCCGGTAAATTGGGAAAACCAGCCGGTACTTCCCGTTATGCAATCGATACGCTTACCGTTCCATACAAAAACCCTTACAAAACGGTCATGCAACTAACTAGCCTCGCCTTTTTGCCAAATGGTAATGCCTTGGTAGCTACTCTTCCGGGAGATGTGTGGCTAATTAAAGGGATTGACCAGAATCTAAAAAAAGTCACTTGGCAACGCTATGCCACCGGATTTAATCAACCCATTGGAATTCATATCGACGAGGATGGCGTTTTTGTGCTCGATCGGGGGCAGATCTATTTACTCCATGATCGGAATGGAGATGAAGAAGTCGACTATTATGAAAAGTATGCCAACGACTTTGGTAGTTACGACCGTAGTCACACCCACACTTTTGGACTTCACCGCACGGCTGACAAAGCCTTCCATTTTATTCAAAGAACTGATATCTTCCGCACCAATAAGGATCGAACCACCGAGAAAATTGCCAGTGGTGTCAGGAACTGCATGGGAGTTGGAGGAACCGATGATTATTTCTGGGCCGCACCTCAAGAGGGGACATGGACACCCACCTCTGCCATTCTGGAAGTTATTCGGGGCGAAGAATATGGACTTGCGGGAAAAAATATTTCTGCCCCATTATGTTTTGTCCCTCGGGGGGTTGACAATTCGACCGGTGGCATGCTGGAAATAAACAGCAAAAAATGGGGACCATTCGAAGGTTCCCATGTTGGATTAAGTTACGGGTCAGGTACTCATTACCTCATCCTTCGGGACGCCACGAGTATCCGTCCTCAAGGTGCAGTTGTTCCTCTTGAAGGGAATTTTTTGGCTGGAGTGATGCGGGGTGATTTTCATCCCCAAGATGGTCAGCTCTATGTTGCAGGACTTGATGGATGGGGAGACTACTCCGTAAAAGACGGTTGCCTGCACCGCGTTCGTTACCTTGGAGGAAAAGTCCGCAAACCAAAAGGTTTTAAAGTTCATTCCAATGGGATAAGAATCGATTTCACCACCCGACTTGATCAATCCACCGCCGACAATCTGAAAAGATATTTTGCTCAGGTTTGGAACTACGAATACGCCAAGCGCTATGGATCACCCGAGTTTTCAATCAAACAACCCGAAAGCCTCGGCCACGACCTACTTACCATCCGTTCTGTCACCTTACTGAAAGGAGATAAATCTATTTTTGTGGAAATACCAAAACTGGAACCAGTGATGCAACTTCATCTGCGAATGCACCTCAAGGATGCGGACGGTACTGAATTCAAGACAGATCTCTTTGCCTCGCCGATGTATCCAGATGCCCCCTTTAACTCCAAGTCGATGGCACAAACAATTCCAGGCAAAGCCACTTTCGTATCCCTTCGGGTTGCCGGCCAACCAACGAATCAAATAAAAAAGAATTGGTCAGGACTACAAGTAGAAGGCGAGCGTCTGGTCGAAATCAATGCGGTAAGTGGATTGAAATATTCAAAAACAATGATCAATGCGAAGGCTGGAGAAGCTCTTGCGATTAAGCTAAGCAATCAAGATGCAATGCCCCACAACTTGGTAATTGTGGAGAAGGAATCAGCCCAGAAAGTTGGAGACGCTTCTTTCAAAATGCTCATCGACCCCAAAGCCGGAGAGAAAAACTACGCCCCTAATTTACCTGAAGTTCTTCATGTAATTCCCGTCATTAACCCTGGAGAAGCTCACACGCTTCATCTCCGGGCACCTCAGTCACCGGGTGACTACCCTTTCATCTGCACCTTCCCGGGCCACTGGATGGCCATGCAGGGAATTCTAAAAGTTGAGTAGTTCGCTTATCTCCCGTCAGTAAATACGGGCTGAGTCCACGCATAGTACTCACGCAGGGAATTATCCTTGTTTTTAACGCGGTGCGTTACCTTGGCACGCAGATAATCTCCATCCACCTCGCAGGAACCGGATGTTCCTTCAATCGATTTAGCAATCTCCCCGCCGGGGCCGATAAATTCAATAAAGGTACCAGGCTTGCCCTTCCTCACGGGTCTTCCAAAGAGAAATTCAGACTCCAACTCGCAGACAGTCTCGTCTTTGTTTACGGATAATTCATCTGATTTCACCATGACCCAACCCCGACCTGGATTATTTTCCTTCTCTCCCCACTTTTGTAACATTTGGGCATCATCCGATGATACACCGTAAATAGTCATTTTCTTTTCCAGTAATGCGTCCCAAACCTGCTCAAGATTTGGACAATGAGCATTCCAAAAACTATGCACGCCCGGGTGCGAATTATAAAGTTCCAACATATAGAGATTTTTGACCGGTGAAATTTCGTGAGTCTGCAAACGCCGTCCAAAGTTCGGATGATTGAGAATAACCACCCCACCCGCTTTCATCGTTTCATCAACATGATTTTGAATAATTTTCGAACGATCTTTGTCCTTAAACCCCCAAGGTACCAAACGGCTAATATTCATCGCCGTGCTATGAACTGGACCCGTTACCTCTTCTCCCGGAAGCAGCAGGAAATCATCCCTCACCTGCCCCTCCAGTTTTATGGTCGAAGGATCGATAAACTTATTATGCTCACTGAGTACCAAAAAGTTATAACCGCGATCATGATACCACTGGGCAACAAATTCAGGTGTGGAATCCACATGCCCGCAAAGAGTTGTATGTACATGAGTGTTTCCTTTGTACCAGGAATCTGCATAACCCGGTATAAGCGGAATCAAGATTAATGTAAGGAAGGAGTATCTCATAAAGAATTAAACTAACCGTAACTAGAAACTAATCTGTCTTGCCTCATGCTAAATAAAAATGACGAGACAAACTAGTAATGGTTTTGGGTTAATAGTAAGGACGTAATAAAAGATAAACGATTGGCCCAGTGACGGCAACATACAGCCAAACTGGAAATATTCTTCGGGCGAGGACTCGATGTTTTTCAAATTGATTGGTTAGGGAATATACTGCCGTCTGAAGAATGAAGGGGAAACTAACTGCCGCTAGTGCTATGTGAGTAAGCAAAATAAACAAATAGAATGTTCGTAATCCTCCCGCTTCGTTTTTCTCCGCATCACTTAATGTTCCATTTCCGTCAATATCTCCGTACAAAGTTGCAGGAGTCGTAAAATGGTAGGTAACATAAGACAAAAGAAAAATTAAGGAACATACAAAAGCCGCATAGATAAAATTTTGGTGCTTTTTGACCCGACCATTCTTAATGGCAACTACAGCAAGAACCAGAAAAACTGCAGCTAAAGTGTTCAATGCCGCATGAAATGGTGGGAGGAAACTAAATTCGACTCCTTCCGGAAGATCAATTTTTACTTGTTGCATCAAGCCCACCAAACCGAGAACGGCAACCGTAATGACCCAGACAATGACTTTGAGTCTTTTCGATAAATTCAGGTTTTCAGGGCGACTCCGATAATTTTCAATTTCCATACTTGGATAATCTTATCTCAATCTTGGAAAATTTAAAGATTCTATATTTGATCCCTCAAAGAAATATCATTGCAAATTAACTGCATGTAACAACTTGTTACCATTTCCCATACATCGGATTAGGCAGCAAAAAAAGAATGTGATTAAGCTCACTGGCAAACCCGTCTGGAAAATCTCCCATTTGATCTCCTACATAAGCCACAACATGGAAGGGACCAAACTCTTTCATTCGACCTTTCCCCTCCAATACTTCGGCTCTTCTGATTTGCTTGGTATCCTGCTTATTTCTCCTAAGCAAAAATAGATCCTTCGAGTCAAGAACTTGGAGAGATCGAAGATTCTCTTGAGTCGGTTTTAAATTCTCGTGCATACGATTACTTAAAAAAATAACCCTGACACCATTTTGTCTTACTGCCTTCAAAAACCCTCCTGCTCCAGGAACTAACTTGGCCTCTTTTCTCCTGACCCACTTAGACCACGATTCCTGCGTAAATCCAAGATTTTCTCTCCATCTTTCGACTTGGTACTGACTATTATCAAGAACCGTTTCATCCAAATCCACCACCACTGCATATGGATACTTTTTCTCTTTTTTTTCACTTGCCTTGAGAAAGCCTGTTTGGACCTGAACGCTCTCGGTAGCTTTTCTAAATACGTACATGCATAAGCTTTTGTACTCATTTGAATCTCGAACCCAACGAAGATCATTAGGAAGTTTTTCCTTTTCCTTAGCATAGAATATATTAATCGAGCAAAACGAACTCAGAAAAACTGATATAAGTAATCTTGTGGAAAGTTTCATACTTATATTGTCACTTTACTTGAAGAATTGCGGACACTGGATAATGGTCGGAAGGATAGCGACCATTGAA
>JAYYQI010000037.1:0-32053 GCA_036128475.1 Verrucomicrobiota bacterium
AACGGGCAAACTGAAGGGATAAGGGCAGCCCGACATATCCAAGCCCGATGACGGATATTTTAGAAAATTGCTTACTCATGAACGGGCAGAGGCTTGGGCACTTGGGGATTTTAATTTTTGGAGGAATTGAACAATGAAGACGGCAAAGATACCAAGAAATCCTCCACATACTCCTCCAAGAGCGACAATGAGTTTTCGCTTTGGCTTTTCGCGGATTTCAGGGGCGACAGCGGGATCGATCACTTCCAGGGCAAAGTCCTCATTTACATTGGCTAGCATGGCTTTCTGTTTTTCAGACTCAAGCAGGTTGTAAAGCACGGCACGCATGTCCTGCAAAGTAGTCTTGGCCAATTCCTGCTCAAGGTACCCTACCCGCTTTTGGGAATCGGCAATTGCCTGCTCGCGGAGTTGATCGTTCAACTGCTTGACCAAATCATTTGCCCATTTAGCAGCCACTTCGGGATCTTTCCAGGAAATGGAAAGGTTGATAAGACCTGATTTCTTATCTTCATTCACGGAAAGACAAGCTTTAAAGGATTCAATTGCATTTTGTTCAGTAGGTTCATCCTCCACAGATGGAACCATCCATGCTTGGGTTTCAGCATTCCAAATTTCATCGAATAAAACAGGAGTAAGTTTATTTTGGTTTATGTAGGTTCGAAGAAACTTCCGGGAATTTAAAGTAGCAACAACCTGTTCAACATTGGAGTCACTGGGAATGGAAATCCCCGCCATGGCGGCAAGACCACCAAACTGACTGATGGCAGATGATGCACCTGATTTTTCCTCCTGGGCGGGTGCCAATAGGGTTTCTGCCTTAAAGACTTCTGGGGAATAGAGGGCATATGCAACCGCCAACCCAACACAAACAGTAGTAATTCCTACGATGGTCTTCCACGCCTGAAGGAGGGTGCGAATGAGTTCGAGCAAGTCGATCTCATCCTCATCTACCAAAGGACTTGATTCGACCATGACATATTTAGTGGATGATTTAGTTTTTTCTTTCATAAAAAGTAAATGACTACGCTGCCGCCCTTGGCCAATTGCGACAAGCAAAGCCAATCGAAAGAAAGTATATTCTAGCTTGGTTAATCTTTATTTTTTGGTGACAAACGATCGCTTTTTCCAACGATCATCTTCACCCAAGGTAGCAACCGGCTCATTTGCCGATGCCAACCCGATAAAATCTCATGCCTTCGCAGTCCTCTCGAATGTGAATCCCTAGATTTCGAATTTTTGAGGAGTTCCTCAATTTGTTTTAAGCGAGCCACTCCTTTATCGAGGTGCGGATCCGCCTGTTCCCGCAGAAAGCCGTTTACCAGTTTGCGAAGGCGAATCTCAGCAACGAAATGTTCCTTGCGATCACCCGGTGCATAGGTAGGAGAAATGGCTCCAAGTTGCCGCAAAGCACGAAGCCCCTGGCTGGCAGAACCCTTGCTTATTTGTAATAAGTCCATGATCTCATCCATGGCTAATGGTTCATCCCTACAGAAGAGAAGTCCATAGATCTGGCCATATGACTTAGGCAAACCAAAGGAGTTGGCCGCATTGAGAAACAAATCAATGACTGCACCTTCCCATTCTTCAATAACATCAACCTTTTCAGGTAATTCTTTACCGGTAACTGAAAACGCGTTCATCAGGATACTTTTTGACAAAACAAACGAAATTGTTCAAGTTTTTTTGAACAAAATGACTCTCTATTAAATTTAACGAAATTAGAAAGAATTAACAGCAGCGGCTGCGACTGCCAACTGATAGATGATTTGCGTGCTGTAAGTCAGATTTTCTAGGAATCGAGTTTGTTTTATATCAATAGGAACTATGATAACATCACCCGCGTTTATGCGTTCAATCCGAAAACCTCCACTAAACCACGCATTTCCTTTTTTTGACATTACAGCTCCATTTGCCTTAACCACAAAAGTTCGATCCTTATCGGCGTTTTGGGTAAATCCTCCACTTCTTCGGAGATAATCTTCCAAATCTAGACCCTCTTCAAACAAATGAGAAGTCGGGAACTGCACTTCTCCAGTCACGCTGACTGCGTAAGGTATTTGTGGAACAAACAACAAATCCCCATCTTTAACGAGTAATTTCGACTTATTCTGGCTTTCTATTAGTTCTTCAAGTTTAATAACTAAGCGACCTTGAGACTCTGTGTTACGCAAACGTGATAACATAGCATTTGCAGCAGATTGGGCCTGAGCTATATCTTTGGGGTCAATTGCAGATAAAGACATATTTGCCAAATCGGCTTCTAGCTGAGCAATAAGCCTTTCTTTTTGTTCATCTTCCTTTATACGAAGATTTTGACGAGAAAAAATTGAGCCTTGAGGAAAAGCTTGTTCTGTGAGTCCACCAGCCCTTATAACTAAATCATACAAGCTTTCGCCATCCTTAATGGAATAAACACCAGGAAATCTGAATTCTCCTTTGAGCTCAATGGATTCTCCTTCTCGCCAAAGAGGAATTGGTTTTATCGAGAGAACATCATAAGGTTGAAGCTTGAATGTATTTGAGGCATTGCTATCGGACAAAACATTATGAGCTATCCTAATATGTTTTATCGATGCAACCTGGTCAGAACCTACAATCATTCGTGTAATCTCAGCATCAAGCATATATGCTGAATCTTTAGTTCCTCCTCCAGCATGCAGAAGATTATACAATGACATACCCTCAGTTAAGGGATATTCCCCGGGAAAATGAACGGATCCACTGATGCGGATTAATCGAGCATATTTTCCGGCATTTGTTTGTAAACGGAGATCAGATATTAAAACTTTCAACAATTCTTCTCGGGCTTCTTTGTCCCGCGAGAAGAAATAAATTATATCCTGAGATTGAAGCAAAACAGACCTACTTTCTGCGGCAAGCAGTTCATGAGGTTCGAATGCAAGACAAGAAAAAGTACCATTTTGATTTTTTCTTCTAATTATTCCATAATTGAAATCTACATTAGGCAAAAAATCATCTGGAGCGCTTATTAGATCGCTCAAAACGAGACCTTCTTTCCATTCATAATTGCCAACATTCTCAACTGCACCAGCAATCGAGACCTTATTTGTTATTGAAGATCCTGCAAATCCCAAAGAAATAAGATCACCAGTATAAACACTCACATCCTTGTCTTTTGGAAAACTAAGATTTTTGACAATGGTACGATAATCGGAATTTAATCTCTCTAATCTAATCATATTCAAAATTGAGCGATCACTTGGACCTCCAGCTAAATCAATAACTTTTTCAAGATTTTCTTCACCAAGAATTTCATATTTCGCCGGTCTTTTAACTGCACCGCTCATAGTTACCTGCTTTTCGACAACAGGAACAAAAATCACATCTCCGGGTTGAAGAGGTTGGTCTGCACTAGTATCGCCATTAAGAAGCAAATCATAAAGATCTAAAGTAGATACTATTTTCCCTGATCTTTTCAGCTGTATTTTACGCAAACTTCCGGTCTCCTTAATGCCACCACAACTAAGCAGAGCATTGATCGTTGTAGACAACGCACTAACAGTGTACGCCCCTTGTTTTCTAACTTCACCTAACAAAAAAATTCGAATACTTCGAAATTCCCCTAATGAAATAGAGCTTTGTACACCATCACCTAAAAACTCGCGGATTTTCTCCTTCAAATGATTTTTCAGATCAAGAAAACTAGTTCCCTTCTCAAAGGCATTAATTGGTCCAATTTCGGGGAAACTGATCATCCCCTCTCGAGAAATCCTTAAACTAAATGAATCATTGCGCTGACCAAAAAGCTGAATCTCTAAAAGGTCTCCAGGTCCAATACGGTAGTCGGAAGGAATAGGCACTTCATTCCCGGGTGCATAGGTTGAAGGGTCTGAAGCAAATAGATCGTATCCAAAAGGTTTGATGACATCTGTTTCTGATTTAGCAAACTCCTCCGCCCGTCTTTCGATTTCCCTTCGTTGTAATTCTTTGATCTTTCGAAGCAGTGCCTTACTTTCCTCTAAAGCTTCCAAGAGTTCGTTATTCTGAGAGGAATCCTCTTGTTCTATATCAGCCTGAAGACGTAACAAATCATCCGAAATCATCTTCTCCATGGAATTGAGGTCATCCAAAAAGTCAGATCGATCATCGAATGTATCTCCAACGGGCATATCTACCTCTAATGAACTGTTAGGCAACCGAGCGGTGGGAGCAGATTTTGGCAAAACTTCTCCACTTGAGCGGTATTGCTTGATTAATTGCTGCCTTTGATCGGAAGATAATTTTGAGAAGCTTTCTATTGCAGCAGGATCAAACTGTGCATTAAGGAAAGATCCGAGAATTAGTAAACTCAGGATGAAAAATTTCGGCAAATTGTTTCTCATGATGTAAGAAAATGAAATTTGGTTAGAAAATACGGGTAAAAGATAAGAATCCACTCAGATCTTCATCTTTCTGCCCGCCATTGGGTTGTAAAGACTCCCAACCAAGGGAGGTATGAATAGATAAATCGTATCGCGGATATTTGCGAGCATTGAAAATATCGAAGGAAAAATAATCAGTAGAGATATTATCTGAGACGGTACTATTCGCACCCACACCATCCTCATTAAGTTTTCCAGTTCTTAGCGTTGCCCCCCAATTATTTCCTTCATTACCAATAAGAAGTCCGCCCAAACTTAACATTTGCGAATCTTGGTCGGACCAGTGACCAATCGGACGACCAAGATAACGATAACCGTCATGGTAAATATGATGACCATAGGAAATATTCCGAGTACGAGGATCATCCGTCCACCAATAACTGGTTAGGTCTGCATACTCTGCAAAAACTCTCAAAGTTGATTCTCCAAAGTTTTTCCACCCTTCTACTCCATATTGAAACATTAAGCAGTTTGGAAGAAATTTATCCTCATCCTCTCCAACCAATTGACCATACAAAGCAATTGGCGCATTCAGTACTTTCCAGCGTAGATCAATCCCTGCCAACTGATTACCGGGTTCTTTCGATCGGTCATTATTTCCCGTATTTGCTCCATAATTATCCTGACTTAAGAAAGCATCAATCCATGTGCTGAAACCCTCAGGACGACCTTCTCCTCCTAATTGGATCATTCGAAAAAACCCAATTTCCAAACCATTTAAGATGGTTGGTCTAACTTCTCCCCGCATTCCAAATAGATAAGGCTCCGGTACTTTTCTTTCTTCTTCCATTCTAGCTATAACAGTGTGAAAACTCCATGGACCGATCCAAGAAAGCCACTTAGAGTCAATCGGTTCTGGTACACGGCGGTCAATGGAAACTGCTGGGATGGGTCTTGCGTTAGTAGAAAGAATTAAACTACCATCCCAACCTGGCCCCCACCATCTTCCCTGTTGCCCAAAACTTGCCGACCAATTACCTAAGCGTGCGGCAAGGTAGGATCCATCCAAAGCAAAGCCTTCTTCTTTTCTCCCTTTCCAGTCTTTCTGCATGCCATAGAATGCATTCAGTGAAAGTTTTCCAGCGAACCGATCATTCATCCAGGATACAGATGTATTGGTAGCAAAACTGGATCTCGGTTCCGGACCAAACCCACGAGCAGTCACCCTGTCATCCGCAAGACCAATCGTAGTAAGTATTTGAGACCATCCTGAATTTGATTCTATTGAAAGCCGATCATCCAGTAGAGTACTTGGCAAATTAACTTCAGCATCCGTTTGCATGGCAGTGATGCCCCCTAAATTCAAAGGCCATGTGTTTTGCAAATTATCAAGACCACCTTCATCTCCTAGATAACGAATTTCATGTCTAATGAAAGGATCATTGGGTGCCAAGAATGGTTCACCAAGCGAAGAAGTTAGCAGCACTAAATGCACAATAGCAATAAGATGTCTGTAGTTGCGACAAAACATAAAATATACACTCAATATCTAATGTCTTAGCTAAATCTGAGCAATGACAAATGCGATTTGCGTTTTGTCTCGCTCAAAACCAAAAGACAAGATAAGCAAGTTTGTTTGCAAACTCATGGAGGATGATCCCCTATTCAGACGAACACGACAGCATGCCGAAATTCGGCTTTCTTTTCATTCTGGGCAATCGGAAAAGCAAAGACTAGGCCAAATAAAAGAGTTTATTCGATTGGAGAAGGAAATGCTCCTCCGTTACCATAAAAAAGGCGATTCTGGACTTCGTTTAACTCGGGCAAGATCAGTAATCATCGATGTTTTGATACAGAATCTCTACAACTATGCCATTCAAATTGCAAAGGAAAGCATAGGCAGGATTCGTCCAATGTGCGTTCTCGCAACAGGAGGCTACGGAAGAGGGGAACTGAGTCCTCATAGTGATATCGATATAATGTTCCTCTATCCTAAAACCTCGATGGGAAAATCTCTAGAGTTACAAAAGGAAATCATGACCCGTGAAATCCTATACCCACTTTGGGATACAGGGATGAAGGTCGGTCATGCATCAAGGGAATATAAGGAGGCACTCAACGAATCCCAGCGAGATATTCGAAATAAAAATTCAATGCTGGATGCTCGTTTCATATGTGGGAAAAGAAAGGTTGCAGAGAAATTTATTTCTAAATTTCGAACTTTTTGTCGACACGATCAACCCGGAAAATATCTAAAAGAATTAGTCCAACATCAAGAAAGCAGAAGAAGCGACAAAGGTAATACGGTTTTTCTTCAAGCCCCCGATCTCAAAAATGGAGCAGGTGGTTTAAGAGATTTTCAAGGTATTCTCTGGATGAGCAAAGTAAAATTCGAACATACTGGCTTGAATGCACTGATAAAACAGAAATATCTAACTGACAGTGAAGCCAAATCCCTTGAGGAAGCATATTCTTTCTTACTCCGAGTTCGCAATGAACTCCATTTCATGAGCAAGCGACCTGTAGATATTCTTCATCTAGAAAAGCAACCAGAAGTTGCACTTGGACTTGGCTCTAATGAGACAGATATCTTTAGAAGAGTTGAGTTATTCATGGGAGACTTTTATTCCAAAGCTCGCACCTTAAATCAATGGGCGCTAATCTTAGAGCAAAGATTACTACGAGCTAGAATTGGCAGCACCTCATCCCTTAGCTTCAAGAGAGTCTTGAGAGCATACCGTTCAGCTCCCATTCAAGAAGTCGATGGCTTTGAGTTGAGGGATAATGAATTGAGTTGTTCAAAACCCGAAATTTTCGATCAAGATCCCGAAAGAATGATCCGAATCTTTCGGCATGGCCAAAGACTATCTGCGAAGTTATCTCCTGAACTTCGTTCTCTAATTAGAAATCGTCTTTCTCTAATTGACTCCAACTTAATTAATTCAACCTCCGCCAATGTCACATTTCGATCAATTCTACAGGAAATCGGAAATGTCAGTTCCACTCTTCATAAAATGCACGAACTTGGAGTGCTTGAGCGTTTCGTTCCTGAGTTTGGACGCCTTAGTTGCAAGGTTCAACATGATATTTATCATCGATTTACAGCTGATATTCATGTCCTTCATTGTCTATCCGTATTAGATGAAATTTTTCAAGGTACTTGCAAGGGATCACAACATTATCTTGAGGTTTTACGGAAAAACGAAGTCCCAGGCCTACTCTATCTCATACTCTTTCTTCACGACCTTGGAAAAGACCAAGGTCCTAAAGGACATTGCGAGAGAGGAGTAGAAATAGCGCGAACATTGATGGAGCGATTAGATATCGCCCATGAAATGCATGACCGCATTCTCTTTATTATTCGCAATCATCTCGAAATGGTTAGGTATGCAAATAAATTTGATATCGAGGATCCTGAAGTAATCGATGCTTTTGCCAATTTCGTAGAGGGTGAACAGCGCTTACGATTTCTATATGTTCATACTTTCTGTGATGCCAATGCAACCGCTCCAGACTTATGGAATTCGCATAAGGAAGAATTACATGCTCAACTTTTTAACAACACGCTATCTGTTCTTGAAGGGAAAAGAGCAAGAAAGGACCCGAATATTCTTAAAGATGCATTCAAGAACTTAACCATTGAGGGTATTCCTCAGGAAGAACTAGTTCAACATCTTGATCTAGTTCCCGTTAGATATTTTTCTCATGCGGGTAAAGAAGACGTCTCTCGCCATGTGGAAATGGTTTCGTGCTACAAACAAAACAAACAAAGTACTTCCCCAGAGATAAGCTGGCGAAATGACTTACGGCGTTCGCTCACAATAGTGGATATTGTAACAAAAGACCGAGGAAGCCTGTTCGAAAAGATTGCCGGTGCATTTTCCGTCTCTGAACTCAATATTCTTGGTGCAAGGGCAATCACGAGAAAAGATGGACTGGCTATTGATGTATTTTATGTGGAAAACGAAGAAGGAGGTGTCGTAGACAATCAAAAGACTAGGGAAACCTGCGAGGCAGTAATGAAATCCTTTCTATCTGACGAAAGTTCACCTGAAGAAAAGATTACCGCCAAAAGAAAGAAGTTCGACCTCAATCGACCATTCTCTAACGAGGAAAAACTTGGAGAGAAAATTCCTCCTCGAGTAGATGTATATAAAGACTTATCTCTAAATCGCACAATTGTTGAAGTGCGAGCTGCGGATCAAATCGGGCTTCTACACTTGATAGCCAAAACAATCTCTTCCTGTGGACTCAGTATTCGATTTGCACGAATTGCCACCGAGCAAGGCATTGCCACCGATATTTTCAATGTCGAACCAAAAGATTCCAACCAAGCTTTCACACCCAGTCAATTCCTCGATTTAAGGGAAGAATTGAGTACATCCCTAAATCAAGCCAAGTACTATCACGAAGTTTGATCTGAAAAAGAAACGGGTAATGTTAACTTGAAGGTAGTTCCTCCTTCTCCGGATTCCACTAACTCAAGGTCACCATCATGGGCACGAAGTATCCTCTTAGAGATCGTTAAACCCAGACCTGTCCCTTCGGATGTACCAGTCAAAAAGGAATCGAAAATTCTTTCCCTTAACTCGAGGGGAATTCCAGTACCAGTATCACTAACATAAACAGAAACCTTTCCCTCTTCGAGTTCTTCCCCTTCGATTCTCAAATCCCCACCTCCGCTCATTGCACCCAAGGCATTCAATATCAAATTAAGCAAAGCCTGTTGAATCTGTCCCTTGTCTACGAAAACACGAATGTCAGGCGAAAGACTTTTCATCGACAAATGAACTTTCGAACGATCCAATTTCAAACGAACGAGCAAAGCGGCTTCATCAAGAATACCCTGCAAAGAAAAATCCTTCCTGAATGCTTCACGACTTTTACCAAAATCCAAAATCCTACCAGCAATTTCATCCAAGTGATTTAATTTTTCGCGGATTATCGAGATATCTTTCTCCTTCCCCTCTTCATGTTGTTCCTCAAATTTCAAGGAATCAAAAAGCAATCGAACTACCATTAGCGGATTACGTATTTCATGAGCGATTTCAGCCGCCAGCGTACCCAAAGTTGTCAATCTTTCACTCTTCCTCAAACTTTCCTCAGTATAAAAAACCCTATCGTACAACCTTGCATTCTGAATTGAAATTGCACCTAAATCCGCTAATGCTCTCGCAATTAATCTTTCATCATCATTAAACCTGTGACTCTTTTTCGTATACAGTGCCAATAAACCTATTGGGACATCTTCGTAAACCACAGGCGTCACGAGCATAGAGTGAAGCCCACGCTCACGAATGAGGGAAACAAAATGATGTTCTTCCGTTCTCAAAAGATCGCGAGTTTGAACCTGCCTATGCCCTCTTAAAGCAGTACCCAAAAGACTGTCTGCAGGACTCAAAGTTTCTTCATGAATGATCTTACCATCCACATCCTGCAAAGTATGCAAATTCAAAACATCTGTCTTTGACTCATAAAGGAAGAAGGCAGACAAATGGCAGTCTAGTAGCAAAACGGCTTCTCTCGTAATAGATTCAAGAACTTCCTCTAATTTTCTGGTACCCACCATATCCTGACCAACCAAAACCAAAGCTTGTAATTGCTCTGCTTTTTTTCTCAGTTGTTGAATCATCCACATATTTTCGAGGACCCGGCTCGCTTCATTCGCCATTAAGGAAAGTAATCTTAGGTCATCCCCATCAAAGGCGTTCTTCTCCAAAGCATCCACATTCAAAGCGCCAACAGACCTACCACCCTCAGTCAAGGGTGCAGCCATTTCCGACTTCACTCTTTCATCCAAACGAAAATACTTCTCCTCATTTTCTACATCCACACATAAAAAAGGTTCGCCTCTCATGGCTACCCAACCGGTAATCCCCACTCCCATTGGCAACTCAAAACCCTGCCCCGATTTTGATAAGCCTCTCTCAACTTCGATCATCAGTTTGTCCGAATCTGCATTTTGTAGACAAATAGATGCGGAACTTGCCCCAAATGCACCCATCACCTCATCTAAAATTCCCTCCAAGGCAATCATAGGATTCCTCTCCTTGCTGGCAAGGGTACTAATCCTGTAAAGAATGTCTACCGCACGTCGTTCGGAAGTATTTCCAATACTTTGGCTTTCCACTCTTCCCTTGATAAGGAAATTACGGTTAAAAGCGAGTTAGGAAATTTTATTCTTATTCTTTAGTCTGAATAAAATGAGACCAAGTCTTATCCATTGATTTTCCGTACAATGTAGACATGAAAGGACGACATGGTGGCCTCTTGGGCTCCTTCATCAATCTCATACCCGCTTCCTTGGGCAAACGATTACTTTTCTTGCTATTACAAGTTACACAAGAAATCACGATGTTTTCCCAAGTTGTATTCCCCCCACGGTCTCGAGGAATCACATGATCCATATTCAATTCCTTAACAGGCATTTTCTTGCCACAATATTGACAACTATAATCATCTCTCTCCAATAAATTTTGTTTATTGAACTTTATTTCCTGCATGAGCATTCGGTCATAACTTCGTAAGATAAGAACCGAGGGGACCAGCACCTTTTGATTTACCGTTCTTATCACTCTTGACCCATTTGATTCATCCAAATCCGAGCAAAAATCAAACCAAGCCGGGCCATCAAACATTCGAAAACTGCCATCCTCAGCATATATCACTTGGGCGTGATCGAGGGAGAGCAAACTAAAAGCTCGCTCCACCCCCACGACATTTACCGCTTGCCAAAGGCGATTGAGCACGAGGGTTTGATAACTAGTGTCCATCCTATTATCGATATAAGAGACTAACCCACACCCAAGTCAAAGAGTTTTTATCAACAATTTTGTTACAAGTATTTATCCATTTATAACTTCAGTAACTTCGGCCGTCTTTATTTTCGTAAAAATTTAGGAAAGCCTTATGGACAACTCGGTATCCACCTGGTGTCGGATAGTCCCCGGTAAAGTACCAATCACCAGAGTGATCGGGAAGAGCTTCGTGTAGATTCTCAATACCCTGATAAATCACTTGCACCTCTGTAGTACCGTTTAGACAATCGGGCTTGACCAATTCAGCCACCTTCGCGGAGATTTGTTCGGGAGTGAAGTTTTCATAAACTTTCTTCACATGATTTTCCAGTTTGGGCTGTCCGTCCTTTAGAGCTTCCCTACATTTGGAAGCCACTTCATCCAAAAGCCCGGTATACCCACCCTCCTTTATCAGAGCAATTGCCGCTTGAAAGGCGATAAATTTACCGAGTTCAGACATATCGATACCATAGCAATCCGGATAACGAATCTGCGGGGCAGTGGAAGCGATTAGTAGCTTAGTGGGCTTTGAGCGACCCAAAATTTGTAGAATACTACGTTTAAGTGTGGTTCCTCGGACGATGGAGTCATCAATGCAAACCAAAGTATCCTCTCCTTCCTTAACAACGCCGTAGGTGATGTCATAGACATGAGAAACTAATTGGGCTCGCCCGGATTCCTGACTAATGAAAGTACGCAGCTTGATATCCTTATTGGCGATTTTTTCGCCTTTTGGCCAATTATCCATCACCAGATCATCAATCAATTCATCCGTAAGCTCACCGGATTTATGAGCATCAAGGAGACATTGTTTAACTTCCGCTCGTCTAACAAGACGAAGTTGTTCCATGAATCCATAGTAGGCACTTTCAGCCGTATTGGGAACATAACTAAATACACTTTTGGAAAAATCCTTCCCCACCGCTTCAATTACCTGAGGAACGAGTAATGCACCCAGGGTCTTTCTTTCCACATATATATCGGGATCGTTTCCACGTGAGAAATAAATCCGTTCGAATGAACAAGAGGTACGACGAGCCGGATCATCAGCAAAACGTTCGATCTCGAGTTCTCCATTTGCTCGGGCGACCAAAATCGTTCCCGGATCGATTTCGGAAACCTCATCCACTTTTTTGTTGAATACGGTCATTAATGGAGCCCGTTCGGAAGCAACCGCAATGACTTCATCGTCCTCAAAATAAAACCCAGGACGAATCCCTAAGGGATCGCGAAGAGCAAAAGCATCTCCATTACCCACAATACCTGCCAATGCATATCCACCATCCCAGTGAGCAGCCGAGGAACGAAAAATCTCATCTAACTTAATTCTCTCGCCAATCCAATTAATGTGCTCTTTACCCGTCACATTATTACTCAATGCTTCTTTCGCCAGAAGATCGTTCATCGAATCCAGATGGTAACCAGTCTCCTCAAGAATCGCTTGTGTATCGGTATCGAAAACGGGATGTTGGCCGCGCTCGACCAAGCGGCGGTTCAATTCATCCACATTGGTCAAATTGAAATTACCAGCCACCATCAAGTTCTTGCCAGGCCAATTACTCTTGCGAAAATAAGGATGACAGGTGGTGGAACCATATTCACCGGATGTCCCATAACGCAAATGCCCAAGAAGCAATTCTCCTCCGTAATCGAAATGCTTCTTGATGGTTTCCGGAAATTCAGGAAAAGCGACGCCTTTCTTGATAAGTTTGTCTAGGATTTTGTTTTGTTGTCCAAAGATTTTGGCTAATGCCTTACTGCTGGTACTACGTTCCCTAAACATGAAGGCTTCTCCAGCATCCACATTCAATTTCATGGAACCAATACCCGCTCCATCTTGTCCACGGTTGTGTTGCTTTTCCATGAGTAGAAAAAGCTGATTGAATCCCCATAAGGGAGTTCCATATTTTTCGGCGTAATACGCCAGAGGTTTTTTCAATCGAATCAGGGCGATACCGCAATAATGTCCGATTTCTTCACTCATGGACTAACTTCGGGCAAATTCCATATGCTTTGGGATGGCATTTTCCCAAGCCGATTGCAACGAACTAACTTCCAGATCGACAATTTTTTCTCCGGCTAAATCAACTTGAAGCTTTCCACTGGAATTACTTCGACCGAGAGAGACGACAGACAAATCCATTGACTCCGCTCTGGAACGCAATTCTGCAAGTTGCGTAGATTCCACTCCGATCACAACCCTTCCCTGACTTTCCCCAAAAAGCAATGCATCAAGACGACCCGACAACCCACGGGATGCAATAGAGAGTTCAGCTCCAAGCGAATGCTCGCCAAACAGCATTTCGCATAGACATGTGAGTAATCCACCTTCCGATACGTCATGAGCCGCCCTAACCCTGCCCTGTTCGATTTGATCGATCAGAAAATCTTGGACTTTCTTTTCCGCTTCCAGATCAACTTCGGGTACAATACCCTCCTTCTTACCAAATTGAGTTTGTAAATAATAACTTCCTCCCAATTCGCTTGGCAAGTCCCCCAGAAGAACGATTTCCAATCCCTCCTCCTCGATTTGACTCCTGGTAACATGTTCTGCCTGATCAATTAATCCCACCATGGAAACCACTGGAGTCGGATCAATCGCACCATCTCCATGTTCATTGTAGAGACTAACGTTACCCCCCACAACGGGAACATCGAAAAATGCGCAGGCATCCGCCAAACCTTTGACGCATTCCTTCAGCAAATAGTATGCTTCCGGCTTGTTCGGGTTCCCGAAATTAAGATTATCGGTAACCGCCAGGGCTCTCGCACCCGAACAAGCCAAGTTGCGCATACATTCCACAAAGGCGATCTGAGCGCCTTTGTATGGATCGAGATAGCAGAATCTATTATTACAATCATTGGCGATCGCCAAATATTTATCGATTCCGGCAATACTCAACCTCACCACGCCCGCATCGCTTCCGGGCTCAATTTTACAACCCGACATGACCATATGGTCATATTGTTTCCAAACCCATCGTTTCGATGCGACGGTTGGATGCCTCAGCAAATTCCTTAATGCTTCCTCGATAGATTCGACCTTCATATCGGAAATAGTATCCACCGACCATGACCTGGCTTGAGTTACGTGTGCAGGTTCGGTCGACGGTTGATCGTAAATGGGTGCTTCATCCGTAAGCGATTTCGCCGGCAAGTCCGCCACCACCACACCCTTATGACGAACAACCATGCGATTCCCCTCCTTTACCTCTCCAATATGAGCTGCATGCAGATCCCATTTCGCAAAAACTTCTTCCAATTCGCGTTCCCGTCCTTTTTGCACGATCACCAGCATTCTTTCCTGACTCTCGGATAGCATGATCTCATAGGAATTCATTCCGGATTCTCTCTGTGGAACCAAATCCAAATCAATTTCGATTCCGGAATCTCCCCGGGATGCAGTTTCACAGGTAGAACAAGTCAAGCCGGCCGCTCCCATATCCTGAATACCGACAACCAATCCGGGAATCGCCATCATTTCCAAACAGGCCTCCAGTAAAAGTTTTTCCATGAACGGATCACCCTTTTGAACGGCCGGACGATCCTCGGTACTTTCCTCGGTTAATTCTCGGGATGCAAAACTGGCTCCACCCAGGCCATCCCGACCCGTTCCGGGACCTACGTAATAAACCGGATTACCAATACCCGTAGCAGCCCCCTTTTGAATATCCTCGTGCCTAAGGATTCCGGCACACAAAGCATTGACAAGTGGGTTGCCTTCATAGCATTCGTCGAAATATACATCCCCTCCCATATTGGGAATACCCAGACAATTTCCATAATGAGAGATCCCACTCACCACTCCGCGAAAAAGTCTTTTTACCTGCTCGGATTCAAGATTTCCAAAACGGAGTGAATTAGTCAGTAGAATGGGACGGGCGCCCATTGTAAAAATATCGCGGACAATACCTCCCACTCCAGTTGCCGCACCTTCAAAAGGTTCGATGGCACTTGGGTGATTATGCGATTCGATCTTGAAGGCTACGCCCCATCCATCTCCTACATCGATCACACCCGCATTTTCCTCACCCGCTTTTACCAAGACCTGGCCAATGGCATCTTTGTCTATCTTCTCCGTTGGGAAAAGCCTAAGCAGTTTTCTCGTATTCTTGTAGGCACAATGCTCGGACCACATAACCGAGAAAATCCCCAACTCAGTAAGGTTGGGCTCTCGACCAAGTATCTCCAAAATACGTTGATACTCTTCGGTCAGTAAACCGTGTTGAGATACCAGTTCGTCGGTAATCTCAACATTGAGAACCGGATCCGGATTAGGGGGAATTGGACTTTGCGAAGTTTCGCTCATGATGATTTGATTTCGACTGGACGATCCGAGAGAAGAAACCCAAAAAATGCCTCTAATACAGGTAGTCCATCCATGCATGGATGATGGGGAGAAACTGCTCTTTCCGGATGAGGCATCATACCGTAGACATTACCCGCTTTATTTCGTATCCCTGCTATATCGTTAATCGAACCATTTGGGTTTCCGGAATAGCGAAAGAGAACCTGTCCATTTTCCTCAAGAGAAGCCAGAGTTGATTCATCAGCGCGATAATTTCCTTCTCCATGAGCAATGGGTAAAGTTAAGGATTCCCCAAGATTCGCTTGGTTGAAAATTTGGTTAGAATTTTCCACTAACAAGGGTTGGTTTATACAGCGAAAATCAATGCAATCATTACGAACTAGAGCCCCAGGCAACAAACCGGATTCGCAGAGGATTTGAAAACCATTGCAAATTCCCAATACTGGCCCCCCCATATCTGCAAACTCCAATAGATCCTTCATGATAGGAGAAAAGCGGGCAATCGCTCCACAACGTAAATAATCTCCAAAGGAGAACCCACCGGGCACTATAACCGCTTCGGCTTCGGAGGGTAATTTATCTTTGTGCCAAATTCGTTTTGCCGGAATACCCAGCACATCATTGACTGCGTGCTCGGAATCCCAATCACAATTTGAACCCGGAAATTGTAAGATCGCTACCTTCATGAATTGTTTTCCTTCTTCTCTTCTTCCCCATCCATTTCCTCGACTACTGGATTGGTCAGTAGACCAACACCGTCTATTTCCACGGTTACTTCGTCTCCAGGCACCAAATACCTTTTGGGATCTCTAGCCTCGCCCACACCGGAAGGAGTCCCCGTAAGAATAAGGGTTCCGGGTAGCAAGGTAGTGCTTCCACTGAGGAAGGAAATCAGGGTAGGCACGTCAAAAATCATATCATCAGTTCCGGATTCCTGCATTTTGTCATCGTTAACAAAGGATCGAACAGTCAATTTGGAAGGATCTGGTATTTCATCGGCCGTGGTCAGACAGGGTCCAACCGGGCAAAAGGTATCGAAGGTCTTTCCTCGGCAAAACTGACCTCCCCCTTTTTCCTTTTGCCAGTCACGAGCACTCACGTCGTTTGCGCAAACATATCCCAGTACATACGACAGAGCCTCCTCAACGGATACATTCTTGCATGGACGTCCAATGACAACTCCCAATTCGGCTTCAAAATCCACCTTATCGCTTCGGAGAAAACGGGGTAGCACAATTGGATCTCCCGGATTTTGAGTGGCCGTGGGGGCTTTCATAAAAACCATAGGATATTTTGGAATATCCATTCCCGTTTCCTTTGCATGAGCCCGATAATTCAAACCAATTGCATAGATACAGCGAAAATCTATCGGCGTAAGTAATTGAAAAGGTACGATCGCCTTATCAGTTGCCACAAAATCACCATTTTCTTTTTTGATGATTTCATAAGTCTGCCCTTGCTCGTCAAAACGACCAAACCTCATGGCTCCGGACTTTTCGAGATACCGAAAGATTTTCACTTTTTATGAAATCTCGAAACTGTAATCCTCGATTACTGGATTACTAAGTAACCCGTCACAAAGCTCATCGATCTTGGCTCTGTTTTCCGGAGTATCCTCGCCGGCGATCTCAAAGGTAATCGTCTTACCTACACGAACACCCTCCACCGTTGCATGTCCCAAGCTTTTCATCGCTTGCTCGACTGCGGCGCCCTGCGGATCCAAGACTGTTGCCTTGGGTGATACAAAAACCTTTACCTTCACGACCTAATCTATGAACGAATGAAAGGGTCTCCTTTCAATCAAAATTTGCGCACGTTAGGAAATTACTCGAATTTTAACTCTCAGAATGGGCCATTGGATGAAAATTTGCATGTTCATCCAGTAATCTTTGCGAACTCACTTGGGTATAAATTTGAGTCGTTCCAATATCTGCATGCCCCAACATTTCCTGGACGGCCCGGACATCCGCTCCCCCCATGAGTAAATGGGTGGCAAAAGAATGCCTTAATCCATGGGGAGTGACATTTTTTTCAATACCCGCCCTTTTGGCATAATCCTTAACCAGTACCCAGACCATTTTTCGCGAAATCCCCTTCCCACGCATACTTAAGAAGAGTTCTCCACCGGTACCATCTTTAGTTAAATGGGGACGTCCTCCATGGATATAATTCCGAATGGCATGAATGGCATGACTACCCACTGGCACAATCCTCTCCTTTGAACCTTTTCCGAAAACGCGAGCAAATCCCTCCTCTAGATCGAGTGAATTCATTGGCAAAGTACAAATTTCGGATACCCGAAAACCACTTCCGTACATCAGTTCGAAAAGAGCCCGGTCCCTTTTGCCAAGTGGAGTGTTCAAATCAGGACATTCGAGAAATTTCTCAACCTCCTCAATCGATAAGCAATGGGGTAATCTTCTTCCCTTCTTCGGATTTTCCAACAACTCAGTAAAGTCATTGTTCATTATGTCCTCTCCCACAAGAAATCTGGCAAGCATCCTTACTGCTGAGAGTTTTCTGGACAAACTTGCTACTGCATAGGAATCCTTAGTCAAAGACGAAAGCCAGTGTGAAATGTGTTCGAGGCGAACCTCTAGCCACCCTCTCACTCCCTGTTCAAATAAACTCAAGGCACACTGAGACAGATCCGCTTCGTATGAATTTACCGTATTTTCCGCTAAGCCCTTCTCTAATTGAATCCAAGCTAAAAAATCGCTGATTTCCTTTTCAAAACAGACTGGTGGTTCGAGGGATTCCTCCCCTTGAATCCGCCTCTTTACTTCCGTTTTTGCACCCATTAATTACAACTTATTCACCCTATCCACTAGGTGGATCAACCGGTTCGATTTCTCCGGCAAATAATTTTCTATATATTCGATTGATCGGCGTCTTTAAGCGACTCACCATGAACTTCTCTTTCTTCAAGGCACCATATCCAAAACGATAGGCAGCGGCCAATCGCGGATAACTAAACATATCCACTCTTTCCAACATTCCCTTTAACCTCTTTAAATAAAGCATTCCCACTTCAATATTGGTTTTCCATTCGAAAGCTTGTCGATAATGAAGCTTAGTCACATCCGACCAAGCGGCTTCAGTCAACTGCATCATACCACGAGCAACCGAGCTTTCGGCATTCGCATTCAAGCTGCTTTCAGCATGACAAATTGCATAAACGAATTTTGGATTCAGGCCATGTATCGGAGCATCTTCCCTGATTTTTTCCCATACTCGTTGCTTGGAAATATAATTGGCTTCCCGATCAACCAACTTACAGGAAACAACCAAGAGCCAAGCAAACTTTACAGCTCCAAACACTATCCATAACCGCATCCTCACAAAGTATAACCAAGCACCGGAATACAAAGCTAGCAACCTTCAAAAGAAAAATTGCTTAGTTGAACAATTAAATTAGCGGGTAATTAAAAGGAGAAATCCGAGCAGAAAAAGCAGACCAAAAAGGGCGGATAGACCAATGGGATGAATTCCCAAGCCAGCCCGCTTAGTGATTTGCTTCTTCGCCTTGGTTTTATCAACCTTTCCAAGCAATCCGATTTCATGCATTGGGTCCGAAAGAAGCTGAAGTACATGCACTTGGCCAGCCCGTGTAAAGGTATTTACCTTATGCACCAATCCCTTGATAAAGAGCTGATGAGCAAGTTCGTTTAATCGATTCCAAAAGATACTCATAGAAAGCATAAAGCCCCTACCCGCTTTCCGATATATCCAATCGACATCCAAATTAACGGAAGGAAGTTCCGGCGGATATTTGCCCCAAAGATTCAACAAAGTAAAAGCAAGAGCGGAGAATAGAAGAATCTCCAATTGCGTAATAACGTGAGTGGCATCGTATGGATGGTACCCCATTCCTCCATTGGGTAGCATCTCATAGAGCCATTGTGGATTGCACCCCAAGAATATACATAGGAAAGAAGAAATTCCCATGGCAATAAGCATATTTAAGGGAGCTTCCTTGGGTCGTTTGCCGGAATCATGTGCGAAAAAGGCAAAGAAAGGAATTTTTATTCCGGCATGATGGAAAACTCCGGCGGACGCGAAAAGCAAGCATAACCAAATGATGACATGTCCATTTTGAGCGGCCTCCGTAATAATAATCGATTTACTGACAAAGCCACTAAAGAGAGGGAATGCAGAAATGGAAGCGGCTCCCACGATACAAAATCCTGTCGTCCATGGCATCGTCTTGTAGAGACCTCCCAAATGGGATCCTCTAATTTCTCCTGTTCTGTAAAGTACCGCTCCCATACTCATAAAGAGTAATCCTTTATACAATACATGAGTGAACGCATGAGCAATTGCCCCATCGATTGCCAAATCAGTTCCGATTCCGATCCCGACGACCATAAATCCGATTTGATTAATCTTACTGTAACAGAGCACCCGCCGCAAATCATTTTCAATCACAGCATAGAAAATCGGGAACATGGCCATAACTCCACCAATCGTAATAAGAATCTCAGCTCCCGGGAATAGACGAGCAAGCATACAAACAGCACATTTGGTGGTGAAGGCACACAACCAGACGGGACCCGTATGCGTAGCCTCGGCATATCCGTCTTTCAACCAAACATGTAAACCCGGAAAAGCTGCCTTTATTCCAATCGCAACTAAAATAAGCATCGCTCCGATATCCCCACCCTCAAGAGCATCCGTCAGAGATTCCAAAGACAGGGCCGAGGATCCTTCGCCATGATAACGAAAGAGTATTCCAGCCAAAAGCAGAAGACCCGATGAAACATGGAAAAACAAATAACGAAATCCCGAATCCTCCGCCTCTTTTGTCTTACGACCCCAGATTTGAAAAACCGATGTAATCGCCAATCCCTCCCACCAGAGAAAAAGGGAGAGCATATCTCCCGCAAAAGCTACTCCCACCGCACTGGCCGCATAAAGCAAGGCCATCGAAATCTGCCAGGGATCTCGTAAGTGAAAGGAATAAATACCTGCCACCAATGCAGCAATATGGAACAAATAGCCAAACAACTTGGCTTGCTGATCCACGGATACTCCAACAATCTCATATCCAAATAATACCAGATTTGAAACACTTCCCAGTTCCAGAGTATGTACATACCAAAGACCAAACAAAGGAGCAAAAATCATGGTCATGGATGCATATTTTCCACGTAGGAATATACTCAACAATCCACCAATCATAAGAGCCAGGGCTGGATGAGCCCCCAATTCCATACTACTTGCGGCGAGAATATTCATTTTATTTATCCCAGTAATCCTCCTCGCGCATCAGAACGTTTTTTCCATTCCAACTTCTCATCAATTTCGAAACGTAAACCAAACCCACGCAGGCAAGAAATCCATAAATCCCATAAAAGGCGGGCAAGGTTTCATAACTATGCAAACTTACATCCTCCTTGAAGATCGCATGCTTATGCCAAACAAGACTGAAAATAACGTCTGCCAAAATCACCAATCCACACAACCAATAAAACCCATGAATGATCTTTTTGACATTTCCCGGTTGATCCAACCAGGACTTAGATTTCTCTTCTTTGTTTGCGGATTTCTTATTCATTGGACCGACTCCTTCATCGAGTAATTCCAGCCAAAGTCAATAATGGTCCGGATAGGAAAAATAGGATAAAGCACCCAATTGCCGTTAGTGTAAGAGGAACTACGCAAGGCCAAGGAGCTTCTTGTATACCACTCTTTCCATCTTCCTCCTCTTCGGGGCGAAAGAAGGCTGTAACGGCGACTGGCAACAAATAAAATACATTAAGAAGAGAACTTATCAGCAAGACGACCACGACCCAGATCATATCGCGATCCAAGGCGCCAAGAGCCAAATACCATTTACTGACGAAACCACCCAAAGGGGGTAAACCAATTACGCTCAAAGATCCAATCATGAAAGCACCCATAGTGAAGGGCATCTTCCTGCCCAATCCGCGCAACTGGCTTACGTACTTCTTGCCCGTTGCCACAAAAATGGCTCCAGCACAGAAAAAGAGAGTAATCTTTCCGCATGCGTGCATAGCGATATGTAATAGAGAGCCGCCCAGACCCAAATCGGTCGCTAATGTGGCTCCAAGTATAACGTAGCCCAACTGACCAATTGTAGAAAAAGCCAATCTACGCTTGAGATTATCTTGTGACAAAGCAATGAGGGAAGAAATCAAAATCGTCGCGCAAGCAAGTCCTATCATCCAGTCTTCTCCATCAAGGGATTGCAGAACTTCGATGCCAAAGATATCGGAATATACCCGATAAACACAAAATACACCCACCTTTACCACCGCAACTGCATGCAAAAGCGCGGAGACTGGAGTTGGCGCTACCATGGCTCCGGGCAACCAGGAATGAAGAGGCATTAAACCTGCCTTGGCGAACCCAAAGGTAAAGAGTGCCAGTAACGTAATTTGTGTAGTTTGGGAAAAGAAACTAACCTTGCCGGTATCCGTGAGGAAATCCATGGTCACTGCCCCACCGTCCAACCAAACATAGCACCAGCTAAGAGCAGGAAGGAGAAGGCAAAGGGAAGTGAAAAGCAAATACCCGAGGTAAGTCCTACCACCGGTGCGAGCTTCCTTGTCCTGCATATGCGTAACCAACGGAAAGGTGGATACGGAAAGCATTTCGTAGAAGAAATAAATTGTGAGTAAATTTGCGGAAAAGGCCACGCCCATAGTCGCCGATAGGGAAAGAGCGAAATAAGAATAGAAACGGGTTTGAGCATGCTCGTGTAGCCCACGCATATATCCAATCGCATACAGACTCGTGGCAATCCAAAGGATTGATGCAACACAGGCAAAAAGAAGACCAGCCCCATCCACGCGAAGCAGGAGTGGAACATTGGTAAAAATTTGCCAAACTTGAAATTCAATGATCGCCCCATTCAAAACCAAAGGAATCATGGAACAAACAATGGTTGCTTGAGCAATAGCGGCTATAAAAGTAAAAGTCTCTCTTACATTCGGACGTTTCTCACCTGCCCAAATGATACCAATCATACCAATCCATGGAACAAGGAAAGCAAGAAGTGGGCGAATATCGTTTACGATCCAAGGTGCCATCAAATCCATAGAACCAACGACGTCTTTAACGGGAGTTGCATCCATCATGGCCGACCAGTTCCTTTCGGTAAATTAAAAGGTTCAAGGAACCGTTCGATTTGATTAACGACGTCTTGATTATAAATTCCAATCACCAATACGATACAAGCAGCGACCGCTAAAGGAAGTACCATCGACCAGGGCCCTTCATCAAACTTCGTTTGTTCCTTCGTCAATCCCAAGTCTCCATGGCCATGTCCTAAGTTTTCTCCACTCTCGCTAACAGCCAAGTGGATACGTTCAATCAAACGAAAAAACAACACTACCATGACCATCGTCGAAAACATCAGAACCACCATGTATTCCCATCTCTGCGCCACCATACCTCCGGTAATCAAATACCATTTACTAAAGAAGCCACACGTCGGAGGTAAACCAATGATGGAAAATCCACCGACAAAGAAACCAAACATCGTGAAGGGCATTTTCGAGAACAGACCTCGTAGTCCATCAAAATGAGTGGTCTTGGCTTTTCTTAAAATCAGCCCGGCACCCAAAAAGAGACACAATGTCATGCAAGCATCACTAATCACATGAAAGATGGAGCCTATCAACCCGTAGTAATTATAAATCCAAACACCACCCACCATGTAACCTACCTCAGCTACGATTAAATAAGCCAACATCCGCTTGATCTCACGTTGAGCCAACGCCATGACTGCAGCCGATACAATCGCGATGACCACCAACCATGGAAGAACCTGAGTCCATAGTGTCGACTCGAAGGAGAAATCAACACCGAATACGGTAAGGACCATACGAATCATGACATAAATCATTACCTTGGTAACCAGAGGAGCAAGTAGGCTTGATGTGGTGGTAGGCGCATGACAGTAGGAATTCGGGAGCCAGGCATGGAATGGGAAAAAAGCCATCTTAATCAAAATGCCAAGACCCACCAAAGCGAAGGCAACTTGCATGGTAGCTGAATCTTGCAAACCATTGGCTTCAATAACTTCACAAATCCCAACCATATTTAGGGTTCCAGTTTTGATATATAGATAACCAACACCAAGAAGATACAAGGACGCCCCAATAGTTCCCAAAATGACATAATTAAAAGCGGCCGCAGCGGCCCGATTAGAACCAATGGCAATCAAACCATAACCAGTTAGTGCAGCCACCTCAATTAATACATATAAATTAAAGGCATCACCAGTAAGGGAGATTCCAGCCAGGCCCGTAATTTGCAAAAGAAAGAGAGGATAAAAGATAGCTTCCTTATTCGGAGTTTCTTCTTGCACCGGTAATTTTGAATAAATCGTAACAATTAATCCAACCCCCAGAACCACAAGGACGATTAAGGCACCCAATAAATCGGCCCGAAATTCAATTCCAACTCCCCTTGGATAAAGATCGAGAACCCAACCGCCCAAGATATAGGAAACTTCTCCAGCGGAAGAATCCATCGCCTGCATGAGAGTTTCAATTCCCGCCCATGTAGACCCTATCATACAAAATACCGAGATAGGGTAACACCAACTTCTTTTCCATAAACCCAAAATAGCACAAGCAACCGAACCAAAGAGCGGAAAGATAAAAATCCATGCGATTGCGTTTTCGGTCATGATTTTTTCTTAGGGGAAGACGTTCGCTTCGAAGTGGTTTTCGATGCCTTGGGATTAGGCTTAACCGATTTCTTGTGGGATGCACTCCCCTTGGCCTTGGTGGTTTTGGTTTTCTTAGGGGTGGATACTTTCGCCTTTAATGGAGATACACTCTTACGAGCATCTTCCCTCTCCAATTTCACGAGTAATTCATCTTCCTCAACAGTTCCATATCCCTGGAAAATTCTTTGAGTAAGTGCCAAAGCCAATCCGAGAGTAGCCACCCCAACCACAATTGCAGTGAGCATAAGTACATGAGGAAGCGGATTGGCGTATTGAGCGACTTGACCCTGCTTGAGAGCTTGCGGTGAATGAACAACACCGGCATCCACTTCCGTATCATTTGCATCGTGGCTTACAGCATGTCCATGTGGATCATGCTCCGCCTTGTAAATAGGAACGGTTGCTCCTTCCTTAACTCCTAAAGAAACAAAGAATAGAATAATCGCGGTTTGGAAAATAGACATTCCGATTAATTTCTTGATCAAGTTATTTTTGGAAATCATTGCGTATAATCCAATGAGCAAAAGAATCACATAGATAAAATAGTTCAAACGCTCCAAGAGCAGCTCGTTGAATATGGCGCCTTCCTCAAACATAACCTAACCTACCAGACCTAGAGGCCTCCTTTCAGGCGTCCCTCCGTGGATAGATTCGCATATAATGCGAACATGATTGCAGTCACCGTAAATCCAACTCCGACTTCCACACCGAGCATTGCATAATATCGTGCCATTTCTCTAGAGACAGGCAAGACTTTCTCCAATTCGGCATAATCCAAAAATTCCCCTCCAAAAAACATCGAGATCAAACCAATGCCCCCATAAATCACAATGCCCAAACCGGCAACAACCACGCATCGAGAAAGTGGAAAACGAACCAAGGCCACATCCAGATCCCAAGCCAATGCAATCAAGATGAAACTTGCCCCCATTGCCACGCCACCTTGAAAACCGCCACCGGGACTCACATGCCCATGGGCCAAAACGTAAAATGCGAATATCTGAATCACCGGTACGATCAAACGAACCGTATTGGTAACGATTAAATCGGGTTCTGCATCCACTTCATGATCTTTCCTTGTGCCTCGTCCACGTCTGGAATTTTTCAGAATCGCAAGCACGGCCAAACCTGCAATGAACACGACCACTGTTTCAAACATCGTATCGAATCCTCGATAATCCGCCAATACGGCAGTCACCATATTCGGTACTTCCGTATCCACTCCAGTTTTGGAAATAAAATGAGAGGAAACAGGGGATGAGGAAGCAGGAGATGCCGGATCACCCCATTCCGGAAAATCCTGAGCTGCATAAAGCAACAAGAGACCAATCGCCACCACCGGTATCAATGCAATCTTCTTCATCAGTCCTTGGATTTTCTCTTTAGGTTGAAAATCGTAGCCACCATAACCACCGTACTAACACCAGCTCCCACCGTTGCTTCGGTAAAAGCAACATCCACTGCTCCCATTTCAGCCCACAGCAAGCACATTAAGAAACTATAAACTCCAAACACCACGGAAGCGGTGATCAAATCGCGAATACGAAGTGCCGCCAATGCAGCCACCACCAAAAGAAGCAAGATGAAGGTATTGAAGAGAGCCAAGCCCATTATTTTGTCTTCGCCTTTCTCTTTTTTGGTTTTTTCAAATCTTCCTCCGATATTGGCATTTCATCATCCTCAAAAGAAGCCCGCATCAAGGCATGAGAACTTGTCGGGCTTGTTAAATAGATAAAGAGAACCACAGCCAGAATCTTGATGAATATTAACCAACTGGTTACGGAAAAATCCTCCATTGTCACCAACCCGAAACCAGTAAGCATCAACATTGTGGACAAAGTATCACCCTTCCCTGCCGCATGCATACGGGTAAAGAAATCAGGGAAACGAACCATTCCAACGGCAGCGCCCAGAAAGAAAACCAATCCAAGAACCCCCATAAGAATACCCAAAATTTGCAGAATGAAAATACCCTCATTGTCAGGAGATACGGAAGCCAGATGAGAAAACGAAAATGTCCAATCAAAATTCATTTCGCATTCTTCTCCTTCTCTTCCCTGGCAACCATTTCCTTGAGTGAAATAGTCCGGTTAAAATACCGGGCAACTACCAAAGCAGCCACAAAATTGAGTAACGAATATGCAATAGCAAAGTCTACGAACATATCCACACGGTCAAAGAGGGTACCAATGATTACCAGAATTACCGCCGTCTTAGTCCCAATGGCATTGACCCCTAAAATTCGATCGAATTCCGTAGGACCCACCCATATCCGATACACAATCGGAATCATAAACACAAAAAGGGATGCACCCATTACTATGGCAAACCAATGGGTCATTTTTTAGACAAAACCTCCGGTTCAAAGACCTCAGCCACTTTTCGTTCAATCGCACCAGTTAGCAAATCATCCTCGAGAAACTGACTCATCGTATGAATGTGAAAAACATCCCCACGAATCAACATGGTAATGGTTCCCGGTGTTAGGGTAATGGAATTTGCCAAAACAAACTTGGCAAAATCTGTTTTCAAATAAGTTTCAAACGTAACCACACGGGGCGACATTTCTTCATACCCCGCCTTGGTCATGGCTAATTTAAAAACATGCATATTCGCCTTCACAACTTCCCACGTGATCCAAGGTACATATTTGATGAACATCCAAGCTTCTTTAATCCGAGCCAAAATCGACTTCTTTCGATCTTCGAAGAGCAAATCATGAGAGATCCATGTGACGACTGCACAGGAAATTAGACCCAATCCCAAATGAAACGCATCAAACTTCCCGGAGAAAATAACCCAGTTCAGAAATAACAGAAAGAATATGATGATGAAGTACACGAGTGTAATAACACTAAAAAATTTTTAAACTTTGAGAAAAAGGTATTTTTCAATTGGGGCAACCTAGAACGGAAAAAAAACTTCCCACTTTTTTACGTTTTAGCTTTTAGTCAGTACTCGAAGGCGTGATCCAAGTCTTGGTGGCGTAGTCGTAGAAAGATGGACTTGGCTGTTCATCCAGTTGACTAAAATACAACCAGCCACCTGCTTGTTCCTCTCCATCGGGAGCTCGATAGATAAAGGGAAAAGTATTGGCCTCCGTCCACAACCAACCCATTCCTGGTTGATAAAACCAATTTTGAGTATGAGGAAGATTAAAGTTTACCATTTCGAGGTAGGTTAACAATGAAAGTCCTTCCTTGGCTAAGTTTGCCTGTACTTCAGAAAGGGTTTGTGCCTCCCCAACACCTCTGGCCACCAATTCGGCAACACTCTTCTCTGCTTCCGTGTATAGGTTGTATATAGAGGGATTCGCTTGCACATAAGCAATTCCACTCGCATTCCCTTCATTCACTCCCAATGCACGACCACTTGCATACTGCGTGGCATCCGAGGCATTCTTTTCCAATTCCGTGTACAAATTGAAAGTGGAGGGATTCGCTTGTACATACGCTATCCCACTCGCGTTCCCTTCAGTTACTCCATCTGTTCGCCCACTGGCATATCTACTCGCATCCGACGCGTTCTTCTCTGCTTCGGTGTACAAACTGTAAGTGGAGGGATTCGCTTGCACATATGCGATTCCGCTTGCGTTCCCTTCGTCACGGGCAGTGGCTTCTCTTCCTGATGCGTATGTCTCCAAATTCGTAAAGCTCGCTGTAATAGTCTTGGCTCCATCCATAGTTACCGTAGTAGGGTTTTGCGAGTTTTCGATATCTCCTGTCCAACCTCCAAAAAAATAATCTGATTGTGGAACGGCATAAAGAGTAGCAATCGAAGAACTTGAATAGTATCCGGAACCTTGTACCGCCCCACCATCTGCATTTTGAAGATCTAAATAAAATGCCTTTGCCGCTACGGGTGAGTTCCGATCCGAAATAGATCCATCATTTAATTGTCCATATTGATTACGACCCATCGCCCATAGACTTTCATCAGTCTTAATAAATAAGGTATGTTCTGTGCCTGCCGATACTACACTTACATCGGAAGCAATTTCCACCGCAGAATTCCTATCCGTCGTAGTTCCATCTCCCAACTGGCCATACTGGTTTCGGCCCATGGCCCATAAAGTTCCATCGGTTTTGATATACAAACTATGTTCAGCTCCAGCAACCACCGCACTCACATTGGAATCGATTTCAACGGATGAATTTCGATCGCTTAAGGTGCCATCTCCTAACCGACCATACTGGTTTCGACCCATGGCCCATAAAGTTCCATCGGTCTTGATATACAAACTATGTTCAGCTCCGGCAGCCACTGTACTCACATTGGAATCGATTTCAACAGATGAATTTCGATCGCTTAAGGTGCCATCTCCCAACTGGCCATATTGGTTTCGGCCCATGGTCCATAGGGTTGCCTTGGTCTTAATATACAAACTATGTTCAGTGCCTGCAACCACTGCACTCACATTGGAATCGATTTCAACGGATGAATTTCGATCCGTCGTAGTTCCATCTCCCAACTGGCCAAACTGGTTTCGACCCATGGCCATCAGGTTACCCGTACTGCTTAGGTACAAACTATGTTCAGTGCCTGCCGATAGTGAACTTATGTCGGTTGCAACCTGAAGCATTTGGATTTGATTTGATAGTGTACCATCACCTAATTGTCCGTATTCATTGGCCCCAATAACCTTCAAGGTTGAATCTGACATTCGCATCAAACTGAATCCATTTCCAATTTCCACATCAGCCACTTGACCTTTGGTAAATATTGGCATCATGAATACAAAAAGAAGAAATGATAGAGGGTAAGATAAATATTTGGATTGCGTATTCATGAAAGTTCTAAATCTGGGGTGTTCTTGTATTTTCATCTTAATTATTCCCTACTACTTGGTCCTGGAGGTTGAACGACACCGGCGATCTTAGAATCATCCTTTGTTTTTTTCACATAGGATGCAAAATCCCTCATCGTAGGTGGTGTTTCTCGCTTATAAACCTTTCCGCGTTTAACCGCCGTGTAAGTCTGTCCCTTATACTCAGCAATCGCATAGAAAGTACCTCTTGCCTCTACCAGACCGGTAGTGGTTTGAATCGCAAAAATTGGAGCTCCAATAATACTGCGGGAAGGATCAAGCATAGCAGATATTGTCCCAAGGCGTAATTCAATCTCGTAACGATTATTAATGCGTGGAGAGACAACCAGTCTTGAGTTTGCTCCCATACGAGAGGCAACTTGTCCAGGGAAGGAAATAATTAATTCAGACTCATCACCCACAACAAAAAGAGTGGATTCGCTAATCTCATACCCTACTCGAACTGGTTTAAAGCCACCCTGCTGAAGGTCGTATAAGGAAACCTGTCCACTCAATTCCTCCACTCGCGGAAATTCGCTATCATCCAAAACGGATCTTTTTATCGGCTTATCCAGTTCAATCTCAGGCAGAAGATTGTCTTGCCTTGTGAGATCGGAGAAATTTTTGATTCTCTCCGAAGGCAAAGAATCTTTTTCTTCCCCTTTAACCATAACATCGGGTTCTCCGGCAGTGATTTGCTCTATACGCTTTTCAAAAGAATCAAGCAAATCTGATAAATTATCCAATTGCCCGTTTGCTGTCTTCGAATCCGCAGTCACGCTCTTTACTGTGGTCGTTTCCGATTCTTCACCCTTCTTCAAACTCTCACCATTCTCAGGAAACAAGGAATTCTTGGAGACATCGACTTGGGGTTCCGTCAATCCCTCAATAGCTTTTTCCAGAGATTCGATCTGTCGACGCAGAGTTTCAAGATTTGCATCTTCGGCGGCATTCACTAGACAAGGAAGCAGAATCAGTGATTGAAATAGAAGGCAAAATAAAATCGATTGGGTCTTCATTAAATTCAGAGCTTTCGGTTCAAGTATTTTTCGAGTTTTCGTTCAACTTCCACAGATAAAGCCTCTTGAAGAATGAGTGAAGCTTCAGGAGAAGTAATAGGGCGACTTATCGGAGCGAATGGAACGGATCCCATAGCCCGAGCCTTGGCGAGTTTTTCTGAGGCTTTGCTATTGGTCGATGATTTTCCGTCGCCATCATCACCTGATTCATCCGCACTCTCCTCACTCTCCTCACCAGATGATTCAGAGGAATCCGAGGATTCCACAGCCTCTGCGCTTTTTTCCGAAATCCCAACCCCTTTTTCTCCCACCACGGCAAAACTTCCACCAAATGCGGAAGAGGTACCTCCGCTCTGCGCAAGCGAAGCCAATAGCAAATCCTTCGAAGATGGAGCTTCCAGATAATACGAGAAGTCTCCAAATAGTCCCAAACTCATTGCTTCTTCCAACTGCTTGACCCCTAAAGTTCCGAATGATTGCCGCTCGTAGGGTTGCGATAAGGAAAGAGGATTGAAGGTAGGCTCCGTTCCTTCAAGAGCATCATCAGTCCAAGCCGGATTTGCAATAGCGGGGGACTCCAAATTTAGAGGATTATTATCATCAGGCACTAGATTAATCTCTTGACCACTCAATTTCAACGCATCCCCATCTCCAATGTAAAATCCATCAAATGTAGGGTTTTCCGAAAGAAGGGAAAGAATGGACTCCGCATCCAACCCACGCGAAATTTCAGAAATATCCAAAGAAGTAGACTTCAATGGAAAAAGCTTCATATTCTCAGTTTGACCAAGCGATGCATGAGTCTGAGTGTCTAGGTTTTGACCATACAAAAGAATGCGGTCATAATTTTGTGGAGGAAGCGTACTGCCGAGCTCGAGGTTATCCGAGGCAGCCAGAAGAAAACCACTTGTGGAATTAGTAAAAATTGGAGCAAAACCCACGCTCAGACTCAGGTTTCCATTCGTCACTCGAATATCCCCCTGTTGAACTCGGAGAGTGGGCATCCCCCCTGCACCTTGGTTAACCCTGTTAGAAACGGCCCCAACGCTCATGGAACTCTGTGATCGTAGATTCAAAATAGAAAAAGCTCCTTCAGCCTTGAGCGATCCAATGTAATTAGAAGAGGAACTGAGTTCGACCGATGAAGGACTGGCTTCGCTTCCCCCAAGCAATTCCAATTGTGAGGCCACCAGTGCTCCGCTCGAACCATCCAAACTTGAAAAAGAACCAAAAGATGATTTAGCGGCTTGAATTGATCCTGTCTGTAAGATTTCAGTGCCATGCAAATGGGCCTCGGAAGCCTGAACAATTCCGGACTGAAGAAGCGCTTGCCCCGCCAAGTCCCCCGCACCCCCTAGGGGCGCATCGGCATCATTCGTAAGCGAAACCGAAAAACTTCCATCTTCTCTAATCAGTTCCAAACCACCACCTGCACCCAAAGTGACGATTCCTTCAGTAGCGACAATGCTACCCGAATTAATTACCTGAAGTCCCCCTAAAACCACTTCATCCGCAATCATTGTTCCTCGATTCTCCACTAATCCGGAAAGTCCCGTGTAAGTCTCCGAACCATTAATAAAATCTTCATTCGAAAGACTGCCGGCAATGGCATGTAATTTACCCGCTTCGATAAAGGCTCCTTCTCCAAAAATCAATCCACCGGGAGCAAGAAAGTAAAGCCTTCCGGTCGCTTCAATCTTCCCGTCAATTCGCGAAGGATTAAGGGATGAAATCCTGTTAAGCACACGAGCTTGTGAATTGGGTTGAGAAAAGACGACCGATTCGGATGAACTCAGGTTGAAAGTCTCGTGCGAGAAAATACTGTTATCCGGTGCCTCGATCAGCATTCGATCACCCGATTCGCTAATGGTAAAAGAACCACCACCCTGCACCGAAGTTGTCCCCTCCGGCAGTCCCCGCACAAAATTGGCCAACCCTAGCACACTGAATAAAGATATTATGGAGATTTTAAAATTTTTCATCTCAAGATTTCTTAAAAATTCCATCTGAACAATCCATGCACTCGATAATCTCCACTTTTAGTACCATCAAGTACCGTACCGGCACTTTTCAACTCACTCAGAGGTTTGGCAAA
>JAYYQI010000038.1:0-14215 GCA_036128475.1 Verrucomicrobiota bacterium
AATGGGTAATTCCTCCAATGCGCATTCAATACCTAAATCACCTCTTGCCACCATTATTGCATCCGAGGCTTTAATAATTTCCTCTAAATTATGAACTCCTTTATGGTCTTCAATTTTAGCAATAATTTGAGCGTCTGAACCATTTTCTCTCAGAAAACTTCTAAACAAGTCGATTGAGTCGGCATCTCGAGTAAATGATAATGCGAAATAATCATGCTCACATCCAATACCTACCAAAGAATCTTTCCTGTCTTTTTCTGTGAGTGATGGAAGACCGGTTTCGATTCCTGGTAAGTTAACATGTCTACGACTTTTTAGAATTGCATCTTGTTTGACTCGACAGCGGATTCTTTCAGTGGAAGATTCCAGTACGGATAAAGGGATCAATCCATTGTCTATTAGTATGGTATCTCCGGATTTAATATGCTCTGGAAGTTTGTCGTAGTTTACTTCAATTAGCCAAATTCCATCGGAAATGGGAGGGATGGGTTGAGCTTCAAAGATTAAGTCTAAGTAATCGTCTTTTTTGAGATTAAGCTCATCATGAAGATATCCCGTTCTGATTTCCGGACCTTTGACATCCATCATTATTGCAGGTTCGCGGTTGAGACTTATTCCTAGTGATCGAATCTTTGAGCTAACATCTCTTACCCAGTCATGGTCCGCGTGTGCCATGTTTAGCCTGAAAATATCCACGCCTTTTTCAATCAGAAGAGAAATGATTTCTTCGCTTTCGGTAACCGGTCCTATTGTAGCGGTAATTTTAGTCTGCCTGTTTAATCTCCTCATATTGGTAGCGTCTCGGATGTTAGGGGGTCTACCACAAAGGTTTCAAAGCGCTTGCCCTTATAGGACAGCTTGCTGAATTGTTCTCTTACAATAGACACATTATTGCAGTCTTTACTCAAATGCATGAGGAATACTTTTTGCCAATGGGAGTCTTGATAGGAATCCAACAATTCAAAAGTTGTTTGGTTAGAAAGATGACCATGTCGACTACGAATTCGTTGCTTTGTACTCCAAGGTCTCTTTTCATCCTCCGCAAGCATTTTCGTACAATAATTGGATTCGATAACAAGAATTTTTGCCCGTCTGATTCTCTCACGCACCAAAGAAGGAACAAATCCCAGATCCGTTACCCATGCTAAGCTATTTGGTGGGTCAAAGAGATCATCTTTGCCCCATTCGAAAAGAAAACCAACTGGATCGTATGCATCATGGGGAACACTAAATGGATGAATTTTAATCGATTTAAAGGTAAAGGTTTTTCCGGTTTCAAATATTTTCCAGTTGGGACGCCGTAGTAATTTTGGTTGGATCGCTTGTATGGTATCACGATTGGCAAAAATCGGAAGGTTTCCAAGTTTGGATAATCCACGGAGGCCAGCACAATGATCGTTGTGTTCATGCGTGAGAAAGATTCCATCGAGTTGTTCGCTCGAAATCCCCTCTTTTTTAAGCAGGGATTGGAGTTTTTTGCATGAAAACCCGGCATCCACAAGAATGTTAACTTCTCCAGTCCGGAGAAGAGCTGCATTTCCCGAACTGCTTGATCCCAAAATTTTAAAAGATGAACCGACCACATTCGATTTATTTAATCTCTTGAATGTAAAGCCAACCCCAAAGTTTAAAATATTCATTGCTTTTCAATTAATTATTTTAAAATTATTTGAAAAGCCTCATGGATGAATTTTTCGACATAGTAAACATAACGGATGAAGTGATTGGACGGGCATCGAGATTTGAGACTCATGAGAAGAGATATTTTCATCGTGCGATTCATGTTTTCGTAAGGAAGGACGAAAAAACATGGTTTTTGCAAAGAAGATCTGCCAGGAAGGATCTGGATCCATTGCTCTGGACAACAACTTGCTCTGGGCATGTTGATGCTGGCGAGAGTTACTTGTTGGCGGCAATGCGCGAATGTGAAGAAGAACTGGGACTGAATCTAGTAGAAGATAGTTTTTTGGAACTTTTGCGGCTTAGTCCATGTGTGGAAACTGGAAATGAATTCGTACGAGTATACGCGATTTCTGAATATCATTCCAGCATACGGGCAAATAAGGATGAAATTATGGAAATTGGAGAATATAACTTACGGAAAATTTCGAAGCTAATTGAAAAGAATCCAGAAATGTTCAGTAAATCCTTTCTGCATGTGTTTAAGCTTCTCGAAAGCAGATTACTTAAGATTCAATAAGATCCATTTGGCCCCCTTGCGTATTGCCCTGAAGGGAAATTCCTGAGATTTCCCAGCCCTTTGGGGTAAGTACGCGACCTTGGGAAGTTCTTTTTAAATATCCTTCTTGTATTAAAAATGGTTCATGTACCTCTTCCAAGGTATGTTCCTCTTCGTTTACTCCTACGGCAATGGTTCCTAAACCGACTGGACCACCCTTATAATTTGAAGCAAGCATGTGAAGGATTTTTTTGTCCATTTCGTCAAGTCCTTGTTCATCGATTTCAAGCAATTCCAAGGCCTTTCCGGCAATTTTTCTTGTAATTTTTCCATCTGCTCTCTGCTCCGCGAAATCCCTTGCAAAATGAATAAGATTATTTGCAATCCTTGGAGTACCGCGAGCCCGCCCAGCAATTTCGGATGCTCCATCCTTCTCCACATCACATTTCAGTAAATTACAACTCCTCAAAACGATCTTTGTTAATTCCTCCCTGTCGTAGTAATCGAGACGAGTTTGCAAAGTAAATCGACTTCTCATTGGGGCACTTAGCAAACCAACTCGAGTGGTGGCTCCGATTAGGGTAAATCGAGGAATATCCAAACGAACACTTCTTGCATTTGGCCCCTGGTCGATCATGATATCAATTCGATAGTCCTCCATGGCCGAGTATAGATATTCTTCCACGGTTTTGGGAATTCGATGAATTTCGTCGATGAATAGGATATCCCCCTGTTCCAAGTTGGTAAGCAAACCTGCAAGGTCGCCCGGCTTATCAATTACGGGACCGGAAGTGACGCGAACCTCTTTCTGGAGTTCATGTCCTATAATATGAGCCAAGGTAGTTTTGCCCAGACCTGGAGGACCGCAAAGAAGGATGTGCTTTAGTGCCTCATCCCGTTTAGCCGCAGCTCCAACCATAACTTCAAGTCTTTCTATGGTTTTCGCTTGCCCAGTGAAGTCGTCGAAGGAAGGGGGGCGTAATGCTGCTTCCATGTCTTTTTGACTTTGGATCGATGGATCCAAAATCTTTTTGTTTTTGGAAATTTCTTCTTTCAAAAGGATTTTATTTACCCACTAGAGTGCGAAAAGGATTTTGGCAAATCATCTTCGGATATTCTTTCCACAACGGCGCCTAAGGAATTAAGTTTTTTATCAAATGAATCATATCCTCTATCCAAATGATAAATTCTTTGAACCCATGTTTCACCCTCTGCGGCAAGTCCAGCTAGGATGAGAGCCGCACTTGCTCGGAGATCAGATGCCATTACTGGAGCTCCTTTCAGACGAGGCACGCCATGTATGATTGCACTAGAACCCTCCAAGGAAATATGGGCACCCATCCTCAGCAATTCCGGAATATGCATGAATCTACTTGGATATACTCTTTCAGTTATTATGCTCAGTCCTTCAGTAACGGTAGCTAAAGCACAGGTTTGAGCTTGTAGGTCAGTCGGAAATCCGGGGTAGGGAAGAGTGATCGCTTCAAAGGGTCGAATGCCAGATTCGATCATGCTAATCCGAATAGATTGGGATTCGACAGTTGCATTGATTCCTGAGTCTCTCATTAGGTTAAGGAAGGCTCCCAGGAATTTTGGATTTGTTCCTTCTATGCATACGTCACCATTTGTGATTGCGGCTGCCAAAGCAAAAGTGGCAGTTTCTATTCGATCGGGAATAACCTTATGCCGACACCCCTTGAGTTCGGAAACTCCCATGATTTCAATCTTATGAGAACCAATTCCAGAAATTTGAGCCCCCATTTTTTTGAGCATTTGGCAAAGGTCGAAGATTTCCGGTTCGCAAGCACATCCATCCAAAATGGTCTTACCGGATGAAAAGACCGATGCCATGATGGCATTGGCCGTTCCTGTGACAGTACTTCCGAGGCGACCTCCAAGGAAAATGTAGTTTGCCTTTAGCTCACTTGCATCTACTTGAACAATTCCTCCTTGTAAGGATACTTGAGCACCAAGTCCTTCTAGGGCTTTTAGGTGCAAGTCGATTGGGCGGTTACCTATAACACATCCACCAGGCATTGGAATTTCCGCTTTTTTCAGACGAGCCACCAATGGACCAAGGAGACAGATGGAAGCTCTCATTTTTCGCACTAGGTTGTAGGGTGCGGAATAATTGATTTCCGAAGCTTGTATTTTCCATGAATTCTCCGATAATCTTTCTACTTTTGCACCGAGTTCGCTAAGAATTTCGGCCATGAAACGAATGTCAGTTAGATCGGGGACATTTTCCAAAATGCATTCTTCTGAAGTCAGTAATGCGGCGGCAAATTGGGGAAGGGCCGCATTTTTCGCACCACTTATTCTAACTGTACCTTGGAGTTTTTCCCCACCACGGATTCGAAACAGATCCACAATTATAAAGAATTGAAAACCATACTAGGTAAGGAAACATAAAAAGTCATTAACCTCCAAACAACTTGGAAATGAACTTACCTACTTTTGATTTTGTATTTTGTTCTTCAGAAGCCTTATCACTTTTTGTAGAGGCGTGCTTTCGATTTCTGGGGCGGGGAGAATTACTCCCTTCATTCGAAGAATGGTCTTTTCGATTACCATTCTTTGTTTGATTATTCGGATGAGACTTTCTTGATCTATGTTTCCCTCGATTATCCTTGTCTTCTCTTCGGTTGGCTTGCCCTCGTTTTTTTCTTCGATCCCGGTTTTCCTGATGCGGTTTCCGGTTATCACCATTTCTTTTTCGATGACTATTACCGGTATCATGATTCGATTTTGGTTTTGCTCCAATTAAATCGTCTTTGAATGGGGTTTCTTCGGAGAGCGAAATTTCTCCTAATGGGGGGGAAGATGTTGATGATTCTGATGGAGAACTCTCCAATGGTTTTTCATTGGAGCGATACCACCTTGAGCGAATTCTGGATTTCATTTTAAAAAGGTATTATTGAGGATTGGACTATGGAAGCTGCAATTAGTAAGAAGAAAAACTCAGTAGCTTTCCATGTAGGCTTAATTCGAAGAAAAAGAACAGTAAATGGGTAAAGTTTCGAACTACAAGTGAAAAGATTGTGGAATTACGATTTTAACCACTTGCAAGTTATAAATCATTCGTTGATATCTATGTTACATGGATAAATTTGAAAATATTTTCGAACTTCAGGATCAATTGAATCGAAGGATTGGCGTAGAGATGGACAAAATGAACGATGAGCAACGCTGCAAGTGGATCTTGAATTATGTGCGTGCAATGCAACAGGAGTTGGCGGAGCTTACGGATTCAGTTCCATGGAAGTGGTGGGCTAAATATCAGGATTTTGATCAACAGAATGCTAAGGTTGAAATCGTAGATTTATTCCATTTCTTAATCTCTCTTGCCCAAGTTATGGGCATGACAGCCGATGATGTGTTTCAAGCTTACCTCAAGAAGAATAAGGTAAACCACAAAAGGCAGGATGATGGTTATTCAAATAAAGACGAGAATGATTCTCGCCATATTTAAAAAAGACTAAATTTCGGATAGAAGGGAAAAGCAACGAGCCTTTTTCCTAGCAACTTTGTTTGAATGCACCAAGTTTGTCTTTTGTGCCTTATCCAAAGCGGAAATGAATGCTTTGGAAGTTTCCTGAGCCAATTCTTTATTTTTGTCGAGAATAGCGGAACGAAATTTCTTCTCCAAAGTCTTTAGTCTACTTGAAACAGCTCGATTTCTGAGGTATCGAGTACGATTCTTGCGAATGTTTTTGATTGCTGATTTGGTGTTAGCCATACAACAAAAATATGAATTAAGGGTTTTTGGGTCAAACGAATTAATTATATGAAAAAAGGATTCCGAGAAGCTGTAAGCCAGATTCTGTAACTTGCATAAAACAAGTCGTCGTTCATTTATCTATCTCCACAATGTGGAAATTCCTCGATCAGAGGATGCGGTGTACCCGAAACCATTAGGCGGGCAACCAGGTTTCCTATTTCACCTTGCATCGGATTGGGTTTACCATGCCCACTAGGTTACCCTTGTGGCGGTGGTCTCTTACTCCACCATTTCACCCTTACCTTCCAAGGAAGGCGGTATATTTTCTGTGGCACTGGCCATTTGCTTGCTTTTATGCAAGCATCCCCCGTTTTCACGGGGAATCCTGCCCTTTGATGTCCGGACTTTCCTCTATCCTCCCAAAAGAGAGGACAGCGAACGACCGCTTCTCGGAAATAGTTCTTTCTATTAGTAAAGCCAATGATTGGATTAGCTTGGCAAAAATGATTCATCTTTCAACATAGACTATACGTCCGCATTGATCGCATTGAGTAAGTTTGCGTTCAACGAGGACGGAGGAAATAACGTCATTGGATACTCTCAAATTACATCCACTACATTTTTGCTCTTCCAGTGGTGCAAGGTAGGGGGCTCGAGAGACTACTTTCTTTACCCGGTCATAAACGGTTAAAAGTCCCGATTCCACATCGTTTCTAGAATCTAGGATTTCAGATTCCAGAATCTCTAATTCTTTTCGGATTTCGTCTTTTCGGTCTAAAATTGCATCCCTTTGAGATTCCAATTGGGATACTCTTTCAGTAATTTTGACTTCTGCAACATTAGCCACTTCTTTAGCATCGTCTATTTTTAAAAGAGTCTGGATTTGTAAATCCTCCATGTCCGAACACTTTGTTTCGAGAAGAGATATTTCATTCTCTAGTGCTTGATATTCTTCGTTTTTCTTAACTTCCAGTTGCTTGTTTTTTTGCCGGCTTATTTGGTCGTTAAGTGCAATAATTTCCGATTCAAGAGAATTATTGCGGGTTTCCAATTCTCTCCATTCGTTCATAGCCAATTTAATGGATTCCTTTTCAATTTGAATCTTTTTTTCTTTGGCTGAAAGTTCCTCGGGTAAATTCTTTAGTTCTTCGGATAGTTTGCCAAATCTTCGGTCTCGACCATGAAGGAGAAGAAGTTGTTTGAAATCTGAATTTGTGGAAAACATTAAATTATAATAATTTCGTGAAGAATGTATTTTACGCGAATGATTTACAAGTCTTATGCTCTGCTTTCTTAATAATCCGATTTTCTCATAATGCCTCTAACTCATTTTTTAAGACATAAAATATAAATAATGAATAAACTTCATAAAGAACTCAACGAAGCGATCCTTGCTTTTACTATGGGTGATGAACTAAAAGCTGAAGAAGCTTTGCTGGGAATTACCGCCAAGTTCCCCGATTCTCTAGAGGCTTGGCGAGCTTTAGCTGAGGTTTATTTGGCACAAGGTACTCTGGAACAAGCTGAAAAGGCCTGTCGCAAGGCATTGGCACTGGATGCTGATGATCTCGCATCAGTAGTTAGTTTATCGAGGATTCTCGTAAGGATTGGTGATAAGGAGGGAGCGGAAGAAGCGACAGCACATGCTCGAGTATTGGGATGGAAGGAAGAACTTGCACAAGGAGATTCTCCAATTTAATGTAACCATTTTAAATCACTTCTAGATGCAGAATAAGAAAAACAATTTGGAATTTGAAATGCCTTTGCTCGAGCTTGAGAAGCAATTAGAGGAAATTGTGAAATCCTCTCATGATTCGGAGCTTGATTTTACAGAGGAAATCGATGCGATTGAAAAAAAAATCGAGAAAACTAAGAAGGAAGTATACTCCGATTTGACGCCTTGGCAAAAGGTTCAACTTTCTCGTCATCCCACAAGACCCTATTCGCTGGACTACATTGAACGCATTTTTTCTGACTTTAATGAATTGCATGGAGACCGACTCTTTAAGAATGACTCCGCATTGATCGGAGGACCTACCGATTTGAATGGCAGAAAAGTTATGGTCCTGGGCCAGCAAAAAGGTAGAAATACTGAAGAGAATTTGAAGAGAAATTTTGGCTGCCCGAATCCCGAAGGTTACAGGAAGGCCTTAAGGTTGATGAAAATGGCCGATCGTTTTTCTCTACCCATTATTTCCATTATTGATACTCCTGGGGCTTTCCCTGGTATAGGAGCGGAGGAAAGACATGTGGCAGAAGCGATAGCTGTTAACCTACGAGAAATGGCCTCCATCAAAGTTCCGATTATTGCCGTTGTTATAGGCGAAGGAGGTTCGGGAGGAGCTTTAGGCGTAGCCGTTGCTGATCGAGTAGTGATTTTGGAAAACGCTTATTATTCTGTTATCTCACCAGAAGGTTGTGCTGCAATCTTGTGGAAGGATAGAGCTTTTGCAAGTGATGCTGCAGATGCCCTTAAACTGGATGCCAAACAACTTTTGGAACTAGGTATTGTGGACGAAATTTTGAAGGAACCAATTGGTGGGGCTCACCGAGACTGGGACGGAATGGCAAAGACTCTAAAGGATTGTTTGATTCGTATTTTGGACGAATGCTCTCAAGATGATGATTGTACTTCGTCGAGGTATCGAAAATTCCGTGCGATGGGGGAATATGAAACCTCTTAAATTACCTGCTTAGAAATCCTGAGGGAGGACTTCATCCACTCGATCATTTTGATCGATCACGCCTATAATGTCATTTCGCAAGCGAAGTTTCATCCTTTGGGTTGATTCGATTTGCTGAATTAAATTGTTGTTGTTGGCGTTGAGAAGAGATAGTTGGCGGTTGTATTCCAGTTCCCGCTGTTGCATGGCTTGCATCTCATCCGCTAATCGGTAATTGTCATTTTGTAAATTGCTTAGTTGACCTTCAAGCATGCGTTCCCTTCCCGAAATTTCCGAAAGGCGTGCTTGCAAGTCTTGTGCTTCTCTTGCAAGTTTCTCAAAGTCCCTAACCCCCTGTTGCTGTAGATCTACAATCTCTTGTTGGAGGGCAGTATTTTTTCTCTCTAAGGAGAGGGCGTTTTGATTCATTGCTCTTTCGCTTCCAACAGCTTGATTCAACTGGATTTCCATTTGGCGTGCTTTATCCTTAAAAAACTGAGATTCTTCTCTGATTGAAGCTGCTTCATCTAAAAGTAGTTTGTTCCTCGAATCGATATCCCTAACTTTACTTATCAGGTTTTGTTCACTTGTACCCATGTCTTGAATTTCAGCTCGCATGAGATCAACGGCTTGTTGCAATTCATAATTCTCCGATTCCAAGGATCGGGATTTTGCCAAAAGCATCTCATTGGCATCCCGCAAACCATTCAACTGTTCAGAAATCCGTGATTCTTCGATGCCCAATGAGGTGAGTTCGGAGCGTAAGGCTGACAACTCTCCCTTCAGTGCGGATTCATTAACCCGAAGTTTCTCATTGGATTGAGTGAGTTGATTTGCCTTAGCTCGTAATTCGTCATTCGAAATGCCAAGTGTTTCAATCTGTTCGGATTTTCTGGCGACTTCAAATTTGAGCTCGTTATTCAAATCCCTGAGGCTGTCAATTTCAGCTATTTTGGCTTCATTACCAACTTCCAGTTCTCTTATTTGATTGATACGTGCTTCCAGATCACTTTTGAGGGCGACGTTTCGGTCCTCCATTAATCTTTCCATACCCGATAAGCGGGCGACTTCGTTTCGCGCTCGATCAAGTTCGTCTCGAAGTTTCCCCTCTTCGCTTTCCAAGCTGGAAATCTGATTTTCCCTAGCTGATAGAATGGCATTGATGTCTCGAATTTTAGCTTGGTTAGTATCCTTGTCTATACCAAGAGTAGCGAGCTTTTGTTGCAGAGATGCAACCTCTCTTTCGAATTTCTCATTATCGCTCGAAAGCTTTTTGTTTTGAGCCAGTAAAGATTTGTTGTCACCCAAAAGACCTTGAGATTTACGCTGCAGAGTTGTTCTTTCCAATTCCAGATTTCTGAGTTTGGAATATTGGCTTTTGTCCTCAGAATCCTTAGATTTGATCTCGTTGGATAATCTTCGATTTTCTGTGGTAAGTTCCTTGTTTCTCAACGAGAGTTCCTGTTCGTCGGCCTTCAGTTCCTGCAGTTGTCTGCGCAGTCTAGCGTTTGAATCATCCAAATACTGGTTGTTTGTACTAGTACGCATTTCCTCATTCTTGATCTTGGCTAATTGACCTTCTAGTGCAGCCACTTTTGCAACGGCTTCATTCAATTTCAACTTAATGGAGTCGTCTGCTGGTTCGTAGGCAGGCGTTGACTCTTTTTTCTGGCTAATGAGAACACGAGTTTTTTCAATCAACGCATTGTGCTTTGCTACAAGCTGATTGTATTGCTCGACCAAAAATGCGGGGTCCCTCAATTGTTCATCCGTTTGAGAGAATATTAAAAAGTAAGGAATAAGGAGTAGGGGCAAGATGCAGTAATACGATTTCATAGCTTCAATTCTTTATCATTACCCTTTCACCATCTGTAAAGGAAAACAAGAAGAAATTGAATATTAAGAACTCAGAGTCTTTTTTCGGAGGATCCCCTTATCAATTTGTCGTTTAAGGCCTGAGCAATGCCGCTTTCATTTCTCAAAAGATGAGAATGAATTCTGGTTGGTCCATTCCGATCTGCTTCCCTGAGTATTTTATAGAAATTTTTTGCAAAAACTAATGGATCATCTTTACTTGCGAGGTAGAGAACCTGAGCTTTTAATTCGATCTCTTTACTTTCATTTGTTGGGTGGCTAAGTAGGACAATGTCTTTAGGGGAAAGTTTTTTATATTGTTGAATGGACTTTAAATCTCTGTGAAGCGTGAAAGGAGCTCTAGGTGAATAGTGTTTTGATAAGCAACCGGGCGATTTAGGAGATGAGGATTGAACGGATTCAAGAATTATATTTTCGTCTGTCTGGGTTTTATCCAATGCTTTTTCTATATCTTCCGTCGAAATTGGACCCAAACGTAAAATCCTTATGGATGATTCCTCAGATAAATCGAGTACGGTGGATTCTACTCCTATTTCGCATGGTCCTCCGTCTATGTAGGGGGGGCAGGAGTCTCCAAATTCATCTATCACATGTTCAATTCGGGTAGGGCTAATACGATTACTTCGATTGGCACTTGGGGCGGCCAGTGGAAAATCAATTAAATCTAGCACATCCCTGAAAATCGGATGTCGGGGTGATCGAATGGCAACAGTATTTAGTCTAGCCGAGACAATATCAGGGATTTTTTCTTTTTTTCTCTTGAGAATGATCGAAAGTGGTCCAGGCCAGAATAATGAGCATATTTGTTTGGCTATAGGAGTTAGTTCGGCAACTGTACCCGCTTGTTCAATGTCTCGCACATGCACAATAAGTGGATTAGAAGTTGGTCGCCCTTTGATGGCAAAAATTTTTTCTACAGCACTTGTACTGGTTGCGTTAGCCGCAAGACCATAAACCGTTTGCGTGGGGAGCACGCAAAGGTTGCCTGATTTAAGTGACCTTACGCAGTTGGTAACCGCATCGGACAAAGTGAAAGAGGTAAGAGGAGAATACCTATTGAGCCAGTTGCATCTGGCGAGATTTCTTTATTAGTTTGGAAACCTTGCGTTGTTGCATCGGGGTCAAACCTGTGTACTTCCGAGGAAGGATTTTGCCTGTATCCGTAGTATATTTGGATAGTGCTTCCTTATCGAGGAAGGTATAGTTTTCGGGGTTACGACTTTTAGAAGTAGATTCTTCGGACATAGAATTGTGATGTACTTTTTTTTAAAATTTGGCAATACAAAATCAATGTGGACTTGTGCAAAAATCGCGTTGACGGCAATCTTTGACAACATATTATGACATATCCTATGAAAGTCGCATCCTCCATTAAAACACTGAAAAATAGACATCCAGACTGCAAAGTTGTACGCAGGAGAGGTCGTTTGTATGTTATAAACAAAACAAATCCTAGGTTCAAAGCTAGGCAAGGTTGATTTATGAAAAAAGATATTCATCCTAAACTTAATTCTGTTTGCTTTGTTGATGTTTCGAGTGGTAAGAAGTTCTTCACGCGCTCGACTGCTTCTTCTAAAAAAACAGAGAATTTTGAGGGCACAGATCACCATGTGTTGGTTCGTGATGTGACTATGGATTCACACCCTGCCTACACGGGAGAGAAGAGATTTGTTGATACGGCTGGTCGTGTAGAAAAATTTCAAAGTAAGTTTTCTCGCAAACGATAATCGGTATCATTCTCGATTAATCGTACCTCATTTAACTTGACGAATTAAAGAGTTCGTCAAAATTTCGGACATGCATTTTTCATGTCACAGGTCTTCATGGCTAAGTATTGAAAAAATTTGGCTCTTTAAATTTACAGCCTTTTTTTTTGTTCTTGGCTTAGATCATGCCTCAGCTGACGAAATGATTATTGTTCCGGAAAGTGCCTTTTACATGGGGCAATCGGGAATACAAGATGATGAGCAACCAATCCACCGCGTATGGATTTCTTCTTTTTTTGCTTCGAAGTATGAAGTTAGCGTTAGGGAATGGATTAAGATTCGCGATTGGGCAATTAATCAGGGTTATGAATTTAGTGTTATGCAAGATTTTCCAAAGCGAGGACCATCTTGGTATGAGTTAGCTTCGCCTCTTGATTTTCCAATGAATAATGTTTCTTGGTACGACGCAGTCAAGTGGTGTAATGCAAAGTCTGAATTTCATGGAAGAAAACCTGTTTACTATCTATCTGATGAAATGAAAGAAGTGTACCGAAGGGGAGAAGAGAACTTGAGTTCAACTTGGCTAGACACAAAAGCTTCCGGATATAGATTACCTACAGAGGCTGAGTGGGAAAAAATGGCGAGGGGTAGTATTTCAGGATTGGATTATCCCTGGGGTGATACAATAGATGGATCAATGGCTAATTATAAGTTGAGTGGCGATCCATTTGATGATGCATCTACGCCTTTGGGATACTACGACGGAAATCAAGTTACGAGTAAGAAAGAAAATAGTTTGGGCGGTGAAAGAAGACCACAGTCCATCCGCAAGAATGCATTTGGCTTGTTCGATGTGGTGGGGAATGTGAGCGAGTGGTGCTGGGATTGGTACGATAAAGATTGGTACGGAAAAGCCAAAGCCGGTATTTCCGATACGCTTGGTCCGAGCGTTGCATCTTCTCTAAATGCAAAACCTGTAAAAGTGCACAGGGGCGGAGGTTTTAAGGATGCCCCTCTGAATGAAGAGGGTTATCCGTTAAGAATTGCTTTTAGGCATGTCGAATTTCCTGAAAGCGCCAGAAGGTCTATAGGATTACGAACTGTACGAAGCGAAATGCATGATTCCCTATGGTTTGATGCATCTGCAGTTCATGGTGCGTCCTCAAATCCCTATACCCCAGGACAATGGTTCTATTTGGATTGGTTTGGGTATTTCTATCCATCCTTTATTGGAGTCTCAGATGCTGCAGACTATGGTTGGGTTTTTCATGTTCATTTTGGTTGGATTTATCCTACGGGCAAAGGATCCTACGACAATTGGATTTACTTCGATGGAATAGGTTGGGTATGGACCAGTAAGGAAGTATATCCTTATTGTTGGTCTAATAAAGAAAGTGCATGGTTCAGGAGTTTATGGGCAGTAGGTAGAGCGGGTTGGTTTGAGAGATATAAGGATGAAAAGCAGGTCTACTGGGGATCTCTGGAATAGAAATAACGAAAAAATTTATTATTTTTGGATTTAGGCTTGACGGTTGGGTGGAAAACAGATTTTTTGGAAGGCTTTCCCCCATTTTTGGGCCTCGTTCTTTGAAAGTTATTTTGTGTGATCTATTTTGATGGGTCACCGGTCATATTTTTTTGAACAAATCGAGTCGTTTGACTCGAGCCTGTGCGTTTATTCGCACAACTCTCTTTTGGAGAGTTTGATCCTGGCTCAGAGTGAACGCTGGCGGCATGGTTAAGACATGCAAGTCGAACGAGAAGCAAGTCTTCGGACTTGTGGACAGTGGCGAACGGGTGCGTAACACGTGAGCAACCTGCCCTTGAGTGCGGAATAGCCTGCCGAAAGGTGGATTAATACCGCATGTGACTTTTTATCGCATGGTAAAAAAGTTAAAGCTTGTAATGGCGCTCAAGGATGGGCTCGCGACCTATCAGCTTGTTGGTGAGGTAAAGGCTCACCAAGGCTAAGACGGGTAGCTGGTCTGAGAGGATGATCAGCCACACCGGGACTGAGACACGGCCCGGACACCTACGGGTGGCAGCAGTTTCGAATCATTCACAATGGGCG